>JBHIFL010000008.1:0-73396 GCA_046761065.1 Candidatus Heimdallarchaeota archaeon
AAGGAGGCTTGAAATGCAGCGCGTTGGATTAGAGATATCTTGGGCAACAAGCTATCAGAAAGTTAGGAGCACTAAATTTAGTCCCTCAATTGTTCAATTAAATATTCACAACAACCATCGTTAAACAAGAAGTTTTACGGTTTGAACGCATCTCTGAACGTCTAGACTGAAAGGAAGCTTTCGAATCTTGGTTGAAAATCGCTACCCCTAAAAATCAACCTTAATGAAGAAATTGCAGGATCTACAAATCCACCAGGGTGAAGCAAGTATTCTTACCCTAGCAAAGGAATTGATAACTGAAAAAAAGATGCTATAGGAATCATAGACGATTTAGCAGCTAGAGAAGTTGCACACGCACTCGGAATCACAGTTACAGGAACTATTGGAATTCTCTTACGAAGAATGAAAACTTGGCTAATAGCCAAGAATGATTGTAAACATTTTCTGAAGAAAATTAATGAAGAAACTGATTTTCGTATGTCAATAAAAGTATATTCACGTTTATTAACAGAATTAGAAGAAATTTAGGAACCTCAGCTTTGGTGTGCCCCTTGTTCGAGTGGTGATAAGGAGAATCTGGAAGTAGAAGCATAGAAAAGGAATCTAATAACTGTTCTAATTGATTAATATATATAGATAGGATTCCATTTATTTAAGAAAAATTGTGTTTTTCAATTAAATTCTCGAGTTAGGTGGTTTTCATGTCGGATTGCGCTCTTGGAGAATATCCTCCATCCGTTTTTGTATAGCCTGTTTCTCCTCCAGAGGGATAATAATATAGAATTTTTCAGCTTGGATTGCGTTGAAAACCACATCAGCTACCTGCTGAGGGGGTAATCCGTTTTGTACCTCGCGACGTATGGTCTGCCAAAATTGTTCGACTTTTGGGTTCATTTTTTCTTCAGTGTTATGTAGTTCAACGGGTCGATTTCGTTCGGCCTCCATAATTTGCGTGTTGACCGCTGCAGGGCAAAGAACAGATACTTTAAGCTTTGCACCCCTTTCTGCCAATTCATAATATAACGTTTCAGAAAGCGTTACCACTCCATGTTTGGTCACTCTATAAATGCCCCAACCATTACCTGGGCCAGATACTAATCCTGATACCGAAGCGGTATTAACAATGTGTCCTTCAGTCTCTTGTGCAAGCATCAGAGGGACAAATACTCGTACCCCATGAATGACTCCCCAAAGATTGACACCTATAATCCATTCCCAATCCGCCAGAGTGCTCTCCCAGATCGTGCTCCCACCAATAACTCCTGCATTATTGAATAGTAAGTGAACAGCCCCATATGCGTCAAGCGTCTTCTTAGCCAACATTTCAATATCTTTAACTTTTGAAACATCTGTTAAAACTGCTAAGACCGTCGCTCCTTTTGATTTCAACTCATTTTCAGCAATGGCTAATGCCGTTTCCTCAATATCTGCTAGAACGACTTTCATGCCTTCTTTCGCACATCGATCGGCGATTGCACGGCCTATCCCACTGGCAGCGCCTGTAATCACCGCAACTTTGTCTGCAAATACCTTCATCGTTATTCCTCATACTACCTAGGAATCAATCCCCAAAATAGCTTGTAATTGGTCATTTTCGCTCAAACGATTCGACCACATGCGGCCATTGCTAAGTCCTCCATCAACAATCAACACATGTCCATTGACAAAGCTCGAGTCGTCACTCGCAAGCCAGAGTGCCGCCTGGGCCACATCTTCCGGGAGACCCGCGCGCCGAATTGGCTGATAATTCGCAAATACCGGCTTTAGACGCTCTATTGTTAAATCGATTGCTTCCAAAGGAAGGTTATAAGATCTTCCAATTATTGGCGTAACAACATATCCGGGGCAGATACAGTTCACTCGCACGCCACATTCACCCAATTCCATAGCAACTGAGCGGGTAAGGTGAATTACTGCTGCCTTAGCAGCGCTGTATATGTGAGGGGCATAACCTGTTCTAAGACCAGCTACGCTTGCATTGTTAATAATACTACCTGAACACTGATGCTTCATCACCGCGGCAGCATGCTTCATGCCAAGAAACACTCCACGAAGTAAAACTCCAATAGTTTGATCAAAGCCTTTCACAGGAATTGACTCAATTGCCCCGTCAACCCCTACAATCCCTGCATTGTTGAATATACAATCTAAACGTCCGAAGGTTTCTAGAGTGTGACCAATGACTGCCTTAATATCAGCCTCTTGGCTCACGTCTGTATGATGATACGTGACGTTTGTCCCAAGCTCTTCGGCAACCCGGTACCCCATCTCATCGAGGATGTCGGCTATCACAACATAAGCTCCTTGTTCGATAAACAGCCTTACAGTGGCTTTGCCAATACCACTAGCGCCACCTGTAACGATCGCAACCTTCTCCTTCAATTTTTTCATGTTCGTCCCTCATTATTGGTGCATACAAAATATAACAAAAATTTTGTTAAGTTTTTAACGATCAAATATGGTACATTATAACATTTTATACACAAGCTAAGAGAAAGACTAACACAAAACTAAAAAAAGATTCCATCTGCTTCTCCTGAAATGAAATCAAACACTATGGAATATAATATTTACCAAGTTGCCTTAAACCAATCCGAATTACTATTCCATGGCAAACAATTCTTTCTTAGCACAGAAAATTCTGTGGATTAGAATATGGTGCGAAATAAAACAAAAAATCGAGTATCAAACCTTTGAGAAATAATTATATTAAACTTGGGAAATATCATATCAATTAAGATGGTTTTCCTAAAGAAGGGTTGAACATTTTGACAAACGGATCTTTGCTTCAGAAGTTTCAAGATTTCTTCGATAAACTCTTAAATTTTAAATGGATCGATGACGGGTTTACCTTACCATTACTAATCCTTGTAGCACTTATCCTCATCATATTATTCATGGTTATTCGTATTGTCTCAGGACGAAATGCAATCAAAATCAAATTCATCACCCCCAAGTTACCTGAAGAAGCATCTCTTGTTCCACAAGAGACATTAAATGGACTAACAGCCTTGTACAATTCCACAAAAGGTGCTTTACAGATTCTTAAAACGTTTCAAGCTAGGAAAAATATTGGATCAGAAATGTATGAAAAACTCTCTTCTGGGTATAAAGCACAATTAAACAAGATTGAAAATAAATTTATAGAGGAAATAAAATCCGCTGAACATGATAGATTACAAAAAGTCTACGAAAAATCAATTAAATCTACTACAACAGCAGCTGGTGCAACGCCCACTCCTTTTCCTTATATAAATCTTATCCCTTCAGTCGATGACACACTTTCCTCTTCCTTCAGTAGTTCTTCCAGCACTCCTCCTCCTGTTCCTAAAAGTAAATCTCCCTCTGCCCCTCCCAAGGGTCCTCCCTCCGCCCTTTCAGATACTCTTCCTTTCGCAACTCCACCAACTCCCTCGCCCACACCCTCTCGCGGTTCCGGTGGCCCTCCCAAGGGTCCTCCCAAGGGCCCTCCCAAGGGTCCTCCCAAGGGTCCTCCTCCTCCAGCTCCTCCAAGCGAACGAAAGGGTAAAAAGGCTTGAATGTACTTCTTATGAAAGCATTAAGGTAACTGTTAGAGTAAACTATCACCATATAAGGACAATGAGTTTTATGCGAATTATAGGTATTAAAGGATTTTAATTTCATGATTATTATTAGATTTTCTTCCCATTACTAAGTTCCTTTTCTTTGTAATTCAGTAACTAATGCCTCAAAGTTCTTTTTAAACAAGTGCATGGAAAATTCCACCGAATGTTTGTGATCGGGATCATCACTGATTGGTGCAAAATATGCTGCATCATGAAGGTGACGGAAAGTTAAATAACCTAGACATTCCACTTCCAGCTCCTTGAGCCAAAGGTCTTTAACCTCCTTTCTCACTATATCCACATAAGACGATAGGATCAATGAATTGAGTTTTTCAGCTATTTTTCGAATATTTTTTCTTTTTTGTGTTACTAGTGGTTTAATCAATTTTTCGGCTATAAATCTATTTGCTGCCATGAGATCGGCAAGGTCTTTCGCTGCATGACACGGAATATGTTCATCCAAATCGAGTAAATAATGTCGATTCTTGTGATCGATCAGTATTTGTTTCCACATGAGATCATGGTGAATTTCCGTTAATGGGGTATGAATTAGGACTGCGTTCCATAGATGTGAAAAGGTTTTTAACACGGGGAGTATCTCATTCTTGGTTAACAGTCCATATTGTACCAAAACCTGCAGATTGTCTTGTAATTCGGCGAAGAATTCATCATAACATCGGGTTCCTTCAACTGCAAACTTTGGTTTTGAACGCCATTGTTGAATAGATGCTACATGAAATGGGGCAACGACTTTTTGAATACATCCCTCCACAAGACCCATCACAATTTTTTCTCTCCCCTTGTTCATCCCTTGCGCAATGGTGCTCATTTCGCGCCAAATCCGTGCTCCTGCTTCTTCAACGTTTTCTAAAAATGTACTAAAAATAACTAAAATGAGAGGTTGTTTACTAGCATACTGTTTGCTCATGGCAGCGAGAGCCCCGTAGACTTTCGGGACAATTTTGAGGTCCTGAAGGGTCATTAATATTTCATACTCTTGATTTCCCCGGTCAATCGGGGCTCGCGGCGTGAATCTCTTGACAAATATGCGTTCTTCCTTTCTTACTGACTTCTTTACTAGATGAAGGATGTATGTATAGTTTGTTGACGGATATATAGTATAAAGACACTGGATGCTTGAGATATGGATTTCACCGAGTTCTCTTGACATATCTCCAAGGAGAATCAGGTTCTTTCTCTTTTTTCCTTCCTCCAACTCATTGATCAAACCCTCCATATAGCGAGGACTTGAAAAAGCATCTACTAGAACCCTTACAGTATCTCTAACAGTAATCTGCCCAAGCACCACTTCACTATGGCTTGCCTTTTCCTTTACGAGAATTGCCTCATAAAATCTGAAATACTTGGTTTGATCTCCTATCTTCATTTCAAGTGTTAAGAGGAAATCTAACAGGTTCATTCCACTTCTAAGAATTTCAACGTCAACATTTGTGATTTGCTTCGGATCTAACCGGTATTGACGAGGTCGATAAAATAAGCGTTCCCAATTGTCAATTATGAAACACTCCGCTTCCTTTTTATCCACAAAGAATGGGATTTCCAAGCCTTCCCTTTCCATTTCTTTATATCAGGTGCTGAGCATTTGCATTACAATTGCAAATTTTTTAGGATCGTTATTTATTAAACGCTTTTCTTTGAGAATTTACTTTTCAATCCAAATAGTGTTCTTATCTTACTTTTCTTCAAATCCTCGTAGATAACTAGACGCCTTCATTATGGCTAACACGAATACTAAGGACAAGGGTAAAACTCAACTTTTATGGTCATAAACCAAATTTTTGCAGATGGTAGGTTTTAAGTATAATAGAAAGACCGATAGATCAGAATTATTTTCAGCGGAAATGTAAAATTCGAACAGATTTAAATTAGAGAGGATTTTAATGTCCGGAGAATTTTTTTCGAAAATATTAAAAGAAAAGGATATCCACAAAAAAGGAACTGAACTGTTTATCAAGTTAGTTAAATCATTAGAAGTAGCTTATGTAAAATACATCAAGGCTGTCAAAGCTTGGCGGCATCAGGATTACAATCTTGGTTATACCTTACGAGACGAGATTATTCAAATGGAAAGAGACGCAGATAAGGTTAAGGACGTTTTCTTTGATAGTATTTTCAGAAAAAAAGCTTATCTTCCAACAATCACCGAAGAACGGCACCTAATGACTATAAACGCCGATCATATACTGGCCTCGATCGAAAGGGCAGTTCGGATCCTTTGTATTAAAGAGCTCGATGATAGCTATTTTCCACAAGAATTGGAAGAAATCATAAAGAAAACAGAAAAGGTCTTGGATTTATTTGTGAAAGCGAATACCTATTTCTTTAAGGACTTTGAAAAGTCCGCGAAATGTTGTCGAAAAGTTGAAAAATTACGCGACGAAGTTCGTGACCTTTATTTTGTTGTTTTAGAAAAGATTGTTAAAGATGAGGTTCCACGGGGTACAAAACGCCTGCTAGACGCTACGACTCGTATCAGCATCTTAGCAGAGGACGCTGTTGATTATTTGAAGGTTCTCATCACCAAACACAGCTAACCCGGTTTAATGGAGGCTTTTATCTGACAGATCCCGTCCTGTTAGTTTTTGCCCTCTTTCTTGGCTCATTCGTTGCTTTTTCAGTTGGAGCTTGCGACGAAACGATGGCGCCAGCGGTAGGGGCTGGAATATTCTCATTAGGAACCGCAGTATTACTTGGGGGGATTTTTAATTTTATTGGTGTGTTCTTTATGGGAGAATCCGTCTCAAGGACGATTGGTACCAATATCTCTCACGAGACGCTTACACTACCGATGGTGTTCATCATCTTGATTACTATGGCAATTTGGCTTTTTATCGTTTCATTGAAAGGTATCCCAATAAGTACCACACAATCTATCATCGGGAGTGTTTTGGGCGTAGTATTAATTGAATGGGGATTCTGGGCTGTGAAATTTGATAGCCTCTTCTTGATTATCATTAGCTGGATTATTAGCCCGTTATTAGGACTCGTTGGTGGTTTCTGTTTTTATAAAGGAATTCTGAGAGTTCGAAGATCCTTCCAAGTAAGAGGGTATGCCGATTACGAAAGACAAGAAAAAATTGCTTCTTACTTGTTAGCATTGTTTTTACTCGTCACAGTATTTTCTCGGAGTGGAAATGATGTGGCTAAAGCAATAGGACCCATTATGGCAATTCCAGAATTTACTACCAATCCTATTCCCATCTTATTTGCCGGTGGCTTGGGGATGTGTATTGGTGTCATCATCCTAGGTCGACGAGTCGTCAAAAGGCTCTCAGTCGACATAATTGCTCTTTCTCCAATGCCGGCTTTAGCAGCTAGTATTTCTGTGTCTATAATTATGTTTTTTGGGACGTTAATGGGCATTCCACTCAGTGGTTCACATATTCTCATTGCAGCGTTCATTGGAGTCGGATATGTTAGTCAAGAATCATTTGATACAGATTATTTAAAAGAGATTGGAGCGAGTTGGGTGATAACAACGCCAGTATCCGCAGTGTTCTCAGCAGCTTTATATATAGTGGTCTTGAAAGTGATTTAAAATCTTTTATAAAAAGCTACGCGACAATTCCTTCTATTATTCTTGAAAACAATTCATTCTTACCAAATCATGATATGAAATTATTTTCTACTTGAATTTTTCTGGAATACATGCTATCTGAGATTGTAATGCTCTAAATATGAGTAGGGAATACATCTTTATTCAAAGAGATTAAAGGATTGGATTAATGACCTTAACTTTACACCTCACGATCGAATGAGTTGCCACAATAGTTCCGAGTCCACTCGTACCGTAAAAGGGGAGAACCTTCTTTGGGACATTTTCTGGGGTCTCTCCTACAGAAAATTATGTTAATCGATCGTAAAACTGCTAGAACTTCTCAAATTTTGCGCGGTAATACTTGCCATGCAGATATATGTTACATTTCAAACTTTACTTAGAGTTTAATTTGCTAATTGGTTATTTTTTAACGAAATAATTTTATTTTTATAAAAGAAATTATAATATATTTTTGGGGAATAAAAATAATATTTTATATAAATTAAACTGGGGTTCACATTTTGTCTATTCTAAAAATTAGGGAAGCCACCATTGGTCGGACAATAGATCTAGAAAAGCCTGTATTTCTACCCAAGGTCTATAAAGATGTTCTTTCTAAAATGGGTGAGACTTCAATTCTTTTCATCTGTGATTCTAATACAAAATGTATACGTATATTTTCCCATACCACTCATGCCATTTGGAGATTCTCATTGGTTTTGAATGCATCTCCGTCCCTAACTTTTCTTGAAAAACTGAATAATATACTCCAATAAAATGATGTGAAAAAGTTTTACTCCAGTGGAATGTGTATTAGAGGACAAACTTGCTATTATGAAGGATATATTACTGATCCCCAATATATCTCACTGGAAAAGTTGAAAAATGAGCTCAAAAACATTAGCGGTGTATTAAAAGTTACTATCGAAGCTGTCATGTAATGTTGATAAGGTCTTTTATGATGATGATGAAATTCCCTCGACCCAAGAGGGGCGTGTGCTGAAATTCTTGGCTTCGATGTGAAATTCAAGCGCTGTCGTGTTCACCTCATGTAGATCTTCAGAAATTATTCTCCTCTTGATGAACCGTTTTCTCAACTCCTCTGCGAAAGCTTCAGGAAATATAATCACTTCTTTTTGATCATCAAACCGCTCATACCCGTCAAATGAGGGGCCAAGAGGATCAATACTCCATCGCATATGAAAATCTACTATGGGACCGTACCCTGCAGGTAGCTGTGTAAGACGAATGCGACGATTTTTTGTAACTTTTAACAGATCTAAACCAAACATACCGAGCCGAAACAATTCGGCATTTCCTCTAATTTCCTCATGGGTAAGTTCTATGAAGGTTCGGACATGCCGACGAGGAACAATCTTGAGTTGAAAGTTATAAGATGGTGCAAATGCGGCACAAAGGGTTCCAAAATCATTTTCCGCAATACGCAACATTTCAAACGGCATAGGCATCCCGCCAAACTCGAAGATGCCTCCACGTTCACAATGACAACACATACATCCTTCTCCTTCTTCCTGACGTTCTTTGGCAGTCAAGATCGCTTGTTCCATCATTGTAGAATGGCCTGAGTCCGATAAATCAGCATAGAGTTTAGCAAAAATAGGGTTATTATTTTTACTTGATGGAGTAATCAAATTAAGGAAGATCTCAAAAGGGATCGTAGAAACATATCGTTCTTCTGGGGTGAGTTTGACCGAGTTTCCTGCGCATTCTTGAATGATGAGCTGTTGACTCTCTTTTATTGCATGAAGAATCATCTCTAACTGCTCTAGCGGCATTTGCAGAAAATCCATATAAAGATTGGTAGGAAACGTAATAAGAGAGATTCCATATGCCATGTTGGGAATGGCAGAACTTATATTATCAACCCGGACCATTGGTGGGAATCGGTCAATTAAAGAAATGGCAGAATTAGGTTCAAATGAATATTTGTGCAAGCTCGTAGAAAACAAATCGTCGCCCATTTTGACTCTATTTTGTTGATCGATCATTAAAATTGGGAGGCAAAAAGCCGTCCCTGATACCAATTTATCAAACTCATGGGATATTTTGGGGGGTGTTGTTTGGAGTGAAAGTGGGTTATCATTTCGCGCGGCACGAATATAGGAAACTCCCCCATGAACTTTACCTATATATTGTCCGTTTAGTTGGATTTTTCTTGTTCTGAATGGATCATAACGCTTGATTGGAAATCGGAATGGAGGAACGCCTTGAGCGTTCTCTTCTGTTATAATGCCCCAATGCATAAACGGAATATACTTTGGCACTTCTTCATTGACTTTCCGCACTCAATGTCACCTATTACGAGAAGTATTGCTCGAAAAAAGGTTTTTGCACGCAGTATCAATGGTGCAAGAAAAATTTTGGCGTGGCTTTTTATATTTTCCCTGGTATTATTCTCACTATTAGTTATTTATGTTACCTAATGAACTCAATTTTGTTATATTATAAAGACTGCTAGAACATGGTTTTGTGTGACATTTCCTAATTTTTCATTTAAATTCACTTGAAATCAAGCTTGCCTGGTTAAATCAAACAGCTTCCGCTCATGGGTTGATCTATTCGAACCATCGGTTTAATGGTTTAGTTTTTGAGAAAGACAGCTCGTTTCGCAATTCCCGAATGGTTTCCCATTGCTTTCGCACGAAAGTGGGAAGTGTCCCTTGGATGATCCATTTTTTAAGAATTGAACGTGTTAAAGGGTCTGAAGGATATCCACTTCCAAAATCTTCGCCACATTCCCTCTTTAGTTTTTCAATTTGCTGATCTCTTTGGACTTTCGCTAAGATGGATGCTGCCGAAACAATAGGTATAGTCTCATCTGCTTTGTTTTTCGCTATGATTTGAAAATTATATGTTTTAACAGTGCTTCCACCACGTAGATTATTCTTCCCTCGAGTCCATTCTGAATTCCTGTGTCCTTCAAGCTGAACAACCTCCCTAAACTTTGATTCAAATACCCGTGCATCTGGACCCAATGCATCCACGTATACTGTATTCGGCGCTAAAGAAAGACAAATCTGGACCATGTATTGCAGTTCAAGCTTGTTTAAGTTATTTTTTTCCGCCCTAATTGCAGCATCTATGCTTTGGGGAGAAATCTCAACATATTCCCACTTTGTTGCGAGTTCCTGGATTTTTCTGTAAAGTTCATTGCGTTTTGCTGGTGATAATTGCTTCGAATCTTTTACTTTAAGTTTTTTTAACTTTTCGAGGTTTTTCTCGGGAAGAATCAACCCTGCAATAACTAGAGGACCAATGACAGAACCTCTTCCTGCTTCATCAATTCCTCCAATCAATCTTTGCATTTCATGGGGTAGTTGAGTTTGCCTCATCATAGATCCCTAGTTCATGGGTCTTTTTCGATATTGCAATGAATTGTTTAAACATTCGGACATTCAGACAATTCCTTTTCGATTTAAGTGTTTTCCTAGCTATTTTTTGCAAAGATTGATAAATAATTGTTTTCTAAAGAAAAACCTATTAAAGCTCTCAACTTTGAAGAATCTGATATTCGCTTAACCAAAAAGGTACTTAAAGCACTAGGTGAAAAACTCATTATTTTCATCTATAAAGTAAAATAGGTTCTATAAGGTGACAAGGGATATGCGACAAATTGATGAATCGACGCCTCAAGTGATTCCATTCATGCATAGAAGCGCACTCAGTCGTGTTCTTCGCAGATTGGGGAATCATCTCAAAAACTAATATGGTGGGTGTCGAACCCTGGCAGTATCCAATTAAACGATTTGATCCATTTCGAATGCGGCCTATCCGAATTAAAGAACAGCCGATAGGAAAGATAACAGGTCGATTCACCTATATAAGTGCAGTTAGAGCGCAAAGGCCTATGACCATAACTCCCGCTTCTATAGGTGAGAAGTCCCCCACACAATTTGTGTATGAGAAGATAGTTTTAGGTCAAGACTATTGTATCCCTATTTTGACAGTAGATGGAAACCAAGAACTCCAGATATATAACAATCTTTTTTCAACCACTGCCCATAAATACGATTTCGCGGAAGATTCGGTTATCTCAATTATCAATAAATTTCCTGCCATGGTTCGCTATGATGAATCTAACAGTGGCATCCCGAACCTTGCTCGAGGGCTTTGTTTGGTTGCGTTTCCCACGAAACATTATACACGATTATTAGATATGCCAAATGATGCTATTTCAGACCTTTTGTTGGCATTACAGGAGTCACAACGATTAATTGCTGACACAACAACGGGGAAAATCGTTCCACTGGTTCCTGAAGGGCGATACGTTGAGACTGTCACTATTGAAGTTTTCTTTAACATCGGAGCAGCTGTTGGAGGATCAATTGATCACATTCACGGTCAACTTTACGCTGATCTTTCAGATACTGGACATTCGATCACCACCGAATGGGCTATCTTAACGGCGCAAGACAAAGAGCTAGGGTGCATCTCATGCCGAATGATACAGGGAGATATTAAGGAACTGGGAGGCATCCCTTTCCCATTCGATCGCTTAAAGATCGCTGAAAACGCATATGGAGTCTTGTATGCGAGTTTTGCTCCGACAGCTAATTATCAGTTAAAAATTATCCCGCGCCTTCACCGCCGTTTTTTCACGGATTTCACCCCGGAGGAACTTGATGCACTTGCAGAATTGCTACGGTTAGCTTTTTTTGGCCTTGATTACCTGGAAGTTCCGGCAGATAGGAATATACGGTTGACACAACTTCCCCATGGATATGGGGCCGAGACAGATTTCCATTGTCGATGGTCGATCGATCCATTTGATACTTTTGGGGGTTTTGAGCGGAGAGGTGATCAGAAGGTTGCAAAAGTGTTTCCAGAGCATATAGCTTCGATGTTACGCCACCTCTTTCTCCAGCGACGCATTATTACACCCGACTTGTATCACATCAATAGTGCTGAGCTAAACAAACACATCAGAGCCAAACGATTGAGCCAACTTCTTTCTGATTAACATCTTTCAACACAAAATGCGTTTAAGTGAGGGAATTTAATTCGCAGAAATCTTTATCTCTTGGTGCGAAAAGGAGATTCTGTCAATCTTGAATATTGGGTTGATTGATTAGTATAAAAATCAGGATCTTAATATTAAAGAAAGTGGGATGTCTGATGATCGATTTTTCAACAGTTAGGGTTGTTGATCTTACAGATCCATTACGAACGGGAATGCCTGTTTATCCAGGGGATCCTGAAGTTCAGATCAATCAAATTTTCACAATCGAACACGATGGAGAAAGTGTCTTTGAATTCCATTTGAGTTCTCAAAGTGGGACACACCTCCAAAGTGGGTATTACTTTTTACAAGATGGGCAAACGCTGGATCAGGTGAATCCTGTCTCCTTCTTCGGCTGGACGAAGATAATTGATGTTCCATTACACCTCTTCTCACTTAAGGACTTTAAGCACGTATTATTGGATCTCCACAATGTCGATTTTGTCATTTTAAGATCTGGTTATGGCGAAAAATTGAAAAAAATCACATATGATGATATTGAGTCTCCCAATAGACCCCGATTGGATATGGATATGGCCAAATGGTTGGTTAAAACAGGAATTAAATTGATAGGGGTTGATTCATTTGGGCTAGATCCTTATCCCGATTTTCGAGTTAACAAATATCTTTGTCGAGCTGGTATATTAATCTTGGAAGGGCTAGTGAATTTGTTTTCATTACAAACGTCCCACGTGTTTTTAATTGCTTTACCTCTTCTTGTTATAGGAACTGAAGGAGCTCCATGTCGCGTGCTTGCCTTAGAACCAATATCATGAAGACTACTGGATTTTCTGGCAATTCCGTTGAAAATGGATTCATATAAGGCATGCACCCAGAAAAAATTAAGAATTACACGTCTTAAGCGCATTGTTGATGATTACTTTGAATTCGACAACATCCTCACGAAAGAATGATAACTTTGCTCTCATTCATGGGCCAAGCCATGTCACGTTAACAAAGGGTTGTATGGAGGTTTTTGGAAAGATAATTGAGCAAGGAGAATCATTTATCGTGCCCTATGGGAAAACAACACCTGTTATCCTTCGATCAGAGACTCAACTCTCTGATCTTCAAGTCAAATCCGGTACAGGAGGAGCTCTCGAACATTTAACAGAGAATCCAATTCCTAAGTTATGGGGAGATCTTGCCAATCAACTCATCATGACCCGAGAAGCTCTTTGGATGATAATCGGTGGTCCTGATACTGGTAAAACTGGACTAATCACCTTCCTTGTCAATCAATGTTTACTCAAAAACAGAAACACAGCAATCATTGATAGCGACATTGGACAGTCAAATATCGGTCCTCCCACTACCATCGGGCTTGCAATGCCTTCCTCACCAGAAATCTTTCTATCTAACCATCCAATGAAGCAAGGTTACTTTATCGGGTCAACAAGCCCTCGTAGCCATCTCCTTCAAACCTGTTGTGGTGTCCGGAAGTTGGTAGATTCTGCGTATGACCTTGGAGCTGAGATTGTTTTGCTTGATACCTCTGGCTATATTGAAGGATCTGCTGCACGAGCCTTGAAATACCATAAAGCAGTGCTAATTGAGCCCTCCTCCATATTAGCTCTTCAACGTGAGAATGAATTAGAACATATTCTCACGTCCTTAGATAGTTTCGCACCTATAGTCCGCATGGACCCGCCTTTTTCAGTTCAGTTAAAAAATCATGATATTCGAGGTACCTATCGGGAAACACGGTTCAAGAAAGTCTTTGCAGGCGCCCGCTCAGTTACTTTTTCCTTTAAGGATGTCCGGTTGTTAGGAACCGCACTTGGGTATGGGACGTCCATTACAGCATATGAGAAATTAGTTAAGCTGCTTAATACAAAAATTATATGGGCTCAGAAAAATTCTGATCGGTTGCTACTTGTAGTTCAGGAACAATTCTCCACACAAAACCTAGACTTGCTGAAAGAAGAGTATAACGTAAAACAAATCCAATTTATATTCTATCGAGACCTTCTAGGCTTGATTGTAGGGTTATTGGCTGAAAATCACACCTTCTTAACCGTAGGTCTTCTCCAAGACATCCGATTTAATGAGAAGATAGTTATTCGCACAACAGTGAATAAACCAGAGCAAGTGAAATTCATTACATTGGGAAGGATCCAGCTTACCCAGGATGGGAAACAGATCGGTCGGATTCCTGTTGGTTATCTCTAAGAAGGCAAAAATTTAGATATCTATTCAAATTATATCTCATAAGAATAATTTAAAATGCACAAAAAAAGTTCATTTCATGAGTATAAATGTTGAAAGACATAGGTAACTGTTTAATTCTACGTAATTTAATGGAATCTGATCGAGAATCTTTATTAGAACATGTTAAGAACGTTTTTGATAGCAACCAAGTTGGAGGGAGTGTTGTTCTCTTAACGAAGCAATTATTGGACTACTATCCAAGATTCTCTATGCAAGATAATTTTGTAGTTTCGACACTACACGAAACAATCAAGTTGTAGCCTGGCTCTGTTTACTTCGTAAAACCTGTGTTTTTGAAGGAGTTGAGCTCATTTATGGCCAAATGGATATGGTAGGAACCCAGAAAGAATATCGAAATCGCGGCCTTATACGTCAGCTCAGCAATGCAATTGACGAACGAGCCGCTGAATATGGTCTCCCATTCATTGTTGTTTTAGGGATTCCCTATTTTTACAAAAAACTTGGATATGATTATGCAATTGCTTTTGAAGAAAGTATTCGAATCCCTCTTGAACGCATTCCTCCTCTGCAGAAGGGTGAAGAAAAGGCGTTTAATATAGAAAAAGTCGATAATATGACTAATTTTAATCTATACTTAGCAATCCGAGCTAAACGAAATAAGCACTTAGATCTATATCAGCAAATACCAGTATCTTCCCTCAAATTTTATAGTTCTTTTAATTTAGAAGAAACTAATGAGGTTAGGCATTTTTATTTGGTCAAAAAGGAGGGGAAACCGATTGGGAATTTCTATATTGTAATGAGGTTTGGCTTTCTGAGAATTCGAGAATGCTATGTTGAGGATATGGCTGCGATTCCCAGTATTTTACGATTTGCAAGAGATTTAGCTGCACAATATCAATTACCCATTACAATTGCAAAACCTGCACAAGCGGCTCTTATTCCAGTTATCAAACAAATTACTGGAACCAACTTTACTGATCCCTATGCATGGTACGTTAAAATTCCGTCTTTGAAAATGTTTTTAGAAAAAATCACTGAAGTTTTGGAAAAACGATTGGAAAAATCTCGATATCAAGGATTAGATGCTATTATTAGAATTAACAATTATAAAACAGGTATTGGTCTAATATTTCAAAATGGAAAGCTCAAATCTATCACAGAACTAAGTATGGAGGAGATACAAAATAGTAAACAGCCTTTCGATTTACAAATTCCTCCCGATATTTTTATTCAGTTACTTATGGGATATAGAACGATCGATGAACTTGAAGCGATAACATTTGATGTTATTTGCACTAGTAAAATGAAAAGTTTACTGAATATACTCTTTCCAAAAGTAAAAGCCAGTTTGACACCTGCGATGTGATGACCACTACTATCAGTAATAAACAAAGCCAGTTAGACAATATTTCTTTATTATAATGAATATTTAATCCTATAATAGAAATAAATGGAACTGAATAAAATTGTTACTTAACTGTTGTTAGGCATATATAGTAGCAGATTTTAGGTTTTAAGGGTTGATCTTCTGTCTATCGCTTCTTTTATTATACGTAAGGCGTCTTCTTGATCGCCCCATCCAATCACTTTTGTCGTCTTACCCCGTTCTAAATGCTTGTAGGTATTAAAGAATTCTTCAATTTCTCTTAACAGATGTTTTGGAATTGTAGCCAAAGATATAATTTCTTCCATCCGAGGATCATCTGTACAGACTGCCACGATTTTATCATCCTCTCCTGCTTCATCTTTCATCCGTAGTACCGCAACAGGCCGTGCAGAAACAATACAATTCGGAATTAACTGAATACCAGCGCTAATGAGAAGTAAGACGTCTAGGGAATCCCCATCTTCACACAGAGTTTTTGGAATATACCCATATGCTGTTGGATAAACAACTGAAGAATGAAGAATACGATCGACTACAATAGTTCCGAACTCTTTATTGAACTCATATTTTACCTTTGAACTCAGAGGGATTTCTATATGCACATAAATGACTTCTGGGGGATTGGGACCTGGGGGGATTATTTTGTTCATTTTTATTCATTTAATCAAGCACTCATTTTTATTTAATAATTTGGGCAATTATGAACTGTTACTCGTATTCCCCGAAACTAACATAGAAATGTAAGAACAAGCTAATCAGGATATGGAACATAGACAAAACCGAAAGATTGGGATGTTATGAATAATGGTCTTGAGATGATGTGATTAGAGTGTCTCAAAACAATACCAAACATAAATTTAATCGTTTAATTCACGAAAAAAGCCCATATCTGCTTCAACATGCCCAAAATCCAGTAGATTGGTACCCCTGGGGCGAGGAAGCTTTTGAAATAGCTCGTAAAGAAGACAAACCTTTGTTCTTATCTATTGGGTATTCAACCTGTCACTGGTGTCATGTTATGGAAAAAGAGTCTTTTGAAGACCATGAAGTAGCTCAATTGATGAATGATACCTTTGTATCCATAAAAGTTGATCGCGAAGAGCGTCCCGATATTGATAAACTCTATATGAACGTCTGTCAAATGATGACAGGCGGTGGGGGTTGGCCATTAACCATCCTTATGACCCCTGATTTGAAACCATTTTGGGCAGGGACGTATATCCCGAAAGAATCGCGATTTGGTCGACTGGGGATGCAAGATTTTATTCCTAAGATCAAAGAAATGTGGCAAAAAAATCGTGATCAAGTAGTGAGTGCAGCCAATGAAATGATCACAGATCTTCAATGGCATTTATCAACTATTTCTGGTGGGAATGAAGACATAGGAGAATCTACTCTGAAATTTGCACATGAAATACTTGATGATCGCTATGATGAACGTTATGGAGGTTTCGGTCAAGCTCCAAAGTTTCCAACCTCTCACGTTCTTCGGTTCTTACTTCGTTATTGGAAGCGAACTGGTAAAGAGCGGGCACTTGAGATGGTTGAAAAAACCTTGCAGGCAATGCGGCAAGGTGGTATCTATGATCATGTGGGATTTGGGTTTCACAGATATTCAACTAATCCGCAATGGCTATTACCCCACTTTGAAAAGATGCTTTATGACCAAGCCCTATTGGCTATGGCCTATATTGAAGCGTATCAAGCTACACGCAACCCAGAATATAAACAAACGACGCAAGAAATTTTTACTTATGTTTTACGTGATATGACATCTCCAGACGGAGGATTTTATTCCGCTGAGGACGCAGATAGCGAGGGAGTGGAAGGGAAATTTTACATTTGGACAGAAGCCGAAATTCATCAAATCCTCAACCAAGAAGACGCCAATTTAGTTGTTCAAGTGTTTAACCTTGCAAAAGAGGGGAATTTTGCAGAGGAGGCCACGCGTGAGAAAACTGGGGCAAATATTTTACATCTCAGGAAATCCCTTACAGAAATTGCAGGAGACTTGCAGATCCCCGAATCAGACCTAAGAACACAGTTAGAATCGATTCGCCAGAAGCTGTTTGAGGTGCGAGAGAAGCGGGTACATCCACTCAAAGATGATAAAATTCTCGTAGATTGGAATGGACTGATGATCGCAGCTCTCGCAAAAGGCGCTCAAGTTTTTGGTGAATATCAGTTTATGGAAGCGGCTAAAAATGCTGTACGGTTCCTTTTAACAACACTGCGTACACCTGAGGGCCGGCTTTTGCATCGGTATCGTGATGGCGAAGCTGCCATTTCGGCTAACATAGACGACTACGCATTTCTAATTTGGGGTTTAATAGAGCTCTATGAGACCACCTTTGATGCCAATTACCTTCAAACCGCTCTGGAGTTAACGAAGATGGCGCGTGAACATTTCTGGGACGAGGAAGCCGGTGGATTTTATTTTACACCTGACGACGGGGATCCCCTTCTTATTCGCCAGAAAGAAATCTATGATGGTGCAATACCCTCCGGGAACTCTGTATTTGTATTGAACTTGTTGCGACTAGGGCGGATGACAATAAATCCTGAATTCGAAGAAGAAGCTGCCCGTATTGGGCGGACATTTTCACTAACAGTCAACCAAGGCCCTGCGTCGTTTGCCCAATTATTAGTCGGCATAGACTTTGGACTAGGGTCCTCTTACGAGGTGGTCATAGCGGGGGACTCACAAGCCCAAGACACCCAAGAAATGCTACAAACCCTCAGGTCACACTTCCTACCAAATATGGTCATCTTATTAAACCCAACAGAACAAGAATCACCGGAGATCTATCATGTTACGGAGTTTATCAAGCATCAGACGAGCCGGAACGGCAAAGCTACAGCGTATGTCTGCCTTGACTATGTCTGTAATCAGCCAACAACTAATATTGGCAAAATGTTAGAGCTGCTTGAAGTAGAGAAATAATCAAAATTTAATGATTTTCTTACGAAGATGATGGAGTTCACAAATTCTAACGAAATCATTTAATCCATAATTTCAATTTCTTTAAGACTTATATGTTATTTGTTAAGTGTTTACTTTCTTAAAAAGCCATTATGGACCAAAATCACTCTTTTTGCTCAGCAAAAGGCCCCTTTCACTATCTTTCCAACCATTACAACTACTATTAGGGTTGCAATCGCTCCCAAACCTAAACCAAGCAAGAAAGATGACCTATGTAGCTCTTCAGGAGTGATTATAATCGTTAGGACTTCGGAAGGGATAGTTGTTGGCTCGATAGTCGTTAGCTCTTCGATCGTGGGGATCTCAGGGAAAATCTTGACAGAATAGTCGGGTTCTGGTTTCGTTTGGGAGATAAGAAAAAGCCGCGTGCCATTGACAACTAAATCTACTGGAAACACTAATTTTGAAGCTTTTGCTTCAAATGGCCGGCTATGGCGTTCATATCAAGGGAATGAACCCAATAGTTTCCATCTTGCAGACCAAATGGGGTGAGATCCAAGGAATAAGTGATGCTGCGATACTCTGAATAGAAGTTCGAGAACCCAACTAAGATCGTTTCCTCGTCCAACTTTGCCTGGGTGATCAGAATATTTTCATTGTCTTTTATGGAAACATTATTACTGATGTTCAAGAACTTTGCAAAGGCGCGGAAGACTTTCCTATACAGGAACCACACATCTGTCGGTTTTTCTAAATCGTAAGTTTCCCAAGTGACCCCGGGAGTTTATGACGACTTGAAAGCTCCCTAATAGAGTATCCACCCACTTTTCGGATTCAATTCATTATGGTAAAGAATGAGCGGATAATCTTCTAGCTTATGAATTGTACCATCCTCCGCTATGTGTGAAGTTGCCAATGGGGTAATAGTTCTCGTTCAACTGCTCAAGTTGAAGCCCCCAAATTTCGTGAAAGTGCCTATCGTAAGCCAGCTCTAGATCAAGGATGTTTGGCTGGGTAATGTTGATCTTTATGTCCCCCCATGTATATGGTTGAATTGTATTCTCCTCAATAGGAAATCGGTGCATTCTAGTATCGTTCGCATAGATATTCTCGAGAGGTCCAATGCCCCCCAAAAACATGAGGTTCCCTCCCTTTGCAACATACTCATTCAGCTTTGAACCGTCTTTTCGCGGTACTTAACATTAGAGAGTACAATTAACTTGTACTTGGAGAGATCTAAATCCGTCCTTGCAAAAGCTCTTTTATTTACGGCATCAAACTCGGAGCATAGCCCAACAACATCTACAAAAAACCCTGCAGAATGGCTTGGTAGAAACCCCTCACCAATCGCAAGGACTTGTGTTTTCGGTTTCAGCTCTGGTAACTTTACTAGCTCTTGGTTCTAGCGATTCCTGAATATAAAGAGCTATCTACCTTGCCTGTCTGTCCTTTCATAGGGAGGGACTAGTTCAAGAGTCCCCCACATTGGGTCTCCTTGAGATTATACGAATCCTGAGGGTGCACATTATTTTTGAGCTTGAAGTTCAACGGTGAACTCAGAGATAAGATAGTGATGCGAAAGGAGGCTTGCAAGCCCTTGTCATCCAAGTCCTCAAGGTTTGTCATTATTGAATGGGGGGATATTTAAATATAATAAATGCTTATTTTTGGAAACGAGACAAATTGAGTGAATGGGATGACTGGGATATAACGTAAAGTGACAATATATCTTGATACCTCAATTCCAAATGCTTTACATCATGAACCCGCCGATCGAAAAGAAACAACTTCTCTCCTGTTCTCACGAATCCTGCCGCTGTATGATGTTTTCATCTCCGAACTTATCGTGGCAGAACTTCAAGCTATCCCTGATTCCGGATTACGAAAAGAGTTAGTTGAATTGGTTAACCCATTTCACGTCTTACCCATACGTCCCAATGCTGAAGCCTTGGCGGGAGAGTATCTCAAATATCTCAACATACCGTAAGCCGATGCCCTTCATATCGCCATTGCTTCTATCGAAGGCATCAATTATCTAGTCACCTGGAATATGCGCCATATTGCTCGAGAACGAACGCGAAGAATTGTGGATAACACAAATTTCTTATTTGGAGCCCCCAGAATCTATATCGTCACACCGGACGATTTAGTCGACTAAGAAGTGAGAGACATGCTATCCACCGAAGAAAAGGAGAAGTTATGGAAACAAGTGGTGAGGGAGTTCCCCTCGGATCCCATGATGCGCGACCTCCATTTCATTCGAGCCTTAATGGCTGCTTTGAAGCAACAGAAACCCAGCAAAACCTATCTGGAATTAAGTGAGATAGTTCGAACAGAATTCCTTGACTGGTTGAAAGTCTCTCATAACGTGCCGTAATCGCATTTTTGCGTTAACCATGGATTAAATGGGATAATCCCTGCCGTATTGAGAAGCTTCTAATCTCAAAATCCTACGGAAGTGGAGGAAGAATTCCATGTTAAAAGTAAACTATTGTGGTCTATAGACGCAAGACCGTCACCATTTCTTCCTCTCGTTTGAAAAGGATCAAGCGGAATTTTCGGTTTACGGTCCACTTCTGCGTCTTTTTTTTCTACGGGGTCTATCTTTTCACCCCGCGCTTCGTGTGTGTGTTCTGTGATCTCCTGCAGGTGGCATTTAACCTGCAGCTCGGAAATGGCGCGCATCCGCACGCTTTAAAACCCATACGGGGCTAAGCATTTTTACACATCCCTGTTAAAAGAAAAATCTTGTAAGAACTTTAGGAGACTCGCGAGTATAAATTAGAATAGTTATTAGAGAGCTTTTTATGATTAACGAGAGAAGAATTCCCTCTTCTTGTAATAAAAAGCATTATATAGTTCTTGATAACTCCATTAATTTTTTTACCCGATCCTCAATTGTGGGATGTCTGGAAAAAAGGTTTCCGAGTTTTCCGTGATAAGATTTGAGTGGAGAGTCGATTATCAAGAAACTTCTTCCCACAGGAGCCTTAAAATCTAAATTGGGTTGTGTTTGATAGCATTTTGCCATCTTAATAAGAGCGGAAGCTAATGCGATGGGGTTGCCAGTAAGGTGAGCACTCTCCTCATCGGCGCGGAACTCTCGATGGCGTGAAACGAAAGACTCCATTAGGGGCCCCAGAGGAAAAGAACAATATCTTCCAATGATGAAGAATGCTTTTAGAAACACATCTTTATTCTTGATGTGAGAAATCTCATGAGCGGCAACGCTTTGTACCTCTTCGCTACTAAGGTTCTCAAAGATGCCTACGGAGAAGACTATTAGATAGTTATGTGGTCCAAGAAACAATGTGAACGCATTAGGTAAGGCATCGTCCAGTAAACATATCTGGATCTTTGCAGTTATCCGGCTTTTTTTGGTTAGCTTATGAATCTCATTTTTTAGTTCTGTACAATCTTGATTGGCCATAAACTTAACTTTTTGCTTATGCAAAACCGTTTTACTGCCAATCCAATACCATAGGAGTCCTAAAAAAAATAACGAACTGTAAAATGAAACTACAATGATAGTGACTTCGGATGAAAAACTCAATAGAGGAAGTATTATTGTCGTTGTTAGGTATGTAGTTATGACAACCACTTTACCCCGATTATTCATCCAACCTTCTTCCTTCTTTTCCTATTTGTTTTTCGCTTTTCTAACTCTTGTAGTAGTTTATCAAGCTCTTTTTCATTGTATTTTTTTGAGAGCTCTTCGATGATCCTGAGGGTTGTAGAACTTCCCAGGATTCGGAAAAGCTGGTCAGCTAGTGTTTTTGATGTTTTTTTCTCAAATCCATCCTTTGTGGTTTTTACATGGTATATGTAGAATATTCCGCCTTTTCCTGTCTTCATCTCCCGACTCAACAGACCTTTTTCATAGAGTCTATTCATTGTCGTGCTTACAGTGGTTATGGCGATTTTTCTTTGTTTTTTGAGCTCAGTAAAGATCTCACGTACCGTTGATGACTGATTCTTCCACATGCGCTGCATAATTGCGAGTTCAAGGGGACCAAGCTCTGATTTGATTGCCATAGTGGTCTACTACCCATCAATTACTTTTCTTTAGTTATATAATACTTCGATGATGATAAATGTTTCGATCATGATCGAAACATTTTAATTCTATGAAGATAGAAGTATTTATCAAGATAGAATCATTTCACAGGGAAAGGTGATATGAGCTATGTCAATCATACAACCGGAGCTAATTCCCCTGATCATTCCGTTAATAGTGATAGAACTTTCTTTAAAGGCCTACTGCCTTCTGAACATCCGGAGGAGCATAAGAAAAACAAGAAGCAAAAAAATCGGTTGGGCAATAATTGTCTGCGTAATAAGTCTCATTGGGCCCGTATTGTATCTCTTTGCAGGACGTGAAGTCGATTGAACGCGGTGATTGAGCTTAACAATCTTACAAAGGTCTACAAAGGTAATATATTAGCCGTGAATAAGTTATCATTCAAAGTGTCAAAAGGCTCGATACTTGGCTTCGTTGGACCGAACGGTGCCGGGAAGACCACAACGATTCGAATGCTTATAGGGCTCCTGAAACCTACCACAGGTACCGCGCGTGTAAATGGGTATGATGTAAAAACCGAACTCTCTGAGGTGAAGAAAAGCATTGGATACCTCCCCCAAGATTTCGGCCTTTACTCATTTATGAAGGTCGAGGAGTATCTTGACTTTGTGTGCAAGTTTTATTCTATCATAACAGAGCGAAAGAAGCTGCAGCAACAAGTCTTGGAGACAGTTGGTCTTCTCCACCTCTTCAATAGACGAATCAGAACCCTCTCCACAGGGGAAAAACAACGCTTAGGGATTGCCCAAGCTATACTCCACAACCCAGACATCATTTTTTTAGATGAACCAACTTCATCACTTGATCCAATTGGGAGGCAAGAAGTGTACCAAGTTTTAACAAGGCTAATCAAAGAAGGTAAAACCATATTCATTTCTTCCCATATCCTGGCAGAGCTTGTTAAAGTGATCACTGATTTAGTTATAATAAAGAGTGGAAGTCTCCTCTTCTCTGGCTCTGTGAAGAAGCTTATTTCGCAATACGCACAACGGCAGCAGCGACAGTTTCGACTGTGTTTTGATTTACTTGATGAAGACCTGCTTGCACATATTCAGGGTGCTTCTTGGGTTCAACACATTACAAGGCTATCAAACAACGAGATTGTTGTTGAAGTAGACGATGTAAAACAAGCGAAATTAGAGTTAATTCAATTGATTGCAAATTCTAACTCAGTTTTAAACACATTTTCTTCAACAAATGAGGATATTGAGAAGATTATCATTAATTTGATCACTTAAGAGCGAGGTAGAAGTTGAAGGTGGTAAGTATATGGTACAAATTTTCATGTCACTTTTTAGTAAGGAGTTAAAGGAGACAAAAATTAAGTTTCTTGTGGCGTTACTTAGTTTCCTCTTCCTAGGGTTACTTGGAATTCTCTTAATATATATGCTCCCCACATTAATGCCACCAGAGATGGTTATTCCTATACAATATAGCGCTCTAGAGGCATATCAAACTTCAATTGGGGATATCCTGCAAATTGGAACTTTAATTATAACATTACTCAGTATGGATGCCATTGCCGGAGAACGAGAGAGAAAAACATTGGAACTCCTCTTAATTAAACCAACAAGCCGATTCTCTATTATCATTTCAAAATTTCTTAGCCGCTCCCTAATTATCCTTGTAGCAGTTCTTGGCGCAGCAATCCCAACATGGGCTTATACAACATATCTATTTGGAGAATTGTCTCTAAGTGCGGTTATCTTAACAGCAATCATCATAACGCTCCTCCTAGTCTTTGTTTGTAGTATTACAATCACATATAGCATATTAGTGAAATCACAGTTTATGGCAGCGATTGGAGGAATTGTCACGTCTGCCGTTTTGGCTTCACTCACAATGCTCCCAGAGCCATGGAATGCGCTCACACCATTTCATTACGGAAATTCCTCAGCAATACTTCAGGAAACAATTGCAGCGGCCACATACTTGCAGAATTCTTTAATAATATCAACATTTGTTGCTACAGTTATGTTTCTAAACCTCATGATTTTTTCCAAAATTTACATTCAATAAATCAGTAATTCAGCCCAATAATAATGTTAATGACTTGAGTGAAAGTTATTTGTGTATTATTCAACCAGTCAACCAATATCACTATTTTAAATTTCCTCTAGAGCAGATCAATGTCTAGTGGGGTACTTAGAATACATCAAAAATGAGTTGAATTGACATTAACAATAATACTAATTATTCTAAACCTTATTATAATAATGTTAAAACCTGTACACGAAACGGTATATTTTCCTGGTTCTGTCATAATACTTCCAGTAGTTTTATTTGTAATATGGACCTCTAGATGGTTTTCAGCATCTGACTTTTTCTATAATAAGTTATTTCGTCTATGGGTTGTTCCTTTCATTTTATCAGCTATTGGTTTAACCGTATTAGTAGATAGGGATGCAGAATTAGTTCATGTTTACAGATCTTTATTTACGGCGCTTTCTAATGGTCAGAATCCTTATTCAGAACCTGTAATTTACCACCGATTGGCTGATGGATCAGTCGCATACTCTCGGTTTAACTTTCCGCCGGGAGAAATCCCGATTTATCTCCTAGTATACAATTTATTGAATCAATGGAATTATGAAGTATTAATCTATACTAATTTAGTGCTTAATATGATTGTAGCACTCGTATTCGTTCTTAAAACTCCAGATTTAGAATGGGATGCAAAACTTCCATATGTTTTGTAACTAATTGTATCTAACTTGCATAATAGTGTTAGTACAACATTTTTGTCAGTTATGATAGCAAGTATAATATTGCTTGATATGGAAGTTAATTCCACCATTATTAAAAGAATCGGCTTGATATTAGCTATAATTCTTGGTCTTCTTGCTAAGTTTTTCATAATGCCATTTGCAGCAATTTATTTTTGGGATAGAATAATTGAAAAGCGTAAATGGTTTTATTTCATTGATGCAACTGCGATCCTGTCTATTGGTTTGTTAATTATTTGGCCTTTTGGTTTGTTTAATGTTATACAAAGTACTGTTCTCTTTAATCTGGATTTAACTGCTCGGCCAGAATTAACTACGTATTTTTTTAACCCAATTTCATCTTTATTTTATTTTCTAAATGTAAAGGTATTATATGCCCCGTTTGTGATCGTATTATTTTTTATTGCAATCATTGCTACCCGATATTTTCCATTACTCAATAGATTTGTCTTAGTGTTAGCTTTTTGCTTGTTACTCTTTCTTACTCCCGAAAAATCAATTTGTAGGGAGTGTTCTCGGACTTTTAATCCTCTCAAAGGTGAATGAAATACGTTTTAAATCTTAAACTATTGAAAATGGAATTCAATAAACATTGATTTCTAACATTTGCACCCATGAGTAATTTGTTAAGCCGATCTTATCATTAGAAAAGAAAGTAGAATGGAACTTCGCGTCAATTTATAATCGTACCAATGCTAGTGATTTCTAAATAGAGTAATTTAAAAGGGGATATCATTGAACTCCAAAAAAAAGCTAATAGAACAGTTATTTTTGAACTGATATCCCGGAATTTGACGATCTTTTCATTTAAAATAAAAGGAGGAAGGGCAAGTGGAATCAAAAGAAGGAAGAACAAGTGAAACAAGGTTCAGGGAAAAACCTTTCCAAAAAAGAACCCTGTAACTGTAAAAGAGACAACACCTGTAATACGCCACCCCTCCCTCAAAAATCGCCTTTTTGTACCTGAAAGCCTATATAATAAGATGAATTGGATTGTTTGTAGATTAGGAGTGGGAGGAATATTACTTTGGCTTTTATTTCCAATCGCACCAGAAAGTCAAATGACCCCCCACACATTTTCCCCAAGAGTTACGCTATGGCTCCAAGAACACTTTGGTACGGAGGGTTTAATGGCTTGGTTTGCAAGTCTTTACTATTACATCCCTATGATCACAAATGTTGCCTTATTCTTCTTCGTGATGTATTATGCTCCAAGAGGAAATAAAGGAAGAGATGGTTGGATTTATGGAATTTGCATCTTATTGGGGTTTTTAGTAGAATTAATTATCTATTTGGTATACCCCGTGGCGCCTCCAATACGTGTTCCCGATTACCTAAAACAAGGCATTGTACAGGTAAGACTAAACAAATTGCCATGGAGTGACAAACTAATAACCCTCAAATATAACGCTCTGCCTAGTGGCCATATGATCTACAGCATACTAGGATACTTAGTCTGTCAAGAAGAAGGGTTTACAAAACCAAGATACTTCTATTTAATGAACACAATGATTTTTTCCTTTATTATTTTATACTTGGGCGAACACTACTGGATAGACATAATCAGTTCCTTCATAGTCGCAATCGGTGTGTTCTCTCTCCCAACGCGATTCTATGACTTAAAAATCCCCAAATGCAAGACGAAGAATAGCAAGACTAAGTAGAAAGATACTTAAATAGGCATATTTGAAATGTTACTAAGATTCTACGAAAGTTAAATAACTAGAGATTCCGAGTCCAGTTCCGACTAACACAACAAAAATAACTTTTTTCCAGTAGCTCAACCTATTAAAAAATTCCCAACACCTTTGATAATTCGTATGTATAGCTATACTAAAAAAAATTCCAAGGATCGCGCCCACAAGGACATCAGAAGGCCAATGCACCCCAAAATAAACCCGAGAGATTGAAACTAAAAAGGCATAGGAAAAATAGGCAATTTTTTTAGGTAGCGATGGATTGTGGAGTATTGCATAAGTAGCTACTGCACAGCTGGAAAAGGCATGACCTGAAGGCATACTCCGATTTGTTGCGCTAACGTATTTGAAAAACTGATAGGTTGGGCGAGATCGCCCAATAAGTAGTTTGAGAGGATTCACAATAAAGAAGGAACCAAATAAGAGGATACTCACTAAAAGAATAGCATGTTTCCTCCATCCATAAATAAACAGAGTTACAACAAGAATTATGAAAAAGATCCAACTTCCAAGTTGTGTAATCCCGAAGAAGAACCAGTTGAGAGCTGGAGTGGAGATAGTTTGTATTGTGCGAATAATTTCATCTTCATGTATTGTTATCAGCCCCAATTCTGACCATTTCTAGTCCTTTTATGATCGATGCTTAAACCACCGGTTAAGGACCCTTCTTAGAGTTTTCTAGTTTTATAACTCCTTGAAATCTATTTATATACGATGATTTATTACGATAAGTTCGTAGAGCAAAATTCTCAAAAACATAATATGTCATGTGTCGTTAACCCTGTAGGGGGATTATAATGGATGTAAAAGACGCAATCGATGCGAGAAGAGCTTATCGCTCACTTGAACATATTAAAATAACGGAGAAACATATTAAAGAGTTAGCATATAGTGCTCAACTGGCTCCCTCTTGTTTTAATAATCAGCCTTGGCGCTTTGTCTTTGTGTACTCACCAGAAATGTTGCAAGCTCTGCAATCCGCTTTGTCAAAAACGAATGCGTGGGTACAGGCCGCTTCACTGATAGTAGCTGTTTTTAGTCGACCGGAAGATGATTGCCGTATTAGAAGCAGGGAATATTACCTTTTTGATACGGGGATGGCAACTGCATTCCTTCTCCTACGAGCAACGGATCTTGGTCTGGTAGCCCACCCAATTGCTGGGTACGACGAGCCAAAAGCAAAACAAATCCTTGATATCCCAGAAGAGATGAGGCTTATCACCCTGGTAGTTGTTGGTAAACGTTCTGAAACCATTAGTCCAATTCTTACCGAAACACAAGCTGTAAGTGAAAGAAAACGACCGAAGAGATTACCCTTGGAAAAATTTGTTCACTTAAACCGTTTCAAGATGGAAAATGAGATAAGTTAGTATCGTAAACTACCATTTCACTTCTTATATTGTTGCAAGAAACCTTCACTCACTTTTCCCCGCCGTATATTCGATTATACATCAAATTTACTTATCATCAAGTTTGATTGGTAAGAATGAAACTGCCAGAAGGTCACCCTTATAGGGCTGGGAGCTCAGTAGCCATGATTTCTGAGATGAGATCATATCGATTCCAAAAACGCATAAGCTCAAAGAGAAATTCTAGGCCGACAATGTCCGGGCCCCGGATTCGCCACCCTCGTCTTCGCCGTCTATCTCGTGAACGTGACAAACAAAACCTTAGAAAGGGTTCTCCAGCATCTTGTAACCTTCTCGAAATCAATACTTCGCCTCCACCACCAATCTCGTCTTCAGGAGCGTGAGTTGACACAATCATGATTCGGACGTCTCTGTTTACGGTGTTCCTGTACTTTTGAAGGAGTGGTGTAAAGAAGGGTTCTGTATTCTCTTCTTCATCAGTTACAACTACTATATTGTCATAATTTTCAGCATTCTCCATAGCGGGTTGGAGTGCCACTCCAATACTAGTCATACCACTAGCTTGGATGCTATGGATTAGTCGGTAAATTTCGGAGACGGTGAGGTTTTCCGGAAGGTCGATGTTGTAACATCGATCGTCGAATGCACGAGCTATTAAGGTTCCTTCAACTTTCCCTGCTATAGCGGCAGAGACAAGGACGCCTAATTCAATGAGAATTCCTGTCATAGATCCCGATTTATCCACCAGTACGAGTGTATCTCCCACAATGTCTGGGATATTTAAAAATGCCAAATCAGCACATGACATTAATGCATCTCGAATGTCTTTTGGGAATTCGCTGTGACTCCGATAGAGTTTGAGGGGCCTGAACGGCAAAAGTCGCGATCGTTGGATCATCTCAGGATTTGTAATCTTGGCGATCAGTCGATTTCGGAATTCCGGCTGCTCAAGGAGGCCAGATCTATGAAACATCTCAATATGATTGATTGTTTCTATTAATGTCATTGTCTCAAATTGAGCCACTTGTACTGTTGAATTGTCCGCTTGGTTTTTTAAAACCCCAGTTATCATGACATAGGGAATCCTATGGCTTCTAATCAGATCTGCCATCCTGATTGGATCTTGTTCTTCTCTCACACGCTCGAAAACAGCCCCCATAGTATCCTTAAGAGGAGGCCCCTTATCAAGAATCCAAGCGAGAATTTGGGCCTTGCGTCCTGGTAAGCGTTGCGGGTTGATGTGGCTGATTCTTATAAGGTCTTGTAACTCACGGCGAGACCGTACGCTATGGTAATCCAAATCTCTTTCTGAAAGTATGGTTAAGTAAGCGATAATAGCTGTTTTCAAGCTTCTAGGTACCCCAACCGGTGTTTCGCCCATTACCAAGGGTTCATCGGGCAGGTCATCTACCGGACCTCGACGTTTAACTCCATCGTGAACACGGTGCACTTCATGAGGGCGTAACTGCATCAATAGGTACTTCCCAAGCTTTCGGTCGATATGTGAGCTAGATTTGAACAAAGTAGTGCAAAAAAGGACATTGTGGTCCTTCATTCTTAACTTTGATGTCTGAAAATACCAGTACGCAAATTTTCGATAGAATTCAGGATCTGCTTTCTGCATCTCCACATGTGCTGCTGCTTCTGGAGCAGTTCCTGGACTGAAAACCCCATGGGGAACTCCTAATAGTGCGGAGAGAAAGGCCATCCTGATGTCTTTCTCCCTTTGTGGTAGCTGCATAGGCAAATTGCGTATCTCCAAGAATGAGTTAAAATAAGCAGCGCAATCTCTGTTCTTGGTAACTAAATACCATTAAATCTCAATTATAAAAAGACTTGTCTTGAGAAATACTATACGTCTCCCAAACCTCTCGTTAAGTGGCTCAAACAAAAAGTTTTATGGTCGTGGATAGGTGAGTGGGCAATACTGGGGCTTAAACAAGCCAACCCAGGTTCGACGCCTCGGTTCGTGTATGCCCAACTCGCGCCACGATCTATTTTAATGTCATTATTTGCTCTTAAATACTTATCTTTTTTTCAACATCTATATTATATGAGCGTTTCTAATAAGACGAAGGTTACTACATTAAACACACCCTAATAAACTGACAGCTTCTCCTCTTTCATTTACATCAAATATCGTTTTAACATACCACTTTTGATCTTCTTCTGAAAACCCAGACCCAATGATTTTCCAATATTTTCCCCCTTGATTTATACCGTGAATGGTCGTAGTTTCAAATCGCCAACTGTTTCCATAAACGATTCCAGATATAGCTTGGCTTTTTTTTGTGAGTAACGAATAAATGCGTTAAATGGCGATTCAACGTCGGTTTCATTTCATACCAGAATATCTGAAACATAATCCACGTAAGCACCGATTATTCATTCAGTTTCAGTGGTTTCTGGAAATTCTCCCTCATTTGATGGAGGCCCTAATTATATACATCCACTCAATAGAATCCCTATACAGCAAAATAATCCAATTAAATAATTCTTTTATTCATAATGTCGTTAAATCGACTCTCAAATTTAACTCTTTTTACTGAAAAAGCAGTTAAATAGCGCTTCTACCAATAACGCGCTTGAGGTAACGCATTAACTCCCATTCGTTCAGCAATCCGCTGCATGATTCCATCTAAATCAGTTTGAACATCTAAAGGAAGGGGATCTGGTATATATTCCGATAATATCGAATTAACGACTTCTTGGGCCTTGTTCCATGAGTCTTTTGCTCCTTTCTGGATCCATTGTCCCCTTTCTTGTCGGTTAAAGACCCTCAGGTTTAGATATTGTTCTTTCCTGAACCATTCTAAGGTATGTTTTGTTTCTAAAAAACTCCCTCCCGTTCCAATTTTATTGAAGAGGTCAATAGCCAAGGTCTCTTCAGTAACGTCAATCCCCTCAATGAATCGTAGTGCAAGCCCACACATCTCGTTGTCCAGAACCAGTTTTTCAGGGCTCTCACAACTCTCAAACTCTAACATCCCTGGGCCTGCGACGAGATTGACTCCCATTAGTGCAGCAAGAAGGGTTCCACTTGCGCTTTCAAATCCCAACTGGGCATCAATTGTCTTAGAATCACTCAAACCCATGAAACTATGTGTTGGGAGGTCAAAGTGCTTTCCAATCTGAACGTAACCACAGTCAAGCAATTGAGTTTCGATTGCCCCCATCGGAGTGGTGCCGAATTTCATATCAAAAATGGCAGGGGATCCTCCATATATCACAGGGGCCCTAGGGTTCACAAGTTGAGCTAGAACAATACCGCTTAATGTCTCAGCAGTATGGAGGACTAAGGAGCCTGCAAGAGTTGCAGGTGCGGTCGCGCCTGCTAGGGGCATCGAGATGAATTCGACAGGCATACCGAAGGTGGCTGAGTCAATAATATTTTGTGTCACGTGTCGATCCCATTGTAAGGGAGGACTCGGACAGGCATCCACGATCAAAAAGGGCTTCTGAGCAAGGGTTTTCAGATCTCCCCGGAAAGTGAGAATCATATCTTTTAGGTCATGAAGACTCTCGACACTAAAGACACCATCAATGAGTGGTTTAGTGCTATTATTTAGAATCACATAGACACGCCATCGATCAATCAAAGGATGTGGAATATCCATCGGATTGATAGAGACACTTTGGGCATGGATATTTTCGAGAGCATCGACTAAATGGGCAAATTCTGCTAGATCCTTTGTGGTGGGATCTCTTGCGGCTCGAGTTTGAGAATCTAGAAATTTGATGGCTGACCCACCAGGGTGGAAATAGACTGAATTGCCCTCAAGTGTCATCCACAAGTCGCCATTTCGATCATATATTTTGATCGATTTCGGGGCTATCTTAATGGCTTCTTTAACGAGCTCTCTTGGGATCTTTGCGATTTGATGTTCGTCATTAACGTCAGCCCCCCCATCTTTCAATGCTTGAATCGCCTTTTCATTTAGAAACTTGACCCCAGTATCTTCCAAGACGGTCACTGCACCAGCAAAAATGGATGCAATCGCTTCTTCTTCAAGTACAGTGAGTGTTGGACGCAATCGCTTCATAAAATATCTCCAAATTATCCATTATCACCAGATCTTGTACATTTTTAGCGTTTTTAATGCGCCAAGTGTTGTAGAAACAGTGCGTTCTGCCCCATCTCCTGATGACCACGCTCCATCTTGCCGTTGCAACTTTATCACTTGGTCAATGCATCTTTTAACTACAGGGTCATCTTTGGAGATTCCAGCAACATAGAAACATTCTAGACACCAAGTAAGATTGGGGGGATCATTTTCCAGTTGCTCGGAGTTTCGTTCTATCACAATTAAGGCTTTTTTCACATTCTCAGAATTACTCCCTTCCAATTGACCGAATATTCCTACGGATATCCAGGTTGCTTGTAAAAACCCTACAAACTTCCCGTCCTCATCTTGATGTTTAAGAAGGAATTGGGTCGCTTTCCTCACAGCTTCAGATTCCCTATAGCCCAACTTAAGCAAATTGTTTAAGGTGCATGCAGTTAGCCACATCTTGACTTTCAAGTCGCCCGGGGTGTTCCAGAACGGGGGATTGTACTGGGATATGGCAGGGGCTTGATCCCAACTCCCATCTTTCCCTTGCACCCTCAAGAGGTATTCAAGGGTTCTTCTACAAGGGTCCGACGCAGTTAAACCCAACTCGATCATAAGGCTTAAGTTTAAACTTGTGACATTAATACAGCTTAGATTTCCTTTTTTGTTATTATAAGGAAAGCCTCCGTCTTCGTTCTGTAATCCCCTCAGATAACTTAACGGTACAACATCGTTTCTCTCTTGGGTGAGTAGATAATTTAACCTATATCTATCCATTTCAGTCCCGTTTTCTTCGATGAAGCGTATTGCTTTTTGAACATCCAAGCTGTTACCACTCCTAATATTGCTTCTCCATTTTTTGATATAAAATCAACATCCAAGTGTTTTGTAAATCTTAAATAAACATGTCGTCAAACTATGCAAAAGATTTAACTGCTTGATTCTCTGATCGGAAAAAACGGGGTTGTTGTATGAGTTTCTTTTTGGATCCACCTGCCCTCTTCCTGTTAGGAATGCTGCTGTATATTGTGAAACAAGAACGAGCGTGGAAACCGGATCGCACCTTTTTCGTCGGTGCAATAATTGCATTGGCTTTCTTGATCGTAAGCCCCCTATTGTACTTAGATGTGCTAAGTTGGCCCCTGCCCTACACAACCGGCTCCAAATGGATGTTTCATTCGGATCAAACCGGAATTCTGATAGAAGACGTTTCAATTGCGCTCGTTATTATTATGTTTCTTTTCTACCCAGTATGGCTAATTCTTGGGTATCTAGTCGGCCGACACTTCTTCAAACCTCGACCACTGGTTGTGACCCCTGAAATTTTCACATACACTCATGTCAAGAGTTCTCGCGAACGAGAACCTACTCACGTTGTGGTGAAAAGAGGTGCTAACAAACGACAAATGGTTCGCGAGGCCTTAGACGAACTGGGTGGCATCAAGAAATATGTTAAGAGCGGTGATAGCGTTCTGATCAAGCCAAATATTTCGGGAGGTAATCCAGAGATCCCAGGATCCTTCACTAGCCTTGAAGTAGTTGAAACGCTAGTTGATTTGGTTCGAGAGGCAGGAGGGGTTGTTACAGCAGTTGTCGATTCAGACATGATCTGGACGGATTTCTGGCCCGTCGCAAAAGCTCAAGGCTGGAAATCTTGGGCAAAGAAGCTAGATGTGCCTCTAATAAATCTGGCAGAAACAGAGTGTGCTACTTTCGATTTTGGAGAGGGGAGCACAATCAGGAAAGCGGTCGTTTCCAAAAAATTAGTTAATGCAAATGTCATCATCTCCGTCCCGACCATGAAAACGCATTTGTTAACTGACGTGACGCTAGGTCTGAAAAACATGTACGGAACTTTCCCAGAGCCCGATAAAGCCAAATTCCACAAGAAAGACATTGAAAATGTGATTGCTGAAGTGAACAAGGCCTTTACACCAACATTGACAATCATTGATGGGAGCATCGGGGGGGAAGCGTTCGGTCCGCTCTCGTCCAAGCCTGTCAACTTCGAGACGATTATTGCCTCGAATGACGTCGTAGCCGCCGATTCCGTCGCAGCGCAGTTAATTGGGTATGACCCATCTACGATTGACCATATTCAACGAGCACATGACCTAAAAGTTGGCGATGCCAGTGTCAGGATTGACTTTGCAGCACTGCCCTATAAACACGAAAAGGATGGTAAATGGGAACGGCCTGATGTAAAAGTCACAGACTTTTACAACAATATGCTCGAAGCTGCGTTAAAAGTTCCTGGGATGCAAACCATGTTCAATTATTTAGCAGACTTCGCACTATATGGGACTGCGACCCTACCAGTCCTAGAAGATCTTACGCCTCTCATTGAGGAAGCTTTGAATGATATATTGAGTGCGTGCATCCGAAGTGGAAAAGTCATTACGGGCTTTTTCGGGAAAATTGCCCGGAAACTTCGCCGCATACTCCGACTGTAACTCACAACGCATCAAATTATCTCATTACATATCAGCTTTGCATCAATTAATCTAGATTAACCCTTCCAAGAAGGAATATCATTACAAATTAATCTTCTCAGTTTGTCTTTCAAACAATAAGTAATGATTGACAATAGTCGGAGATCCTTGAGCTTGATAGGTATGAAGTTTCCAGCCCTTCTTTTGATATTATTCGATTACTTTTCCTATCTTTTTGTGATGTCCCACTTGCACACATATGAATTCTTTCAACATTACTTTTCCTTTTGAAACACTTGAGAATACCTTCATTATAGCTACTTTTATAGGCCTTTTGTTTTTCATGAGCAGATTGTCAGATAAGACCAGAAAATCGATCAGAATAAGAGGAACATGTTTAACAATGAATAAGAAGAACATGTTTAACAACAAAATGGAGAGCTGAAAAGATGGAAGAATATCGCGAATTCCTCAAAAGTAAGTTATGGGAGGCTGTTTTTTACTCCGACAAAACTGATCAAAAAAGAAATATCCCTCATCCTCCGGTACAGAAAGAGTATCCGATAGAAGTTAAGCTAATCGATTTGATTGCACCGGAAAAGTTTACGATTGGGAAGATGTCGGTCATTGAAGCGATTCGAAGACGGAAAAGCCGCAGAAGATTTTCCGAAGAGCCATTGACTTTCGAAGAGCTCTCGTTTTTGCTTTGGGCAACACAAGGAGTCCATGAAATCTGGCGGGATGGGTCAGCTACAAGACGGACGGTTCCTTCAGCAGGATCTCGGCACCCCTTTGAAACGCACTTGGTCATCAATCGAGTCGAGGGATTAGATATCGGTTTTTACAGATATTTGGCTGTGGAACATCAACTATACCATATCCCAACTGAAGGGAATCTTGCTGAACAAGTAGGTATCGCATGTCATAACCAGAAATTCGTTGGCCAAAGTGCAGTAACGTTTGTCTGGTCTGTTATTCCTTATCGATCCGAGTGGAGGTATGACAAACTTGCACATAAGATGATCGCAATTGATGCTGGTCATCTCTGCCAGAATCTCTATCTTGTATGTGAGTCTATCAACGCGGGGATGTGCGCGATAGGGGCGTATGATCAGGAAAAGATGGACAAGTTGTTCGGCTTTGATGGCAAAGACGAATTTACTATTTATGTAGCAGCTGTTGGAAAGATCGGGTAGGATAACACCCGTTAATTGGTAATTCTTCCCACCAACAATTTAATTACTCATTTTAATTGCTTATGCGGCAAGAATACAAAAAATTAGGGCTGGTTTATCACTTTTCCTATGTCAGAGAAGTCGTCCCAATACTTAGTGGAACCCAAGTTTTTCAATTTTGCTTTTTTTTGGCGGTTCTTATCTGAAAAACCAGTCTGATTACGTAAATAGCTCCTCCACCAATGAAAGCCAAGATACAGAACGTGTAGACCTCAAAGCTAATGATCATGCTATTATTAAGAAGTGGATTAATTTTAAAGGGGTAAAATGGTCTTATATCCGAGTATAAAAATGAATCCAAGAAGATGTGGAGGTAGATACCAAAAAGAGATGCTGAGAGAATACTTTTGACTGATTGCTCCTGATCAAGTTTAAAAATAGACATCAAAGGCGAAAGAGCGTTCCTCATATTATTCATTATCACGACGAGGAGAAATGCAACAAACATTCCTCCTAAGAAGGAGTGAAAGAACCCATGGAGCGGATAATGTAGGTTTAAAGTTAGAACTAGAAATGGCTCACTATCAACGATTATATTAGCTACTAAAAACGTAGGAAAATCGATGTAACGTAATAGGAGCAGTCCAAATAGCAATCCCGGTCCAAAATGAAATGGAGTAAAGGGCATGGTAATTACAACTCTATATAACAGCTTGAGAAACGTACCATTCTTGAAATATTTTTTGGAAAATCAACAAAATCTAACAAAGTGCCATTTGATCTTTCCTGAAAAATCTAGAAAAGAGAGAACTTCAGTAGAGGGTAAGAACCTGCCCTATTGTTTGATTTTTCTCTTGCTTGCATTAAGGATTGTAATTCCTATAATTTCTCCTCGCTCATATCTGATGATGACATCATCATCATTCAGTTCAGAATCATCCGCATGGCTAGGTTTTTGTAATTAATATATAAAACATCTGCTTCTTTATCGTATGCGATCCAAATTCTTGAGTGCGGTAATTCCAATAACTCTGGAACGATATCCAATATCTTTTTTTACTTCTATTTCTTCCATATCTTTCGTCTCCTTTCAAATTGCCTTTTCTGCCTCGTTAAGAAGGAAGTGATCATGAATCCGTCTACCTTACTTATTTCTTTATATACAACTACAAGGTTTTACCCGCTTCTATTTCCTTCACTGCTATAAACTCCCCAGCTTTCCCTTCATAAATGATTTCTGGTCCCTCCACTGTTTCAAGGGCTTCATAATAATAACCTGCCATCTCTGGGTGCGCTTCTGTAATATGAAGCCATCTCTCTTCTGGAAATCGAATTGTTACATTGTTTTTAGACCTGACTTCATCCATTTTTTTATCAAATTCCTTTCAAGGAACTTAAGATTGTTTTTTATAACCATTTAAGAAGTTCTATGAAATATCTTCGTTATATCATGGATTAGTAAAGCATTTCAATATTAAATGACCCCTATCCTCAAAAAATCAGTTCTGGAGATAAAAATGCACAAAGGTGTAGATGGAAGAAGCTCCACTCATCTTGTTGCTAACACCATAAACTTGCGATCAATGAAAAAGTTAGGTTTAATTGTCAATCCGATTGCTGGGATGGGCGGAACTGTTGGACTCAAAGGAACGGATGGTCAAGAGATTCTTAAGAGGGCACTAGCACTCGGGGCGGTTCCAACTTCATCAAGCAGATCTATTGAAGCCTTAAAGAGAATTACTCCCATAAAAGAAAATCTTGAACTTATCACTTATCCTAATAATATGGGGGAAAAAGTGGCAATGGCGTGCAATTTTGATCCTTTAGTTATAGGATCAATCGAAAAAGAAAGGACTACTTCAGCAGACACAAAAAATGCTGCAAAAGACATGATAAGGTCACAAGTCGATCTCCTGCTCTTTGCAGGCGGAGATGGAACCGCAAGAGATATCTGTGAAATAGTGAGAGATAAACTGCCAGTTCTAGGAATTCCAACTGGGGTAAAAATCCATAGCGGGGTATTTGCAATAAATCCCCGAAGTGCGGGAGATCTAGCTGTATTGTATTTACAAGGAAAACAAACAGGAATTCACGAAGCTGAGGTTATGGATATTGATGAGCAAGCGTTTCGAGAAAATAGAGTGTCTGCTAAGCTATATGGCTATCTGAGAGTGCCTTTCGAGAAAATGATGGTTCAAAGTTCAAAAGTCGGGGGGTTAGTAGAAGAAGAGATCGCAGTGGAAGCCATTGCTACTGAGATAGTGGAGAATCTCCAAGATAACAATCTCTACATAGTCGGTCCGGGGACGACAACAAGACCGATTTTTGAAAAACTCAAGTTGACAAAGACTTTGTTAGGAGTAGATGTCATATATAACAGAAAATTAGTGGCCACCGATGTAAATGAATCTCTATTGTTGAATTTGATTAAGGATAAACAAGCAAAGATTATAGTGACCGTGATTGGGGGACAAGGGTTCATTTTTGGTCGAGGAAATCAACAAATAAGTCCAAAGGTCATTAAAAAAGTCGGTTGTGAAAATATAATAATCATCGCTACACCGGCAAAGCTCGCGTCCTTACAGGGACGTCCATTATTAGTTGATACAGGAGACACGGAAGTGGATCAAATGCTCAGTGGTTATATCAAAGTGGTTCAAGGATATAGACAGAGTGCTATCTATAAGGTAAGATCCCCCTAGCTACTTGTGAAAAAAAATTTTCTCCTTGTGCTTTGAGAATAGTTTATGGATACGTGTTTATATATTGAAGAAGATGTGATAATGCTTATTGAGATTGAACCAGCTTTCAACCGTTATCGGTTCACCTAGCTGAATTTGGTTGATTTCAAATTTAATTGTTTAACTTTTACTTTTGCTAAGATAATCATAGGCTGAAAGCACAAGGATCTTCACAATCTTGAGAAATTCTTCCACCTCAACATATTCGTCAGCTGCACCCATGTTGTGAGGAAATGGCCCGTAAACGTAAGCCGGTAGTTTCGATAACGCCAAAGGCGGCAGTCAGTGCCACCAAGGCTAATGGTGGGCTCTGGTTTTATTCCACTTACTTGAATGGCATTTGTTTGCAAGAAGTGGACCATATCCCCATTTGGGGCGCAAGAACTTGGAGGGTTGTAGATTATTTCTTTATAACTCACTTCAGGGTAGCAGGAAACGATTTTTTCCACCTCGGTTAAAACACGTTCCTTGTTCATTCCTACTGGCAGTCGGATGCCAACTTCAAACACGCATCTCGCAGGTACCATGTTGACCTTCAATCCCCACGAATTGATCCGATATTAACAGTGATCTTATCTAAAATCTCCGACGCTCCTTTCCCATACACCATATCATTGATTTTTGCGGTCCTCTTCAGAGTAGTCACGATATTTTCCGGGACGGATACCTCTATCATAGTTAAGGCCTTAACCTCTTTTATTAGGCGACTTGCAATCTTAATTGCACTGGGGCTTGCATGGGTATAAGCGCCATGGGATCCAAGCGTGTGCACCTCGAAGGCAAGCCATAAGGAGCCTTTCTCTCCAAATCGTATAGTATAAGGACTCCCGGGCTCGCCGCTTAGACAACAGTCACCATGAACCTCAGGGAGGTGCATTATCAAGTAACGGGAACCCCAAGGACCAAATGTCTCTTCATCAGAAACGCATGTCAAAGTTAATTTGCCTTTTAACTTGTCTCAAATACGATGGAGGTAAGAGAAAGTGAAAATCAAGGCAGATGTCCCGCACTTCATATCAGCCGCGCCTCTCCCATAAATTCGGCCTTTGGCGATGGTAGCAGACCAAGGCTCATATGTCCAACCTTCAGTATCATCCACTGGGAAAACAGCTATATGACCATTTAGCACCAAATGTCGACCCGGCGCACCACACTCGAATGCGCCAACGACATTTGGCATCTCCTCCTTTGAAGCAATAATTTTGTAGGGCAGTTTTTGCTCGTCAAGGAACTGACTAATATGTTTGACAGCCGCGCGAGTGTCTCCTGGTGGATTTGGACTCTTCGCTTGAATAAAACAACGAAAAAAATCAATTAGTTTATCCCGGTCTTCATCAATCCAGTGTAATAGCCTTTCCTTCTTCTGGTTATTCATGGTTATTCTCTCTATTCTAAAGCTGGAACCCAGATATGATTTAATACCAAGAATTCAGACAGATAAATTTATCTTCACAGCAATTTCATATTTTTTTGAATCATTAAACAAGATATTTCTGTCTCATTTTGAAACCTTAACAAATCCCCCTCGAACTTTAATGTGCGTGGATTATCTTGACCAATCAACTTACTTTGTTGAATGAAAATAGTTAAGCAACACAACCAGTAAACAACAAGAACAAGCAAACCAGCAAAAATCATGATCACAAGAAGATATATGACTCCAAATTATTTCACAAGGTGATTGCGATTATTACAGAAACCCTTGAAAAACAGGTTCTAAGCAACATTAACGAAAAAGATGTAATTGACCTCGCCAAGGAGCTTGTAAAAATCCCAAGCTTCGCTGGTGAAGAAACACCTGTAGCAGAGTTCCTCGCCCAATGTTATAATGACCATGGCATCCATGTTAGGATGCAAGAGGTTGAGCCTAGAAGATTTCAACCCCTAGCTACCCTTAAAGGCACTGATAGTGGAACTAGTTTACTTCTTAACGGACATATGGACATTGACCCTCTTTTCAGGGATCAAAAGGATCCATTCAAACCAATGGTCAAAGATGGACTCCTGTACGGTGCTGGTTTATGCAATATGAAGGCAGGTGTCACTGCCATGGTAATGGCGATGATAGCTATTGCCAAGGCAGGTGTAGATCTGAAAGGGGATCTCTTCTGTAACCCAGTAGTCGGTGAGCTGCAGGGAGGTGTTGGGACTCTCTATACAATTAAGCATGGACCCAGACCTGACGCTGTCGTTATTCCTGAACCTACACACCAAGCTCTGCTGCTAAAACATGGTGGGGTTTTGGATGTTGCAATCACAACATTAGGTAGGTCCAAACACATCTCGAAAAGAGAGGGGTCAATAGACGCTATGAAAAAGATGTGGGCGATCCAGCAGGCTCTTTATGAAATGGATGCGAAGAAGAAGTGGACCTTTAAATTTGATCCTGACCTTCCTGACCTCCCTCTAATGAATTTAGGCAGTATCATTGGAGGTCGAGGTAGAAATTACGAACTTCGAGGTCCGTATGATGTTTCGGATGTTTGTACTCTATTTATTGATATACGAATAAACGCTTCGCAGTCCCTTGAAACAGTAAAGAGAGATTTAACAACCCTTCTAGAGAAACTGAAAGAAATCGACCCTAAACTTGAATATGAAATTCAATTTCCGCCTGCATCTGCTGAAAATCTGGGACGTTCCATATCACCCTTCAATAAACACATAGCTGACATAATTGGACTTTACATGCCACCATTCAGTATGTCTGAGGATGAATATCTAGTTAAAGCCGTTTCATTATCTCATGAAAAGGTTACAGGAAATCCTCCTATCAAAATTATTAGCGAAGCTACATGCCGGCTCGCAGGTGGACGTGTGGTCTATGCTGGTACAGATGCTGCCCACTATTGGAGTCGAGGAATCCCTGCATTCTGCTATGGTCCTGGATGCACGGAACAACCGTATCTTAAGATGGGACATCATCCACCAGTACCAATTATACAAATACTAACCTGCACAAAAGCCTTAGCACTTACTGCACTGGATATTTGTACAAAAACGAAAAAAGAGTATAATAGGCTAAGATCCTGATTCGCCTCATTAAATGGTAACATAGAATCCTCGATTAGTTATGATTTTTATATATCTGCTCTGTTTTGATAATATGTAGATATCCCTTCTATCTGAGTGCAGGCGGTTCCAGTTGACCTTAAATAGAACTCGATAGATAGAAAGGTTTTAGAAACGGCTCGCGCGGATTTATACTGTTAGGTGGTTAAATGCAGGAATTTACGACCCGCCTTTTAGAGGTAATCCCACGTACCCATTGTGATGTATGTGCAAAGGCAATTAGTTTTCGTTTTGAAGATCCGATTGAGTTGCAGTATAAGGCAGGACAGTTCTTTGTTATTGATATCCCAGTTAATAGGGAGAAATACCGCCACCATTTTTCCTTCTCAAGTAGTCCCACAGAAAAAGGTTATCTTGAGTTTACAACAAAAATGAGCGATTCTAATTTTAAAAAGGCATTACGCGAATTGAATCCTGGCGATATTGTTAATTTAAAAGGTCCCTTTGGAAATTTTACTCTTACTGAGGGAATCAAGAAGATTGCCATGCTTGCTGGAGGGATCGGGATAACACCATTCAGAAGCATCATTAAAGATAGCATAGACAAAAATCAAGCGTTAAATTTCATTTTACTTTACGGGAATCATAGAGAAGAAGATATCATCTTTAAGGAGGAGTTCGATAAGATTCAATCTTCGTTTCGCAATCTGAAAGTGGTTCACATACTTTTAGAACCACCAGAAGCATGGAACGGATATACAGGATTTATAAATTCGAAAATAATACAAACAGAGATCCCGGATCTCACTGAAAGGCACTTTTATGTCTGTGGACCTCCACAAATGATCGAGGACATGAAAAAAATACTACACGAACTTAGCATCCCGAATGAACAGATTAAAACAGAAGCTTTCACCGGATATTTAGGATCCACTTAACACAATGAATCCCATCACTCGACCATTTTCTAGTAGCAAATAATGCGGAAAAACGAACAAATAATGGTTAGTTGTCAGTAAATTTCATACCTTGGGAATTAAAATGAGAGTTTTCGATTTCACTTTTTTACGTCGAAAAGACTTATTTATTTTATCCGGATGTTTATTTGCATTGGCCCTTTTTCAGATCGCATTAGAACAACAAACTACTCTTCTTTCCCCACAAGCAAGAAAAAGTGAGATTCAACCGTTTTTAATTCTTAACCACTCAATTTTTGAGTATTTAGGTCTCCTTCTCCCAATATTCACAATATTATATCTATTTATGCACAAACGGGCTGGAATGGAATATCTACATCAACTTAGAAAATGGATCGCAACAACCTTACTTATCTTTACTGCATTCGCGATCCTGATAATCATACTCATGTTACACATATACATCCCAATGCCACCAGTACAGTTAGGTGAAATAATAACAACTGCACCAACTCCTGTTACTCCAGTCTCTCCCTCTAGCCCAGTCACATATCAATTAGATATACTCGAGTTTCTTGTCAAATATAGAAACTTCTTCCTTCTTGTTATCCTCATCTTACCTTTAATGGTTCTCATCTGGCTTCAAAGAAGTTCTCCTGATTTCTCTCTTGACAAACAAGAATTACAAGAGATTTTCCCGGGGGATAAACAGGACCAATATAAAAATCGAACGATTCTCGAATGTTATTACCAAGCGTCTTATTCCTTAGAAGGACGAGGAGCAGATAGTTCCGAAAGCCTTACACCAACAGAATTCAGTATAGATGTTATCGCTAAAAATTTGTCCTCTATCTCATCTATTGTCGGGATTACGAATTTATTCGAGAAGGCGAAATTTTCAAATCATCTAATGCCAGCACAAGATGTCGAACGGGCTAAGATCTATGCCTATGAGATTGTATCTAGTGATTGGTTAGGTGAGGAAGATGGAGGAGGGAACCAAAAGATAAAAACTAAGGATGAAAATGAATGAGCTTTATTGATAATATTCTATCATTTTTAGAACTCACGAACCCTCTTGTAATAATTATTCTCCTTATATTGAGTTATCAAGCCATTTATTCTCAATGGGTTAAAGAAAAGGTCGATCCTAAAGTTTATTCCTTTAACAAAGGCAAAACTGAATATAAAGACCCTCCCCGACCGCATAGCACGATATTTAATGAGTTTTTAGAGCTTATTTTGATGTCAACAACAAATAAACAAAGGCAACTAACACATACTTTTTCTCGCTTAATTAATGAGCAGATTGACAACGAACTTGTTTCTTTTAATATCCAGTTTAGTACGAGTCTTAAACGTCTGATCGAAGACCCAGATGCATGGTTTGCGGAGATTTATTATCAAATTCCTGAAAGAGGTATATTTCGTAAAATGCATGCATCAGAGACGCTCCATGAAAATTTTATAAAAATTTTTGAAGAATTGCAAGATTTTTTTGATTTTCCTCTACTCACAGAGTCGGAATGATCACAATGCAAATAGAAGACGCTGCACATCTCTGTACCCAAATCTTAGCTGAAGTTAATAGGCATATTATAGGGAAAGAAGAAACACTAAAACAAATAATGCTGGCCTTCCTTGCGGATGGACATATCCTTTTTGAGGATTTGCCAGGGCTTGCCAAATCCTTGATTTGCCGCGCTTTTGCCACGACCTTGGGCTGTGAGTTTAAAAGAATCCAGTGTACTCCAGATCTATTACCCCAAGACATCATTGGTTCAGAAATCTATAATCAGAAAACACATGAGTTCGAATTTAAGAAGGGGCCAATTTTTTCTGATATTATCCTATCAGATGAAATAAACCGTGCAACACCAAAAACGCAGAGTGCATTACTGGAAGCAATGGCAGAATATCAAGTTACTGTAGGAAGGACCACGTATCAACTCACTGGTCCAGGAAAACCCTTTCTTGTTGTTGCCACTCAAAATCCTATAGAACTTGAGGGAACCTTTGCACTTCCAGAAGCCCAAATAGACCGATTTCTAGCGAAAATTAAAATAGGATACCCAACGAAGGACGCAGAACGAATTATTCTAAGTAATCGAATTAAAAGAAAACAAAAGGCATTCAATTTCATTCAAATAACAAATCGCCAGACTTTTTACGACATGCAACGTACTGTAGAAGAGGTTCATATTTCTGATGAAATTAAGGACTACATTGTAGATATCGTGCAACGTACGCGGGACACACCAAAAGTGAAAGTCGGTGCGTCCCCAAGAGGATCTTTAGATTTGATGGCACTCGCACGCGCTAGTGCTGTACTAAATAACCGGGATTATGTTATTCCACAAGATGTCAAAGAACTCGCACTTATTGCCCTTGATCACCGATTAATTCTAGAAGTTAGTTCTTGGTTATCTGGAACATCTTCTAGGATGATCCTTGAAAAAATCTTGAATGGAGTTAAAGCACCAAGAAAAGAATAACGTTCTTGTAATAAGAAAAAGATAAGTGAAGGAGGAATTTTCCTGGTAAAACGATTCAGGTTAGAATCTTTTCTTCTTATATCCTTTATTCTCCTATTTTTAGGAACTTTATTTCGAGTGTGGTTGATCACAGGAATCCTCATTCCGTTGATGATCATATTCTTCTTCTCACTTACAACAGATGAAATATCAATTGATCAAGTTGTAATTAAACGTTGGATTTCTAGGAATAAGACTGAAAAAAAAGGGGATCTAATCTTTGTAAACTTAATTATTCAGAATTATGGAGATCGAATCCCTATATTTGAAATCGTAGACACCGTACCTGATGAGTGTACCATTCATGAAGGGTCAAATCATTGGCTTTTAGAATTAGATCAAGATGAAGAAATTACATTTTCTTATGCTATTCGCTGTCACAAGCGAGGACGCTATCATCTCGGACCTGTCATTACTCGTGGTTCAGATTCGTTTCAATTTAAAAGTAAAATTAAAGAACATCCTATATCAAACTCCTTTGCGGTTGTACCCCCACTTATAAAAATTAAAACTCTGCCTATCAATCGGCAGCCATTATTACCAGAATCAGGTTACATACCTAGTGTCATATATAGAGGACGCGATTTTGATTTTCAAGGTGTTCGAGAATACCAAGTAGGGGATGAATTAAGAGCGATCAATTGGCGAGTTACTGCAAAATTTAACAAACTCTCAACAAATGAATTTGCGCTTGATCAAACAGCCCGAATATTTATAATATTTGATCATACGACTTCTACGCAACGTGTTCTTGAAGAAGGAGTGATGGCAGCTTTAAGTACATCTGAGTATTTAATCTCTCAGAGAAATAAGGTTGGATTTTTCAGTATAGGCGAAATTGTTGAAAAAATTCCACCAGCACCAGGAAAACGGCAGTTACTTCGAATTAATGAGTTATTAATAGATGCAAAGGCTTCAGCTCCTTTTCATGACGAGATTTTAAACCAACGAATCCAAAAAACCCTTTTACCTTCATTACCTCCTTTTGCTCAGATTTTCTTTATTAGCCCGATATATAGTCGCCTTGTATTAGATTTTCTTATAGATTTAAAAAAAAGAGGTCACAATATCGTGTTAATTATTCCACGTCTCGAAGACGAGCGGGAAAGTCTAGCGTTCATCCCAAATGGATTACAGAATGAACATGGATCATTATTATCAGATCATGCGCACATCCACAAAGCATCACAGATTGCAAATGGGCTATTAATGCTTGATCGTATATACGTTTCAAACCAAATTGCAAAAATGGGCATCATTCCATTATATTGGTATCCTGAAGGTCCCAAATACGAAACAATTAATGTGAGACGAGCAAGATGAAGCTAAAACCATTTATTTGGGGCATACAATTTATTATGATATTTACTTTTCTCCTCTTCTCCTTTTTTCCGCTTCTTTATAATTTATTAAATCGATTTCCCTCCCATTTAGGCATGATAATAATGGTCTCAATCCCATTTAGCTTGACTATTTATGGGATAATGACGTTGAAAACAAAATTGAGAGAAATAAGCACAATTTTTTTTTCCTTTGGAATTATATTTAGTTTCTCAGATAGCTTCATACTTTCTTTTGGAATTGTTCTTACTTGGGTGTTCTATGAAATTTGGATGATCGCCTGGAGATACAATCAGCTTGACATGGAATATCTTCCTTATCCCTCAAATAGTCGAGAAAGGTTGAAACTAAATAGAACTTTTCAAAATCAGATTATATCTATCAGTTTGCTTGCTTGGATCGTGATATCTCTATCGTGGGGGGTATTATTTGTTGCACAAAACTTCTATATTCGACTTGGAAATTATGGTACTCTAGGTATCTCAATATCCATTGCTATGTTACTTATCCTGTACCTATTATCAAAATATTTTGGAGTTCCTCCAAAACAAAGAACTTTATACCAAGAATAAGTCAGATTGAACTATTGATACAGGTGATAACTATGATACAGGTGATAAATAGACGGAAATAACATTTGATAGGCAAGATTACCAATTACGCCGGCAATAACTAAGATATTAGGTTCAATCGATTTTTCAGACATCTTCACCTTTCCGCTTAACAGCATGACCCCCAAATTGTTCGCGCATTATCGCCAGTAACCGATCGGAATAGGACTCTTTATCACGGGATCGTAAACGCTGGAGCAGTGCCAAAGTTATTACAGGAGCCGCTACATCTTGATTAATTGCCTCAAATACAGTCCAACGACCCTCTCCAGAATCCTGGACGTATGGTTCGATCTCTTGTAATTCTGTATCGTCTTCCAAGGCTCTTGCGATCAAATCCAACAGCCATGATCTAACTACACTACCAAACCGCCAGATCTCAGCTACTTGGTGAAGGTTTAGTGCAAATTCTGCTTTATGCTTCATAATCGCAAAACCCTCTGAATAAGCCTCCATAATACCATATTCTATTCCATTATGAACCATCTTCACGAAATGTCCTGCGCCATTAGGTCCTACATATCCCCATCCTTTATCTGGGGCAGGAGCTAAGACCTCAAAAATAGGTCGTAAATATTCAACAATTTCTTTTTCGCCACCTACCATCATGCTATAGCCCTCTGTGAGTCCCCAAACCCCACCACTCGTACCAACATCTACAAACGCAATACCTTTCTCTTTGAGGAGGATTGCGCGATGTACTGTGTCGTTAAAATTAGAATTTCCACCATCAATGATAATGTCGCCCTTCTCTAATTTTGGGAGTAAAGCTGTAATGGTTTTGTCGACGGGATCTCCTGCGGGGATCATAAGCCAAATCACGCGTGGAGAGTCTAAGTTGTGTACTAGCTCATCTAATGAATATGCCCCCATGGCACCTTTTTCCACGATTTGATCAACTGTTGCTTTCGTTCGTGCGAATCCAATGACTTTATGCCCTCCCTGAAGAAGCCGCATTACCATATTCGCTCCCATTCGTCCAAGTCCGATCATTCCGAGTTTCATTTTTAATCCCACTTTGTTTGTATCAGTTCTGTTCTTTTATGAATCGAAGGAGTTGTGAAAGTCCACCTTTGACATCCTTTTTTAGGTTGATACGCAGGACTCGCCGGTTGCGCTGTTTTAAAGCATAATAATCTCCTAAAGCTTGAGCTTGGATAATCTGTCCAAATGTGTAATTAACCTCAGGAACTGTTATGTCTTTGTCAGGCTCATCTATAAGTTGTAAGAAAAGGCCTTTGTTGGGTCCACCTTTATGCAATTGTCCTGTGGAGTGAAGGTACCGCGGCCCAAATCCTAATGTTGTTGCTATTTGCAATTGATGTAATAGTTCGTTACGAATTTTTTGTAACAATTCAGTCGTCTCAGATTTCGGTTCTAGATACGCTTGGATTGCAACGTAATCCCCCTTCCTTGCTTGACTCAGCCATTTCTTAAGGTTTTCAGCTAAGACCTCAGGATTCTCTACTAATATCGTCTCTGGTGTTTTCTCATCTGTTATCCCTTTTTCTATCTCGCTCATCATTTTCTTTGTAAGATCTTTAACCAGCTGGACATCTGGTTGGTTAAATGGATGAATACCTAAAACTGAACCAGCTGCTGCTGTTGCCATCTCCCAGCAGTACATTTCTTGACTTAGATTAATTTTCTCAGTTATGTTTATATAGACAACTGGATGTCCTGCGTCTTCCAAGGCTTTCATTAGTGTATTAAGTTCTGCCTTCTCTTTCTCATGAAAGAAATAAATGAAAAACCGATCGCTCCCATAGATCTCTGGTGGCCCAATGGGTTCATTTACAATTGGGATGATACCTTTCCCATCTTTCCCTGTACTTTCAGCAAGGAGTTGTTCTACCCATTCAGGGAAGTTTTTAATTGAAGATGAAGCGAAAAAAGTAACCTTGTCTCGACCAACTTTAGCTAATTCGCCTAAAGCAGCACCCAACGTTAATCCAGATGTCTCACGAGAGGAGACGTAGAATGCACAGTTTTCTGACATTAAAGAAGCACGATCAATGAGTTTATGTATATCTATTCCAATTAATGCTGCTGGTATCATTCCAAAATGGGTTAATGCCGAATAACGCCCCCCAACATCTGGTGGAGCTTTAAATATTCGATGAAATCCTCTTTGCTCTCCCAGTTGTATAAGAGGTGTACCTGGGTCAGTGATTGCAATAAATTGATAATCGGGGTCTTTAGTTAATTGACTTACTTTATTCCAAAAATACTTAAAAAGGGATAAGGTTTCTAAGGTGGTTCCAGATTTACTTGTTACTATAAATAAGGATTCCCTGAGATCAATTTTGGTTTCTACTGTACGAATCGCGGAAGGATGGGTGCTATCTAAAACCATTAATTCAGGATATCCTTCTGAGTTGCCAAAAATGTTTGAAAAGACCTTAGGTGCTAAACTCGAACCTCCCATTCCAAGGAGAACAACATGACGTATCCCTTCGGATTTAACTTTCTTTGAAAATGAGAGAATATTCTCAATTTGAGGTTCCATGATTTCGGGTAACATCAGCCAACCTAATCGATCGGTTATTTCAGGAACTGGCTTGGAAACCCATAAGGTGGGGTCTTTTGCCCAGATTCGTCGTATGAAGTTATTTTCTTTCCAATATTCTAAACGTTTTTCTATTTGAGCTTGATACATTCCGAGTTTCATGATTCGAATATTGAATTGATTGATATCTTCGCTTGATGCCACCCAGGTCAACTCCATGTATAAGTTAGATCTGGATTATCACCTTTTCATATCTAGTACTCATACTCATTATTAAGGAGCAATCAACGTTGATCCTAAGATCCTTTAAAAATCACTCCACGCCGTTTCTTGGAATGCTATGGCAAAACGTGGGCAAATTGATGTGCAGAGACCACATCCGTAACATTTGTCTACATCGAGTTCTATTTCATTCTCCTGAATTGTAAGCGCGTCATAAACACAAGTTTGAACACAGATCCCACAAAGGTTGCACGCCACATGGTCAATTACTGGAACCGCTTGAATTTTACTTATTGTAGAGGGAATATGTGCCAGTGCTAGGCCTTTAATGTCTTCAATGGAATCATGATCATGTTGTCTTAACCAATCTTCTATATCCTTAGCAATCTTACCATAAATCGTATGACCTCGGAGAATTGCTTGTGTGCATACCTGTATGGCTGTTGCACCAGCCATTATATATTCAACAGCATCAGCTCCAGTAGATACACCACCTACACCAATAACAGGCTTCTTGACGGCTTTACAGATATCTGCAACACATCGTATTGCAAGGGGCTTCAGAGCCGGCCCACTTAGCCAACCGTAATTTCCAAGAAAAGGGCGACCAGTCTCGATATCTATATGAAGTGTCGGTCCGAGGGTGTTAATAGCTGTAAAACCATCAACATATTGCTCAATGGTCCTAGCGAGCTTCGCTAGATCTTCACTACTGTGTGGACTTAGTTTTGCGAAAAGAAGGACTTCAACGACTTCTCTGAGTGCTTTAGCTATTTGATCAACTTCTTTGATGTAATGAACACTAAATTCAATCGCATCACATCCTGCAGCTACCATTTGGGGCGCCAGCTCGGTCACTTCCTCCGGGGTGTATCCAACACTTCCAATCAATGGGAGCTCCGCAAGTTTTGCTTTCTTATATTCCGTTTGAAGCCATTGTTTTGCAGGGATATCGCTCCATAGCTCTGTGTTGAGCAATCCAACTGTTCTTCTTCGATTAAGAACAGCCATATTGGGACGAGGGACTTCTGCGGGTTTTAAGCTGATAGTCTTAGCTACAAGGCCTCCTGCTCCCCCTTTCGCCGCCTTTAGAAGAGTCGCCCCGTCTCGAGCCATTGGGCCAGCGGCTGTAAGGATTGGATTTCGTAGGATTAACCCTGCTAAGTTTGTAGTTAAAGTACCCACTCAATGACACCTCTTATAACTTGAAATCCTATCTCAGTAAGGTAGGAAAAACACTCTATAAATACCTCTTCTTCCTCTCGATAATGTGTCATCAAAGAGAAAGACCTTTACACGCACAATTGCATTGATTAATTTGTCGAAGGAGGTTTAATCATGTCAGATATCCTTATCCGTGACGGTCTTGTTATCACAATGAATGATAGGCGAGAAATCATTGAATCCGGCTCTGTTCTCATTCAAGGAAACAAAATCACTGCTGTAGGTAAAACAGATGAGGTCATTTCAATATCTCATGGAGATAAAGTGCTGGATGCAAAAGGCAAGATCGTGATGCCGGGGCTTTTTTGTGCCCACACTCACTTATACGCAGAGATGTTGCGGGGAGCTCCTTTACAGATCGACCCTCCCACCGATTTTATTCAGAACTTACAACGCATCTGGTGGCCTTTGGATGAAGCTTTGACCGTAGAAGCGGCCTATGCCAGTACTTTAGCTGGATGTTCTGAGCTGATTCGAACTGGCACAACGACATTCGCAGACACATATTCTGGACCGGAAAGCATCGAAGGAAGCCTAGATGCTATTTCAAAGGCTGTTAATGAGAGCGGCATGAGAGGAATCATCACTTTTGAAGTGACTGAACGTCATTCTCCAGAGGAAGGAGCCAAAGGATTAGAGGAGAATCGACAATTCATTGAAAAAGTAAACAAAATAAATGATTCCCGTGTGCGGGGTATGTACGCGGTTCATGCCTCTTTTACTGTTTCAAATGACCTCCTTAAAAGAACACGCGCGCTCGCGGACAAACAGCACGCAATTATAACGATTCATACATCAGAAGGTTTAGGTGATCTATACCATAATTTGAATACCTATGGGAAACGAACAGTCGAACGATTAAGGGATACGGGTATCTTGGGAGAGGATGTTGTCTTAGCCCATTGTGTCCATGTCAATAACGATGAACTCCGGCTTATCAAACAAACTGGAGCAAAGGTGGCGCATAACCCCCAAAGCAACATGCTAAATGCTGTAGGCATTTCCCCAGTCGCTAAAATGTTGGAGATGGGTATAACTGTAGGATTAGGGAATGATGGCTTTGTATTTGATGGGTTTGAGGCGATACGAGCTGCATTTCTCCTTCAAAAACTATTACACAGGGATCCACGTAAAATAACCCCTCTAGAAGCTCTTGAAATGGCTACCATTGGTGCTGCAACTTGTTATGGGATGCAAGGTGAAGTAGGCAGTTTAGAAGTAGGTAAAAAAGCCGATATAATAGTAATTAACCCATTCAAACCAACACCGTTGAATGCGAAAACAGTTCTCGGCTATCTTGTTTACGCTTGTAGTGGACAGGACGTCGAATCAACTATCGTTAACGGACAAATTCTAATGGAACAAAAAGAACTTACGACCTTCAATCTTGAACTGGTGAATAATATTTCCCAAGATGCTGCCCAAGACTGTTGGACAAGATTAGGCATATTATAGAAGCATTAAATTGTCTGAATCCCGAATTTATGCTATAGTAGTATTGCCCAAGCCAAATTCCTTAATGAGACTCAAGATCACATAACTATAATTTGCTATTGTTTTCCTAATTTTTTAGCAAATTCTGCTAGCTCGGGGTGAACACTTTTTCCTTTATTGAGGATCTGTTTGCCATCTAACCAAACCGAAGCGTTCAGGCAGATTCCATCCGAGTGGGACGCGGCAGGCCTCCAATCCATGTTTCCGATTCCCCACTCGACACATCCCCAGACCCTCTCGTCCTCGACGATGTCTCCAGTAAGTTTCGCGCCTGGATTGAAGCCATAACAAATATGCGCCATTTTTAGCATGTTTGGATCATTAAAGCTTCTCAGCCACGTCTCGTATTCGACAGCCTCTTTTCCGCCTTCAATTTTAACTATATCACCTTTTTCGATGGTCAACGCTATCTGCTCCTTGAGCAGTCCAATGGGAGGTACTACTGAGCCATCATAGACTATCTTACCGTTTATTGTGTCGTTTTGGATGCGCCACCAGATCTGTCCTCCCATCATGTGAGATCCTGGTGTATGAGCATAGCCCATGGAGTAATCGCCCAACTTCTCGGGAGAGTTTTGAAACGTCACGTCCATGCCTGCAGGCGTGGTGATGCGAACCTCATTCGCCGCCTTCGTTAGGTCAGTAATTTTTGCTGAGAACTTCTCTAAGGCTGGATAGTCAACCCTTCCTATACATCGGACCATCATGTCCGCATTCATACCCACAAGACAGAGATATCTCAGGTTAGAGTTTTCCTTCATGGCGCGATCATAGGTTGTTGAATAGAAAATCCACTGATTGTTAAACTCGACCCAAGCATCGGTTCCCCTCAGCGCGCCGACTAGGGCTTCCTGGGGAAGCATCGGATCAGCGGCTTTGCCTACACCCAAGGCCGATGCCAGCCAGATAACCATGGGTTTCGCACCGCAAGCGAAGGCGGCCCTAGCAGTTGCTTCTACAACTCGTTCGTCTGATTCGGTATCGGCAGTGATGATGAAGGTCTCTCCCTCTTTAAGTCTGAAGAGTTCTCGTGTTAAAATATCAGCAGCCTTTCCCAACTCAAATTCATACCATTTGGGCATATAAACACCTGTTCCATGGGAAATCATATGTTGATAAAAATCTTTACTCTCTTGTTGAAACCTCTTTAAACGGCACCTATAGATTATTTCCTGTTTTAAATAAGGTAATTTTTTAAGTTGCGTTTAATAAATGGTTGATCGAAGGGTGAGAGAATAATTTTCATTTGTAAGGACGATATAGTGTAAATAGATAGCTTTTTTAAAAATTTCATTTTTGAATCATTCTCGCTCCGAAAACCTATTAAAGCTGGTTCTGGCGTTTTCATTTTTGCTTCTAAAATAAATTGAGTCGTCGAACTTGAACAAATCCATCTTGATAAAAAACGCAAGTTTCATTCTCACCATGAAGTCCCCTGTGAGAGAAATAATCAAAAACGGTTCTATTCTCATTGATAATGGAGCTATAGTCCAACTGGGTAAAGCATCGGAAATTAGAGAATCTGCAGATATCCATATCGATGCAAAGGGGATGATTGCTCTCCCGGGATTGATTAACACTCATGTGCATCTTGCTCAGGCAATGATTAGAGGATGTGCCGATGATCAAGGCCTGATTCCCTGGTTACGTGATTATGTGTGGCCGCTTCAGGGGAATTATTCTGCTGAAGATGGCAAGACAAGTGCCCAGTTGTGTATGATTGAGATGATCAAATCTGGAACTACAAGCTTCGTTGAAAGCATGATTGCATCTCGGTATGGAATGGATGAAATTGCAAAAGCCCTTCACGAAATTGGGATGCGTGGTGCACTCTCCAAGATTGTAATGGATGACTTTGCTTATGGAACTCAAAAGAGTATTATGCATGAAGGAATGATAGAAGACAGACAAGAGACAATTCAAGAATTTCGTCAGATGTATGCCAGATGGCATAAAAAAAACGATCAGATCTTCATCTGGTTAGGTCCACGTAGTCTTGGAGCTTGTACACCTGACTTGTATCGTGAAATCGCAGAACTCGCCAAAGAATGCATGACAGGAGTCACAATGCACTTAGCAGAAGTCAAAGAAGATGTAACATATACCATAGAGCATTTTGGGCTGAAACCCGCCGAATTTATGAAGGATGTAGGCCTATTAGGACCAAATATCCTGTTTACGCATGCAATATGGCTTTCTGATAGGGAAATCGAAATACTGGGGCAATCCCACACGAATGTAACACACTGTCCGGCTTCGAACATGAAATTAGCATCAGGAATTGCGAAGGTTCCTAGATTGTTGAAAGAAGGGATAAATGTTACAATAGGAACGGATGGAGGGCCATCCAATAATACCTACGATATGTTGCGTGAGATGCGCCTCACCAGCTATTTGCAAAAGGTGCGAACCCTCAATCCGACCGTTCTTCCTGCAGAAAGCGTTCTAGAAATGGCAACCATCCGGGGGGCTAAAGTCCTAGGACTTGAAGAAAAAATCGGCTCTATAGAAATAGGAAAACGAGCTGACTTAATTTTAGTGAAATTTGCCGATAAACCTCATCTTACTCCGATGTATAATCCCGTTTCGAGTTTGGTTTATGCAGCGTGTGGTTCAGATGTAGACACAACATTAATCGATGGGCAGGTTATCATGCGGGCTCGAAAGCTTCAAACTATTGATGAACTAAAAGTCTTAGAAAAGGCACAAAAACGTGGTATAGGAGTCACCGAAAAAGCAGGGATTGAGATTACTTCCAGATGGCCGACACTTTAGTTTTAGAGAGGCATCTAGAAAATTAGAAAACAATTCTAAAACTTGTAATCGGTCACGAATCATTGTTCTCTATTAAAATTAGAAGCTATTTATTATGCTTTTTGTGCTAGGATTGTGAAACTGCAAGAAGAGACATTGAACTTCTTTCTGTACCTCTCTATAAGCTCTTTTGCTTGAGGTTCCTTTTCCATAGCTTCAAGAAACTTCTCAAAGGCTTCCAAATCATTGAAAACTAACTGTTCTATGTATCTATTTCTTTTCGGAGTAACTTGGAAAGAAAAGTATTGTTTCTTAACATCTAGGGGTATGAAGAGTTCATAGCGCTTACAGCCATGCGATTCATAACATGGTTTCATTTTCTCTTCAACAAACTCAAGGAAGCTTTCCATCTTTTCCGGAGGCACATTACAAGACCATTGAACTAGGATCAAATTATTAACCTCGTTTACATCGATCATCTGTCTGTTGATAATAAAATGAATACACCATATTGCGTTTAATAATCAATTGAAAAATTCTGATCTTTTTTTTGAATATAAACTTTTATGCGCTTTATTTGAAAGACTGCGCGTAAGTTATGGAAGCCTCTTTCCACAAGTTTTTCTTACATTTATGTGGATAATAGGAATTCTGTCAGCAATAATTGGTGATTTTCTTGCCAAAGATCACAGTCAAAGCCCTCGGGTCCTTTATTGATTACTTTGGATTTAAAAGAAAAGAAATCGAATTGACTGGAAACACTATTGCACAGCTCCTAAATGAGCTTTCCAAACAAATCCCGGAATTCTCTCAACATATTTTTGAAGACAAACAAAATAAAAAAGTGAAAGGCTTTGTAAAGATTTTAATTAATGGGCGAGGAATCGAACATCTTGGTAATCTTCAAGCTACACTGAATAAGGGGGATATCGTCGCTATTTCTCCGCCCATTGGCGGAGGATGAGAAGAAAAGAACTACATGCCCCTTCTCAAGAATGTTTAGTTATAAATACGAGATCTGACTTGAAGTGGAGGTTCCAGCATGAGTACAAGACGACTGATCGTCGATTTTAACAAATGCACTGGGTGTCGAATCTGCATGATTGAATGCGCCATTGAGAAAACTGGACGAATACAACTATCAAAAGCTCGGCTTTTTGTTGTGAAGCATGATAAGGATTCTCTTGACATTCCAATTGTTTGTCATCAATGTGAGATCTGCTCCGAAGTCTGTCCAGAGGAAGCCATTCAATCCACCGAATTTGGAGCGAAGGTTGTAATATCTGAGGACTGTATTGCATGTGGTGTATGTGAGGATGTTTGTCCATTTGGCACAATATGGGTCGATAAAGATTTAGATGTTGCGGTGAAATGTGATTTGTGCGGAGGGGAGCCACACTGCGTTCAAACTTGTCCTTATGATGCGCTCTCTCTAAAGACATCCGATAAAGCAATTCTCGATAAACGAATTAATGAAAGCGAGCGAATCGCAAAACGCCTCCGCGAATCAATTCCCTATACTCACTAAATCAGGTTACTATGTTTCACTAATTGCTTAATTAAGTTGTGAGGAATCATTGATGAAAGGATATGTTAGTAAGAAGCTCTTAAGGATTGATTTGACTACAAAAACCATTAAAGAAGAGCGATTATCCAACGAAATTTTAAAAGACTATATCGGAGGCTCAGGACTTGGTGCTAAACTCTTATTCGATGAGGTTCCTCCTGGGACCAATCCATTAGGTTCAGGTAATAAACTCTTCCTTTTAACAGGACCTGTTACTGGTACAGGGTGGCCGACTTCTGGACGATCTTGCTTTGTCACAAAAGCGCCGCTAACGGAAATTTGGGGCGAAAGTCATGTGGGGGGGTTCTTAGGACCCGAATTGAAATATGCTGGGTTCGATGCGGTCGCAATTGAAGGGGCTTCAGAAAAACCGGTCTTCATTTATATTCATGATGGATCTGCTGACATCCACGATGCTTCACATTTGTGGGGGAGTGATACCCATGAAACCTCTACCACACTACTGAAGGATACCCATCAAGATGCTCAACTCGCAGTTATTGGCCCGGCTGGCGAGAAACTCGTTCGCTTTGCTGCGATCATTGTCAACTATGCGCGAGCCGCGGGACGAACAGGAATGGGAGCGGTTATGGGCTCAAAGAAATTGAAAGCGATCGTAGTGAAGGGAACAGGGCCCATTGAAGTTGCAGATATGAAAAATTTCCGTAAATTGATGCATACAGCTCACCAGCGGGTGATAACGCATCCCCAAGCCATGGATCTACGGACTTATGGAACGCCTCTCCTTGTTGCGTATAAATCTGAGATCGGGGAACTTGTTACCAAAAATCATCAGACAGGCATCTTTCCGGAAGCAGAGAAGCTCATGGCTGATACACTGCGGGATAACTATTGGAAGAGAACTAGAGCCTGTGCATATTGCAGTGTAGGCTGCAAAAAAGAGTACGAAGTCAAAGGCGGCCAATTTCCCTGTCGTGCTGAAGGTCCAGAGTATGAAGCGATTTATTCATTTGGCACAAATTGTTGGAACAGTGATTTTGGCTCCATTCTTCAAGCAAACCTCTTAAGTAATAAATACGGTTTGGACTCCATTTCGACGGGATGTGTCATTGCATTTGCAATGGAGTTATGGGAGCGTAGACTCATTACTAAGGAAGATACAGAGGGATTGGAACTTACTTGGGGAAATGCAAAGGCAATTGTTACTCTCGTGAATAAAATTGCTAAGCGCGAAGGCTTTGGGGATTTTTTGGCTGAGGGATCTTGGCGGGTCGCAAACGAGATAGGGCGAGGGGCCGATCAGAGCACCGTAACCGTAAAAAAAATGGAGATTTCCGGTCAAGATGGACGTACTCATCGGTCAATGGCATTAGGACATGCGACAGCTGCCCGAGGTGGAGACCATTTACGAAGTTTAATTACAATCGATCAATTGGGTTATCAAGACATAGCTGCCGCCCGGTTTGGGGCAAGTAAACTCCCTGAGATTTGTGATCCCTATTCGGAAACCCATAAAGCCCTTGCAACAAAGATCACGGAGGATATTTATGCGTTGCGCGACACGCTGCTCGTATGCTGGTATACCTGCTCCTGGCCCCCTATTTTCTGGTTAGATGATTTTGGATCTGCTCTTGTGTCAGTTACGGGAGAATCAGCTTTTGGGAGTAAAGAAAATCTAGTACGTATTGCTGAACGGATTGTGACCCTCAAACGAGCATTCAACGTTCGAGAAGGAGCAAATCGCACTGATGATCAACTTCCCGATCGATTCTTTTCTCCGATGCCAGAAGGTCCAGGTAAAGGGCAAGTTGTCAACCTTGACGTCATGTTAGATGAATACTATACGCTTAGAGGGTGGGACGAGAATGGAATCCCTACTCAAGATATCTTATCACGGCTCGACCTAAAAAATGTAGTTAAATTCTTGGAGAGAGATTGAGATAAATGATTATTTATGGAAATCCTTATTGTGAACAGAATACTGTATATGTGAAGGAGAAATGCCTTCTCACGAATTCAATTCCGATTTTCCGGGTTTTTTCTTACTATCAAATTTTAGAAACGCCTTCTAAGTTATATTCTAAGCACTATCATAAACCACATGAAAATAACCGAAGGATATACCTTATTGAGACTTGAATGGTCCAACTTTAGAGATGTCCATGATATGAGTTCCAATAAGAGGATCTTAAAAACGACATGTAAAAGTTGTCATGGTGGTTGCGGAGTACTCGTTACCGTAGAAAATGGTAGGATAACTCTTATTGAAGGAGATCCAGACTCACCTACCGAGGGAACAATGTGCTCTAAAGGTCTTGCAAGCACCCAGGATGTTTATAATCCGAATCGAATTTAATATCCATTGAAAAGGGAGGGAAAATATGGAGAAGGGAAATGAGAAAGGATCAGTTGAGAAGAAGCTTTAACCATCATTGCAAAAAAAAGAAGGAAGCCATCGAAAAGTATGGTCCTACCTCCATTGGTATCAGCCAAGGAACGGGGCGAGGGTACAATAGATATACATTCAGGTTTGCAAGATCCATTGGCACACCAAATATATTCCTCCCAAACGCCGTACCTACCTATAACTCCAGAATAGATAGCCGAGGAGGGTTATAAAGCGTGGAAGGCTGGTGCCTCTGTTGTTCATGTCCATGCCTGAGATCTGAAGATGGGTAAGCTTACACCGGTTCTTAATGTTTTCCGTGAGATTCTCACTCAAATCAAGGAAAAATGTGATGTGGTCATTTGTGTTACTACAGGTGGGGCTTTGGGTATGGCGAAGGAGGATCGGGTGGCGGTTGTTCCTACATTCAAGCCCGAAATGGCCTCCTTTAATATGGGTTCATAAATTTCAGTATTCACCCGGTTCTGGAGAGAATTAAGGAATGGAAATACGACTGGGAGCAGGAGTATGCCGCTTCAACCAAAGATATTGTGTTCCGTAATACATTTGAAGACTTAGAATATTTTTTGGAAACAATGAAGGAGAACGACTCTAAGCCTGAACTTGAAATTTATGATGGCGGTCACCTTTACAACGCCGCTTTCCTTGTTCGAAAAGGGATCTTGAAACCTCCTATTCATATGCAATTTGTAACTGGCGTTCTAGGCGGAATAGGTAATAGAATCGACGACTTGTACTACCTTAAAAATACCGCAGATCGTTTGATAGGCGCCAGTAACTACTCTTGGTCAGTAATAGGGGTTGGCTATCCAGCTCAATTTCACCTCGGTGCTATGTCGATCATGATGGGCGGCCATGCACGAGTTGGCTTGGAGGACAACATTTACATTGAAAGAAGGGTTCTCGCAAAAAGTAACACTGAAATAGTCGCTAAAATCGCTCAGATTGCAAAACTGCTTGGTCGTGAAGTAGCCACACCCAACGAGACTAGGCGAATCCTCGGATTGAAAGGAATAGATAAGGTTAATTTCTAACATTATCCTTTTCCAGAATATGATCTTCTAGTATAGTATTCTAGCAACTATCAGCATGATCTGCCATTTGTATAATCAAAATATCGTGTTTCAGACAAACATTTTAAGAATTCTTGTTAGATCAGTTATCTTGGTTATACATAGTTTCTGCAGCGAAAAGAGCCTTCTTATTACTTTTTACCAAAGCAGCCCATAAATTTATTTTAGAAAGGAGAACCAATTTTGAATGGTTTAAACGAAGAGTAGAAATATGGCTTCTAAAATCCTTCTAAAAGCTTCATATTAAATAAGGTATTGAGAAAGATGTTTATCTGCGGAAACTCTTATATATGCACTGGATGCCGCGTTTGTGAAGCAATGTGTTCGTTTAAACACTTTTCTGTCATCAATCCCTCACTTGCACGTATTCAAATCAAAAGAGATGATTTAGGCGCGGACATGATATTCACCTGTCGTCAATGCAATGAACCTGCTTGTATGGAAGAGTGTCCTGAAGGAGCACTATATTTGGAAGACGGTTATGTTAAATTCGACCGTGAGTTGTGTGCTGGCTGCTTTGTATGTGTGGAGGCGTGTCCCTACGGTGGGATTTGGACTCACCCAGATCTTGGTTATCCTTTGAAGTGTGATTTATGTGATGGTTCACCCCTGTGTGTAGATACATGTCCTGCTGATGTATTGAAACTTGTTGAAACAGAAGAAGAAGCGGAAAAGATCTGGAACCAACCTATTTCAGGGCAAGCTCTTGTTAAGGCGTATCAAAAGGGAGGTGAGGGATCAAGATGAGTGAAGGGTTTCCTTACAAAGGTTATGCCGGGAAACTATTATATCTGGATCTATCACATCACAAAATTTTCTCAACACAATATCCACGAGATTTAGCTGAAAACTATCTAGGTGGCGCAGGACTAGCCTCCCGAATCTTGTATGATATGATCCAACCGGGAATTGATCCCTTAAGCCCTACCAATGTGGTAATAGTCGCTACGGGACCTCTAACTGGCACGTTGTTTCCTCAGGCTTCACGCTACATCGTGGCAGCAAAGAGCCCCCTTACTGGGATTTGGGGCGAAAGCCATGCCGCTGGGCATTTTGGGCCAGAACTAAAATTTGCTGGCTATGATGGAGTTGTTATTACTGGTCGGAGTGAAAATCCTGTCTACTTGTTTATCGAAAATGGGAAAACCGAGCTTTTAGATGCGCGCGAGCTATGGGGGAGTACGACAAGTGAAACAGAGGATAAAATCCGAGAACTCCATGGTTCAAATAACCGAATCAAAATCGCTTCTATCGGCCCAGCGGGGGAAAAGTTAGTCCGATTTGCCGCAATTATTAATGACAAAGGCCGAGCTGCCGCCCGAAGTGGAATGGGCGCGGTTTGGGGGTCGAAAAATTTCAAAGCAATTGCTTGTGTTGGGTATGGTGAGCTTAAGGTAGCAGACCCGGAGCGATATTTAGACGTCATCAGGGCATTTCAACAAAGGATGCTAGATGACCCATTTATGCCCTCACGAGTAGAGTATGGCACTACATATCTAATAGAATTGATGCATGAGATTGGGCGCCTGCCATCATACAACCTGAAACAGGGTGTTTTTGACGAATTTGAAGCCATTGGGGGGGAAGCCATCAAACAACAATATCTGATAAAACCACGCGCGGATTTCGCCTGCCTTCAACGCTGTGAGCGCTATACGTGCGTTCCGACCGGACCATACCGCTATATTGGAGCTTCACCTGAGTTCGAGAGCCAGAGTGCTTTGGGGTCAAGATGTGGTAATAGGAACCTTGAATCAATACTGTATGCCCACTACCTCTGCAATTTATATGGACTAGATACAATAAGTACCGGAGCTGCAATCAGTTGGGCTATGGAATGTTGGGAAAAAGGCCTATTGACTGAAGAAGACACGAGGGGTATTAATTTGAATTGGGGGAGTCATGAAGTCATTATTCAATTGATTCATCAAATTGCCGCTCGAAAAGGATTTGGAGACCTCTTGGCAGAGGGAAGCTATCGAGCTGCTCAACAACTTGGGAAGGGACAAGAATTCGTCATGCACGTCAAGAAACAGGAAATAGCCGCCCAAGAACCGCGTGCTCAGAAGAGTATGGGACTTGCTTCGGCCACTGCGGCAAGGGGAGCAGATCATTTGTATGCGTTCCCTGTGTTAGATGAGGTAGGATTTAGCGAAGCCATTAAGAAACGCTTTGGGTACGAATATCTGCCAGAGATTGGGGATCGGCTTGATCCTAAATATAAAGGATTAATGGTAGCTCGATGTGAAAACTTCATGGTTGTCGTTGAAAGTCTTGGCGTCTGTAAATACGGTACACAAATTCCTCCTCAGTTCTTCTATGATGATCTGGCTCTTGCCTTAGAAGTCACAACAGGTCACAAATTATCATCAGAGGCGTTGGAACGGATTGGGGAACGGATCGTCAATCTAAATCGGGCATTTAATATCCGTGAAGGTATTGGACGAAAAGATGATACTTTACCAACTCGACTTACAAAAACTCCATCTCCATCAGGTCCAGCTAAAGGTCAAGTCGTCGAATTAGAGCAAATGCTTTCCGAATACTACAACACACGCGGCTGGGATCAAGAAACTGGGTGTCCAACCCGGGAAAAACTTGTATCCCTTGGTCTTTTATACATAGCAGACGATCTAGAGGAATCTTGAGATATTTCTAAAAAAATATTGGAGTTAGATATCAAAATAAGCAACTTTTCAAAATACGATGGACATATGCTTGTATTCTGGCAGGCTAAACCCTTGTTTAATTAAAATAATTCTATTCGTATTTTGTTTTTACTATCTTTCAAGTTTAGCTGCTCAGGCTGATTGGGTTAATATACTGATCAAAATTAATATGTATTATTTTTCAATACAATACTTTGAGAATCCAATGAAACCTATAAATATTCGAATCGATGATGAAACAAAAGCAAAAATGGAATCATATCCGGATATTAATTGGTCTGAAATCATAAGACGAGCGATTAAAGAACGTCTAAAAATTTAAGAAACCCTTAGAAATAAAAAATTCAATCATTCACGAGCGTTACGTGCTGCGAAAGTAATGAAGCAGCGTAGAGCTAAGACATCTGGAAAATGGAATGGAGCCGAGGAAATTCGAAAATGAAGAGCCTTAAGAAAGTAATTGATGCCTCAGTAGTTGTCAAGTGGTACAACAAAGAACAATATTCATTACAAGCAGATTTTCTAAAAAAGGGCATATCTCAGGGCGGTTGACACTAGTGGCTCCCCAATTATTTGTTTTCGATGTCTCAAATGCGTTGCGATATAATCCAGACTTCAGAGAAAAAGATGTAGTTGAAGCGGTAGGCAGCCTTCTCGGCTTACAGATAGACTTACGCTCACCCCAGAAAGTGTGGATGAAAAAATCCATTGAGATTGCTTTCAAAATGAAGATAACGCTCTATGATTCGGTTTATATAGGTTTAGCTGACGCTTTGGGTGTACCCGTAATAACTGCTGATAAAAGACTAATAAAGTTAGTAAAATACCCAAATCTAGTTCATATTAGCGATGTAGGGGGTCCAAGAGGAATATAAGTTATTCACACATAAAATATTTCTTCGTATGAAAAAACCTCTTTCATGTATCTAAATTTAGAAAACGCGTGATACTCGTAAAGATTGAACTTTTAGTAGCTCAAGTTATTTGCAGGACAAACTTTCCAAATCTGGGGAGATCAAAAATTTTGTGATCCGCCATTGCAGCTTGATACAAGCAATTGTACGAATTAGGAGCTCTTTTAGGGTTTTTCCTTCGAGATGACTCCATTTACATTGCTTGATAAATGCATCAACAGTTAGATTACCCTTTTTTGGGCATTCATATTTTCCTCTACGATTTCCTGATCTTCTGCACTTGCCCACTTAATAAGATTATTCCCACGAATCCTGTAATGGTTGCATACCAGTCGTCCTATCTCCCAAAATTTGTCCTTCTACTATTAAAATGACTCTATCGCTGCCATTATCGCCCCTAACATCAGGATTGCATAGTCCCAATTCCTCATTTTCGATTCCATTTTTTACCTCACTTTTCCCTAAAAGACTCTCCAATTAATAGATTAGGACTTATGGTCCGTACCCTCACAGATTAAGCGTACTTATCTATCTCAACGAAGAAAAATAGGATCTTACTAACAAGTTTTTCTAGCCAAACTAAAAATAAAAAAAATAATAAGGAGCTGAATCGGAAAATCCCCGTTCTCTGCTCGTTCTCTGCTAGATTTAAAGTGCTTGGGAATCACTATAAGATTCTTTATGGGGTTTTTCCCATTTGTCTCTATTAACTAACGCCCATAGCACATAGACTATACCCAATATTGTGAGTATTGGATTATCGATAACTAGGCCAACTGGAAATAAACTTATTCCCAGCACAAAAATTACTCGATAATCTCGTTCTCCTAGTTTACCATATCGTCTTGCTACTATAACCCCTATTATCATTAGTAATAAAGTTATAAACCCTAAACCAAGAAATATCATACTATCATCCATTTTATGGACCTCACCTCTCCCTTCACGACGCTCCTATATAAGTGGCTATGGACTTGAAGTCCTTATTCCACTTTTAATCCCGCATTAGCCTTTGTTAAGATTTGAATCTCCTCAGTTTTTTTGTTGTCCTATTCTTTCAACATGCTTGTGTATTTCACAAGAATTGAAGAACGTCCCACACGCGATTTTTATTACAATAAATAGAGATAAAACTGAAAATGTACCGATTTCAAAGCTCTTGATTGTTGGCTATTATTTCGAGGGTGTTCTCACAAAATACTTGGTAATTAGTTGATAATACTGAGTGAGAGCCTCTTCTCCTTTTCCTGTTGTTTGGAATTCTCCTAGGTCACTGCCAGAAGTAGTTAACTGTTCGATGAGGCCGGCTGTTACCAGAAAATCAAGGGCTTCTTTGATTGCGCTGGTTTTAAGTCCAACTTTTCTCAATAACCAACTTTGGGTGCGGGGTGTACGAGCACAAGCTTCTAATAATTCGGCCCAGATTTCAAACTTACTTCGCCTTATCCTCTTCTGTTTCGCACGTTGGGGCTCATATGATCCATTTAATGTCATAATCAACTCCCTACCTCCTCTTGAGACCGGAAAATGGATCGTTCCAGGTTTTCGCCCCATTCATTAAGAGCATAAAATCCTTGAATCCACTGTTTCGCTAGTGGCCTCCATTGAAAGGATATTCGCAGCCGAATACCAAAAACAGCAATCAAACCACCTATGATGACATAAAATCCGAGATGAATTGGTAACTGCGCGTGAGAAAAGAAGAACTGCATGTTTAAAATGAACAACGCTAGACCAACAAGGGTAGCGAATTCTAGATAGATTTGTTGTTTCAAGCGTTTCTCTAAGCGCTCAAGACTCTCGGATAGAGTCGCTGGGGAGGGTTCATATTGTAAGAACTGGGGTTGGAGCAGATTCAGGAGATGATTGACATAACTGGTCAAGCCGATAATGAGTTGAGGGCTTTCGGGGGTTTGTTCTATCCTGTTAAAATAACGCGCACTCGATCGAGTGAAAGTGTAGCTTTTCTTGACTAACCATATGGTAGCAGCTACGGGAACAAGAATAAGCCCTATAAGAGGTGAAAATAAGGAGATTCTATCGCTAGGAAGGTAGGGGATTAAAAGTAGGAAGAAGATCGCAAAAAGTGGAAAAATTAGTAGTGTGACGTACAGTTGCGCTAGAAAAAGCCGATGACTTCTTTTGATCTGGACAAAGAGGTTTTGTTGGCTACTAATCAAAGTATCCGATTGTGTTTGTGGGATCATTTTGGCTACCGAATTTTATTCGATGTAATTTGCTCTTTATATATTGCTGTAACTGTACTATGATAATAGCTAGCAACGATTATGGGTTTGTATTGCATCCAAGAATCTCGATTCGATGATGGAGTATGTAAGAATAATACAAATCTATTGTTAAATAAAAAAGGAGCTTATCCTCAATTAATATCGCTTTTAAATTAGATATCAGATCTCATTAACCAATTCCCCAGATCTTATGGGGTTGTTTACCAAGAGACCATCTTGTAACATAAGTTCTTTGAAAGGAAGTAAATCATTGCTCATCTTATCTGTTTACCTTTTTTTTGAACCTTTCTCAGATAAGCTCTCCAAGTCAGTGCCCATTGCGATGGATCATCTAACGGTTCGTGATGGATTTTATGGATAGTAGAATTATGAGGAGCTGTTTTAACCATGTTTGGGGTTGTGTATGCTTCATTAGCGACATGACGCAGGATGGCAATATATTCATCAAGTTCAGCCTTTGTGTAGCTCTCAGTGGGCTCAAGGGTGCATGGTTCTGGTACAATGAACGGGTGGTGACTTGTCCAGTAATGCACACCGAAATCCGCCGCTCTCAGGCCAAGTTCCTCCGAATGCACCCCTGTATCTTCTGTTAATTGTTTCCAGCTATAACGAACTTGTTCTATCCGATGTTTTCCCTTGGCGTAGGGGGCACTTGCGCCAGGGATCTCTAACACTTTTCTGAACAAATAATTATTGTTGAGCACTGCGATTTGGGCAACTTCTTTCAGTCCTGCAGCACCGAGAGACATCACCCATGTATAAGCTTTAAGAATAACAGGCACAACCCCAAAAAAAGCCCGAACTTTCCCAATACTCTTTTGAGGTTGGATCATACGATATTTTTTTCCATCAAACTCTATGATTGGGGTTGGAAGGAACTCTTTCAACTCATTGGTGACTCCAGAAGCACCAGAGGCAGGGCCTCCACACCCATGAGGAGCGCTGAACGTTTTATGTAGATTAAAACTACACATATCAAATCCCGCATCTCTTGCACGGGTTATACCCAATAAGCCGTTTGCGTTTGCCTGGTCATTTACACAGAGTCCTCCAACTTCATGAACAATTTTTACAAATTCTTCTATCTCTGAATTGAATATGCCTGTGTCTTCTGGGTTTGTGATAAAGATCCCAGCAGTTCGATTTGAGACCGCTGCTTTAAGCGCCTCAATGCTTGGATAGCCGGTTTCTTCATCTTGGTAAAGAGTTACGATCTTATAACCTGCTGTTTTCGGACATGCCGCATCGCTAGGGTGGGAAAAAATGGTTGTAATTATTTCATCTCTCTGATCTGCTTCACCACGATCTTCATGGTAGGCTCTCACGATTGCTGCATTTGTATAGATTGCAGCTGATCCAGCTCCTGGTTGCAAAGAAAACCGATCCATTCCCGAAATCTCTTTAAGGAATTGTTCGAACTGGTACATTATCTCAAGGATGCCTTGTACCGTGTCTTCATCTTGTAATGGATGTAATGCTGTTATTTGGGGTAATCTAGCCAGTTGTTCATGGACTTTTGGACTATATTTCATTGTACAGGTTCCCTGGCCAACATCGATGTTATAATCGGTTCCTAAAGTTTCTTGGGCAAGGTGGACGTAGTGTCGGAGTACCTGGGGTTGTCCCATTTCTGGTAGATGAGGAGGCTGCTGCCTACGCACTCCCTCTGGTATAAGCGATAGGACCTCCCCGACCTCCTTCCTTATTTCCTCTTCGACTTCAGGAACTAGAACGCCTCTTTCACCAGGATTACTCAATTCAAAGATGATTGGCTCGTCCCAACGTGCTTGGTGAAATCGTCTTAGTTTTGGCTTGTTTGCTGAACGCATGTCAGGTCACAACCTCCTTCAACGCCTTAACGAGGCGATCGATATCGTCCTTGGTGTGCATTTCTGTCACACAATAAAGGGCACTCTTTCCCAATTCTGGAAATTCCCTTGTAATATCTTTCCCGCCAAAGATTTTATATTGTAAGAGCGCTTTATTGATTTCCTCGACTGATTTCCCCGTATCCTCAAAGTTGATGACGAACTCCTTGAAATGAGCTGTTGGAAACACAGACTTCACACCAGAAAGCTTTGATAACTGTCTTGCCGCATAGTGAGATCTTGCCATAATACTCTCTCCTAGTTCAACCATGCCCTGTGGCCCCATGAGGGCTAAATAAACTCCTGCCGTGATACCCCAAAGAGCCGTTGCTGTTCCAACCCATTCCTTCCCTTTTTCTCTTATCGCGAACGAAGTCCGTTCATAAGCGACATCCCCAAAACCCCACTCGCCTTCCACAGAGGTGGGGCATATTCCAAACAGCCGGGAGGGGTACTCCATCACATATTTTACTTCATCTCTCGTCGCGATGAATCCTCCATGGCCTCCACCAAATTGCACGTGCATGCCAAGTGGCTGTATGTCCCCACAAACTATATCGCTACCATAAGTTACGGGGGGGGCTATTACACCTAAAGAAATGGGATCGACCCCTACAACACTTTCAGCTCCTATATCGTGTGCAATCCGTGAAATCTCGGCGCCTTGTGTCTCAATTATCCCAAAATAATTTGGGTTTTCGAAGTAGACAGCTGCAGTCTGTGACGAAATTTCTGCTTCGAGGTTATTAAGATCCACGAGTCCCGTCTTCGGGTCGTAGCTTATTAATTTGACACTTATATTTGGCTTGCAATAATCCCAAATCCTAGATAAATTATCCGGTAAAATCGTTTGCGCTACTAGGACCTCTTGCCGTCTTGCAACCCTACATCCCATTCGAATAGCCGTGGCCGCGGCTTGTGACCAATCATAAGTGGGGACATTTACCACATCCATTTCAAGCAGTTCACCCATCATGCTCGCGTATTCAAAGAGAGCCTGAAATCTTCCATGGTCATCATAGGGTTCTCCAGCATATGCCGTCAAAAATTCGCCTCGAGAGTTTACTTCATCACAGATCGCCGGAACATAGTGTTGGTAGCACCCTGCGCCCAAAAAATTAAGATACTCCTGACAGGTCTTATTTTTGGAAAGAGTTTCTTCTACATGTCGTCGTAATGTATATTCGGATAAGTAGGGTTTGGGTAAATTCAGTTCTTTCTTGAGTCGGAGGTTCTCAGGAATATCTTCGTAGAGCTCCTCTATGTTCTTCACCCCTATCTCTTTCAACATCTGTTCCTTCACTCTTGGTTCCGAGTTCGGAATATACGGATAAACTATTGGTTTTTCTTTGCTCATACATCATTCCACCAATAATTTTTGATTAAATACTGTTGAATTATACGTTTAATTGGCAAAATAATGATTATTCAAGGTTATTTTAAATAATAACTAGGAAAAAACTGAAGAGAAAATTGAAAAGCCCGTGGGCAATAACTGGCCCAATAATATTCTTGGTCTTGCTTGCAACATACCCCCAATATGCCCCAAAACACGCTGTAACAAAAACATATCTTATACTATGAGTAATATGAATGGCTCCAAATAATACGGAGGATACAATGAGACCTGAATTCACTCCCTTCCATCTCCACATCGAGAAGAACATTACCCCTCTGAAGAGGATTTCTTGTCCAAATCCGCTGAAAATGAAATTATAAATCAATTGTTCCCTTAATAGTTGTAAGGATAAGTTTTGAACAATCTGCATGTCAGTTGCTATAAATCTTGCAATCCCAAATCCTGCAACTAGTGCTAAAGCCATATATGAGCTTTGAAAAGTATTTTTCACAGTTATTCCAATTTCGTGCAATTTTCTCCTATTGACTTTCAAAAAAATAAATGATCCGATTATATAAATTGAATAAACAATATAATAAGTACTAGTCGGATTCACTTTCTCAAAGACATAGAAGGGCAATATGACTAGTATTGGTAGTAAAAAAAGACCTAAGGATTGAATAGACTCAGCAAATCCCTCAATATGTTCATTTTTTTGAAAGCTTTCGAGTAGATCTTTTGTTTTGACCATTATACTTCCACCTAAATGAATACTGAGAAATGTGGTTAATCATATAATTTTCTTTTTTTAGCTAAGTAGTGGAGTTACATATTAAAACGGCTAATATTTATGCTTTTTTCCTTCTTCAGTTTGAATATCAATGATGTTCCCAGATATTCTTACTTCAAAGGACCAACATCAAATATATAAGTTCTTAGAGATATTAGATCAATGCTTTTGGTGATTCCCTCAAATATTTGATGAAACATAATCTTCAATCAATCAATATTAACGTTGGGTAGGCCAGCTATAGGATAGGTTTGCACCTTTTGAAGTTTGAAGTTTCTTCGTTAATTATGATGCAAATTAACTAAATCTCTGGAACCACTCCAATAAATTTCGTGAGAAGTAAGTTAATTTTTTCCCTTTTTCTGGGGGGGGTTATAAATCTCTTAGATATCATAATTCACTACATGATTTCTTGAGAAAAGATCGGCCGTGCTACAATCACCCTTAACTTGTTTTAATCCTTCGAAGTCTTAAGCTTGGGGGTACCTAAAATACGAACTCCTGTTTTTAACTAAAGTTCAAAATACACTTAATTTTGCCAAATATGATTTTTGGACTATTAACTTTCCAATAAGAAAGTATTTATAATCCTCTTGGAAAGTTTCTACGAACCCCAATGAAAGTAAATGACGAGATCTCTGGTGCTATCCTTTCTCATCTTGCCCAAAATAAGGAACAGACCTTCAGCGCTTTAGAAAAAACAGGGATCAATCCTAAAACATTAACGAACCGTCTCCAACTCCTTAAACAATATGGTCTTATCCGCAAAGAGGGACGGAACTATGTAATAACTGAAAAAGGGCAATCAATGCTCCAAGTGATGCGGCATTTACACACCATTTTAGAACCTGCTTTTCCCGATTTCTCGTTTCTTGAAAGTAAGATCCCTAATGAGTTGATCAGAAGGGCTCTCGCTCGATATATCTACCTTCTTATAGAATACTTTGGAAAAAAGCTTGTCTGTGTGTTACTTTTTGGTTCTGCTGCTAAAGGTACAATGACAGACAAGAGTGACTTAGATCTCTTGATCATCGTACGGGATTGGGATGTCTCGCTTTGGGAGCGAACCACGGAGCTATTGACGATTCGGCAACAAATGCGAGCGACAGTGGAATACAAGGCACTCCAAGCACATCAGCAAGCCTTTTGAGTTCAACACATCCCTTTATCTGAAGAAGAAGCCTTTCAAGACCATGCTTTCTATCCAGATCTCTTACTCGACCATGTTATTCTTTTCCAGCGGAACGACAAAGCGAAACAGCTCTTAAAGTGGATCCGGGCGGAGTGTAAGCGAAAGAGACTTCGAAAAGTAACCAAGTTGGATGGGACGACCTATTGGGTTACGATAGGAGGTCTAATGTGACAAGATCAATTAAAAGCCAACTTGCATTTAAAAGAGCTCAAAGATGGTTCCAGGGCGCACAACGCGCTTTGGAAGATGGAAGATGGGACGACGTGGTCTATGGAGCTCAGATGGCTGTAGAACAGGCAATTAAAGCAGTCATGTTAGGTCAAGGGTTTATATTCAAGCGAGTTCACGATGTCAGTGATGAATTTCTCCAGCTAAGTACCAACTTGGCGCTTCCTCAATGGTTTCGAGATTCAATTCCTGTGATTGTAGATATACATACACGATTAACGGATCAACGGGCGCTTGCTGGATATGGGTTCGAGGAAGAAGTTGGAGTGGAATATTTCAAGCCATCCGTTAAACCTGCCTTAGCGGACACAAAAAAAGTTCTAGACCTTATTGAGCGTTTCCTGAAAGGACAGTTAGACTGAATGTGGAACCATCTATATCACTTTTTTTAGCATATGATATGACTCCTTTTTAGTTTGTAAGGGCTGATATTAAATATATGACGCTTTCCATCGAAACAGTTTGTTCTTGGATTTTCTGAAACAAAGATTTTCTTTTCGCTCTAGAACTATAAATTGGGACCAATTATATCTTGATAGTCGGAATATCCTGAAGAAGGCTTTAAGCTTGTTTTCTGAAAATGTATATGAATCTCCAATTTCGAGGATCTTATTTGTAATTCATGAATAATCACCAAGTGTAATGGCTAAAAAACATATAACGTTAGTATTATATGATCCCTCGATCGAAAATACCTTATCATGGCCTGTATTCAGGGTTCACAAAGATATATTAAATACCTTAACCGTCTTTTGGTGAAGGGTATCCTTTTGGGTATCCAAGTTTAGATCTCTCCCAGTAATATAGAAACAGGTCCTTGAACCACTTATGGGAACGCTCATCTATTTTGGGAGGTGTACCAATAAATCCTTCATAAATCAATCTTCCGTTTATTGTTGGGAAGCAGATCCCCCCTTCCTTCTCAGACATAGCAATAGATACATCAATTCGATTCAGTATCCGCAACTTTATGAGTTCTGTTTTCAATCCTGACGGCTTATAATCAGGTGGTGGAGTCATGTCTTCTGGCAATATGAGTCTGAACTCAACCCCGCGTTTGACTGCCTCCACTAAGAGTGGTTGGGTGCTCATAAGGATCTGAGTAGAAAGGATCCAAACATATTCCTGTGCCTCTTGAATCATATTTTCCAATCCGTGAAACGCTACCATGACGTCATCTTCGAATGTGCAATTTATTAAGTCACCTATCCTGCTTATGAACTCTTGGGGGAGGTTAGAAATGATGTGTGTGGTGAAGTACTCTCTGTGCTGGGAAAGAAACTTGAAGCCCGGAACTAATTTAATTAGCTTGTTGCCCTAAAAGTGGTCCCTCAAAAAGGCATCTTTACCTCTCTTTTTCGGAGATTTCAGGCGTGTGACGACCGAAACCGTTTTATGTGGATCTACTATCTTCATTTTAGTGACAAAATATGAAGAAAGTCACACATCGATCATCCACTAAGAAACGGTTTCGGCCACGGTTGTCTAGCTTCATTAAACATTTAAAGGTTTCCAAGTATACCGAAAGACTTCCGGGTCAGGGACGCCCCGCGTCTCGAGGCGGATATCCTAAGATCGCCTACTTAAAGGCTCTGA
>JBHIFL010000009.1:0-72256 GCA_046761065.1 Candidatus Heimdallarchaeota archaeon
TTAATAATACTCCCAAGCTGTGGGGATAACCATCTGACTTTTTGTCATTCTTACTTTTCCTACTGAGATGGATTTATTACAGAAAATTATTTGTGATGCATTTGGATTTCAAAGCAGCCATAGTGAATAAAATGTATAATCTGAAAAATTTAGAAACGAACTCACAGAAAGCATTGAGCTGATCATATCCTTGGTGGGATTTGAACATGGCATCCTTTAAGAATCTCTCAGAAAAAGAAAGGTTATATTACTCTAAAGTCGTCTTAGGTGTATTTATAGGGATTGTAGCAGGCATTTTACATAGTATATCTCCTCAAATATCCGTGGCTGCGCTCTGGCTCATCGCTTTATTGTTTCTTTTGCTCTTAGGCTTATTCGCACCTAAACTTCTTGGTATCGAAGAGATACCCCCTTCAAGAGTGTATCTAAGCGGAACTTTCACTTATTTCTTGTTCTTTATACTGACTTGGGTTTTGATATTAATGCTTTTCGCCCCAGAACTCTTACTACCTCCTAGTTAACACTTCCCCTCATTTTATTTGTTAAGTTGAGAAATAAGAGTTGCAAGATGGTTTGAAAAGAAAGGCGTCACAATAAAGGATAGCTCCCTTAATTAGGCTCTGTTTTGAGCTACTCTATGATAGAAATACTGTCGACTTGCCCGTTCCCACTGACATCGATTCCCTCCACAACTCGCGAAAAAGGAGCCGCCAACTTTCCATTCAGTAGTTTTTCGTGAAAATTCGTTAGGGCAAGTACTGCAGCGCGTGTTCCAGACCTTTTTACTCCCGCTAAGGTAATAATTCCCCTTCTAGAATTCTCAGGGTCTTTGATTTTACAGACCATCCCGATTGTATCAGCGACATACGTACGTCCCGTTTTTTTGGAGATCAATCCAAAAGGCTGTGTCTCAGTGAACTTCACTGGAAGATATTCATTAACTTTCATTGCAACAAGATTTGTGATGGGCCCTCCCACTACGATTAGAGGGTTTTCTGGTTTTCGAGCAAGCACTTCAACATCTAAACTAACGGTGAAATCAAAGGGGTTCACGGAGAACTGGCCAAGGAAGTGTGCAAGATGTACAGCAAAATGACCATCCCGCGCACATGCTTTATAAGGCCCATGAGGATCTGGGCTACCTATTACAATTCGTGCGTTGAGGAAATTAGATTTGATGAAGCCGGCAAAAAAGTTGAGGACCCTGTCTCGTGTTTCAGTCCCTCCCATCGCCCTAGCCGGAATTATTTGCGCCCATTCGCCTCCACTCTCGCCCTTATGAAGTTCGAGCATAATTATATCTGCTCTCGTTCTAAACAATTTCGCTTGCCCCCCTCGAACCTCTTTTCCTCCTGTCACCTTAATTAATCCTGCATCTAAGAGTTTCTTCACATTGTAATAGACATTTTGTTGTGATTCTTTCAATTTCTTTGCCAATTCAGCTGGATACATGTCATTTTTGCACAACTGTTTGAGGATCTTGTAACGAAGCGGATTCATTGCGAGCGAGAAGATTTGAGGATCCTCAATTATAAGGGTCTCTCTATTCTGGAGGGTTCCGTCTTGCTCGAGGAAGACAGTCTTCTTTTTGATATTTGAGTTCATATCAGTAGGCAAACAAGCTAAGACCATTTATTTCTTGTGCTAGTTTCGCTTAAGGAGTTACAATTGGTACAAGAAGTGTTCAATCGGTTTTTTAATGACCATTAATAATTAGATTATAAGGGTGTAAACTATTAACACATCTTTTTTAACAGGGTTTCTTCAATTTGATCTGTGGTAATATTATTCAACTAGAAATTAAGTTTGTTACTTCTTCAAGAGCACCAATTGTGGTTTTTGAGAACTTTAGATTCATCTCTTGGATTTTTACTATGAGTTCTTGTGCGATTATCCTTGCATTATTTTCACTTAGCAACCGCGTCCCAGCGAGACTTTGAAGTTTTTGGACAATCTTTTCGAAAAAGAAATTTGCTAGGTTCGTATTCCCTTCTTCCAGCGTCCTCGTTGCTTTTTCAAAAGCCATATAGATGCCTTGCATGATATAGCCTTGGGTATGAGGACATACACTCGTGAAATCCCTCATTTGGAAGAATTCAATCCAATTCTTTTTCTTGGAGAAGTTATGTTTTTGTTATTTTTGCTTTTTGTTACGCGAAGATGGCCCATATAAAAACCCTGATGGAAGGGAAGAGTGTCGCTCGATGTTTTTTTCAAAGATTTTATCCGTTTTAAACATATAAAGCCTCTCTTTGTTCTCTATTCAATTCTCAATTCTGTTTTAGAGCTTTTTCCTGCCTAAAACTAATACTACAGCAGGACGTAAACTCATCTGAAAAATGATCACCTCACCTGTTATACAAACATTATCATAATAATCTTAAAGCCCATCAAAAGAGTGTAATAGTAGTAATAAGCGATCTTGAGCAATATTTTTAACGGAAATAGGTGTTAGTATGTCAGTAAATAGCAAATAAGAGGGCTATGAACTAACTGACTTGAGATGGTTTAAAATGTGTGGAATTATTGCTTATACGGGTCTAGATAGAACGGCTTCTAAAGTCATTCGAACAGGACTAAAGAAATTGGAATATCGTGGGTACGACTCAGTTGGAATTGGAATCGTGGAAAATCCAGCTATCAAGGTGAAAAAGGATGCAGGGGACATTGATTCAGTTCATAAACGTTTTAATTTTAATACACTCGGAGGGACAACGGGAATCGGGCATACACGATGGGCTACTCATGGACCAGTAAATCATATCAATGCGCACCCTCACTTATCCTGCGATGGGAGAATAGCTGTCGTACACAATGGGGTGATCGAGAATTATGCAGAATTGAAGAAACAACTAGAAGCACAGGGACACTACTTCATTTCAGAAACTGACACTGAGACCATTGCCCATTTACTCGAAAATCAAGGTACTTGTTCTCTTTTGGACACCGTTTTTGCTGTTGTACCACAACTTACGGGTTATTTTGCTTTTACTGTCATATCGTCAGAGGAACCGCATACCGTCATTGGAGTTCGAAAGGAAAATCCTCTTGTTGTTGGCTGTGGTGAGAGAGAAAATTTTATTGCCAGTGATCTCACACCCCTTCTAGAGTACACGCGTCGAATTCTCTTTTTGGAGGATTTGGAAGTAGTTAAAATCACCCCTCATAGCGTAGAACTCTATAATGCTATTACACGACGGAAACTCGAGCGTCCCCCAGTTTTTATTGATTGGGTTGGGTTTTTTGCTACGAAGGGAGACTTTCCACACTACATGCTTAAAGAAATTGTTGAGGAGCCGGAGGTTATTCTTCATGCATTCGATCAAGACGCTGCATTAATGAACCAAACCATAGAGCTGATTCAGAATTCAGAACGGCTGCTTATTCTCGGCGCGGGAACATCATATCATGCCGGGCTTATTGGTACATTGTGGCTCCTCGCCCAAGCTTACAATGGGCCACTGCCATATCCCATTCTGGCTTCGGAATTTGCGAATTACAGATACTTGATTGATGATAATACCATCGTACTAGGTATCAGCCAGAGTGGAGAAACATTTGACGTCCTCTCCGCATACCGCATCTGTTCTGAAAACCCAAAAACTCGAATTGTTTCTATAGTCAATGTCCCCGGCTCATCGGTGGCACGTCAGAGCCACATTGTGCTTCCTATGAATGCTGGGTTGGAAATCGGTGTCGCTGCTACCAAGACGTTCGTTGCTACCCTCTGTATTTTTCTCCAACTAAATCACCTCCTACAGGGGACTAATCTGCCTAATACATATGTGAATACACTGACGCAAAAGGTTCGTCTCAGTATGCAAATGAATTGGGATCGAACGAAGGAACTCGCTCGATCACTCATCCGAAACTATAGTACAAGCATCTATTATCTCGCTCGTGGCCAGAACTTCCCTCTTGCCTTGGAAGGCGCTTTGAAAATGAAGGAAATTTCATATCTCCATGCAGAAGGCTTAGCTGCGGGCGAACTCAAACATGGAACCCTCGCCCTCATTGAGGCGGAGCCTCCTACCCCAACGATTTGGTGTCATCCCAACGATAACACGTACCGTGATCTTTTTGATAATATAAATGAAGTTAAGTTGCGCGGAGGTAGGATCATTGCGATAACCGACCGCCCTGATGAAACGATTCATGCCGATTGCCTTCCAACCCCCTCCGGAGACCTTTATGAGTATCCCTTACTTCAGTTAATTCCTTTACAACTCTTAGCCTACCATGTCGCAACGCAATTACACCGTCCTATTGACAAACCTCGGCATCTTGCCAAAGCAGTAACTGTGAAATGATCGTGAGAATGTAGTGAGCACCCAAGTCATCAGCGAACAGTTCACTATAAGAATATTTTGAATAACACTCCCGTGTCAAACCAGATTTCGGCTTCATAGGATCTTGTGTCCGTATGAGAATAGTATGTTCCATTGTGGAAGGTTTCTACCGGAATTCGCTCTAGGGATTCCTTATCAATCAAATTAACAGTGGCCTGTTCAACTGGGATTTTGATGTTTTGCTCTGTAATCATCCAGAGCTCTGCACGGAACTTTGGAGGAGCACTACGAATAATTACCATATATGCTATCTGTAGAAATCGTTCGTCTTCAATCCGGATTTGTTCTGTTCGAAGGATCAGATGGATTGTTGTGGAAATATTTGCATATGTTCTTAGGAGGCCATTTGTTCTGCTTGTCCCGTTCTTTATTGTCAACGGGTAGATCAGCTGAATCTGAGCTGAGATTCCTTGTTCTTTACAATATTGTTTGATATGTTCTAATATCTGCTCCGATTGCCTACTCTCCAAACCATTCTGCGTATAAGCTGCTAGGAAAACCGTCATCGCAACTCGAATCTCGTGTTTTATGTTCACATATACGTGTGAAAGTGTCCAAAGCTCTTCACGCGTGTCATTTCTGGGGCAAGTCTGGAGCTGTTGAAGTGTCATAGCGATTGTTATTACATAAATAGTAGCGATGATAGCTCCAATTATGAAAATTTGGGATTTTCTCCTCCTCCTTCTAGATCTCCTTGGTTTCTTGGTATTTTGTTCTTTTTCCTTTCTTATCATTGGATTTTTACTCCTTATATGGCATACCATAATGAAAGAATCACTACAACCGGATTCAGGGTGCTTTGGCTTGATGTAGTAACAGCATTGCCTAAAACCAAGTAAGAGACAACCACAATGCCTTGATCTCTCCCTAATTCGTTGCTAATCTCTCCTCCGATGATATTCCGTATATCCCCTGAGATTTGATTTTTCAAGTCAAGCATGTAATCAAGTTCTGGAGCAAGAACCAAGCTTAAAAAATCCGTTAGGGCAATAATTTCTGCCGAATTTCCTTGGGAGTGTTTTGAGTAAACCGCAGGACGCAATAAACCGATTTCATCGCTAGTAGCAAGGGCATTCCATCCAATTTCTCTGAGTTTACTCCTTCTTTGGTTCATTACGTCGTAGTGGGTAGTCTGAATAGTCTGAAACACTAGTATGACTGCAGCGATCAATATAACGACCATAACTAACTCCGTTAGGTAGAATTGGGCTTTGCTCCTTCTTAATACCCTTTCTCTCATCGAATTGGGTTTCCTTTGCGTTCTCATATCGATCCCTTCCACAATTTGATTTTGATAATCATTGGAATTCCTTGGATGGTAACTAATCGTTTCACTACGTACGTGTTAATAGCTGTAAGAACAATTTGAGAGTACACCGGGTGATGGCTATCACCTAAAATGAGAGGAACGGCAGTGATACCTACTCCATAAGCTCGAGTCTGGTTAAGATCGACTTCCGCCCGTGTTACGATGACCTGAGGTTCACGCGTTCTCTGTGTATATTTCCCCCGTAAAAGAGGTCCATTTCCCTCTAACTGCACGGTTTCAGTGTCTCCTCCCATAAATAATACGGTTGCATTTGCATCTTGAACTGTAAAGAAGTGACCACGGGTTAATCCAGCTTCAGGATTTACCGCAAGGTATTGGAGAATCAAGCCCGTGCCAAGATGCGTGTGCGGCTGTGCAAAGGCTATTACCCTGAGTTCTCTTACTGAGTTGTAATTGATTATTTTGTAATCATAAGCATAGTTCAAACCTCTCTTTGCAATTGTCACAACAACAAATGCTCCTGGACGGGGTAGATCCACTCCAATCACTGGGGTTTCTCCAATTGCGTTAGTTGTTAATTTAGAATAGTCTAATAACTCCCCTTCAGGGTCTAGGATATAAGTCCATACTATAGCACCCTCTAGGCCGTTTTCCTGGCTTGAAACAACACTTTTAACCTTGAGATTAGCCCCTTGCAGAGTTGCATGAGCCTTCACTTCGTTTATTCCGACAATCTCTATGGAAAAATGATAATCTTTGTCTATTGTGGGGATTAAGCTTTTAGCGACGGAATACGGGACATACAGATATGGATAGTGAAGGTTTAGATCTTCGTTATTTAAAGTTGGATCAATCCGAGCTATTTTTCCCGCATCGAGAGCTATTCCCACAAATTCGCTGGGCTCATCTTGCAGTTCGGCGCTTGCTAAACCCAAAACCTTTGGAAATTCTTCTAGATTGTGGTCCCATAAGCTTGGCGTACCTGTGCTTTCAAGCAAATGTAATGCGATGTTATAAGCAGCCATCTCTTCGTCATATTGCTGTGTATCATAAAAAACTGTGTTAGTAGTTCCTGAGGCAGCTAAAAATAAATAAGCAACCATAATCACAAAAATGGTAGCAGACAAGGCAAAATCAACGGATCCCATCTGCGCTCGAGCTTGGGTTCTGGAATGTTCATCTTTTTTGGGTGCTGAACTGCAAGTTTTCCCCTTATAATTGGATAAAAATCGGCTTTGTTTCAATTCCTTTCCTTCCATCTATTGTTACTAGTATTTTTTGACAAGACAAGTTTTTCGTGAGCGGTTTCCTCCAAGTTCTCCTCATAGGTCAATCAGTTTCATAGTTAATTCTTTAGGATAATATCGCAGAACATGCCTTTTGTGAATGCTTTGAAAACCTCCTCGGATATAGATTTGATCAGATATTGGGTGTAGATCGACTTGAGTCGAAATATCGCTTTTTGTAAGAAGAACGCCATGAATGGAATCAGGACGCTGATCATTGGTAGAATCTACAACCATGAGTTGGAAAAAATGCCCTCCGATGTCGGAAGGGAGCTCTACTTGAACTTCAATTACCCAATCATTCGCACCTTCCGCCTCTTGCCCTAATATATATACTTCAATCACATATTGTGCTACTCGTTGGGTCCATTCCTCTAATTCTCGAGGAAGAGCTTCCATTTCTACTCTCTCGTGCAACCCTTGAAATGCAATTGTAATTGTCGTCAGCATGACAAGTCCCACTGTCAGTGTAAGTAAATATTCAGTATATTGAGCCGGCATTCTTATTCATCTCCACTCGGGGTTGCGTTTCTTATTACTAAGATACAGTTCATCTTATTTTCTTTCTAACGCGTAGATTTATTACTAAGGTTTTCTGACATCAATCACACTTGTATCTGCATTAGACTAGTAATCATCGACAATAAAAATATCCACTAATTTCTCCTAATGATAATCATTGTAGGGTGCCTTGGCTATAAAGGAACGAGCAGCAATGGTTCTAAGCGAATAACAATGCCGATTTAACAATGCTATTGCTTTTAAAATGAATCACTCATCATTATATTATCCTGATCCATCTTGTATCTACTCTCCCTTTCGATTATCTTATCCAAAAGGGACCTACTAGTAGATAAATACAAGAAAGTAGGAAAAACAAGAATAGAGTGGGGAGCCATACAGACGCGGGAAGTACCACTAATAAGCCTGTAACGATTCCTGTCATACCCAGTAGTAATTTTTCAGCCCCACAAGGATTTTTAAAACTTGGATACTGTATTGTAGAAGCCATCAATATTGCTACCACTATGAACACAGCAACAACGAGGGCTGTAGGCATTTGAAATAAGATTAGGAATGATGAAGTAAAAGCGGCAGCTCCTGGAGAGGGAAGCCCCCTGAACCGTTCTATGGACGATTCTCTTGTAAATCGTACCAGTCGAAACCAAGTGGATCCTACATAACCTACTGCGGCAACCACTACAAACCACGATTCTTGGACGATAGCCAAGCAAAGTGCCGCTGGGAACAGCCCAAAGGTAATACCGTCACTGACAGAATCAATGTAGATTCCTTTTCTCCTTTTGGAGGGTAATAGTGATCTTCTCGCCAGTTGTCCGTCCAGAAAGTCTAGAAGTAGCCCAAGACCCATTAACCTGATACTGAGGTACAAAGCTTCGACGAAAATTGTATAAATCGCTAAAATACCAGCTAGGCCGTTCGCTATTGAAACAAAATCCGCAATAATGCTCCAGTTTCTCGTTTTCAAGTCGTCTTTGAGAAAGAGGTTTTTTTGGTTTTCCACTTTTTCACCCTTCATCCTTGAAGATCCCAATGACGGTTTCTCCTGCCTGGGTTTTGTCCCCCTCTTTGACTAGCAACTCAAGTTTAGAAGGGTGATGGAGGATCAAGTCAACTTCAGAACCCAATTTAATGATTCCAAGTCGCTGCCCTTGAGTGACAATATCGCCTGGCTGAACATAAAGAGCAATTTGGCGGGCTATAAAACCTGCTACAAACACTAGTGTGACCATCAGCTTTAAACTCTTAATTATTAGGTGTTTCCGCTGGTTTTGCATCTTGGCTCGTTGGAAAAAAATCGGAAAATGCGCGCCCGTTTGTTCCCCGCTCTCGGTGACAAGCCCAGAGATGGGCGCTCTTGTAACATGGACATTGAACAAATTCATGGTAGTTCGTAACAGAGTTGATTTTGTTTCTTTGTCGGTGGAAATTTCGCGAATTGTTCCATCCGCCGGAGCTAACACTATGTGAGGGTTTTGGTGAACTGGTTGTCGAGGGGGATCTCTAAAAAAATAAATAACAAAGAGGGTGAAAAGGGCTGACAGTTCCACCACGTACCAAAGGTTAAACAGTACTCCTAGAATTGCTGTTGCTATTAGAGGCACTAGATATTTCTGAAACCCTGGGGCGATCAGTTTATGTATCCTCTCCTTTGGTTTTAATCCACAAGTGATTGATAACGTTGAAGTCAGAACTTTTCTTTCCTATTTGACTTCTATCCACCATAATTGCTTTCTTCTCTTTCTAATAAGTGACTTTTAGTTCTTTTGGAGGTAACTTTTGCATTTATGCCTCGACGTTCCATCACTTTTAGTTAAATTAGAATTTATCAGCTTTACATAAAAAAGATGTCTATTTCGAGGGATTCTTCTTGTAGCTTGCCAAAAAAAGGAAAAATAGGGTGGGCAGTCGGTAACTCAGTGAATACACTCCTAACAATGCCCTTACCTGTTATGCGAAATGTAGGTTACTTGTCCATCTTTAGAAATCTTAGCCTTAGCATATCTTTCAGCCCAACACGAGAGGACTACACCAACTGGAAGGGATGCGGGATGCCGTGCCATCAACTCTATATTAACATCAAGGGCCGTTGGCCCTACTCCTAGTCCCATTGTTCCAATTCCAAGTGCATTAATCGCACTCAATAGTTGTTGCTCGATTTTTGCAATCTCTGCGTTCTCATTCCGTACGCCGACTCCTCGTAAGAGAGCTTTCTTCGCGAGCGTCATACACATGTCTTCACCCCCTCCAATCCCAACACCCACTATATACGGGGGACAACCTCTTGCTCCTGCCCGCGCTACCGAATCAATAATGAATCGTTTCACCCCATCTATCCCTTCCCCCGGCCTTAACATCCCTAAGTTGGCGACATTGGAGGACCCTCCTCCTTTTGGCATCGCTGTCAGCGTCAACGCATCGCCTGGGACCACACTCCAGTAGAGCCATGGAATATGGCCTTGATACCCGACATTCGTTCGCGTATTTCCTTTAAACCAATCCACTGTATTGGGACGAATCGGAATTTCGGTGGTCGCCCGCTCTGTTGCCTTGATCAATATGTCTCTTAGTCGAGCCCGTACCGGAAAACCTTCTCCGACTTCTATAAAGAAGGCAACTACGCCTGTATCTTGACAAATGGGTAGTTTTGTGTCTCGGGCAATATCTGAATTCTTAATGAGCGCTTCCAATTGACTTATAGCGGATGGTTGAGTTTCCTTTTCATACCACTCATTTAGAGCGTTATAAACGGATTGAGGAAGGTCAGTTACGGCGATTCGAAGTAGTTCTACTGCCGTTTTTTCAATGAAATTTTCCAGTCGCATTTACATTTACACACTCCTTCACACTCTACAAATTACCATCCCGTTTCTTTCTTCTATACGTTTATCCTTTATCACTTGAGTCCTGCTAGCTCATAAGCTCGCGGTTTGTTCTTTTCCATTTGGGTATACATTTGGGCAAAGAGGTTTGTACCATGTGAATCAATCGCAACGGCTACAGGACCGAAACGGTCAATTCGGTAGATCCAGAGGCATTCTGGCATCCCTAGCTCATCTAACCAAAAGACATCCTCAACTTCAACAATCGCCTGTTTAGCAAGCAATGCGGCCCCGCCAGTGAATGCCCCATAGACCGCTCCCACTTTTTGGCAGGCTTTAGCTGTCCGTTCCCCCATACCTCCTTTACCTACGATTACACGTGCTTTGAAGGCTTCAATAAACTCATCTTCAAACAGATCCATCCGCGTGCTGGTTGTTGGCCCTGCGGCGACGACTTCCCATTTGCCCTGTACCTGTCGCATAATTGGTCCACAGTGATAAATCACCATCCCCTCAAAATCGATAGGGAGTAGCTCTCCTTTTTTGAAGAGCTCTAAAGCTTTATGATGGGCATCATCTCGCGCGGTGATCATCCGTCCGGACAGATAAATCGTATCACCGGCCCGAAGCTTTCTAACATCTTTTTCCGAAATCGGAGTCTCAAGTTCATACATGTTTTCAGCTCCTTAGTGCACAAAAACTCCTCTTCAGGGAGTTCATGTCCATACCGCTGAGTATGTGTCTTCTCACCGGGGCTCACCACAAAGCCGTGGTTCATCTGCAGCCCGGGGGTCTTACATCTCGACAGGCCCAGTAGTTCCACCTGGGTGTCCCGCGAGTGCTGTCGATGCAGCAAATGAGGTGGGGGGCGTGTCAATACTAGGAACAATGCCCTAATCGCAACCACTTGCAAGTGATTTTAAGAGTTTCTGTAGAATGTGTTTTAGAGGCGTGAGCCGATTTAATTCCTGTGAGTGAAAAATTACTGTTTAGAGTTTATAAACAAAGTGCTAGGTTGCCTGTAAAAAAAGCAAGAAACATTTAAACTGTTTTTAAAGAGGTATCCTAATGATAATGTATTTTTAATCCCCCGACGGTTAATATTTAAATAATTACTGCTTCTTCCTGGTTGTTCTATGGTTATACGAATCACAGACTGTACAGGCTCCTGCCTTACTTCGTCGGGTGCTGCTCAACAGGTATACTCCTCCAAGTAACCCAAAGATGTACAGAATCATGAATACTCCAAAGGTCAGTAGTTTATTTGTAGCAAGTAGTATTCCCAAAGTTGTGCCACTTAAAATACCTGTTACCACGGACAATGTTATTGGGAGATGACATGGGCAAGCAAGAAAACTTATTACTGTCAAAAAATATCCAGCAATTGTTCGGTGCGTATGCATACACTGTTCTCCCATATGTAGGTCTTCAATCTCTTGTGCAGAAACATTTTCGGAAATATTCAGTTTAGAATCGACTACAGATTTTTTCATATCATGTACAAATGAATTCATTTATTTAGAACCCATTTATTCGCTACCTAATTGTGACCAAGTCATCTTTAATCGATTATTTAAATCAACAAACAGTGATTCAAAACTATACCTTTTGAATCATCCCAATTATTCACTACATTTCGTGGATTCTATGCTCCATCTCCAATGCACGGAAACGACTTTCTTGGATTTGATAATTATTCCATCACTTTTGTAATAAAAATAGCTAGATCCGGACATTGCATCTCACAAATCCGGCACCCCACACAGCTTGAACCATCTTTATTGAGTACTGGGTAATGAACTCCCCGAATATTGTACTCATCAGAGGGTTTAAGCGTCTGGCGAGGACAAAATTCGACACAAAACCCACAACCCTTACAGCGATCGCGGATTACATTGATCTTCCATTTAGTATCAGGCTTTTTTTCAGGTAGAGATTCTTGGATCTCCATGAGGCCTCGCCTATGTTTTTTGATTGGGTTTTATTTTTCAGATCATTTTTTTGATCCTTTGAAGTGTAATTTCTAAATGAAATCATAGTCTATAAGTCGATTCAGGACTTGTTTCTCTCGGTAATCGGGTAGTAACATTGGAGCTCTCCTCTCCGTGACAATTCCTGCTGCTTTCAATTCGGCTTCATATTTTTCTAAATGAGCCAAACTCAACTTTTTGGGTTTTTGTCTGGATTTTGCGTATTTGGCTGCAGAGATTCCTGCTCGACGTCCATAGACGTTGTAATCTAACAAGGAATTACCCATCAACCGATTTTTCCCATGCACACCGCCCTCGTTTTCGCCTCCAGAAAATAAGCCTGGAATTGGCGTAGCCGCGTTGGCATCAATCACCATCCCTCCGTTTTGATAGTGTAATGTTGGGAAAACTAGGATGGGATCTACCGTCATATCGATGTTAAACCGCTCGAACATACGGTACATAGCACCCAAGTTCTGTTCAATGGCTCCTTCGCCTCTGAAGATTTCAATCATAGGGGAGTCGAGCCAACAGCCCCTGAATCCCGTAGGAGTGGTGATTCCAAGGTCCCGCTCATAACATTCCCGGATTATCGTTGAGGCTTCCACATCCCGCGGCTCCAGCGGATAGACGAAGGATTCTCCATTCCGATTGACCGGTTGTGCCCCCATGCTTCGAACTTTTTCTGTAATTAGTAGGCCTACAATCTGTTGGGGATAGGCGGCTCCTGTTGGATGGTATTGAACGGAATCCATGTCAACTAGTGGGACACCTGCATGGTAGGCCATGATGAGACCATCTGCGGTGGCTCCATAGTGATTCGTAGTTGCAAACCCTTGAATATGTAATCTCCCAAACCCTCCAGTTGCCAAAATGGTGGCTTTTGCTCGTACCACATAATACTGGTCAGTTTCAAGATTCATCAGCAAGGCGCCAGCAGCTTTTCCAGATTCGTCTAGAATCAATTCTACAGCAGGTGCGAATTCGATGCAAGGAATCTCTCGATTACGAAATTCATCCCGGAGCACTCGCATGAGTTCCATGCCGGTATAATCTTTAGCAGAGTGCATCCGATTGAAGGATGTTCCCCCACCCGCTAATAATGAAAAGGAACCGTCCTCATTTCGATCAAACATGACTCCTAATTCTTCTAACCAGGAAATAATCAATGGAGCATCTCTTGTTAATCCTTTCACTAGCTCTGGATTGTTTGTGAAGTGACCTCCACCAAGAGCGTCGAGATAATGTCGGGTTGGGGAATCTTCTGGTGCATCGGCAGCTTGAATTCCTCCTTGTGCCATCATCGAGTTACAGTCGCCATGGCGGAGTTTGGTAACCAAGAGAATATCCTCAGCAGGAATTCCCTCCTGATTAGCCCAAAGAGCGGCTACCGTTCCAGCGCCGCCACCACCTAGGATTAAGATGTCACAATCATGGTCAATGTGTGTGAGATCAATCTTATCCGGTTTTATAAAAGGATGTGCCTCTATTAGGTCAACAAATTCATTTGGCATTAAGTCCCCTTTAGATGGACCGATTTTCACTTGTCGCTTCCCTGATGTTTTGTAATCAGGGTGAAACTTGTTTAAAATCGCGTCTCGTTCTTCGAGGGACATTTTTAAGTTAGTATAAATCTTCTCAAGATTTTTAATTCGGTAATCCCGGGTTTTTTCGACCTTCTCGATAGATTCCCGCATATATTCAGGGTAGCCTCGAATGATTTTCGGCATGTTGTGATCCCTCCTATTTTTGTTGTTGTTCAATATAACGTTTCTTGAGTTCTTCTAAATCTAATTTGGATAATTCCTCATATTCTTTGTTATACTTTCCTGAATTAATTTCATCGACGCGTTTGTTTAAGTTTGGATTTTTGAGGGCTAGATATCTCCCATAAAGTCTTCTTGCAAGTTGGCCAACATGATATTGAGGAATTTCTGCTGGACAACGTAATGCACAAATCCCACATTGGATGCAATCAAAAGAAAGTTCGGCACACCGTGTGATATCGCCGCGTAGAGCCGCTTGAACAAAGTCCATGACTTCTAGCGACTGTGGACAAGCTTTTATACAGGTATTACATGAGACACACCTTGCAACTTCAGGATAAAGCTGAACAATAATGTTGTCAGATGGTTTAAGTTTTTTCAAGTCATATACTGCTCGATTTGCAGGAGTAAAAGGTAATTGAGCTAAAAACATGCCGTCTTCTGCTGTGGTCTGACAGGCTAAGGCGGTATAGAGCTTATAATCGTTTTTTAGTCGATAAACTGTAGCACAAGCGCCACAAAAACCCGCTCGGCAGCCCGCTCCTCGAATGAACCGATATCCAGCATACTCAATCGCTTCCATGATAGTTAATCCATTTGGGACTCGATATTCTTTTCCCATAATATAAACTGAAATCCATTCGATTTCGAGTTCTCCTATGCTTTCAGTTTCGGTTTCAGATTTTACTAAGCTTCCTATTTCGGGTTCTGTCATGCCTTTCACCTTATAGTTGGAATTGCTTTTATAAAGTTCAATTTTACCAGTAAAGGTTGAGGATCGATATAGTGATTCTCAAATTTACAAATACTCGGATCTAGACCCAATGCCAATGCTAATAGTTGCGAAAAATAGAAAATGGGTATTGGGGGGAGGTCTGGATGCGCTTCTAAGGCATCTTTTTGGCGTGCATCAAGATTAAATTCACATAAGGGACAAGACAGGGCAATAGCTTCCGCGCCATTCGTTGTCATACTTTTGACAATTCGGTATGTTCTTTCAATAACTGCTCCTTTCATAGGTCCAATGGTCTGATAGGAGCCACAACATTCAATTTTATAGGGGTCATCGATAACTTCGGCCCCTAGGGTGTGCAATAATTCATGCATGATTCGTGGTTCTTCCATGTCATCAATTGCCACATCTCTAGGCCGTGTGAGTACACATCCATAATATGGCGCTACTTTTAAACCGTTTAAGGGTTTTTTGACCAGAGAAGCGATTTTCTCTAACCCAACATCTGTTTTCAACATTTGAAGGAAATGAAGAACTTCGACTTCACCCCGATAGGATTCTTCTTCGGGGGCGATGAAGTCATTTATGGTTTGTAATTTCTCAGGATCTTGCTTTACTAGGACATTGACCATTGCTAGGGTATTATAACACATGGAACATAATGTAACAACCCTCTGTTCATTCATTTGCTGTAGTTTACTCAGATTTCGAACTGAACTTAAATGTTTCATCAGGTCATCGCTCGCTGTTGAATAAACGGTACCACAGCAATACCAACGCGGCATCTCAACCAGTTCAATATCTAGGAAGGCTGCAACTGCCATGGCCGATTGTTCAAAGCCGGTTCCATTTCCCTTATTGGCTTTCAATGTACATCCGGGGTAATAGGAAATTTTCACTACCTCAATCCCCCCTTGTATTAACTTGTAAGCTTCCTAAAGCTGGCAATTATGGCAATTTGGGGCAATTCTGCCAATTCTTTGCCTAATCTACTTGGGTTAAAATGATCAATATTTTGTCGCAGTCTGTATAACCGAAGTGCTTCCATGATTTCTGTAATCCGGACTCCCCTTGGGCAACGACAGCTACACGTAAAGCAGCTAGCACAGACCCATGGGGTGTTTGATTTGAGAAGGGTTTCCTCATCCCCCATTTGCAAAAGTTTCATGATTTGATTTGGTAAATGATCCATGGAGTTTGTTAAGGGACATCCTGCCGAACATTTCCCACACTGATAACACGCAAATATATTCTGATTACTCCACTCTTCAATTTTTCTAATAAGTTCCGACTTCTCTAGTTTCGCAGCTGTAAGTTTGATTATAGATGCTTCCATAATTATCACTTCAAAACGGTGTAGAGTACATCTTCAATTTTTTGGCTGCTTCTTTTAGTGATATTCCTTTCACAGAGGCTTTGAGCCCAGTATCGGCAAATGGGTTTACAAGCCGCATTCCCGTTTCAGATGAATATGCTCCAATCCCAACGGTGGCGCTTGCTTGGATAACTTTTTTCTTGCGGAAAACACGTTCTACTTTTTCAAAACCATCTGTGCATGATAAGACAATAAAGGCGTTTGCTTGCTCGAATATGCCTTTTGTGATGACTTCTCTCGTTCTATTCCGTACAAGACCTAAATGGCAGCCATATCCAATCGTTTCAACATGCAAAACATTAAAACCGTCGTCTTTTAGCTTTGCTGCCAAATCATTAGCTACAGTCTCTCCACCCACACCACAAAACCTGATACACAAATTGCAGGTCCAAATCACAATTTTATCATCTTTGGACAGTTGTCCTTTAAGTTCATTGTAAGTTAAGGTACGTAAAGAAACAATCATTGATGTTAGCCCTCCAACAATACTACCGGCTTGGGTTCGCGCCCCTGCTGAATTCCAACAGTTGTTAATCCACGTACTATTTGTTTATTTGATAAATGAGATTGAACAACTCCCCAACCGGAATCGCAGGCTAAAACAATTCCAGTGGTCCAATGATCAGAAATGAGGGGCTTCATTTCTTCAAAAAAATCTTCAAAACAAGCTGCTGTAAGAACAATTTTATCTGTGACATTGTATCCATCTTTTTCTAATTGAACAGCTAGTTCATTCATGATTTCAACGCCTCCCGTCTCATACATTCTAGGACAAGTATTACATGTAAATATTGCAATATTTTCTCCAGCTTTTAAGGGTTTAATTAACTCTTTATAGGGAATTTTCTTTGTAACTGCAACCATTATTAGCCCTCCTTCGTAGCCAGAATCTCATGTAATAGATCCCCAACCTCTAGAATCTTTGTTGCAACTTCTTTGTCGTGTTCGCTTTCAAGTTCCTCAAGATTTCCATAAATGAGTGCATTGAGGACACAATTTTCTACACATGCTGGGTTTTTTCCTTCTTTTAACCGATCAATGCACATATCACACTTTATAGCCTTTTTTAAGTCAGCATCAAGCTGGATCATCCCAAAGGGACAAGCAACAACACAATTTCCACAGCCGTTGCATATTTCGGCATCTATCAAGACAATACCCTCTTCAGTCTTTGAGATCGCCTGTTGATCGCAAACAGGGATGCATGAGGGTTCAGAACAATGTGCACACCGTAAACTAAATGAAAAGAAGTTATTAACTGTTACAACGAAATTACGTGAGATGCGGTCGGGATTATGAACTCTAGCACAGACACGTTGACATTCTTCACAGCCAAGGCAACGATTTAAAACGAAATACACTTTGTTAGGCAATTTTCCTATCCACCTCTCTTCATGAATAACGCTGCCTGTTCCAGCCATTTGGATCGCACCTTTTGGGCAATTTGCTTGCGGCGACACTTGGGACAGAGCCTATGCTGCTCTTTTGGAATATGAAGGGTATGAATACTGGCTTGAACTTTCTCTTCTACAAATTCGACATGCTTCGTGGCCGCAAAATAGCTGTGACACTCTTCACATTGTCGTAGCTCAAGATGGATGTCTTCGATAGGAGTTTGGCTTAAATAAGCCATTAGTTCAAAACCGGGAACAATTTCTATCGCTTCTTGAGGACAGATTTCTTGGCATTTTTTACACACGACGCAGGCGTGAGATAGTGTTCCAAAAATACGTCTATTTTCAATATCCTCAAGCGTTATCACTTCCTCAGGACATGTGTTATAACAAGCATAACATCCAATACATTTATCCGGGTCGCGTTTCGGGAATCCATACCCTTCCATGGTCTCTTCAACTGGGATGATTAATGGTTCAGTTGGCTGATAACCAACTGCATCAGTCAAAGCTTTTAAAACCGAGTAAATGGCTTGTTTTTTATGGGATTCATTGTTAATTGTCAAATCTACTATTTTCCGATTCGTTCCGACCGGACTGGGTCCTAGCTGTCTAATTTTCTCGGTAAAGGCGGTCGTTACTTCTTTAAATTTCAGGGCCTCAGACGCGGAGACGTATTCCATAGTCACACGATCTTTTAACCCTAAAGGTTCCAAGATTCTTAGGAGAAAGTCAAATCGCTTCTTTGCTTTGATGTTTCCATCTACATAATGGCAATCACCAGGGTGGCAAGCACCGATAAAAACCCCATCCGCGCCAACCTCAAGTGCGCGTAGAATAAAGAGCGGGTCAACCCGTCCTGAGCACATGACCCGAATGGGCAGAATATTGGGGGGGTATTCAAGCCGACTGACTCCAGCTAAATCCGCTCCCGCGCTTGCACACCACTTACAAAGCAATGCAGTGATCTTTGGTTCAAATCTCTTCGAACTCGTTGTAATCAACCTCGTATCATTGTCTCAATCATCTTAGTGATTTGTCCTTCCGTCATGTTGATCAGGGTGATCGCTCCGGTTGTACAACCCACCGCACAGGTGCCACAACCTTCGCACAGAACCTTATTAACTTCAGCAAGCTTTGTTGACTTATTAACGGTAATTGCATTAAAAGGGCATAATTCTACGCAAATACTACAGCCCGTGCAAAGCCATTCGTCAACTACTGCTGTGGCAGGGTCATGCGTTAGTTCAGGCGCTGCTAGAATCGCTGTCGCTTTACTGGCCGCTCCACTGGCTTGAGCAACGGCTTCAGGGATATCTTTGGGTCCTTGAATGGCACCTGCTAAGAAAATTCCAGAAGTTAAGCTCTCAACAGGTCGTAATTTTGGATGGGCTTCTTTTAAAAAGCCCGATGGCCCAGTTGCAATTTTAAGCATTTTAATAAGGTCTTTGGAATCTTCTCTGGGTACAATGGCTTGAGCAAGAACTACCAGGTCTGCCTCAATTTCGATTTTTTTGCCAGTGAGGGTATCTACTCCCCACACTACCGTCTTATCGCTTTGACGGAAGACTTTAGCTACTTTGCCCCGCAGATACAGGATCCGTTCCTCTTCCATGACGTGATTGATAAATTCTTCGTAATCTTTACCGCCAGCTCGGATATCAATGTAAAAGACATACGCCTGCCCACCATGTACCAGATGCTTGTAAAGAAGAGCATGTTTAGCTGTATACATACAACATATTTTTGAACAGTAGGGCATATGTTGTTCTGGGTCTCTTGAGCCAGAACATTGAATAAACACAACTTCCTTTGGAATGGTTCCATCACTGGGGCGTAAGATCTGGCCTTGCGTGGGTCCCGATGCACTTAAAAGCCGCTCGAATTCTAGGCCGGTAATCACATCCGGGTTCGTCCCATACCCATATTCAGCCATGTTTTCGATTCCGTATTGATCATAGCCTGTGGCAACAATAATCGCCCCGATATCCTCTTCAATAATCTCTGGCACCATATCATAGTCTATGGCGCCGGGTAAACAAGCCTCCTGACACTTGTTGCACCGGAGGGGATTTAAACCGAGGCATGCATTCTCATCTAAGGTGTAAGTGGCTGGAATCGCCTGAGGAAATGGAATATATATTGCTTTCCGGGGTGATAAGCCCACATTGAATTCGCTGGGCACAACCTCCGGACACACCTTTGAACAGTCATCGCAGAGTGTACATTTATCTGGATCCACATACCGGGGTTTTTTCAAGATCTTAACTTTGAAGTTTCCAACATATCCACTAATTTCTTGAATTTCCGAATAGGTGAGCAATTCAATATTCGGGTGGCGTGAAACTTGAACCATTTTTGGGGTGAGAATACACTGGGAACAATCCAAGGTAGGAAACGTTTCGGAAAGTTGGGCCATATGACCTCCGATGGTTGGAGACTTTTCTACCAAAATGACCCTGTTCCCCATTTCGGCGACATCAAGTGCTGCCTGAATCCCGGCGATTCCACCTCCTATTACCAGGCACTTGCGGGACACGCCAACACGAATTGGATCGAGAGGTTGGTTTGCTGTCACTTTCTCTATAATGCTATTAGTGATCTTAATGGCTTTTTTTGTCGCTTTTATCTTATCTGAATGGACCCAAGAACATTTTTCACGAATATTGGCAATTTCACACTGATAAGGGTTAAGTCCGCTCCGCTCACAGGCCTTTCTAAACGTCTCTTCATGCAAGGTGGGGGAACAACAAGCAACTACCACACCTTCGAGTTTTTTTTCTCGAATGGTAGTTTCAATTAGTTTTTGACCAGGGTCTGAGCACATGTAAACGTAGTCTTCCACATGGGCAACCCCTGGATACGCTCTCACTATCCTAATCATTTCCTTTATATCAACAGTTCCTGCGATATTATGACCACAATGACAAACAAAAACCCCAATACGCTTAGTCATCCACCGTTAGCCTCCCTATGATTTCTTTCCATAATTCATACCTTCTAAAAACGCCTTTTCATTGATCGTTCGAAATCTCGCAGGAACCGACTCCAAAACTGCTTTTTTGACCGCTTCAATCTCCATTATCTTTGTATTCCCACTAAAGAATCCTAACATGACGATATTTGCAGCGATTTTGACTCCTAATTTTTCTGCAATTCGTGTCGCTGGAATTGCAAAGCGATTCTTTGGTGCTCTTTCGTCTATTTCTACTAAATCTTCGTCATAAAAGATAGTTCCAGTCTTTTTCGAGTAAGAAACAAATCTCTCATACGCTTCCTTGCTCATAACAATAAAATAATCCAAATTTCCTGGCGTAATATAGGGGTAATCAATCTCTCTGGAGTCAATTATCACATCTGAACTGCTGGCACCACCTCGTGACTCCGGTCCGTATGTCTGGGTAAAGACAGCTTTTTTGTTGGTGTATTGTTCAGCGGCAAGACCTATAATTCGTCCAGCTAGGGCCATTCCTTGTCCCCCAAATCCAGCAACTTTGATTTCGATTCGTCCCATATCCGATATTCTTCCTTACTGTTTTTTTCGTACCCGGACACGGGTCTCTCTCATTACCGCAATGCGCTCATCAAAGGTTGGTATGTCTCCAAGTTCCACAAATTCGCCAATGTAGAAATCTTTGCCGAGTTCAAATGGAGCATCTTTTGGATGAATCCCATGCTGCAAGTGTGCATGTTTTTGGAAATATTGAAGCATATCTAACCCTTCACGGTATTGGTTACGCCTCCCAAATATAGGTGGACATTGGCTTATTATCTCAATAAAATTGAACCCTTTTTTCTTTAGAGCTTTTTCTATTGATTTAGTAAGCCTTCTAACATGCAGTGCAGTCCAACGAGCCACATAAGTCGCTCCACATGAGGCCATCAAATAGCAGAGATTAAACGGGGGCTCTACATTCCCATAAGGGGTAGTGGTTGTCCAAGCTCCGGGGGGTGTTGTGGGTCCGCCCTGTCCACCTGTCATACCATAATTAAAATTATTAGAACAGAGTATTGTTAAATCCATATTACGTCGAGCTGCTTGAATAATATGGTTCCCACCGATCGCGAAGAGATCACCATCACCTGAAAAGATAGTAATATTTAGCTCTGGATTAGCCATTTTTAATCCCGAAGCGAATGCTATCGCACGACCATGGGTCACATGAAAACCATCTATATTCACATATCCTGAACCACGTCCTGCGCACCCAATACCTGAAACAATAACAGCTTTTTCAAGAGGAATTCCTGAACGCTCCAGCGCATGCGCATAACAGTTTAGAGCGGTGCCTACCCCACATGCGGGACACCATACATGCGGGAGTCGATCTTCACGCAACAGATAATCAAGGGGATGGGATTCTGCAAGTTGACTCATTGTTTGACCTCCTGAATCTTTTCTAGAATCTCATCCGGTGTATGAATTGCTCCTCCTAGTCGAGAGCTTAGTTGAACTCTGGCTTGTCCCGCTACGCACCGTTCAACTTCTTTAACGAGTTGTCCATAATTTATTTCAACAACAATGAAATCTTTGATATTGGAAGCTAAATTTCGAATCAATTCTTCCGGAAATGGCCAAATAGTAATTAACCGTAATAACCCAGCTTTTATACCTTCTTTTCGTGCCTGTTTAACGGCTCTCTTTGCCGCTCGGGACGCAATTCCGAAGGAGATCACTAGGATCTCTGCATCCTCCCCTTCAGTCATTTCATATTTTATTATATTCTTTGTATTGCGTTTAATTTTCTCACAGATGCGCCGTACGAGTTTTTCTTGTGCTTCTGCGGTAATTACGGGGTACCCGCGTTCATCATGAGTCAGACCAGTTGTCTGGATTTTATAACCCTCACCTGCATGAGCCATAGGTGGGACAAGATCCTCATCTGTCACCTCATATGGCAAGTAACGTCGTGTTCCAGGTGCAAATGGGGGCTTCTTACGTTCAATAATTTGGATGGCCTCTGCTGGGGGGACTTCAATTCCTTCTGTTAAGTGGCCAACACTTTCGTCTGTAAGTATGATTACTGGTGTTCTATATTTGTCTGCTAAATTAAAGGCTTCAATTGAGAGTTCAAAAGCTTCTTGAACGCTATTGGGGGACAAGGCAATGATCTCATAATCCCCATGGCTTCCGTATCTTGCTTGCATGATATCCTGCTGTCCTACTAGTGTTGGCAAACCGGTACTGGGACCTCCTCGTTGGGCATTCACGATGACACAGGGAGTTTCGGTCATGGCTGCCAACCCGATAGTCTCCATCATTAAGGATATACCAGGACCGCTGGTCGCGGTCATGCTTCGACAGCCCGACCAAGCGCCACCTAATACTGCAACAATTGAGCCTAATTCATCTTCAAATTGGACAAAGGTGCCTCCCACCTCGGGTAATCGGCGAGCCATATGTTCAGCGATTTCGGACGAAGGAGTAATTGGGTAACCTCCGAAGAACATGCAACCCGCTGCGATACAGCCTTCGGCTATAGCAATATTTCCTGGCCAGAAATGTTTGCCTGTTCTAACATGAGCTGGTACGGCAGTTGTCATTTAGGTGTCTCCCTAGTTTCTTGAATAAAGATCGCAAACTCGGGGCAGATTAGTTGACAAAATTCACAGCCTGCACAATGTTCGGTTGATTCCCCAGACTTTAATTGTGGCGGGTGGTATCCTTTAACATTCAGAAATTCCAAATCCTCCTCAAGAATACCTCTTGGGCAGAAAGCTTCACACAGCTTGCAGCCTTTACAACGATCTGGAATCACAAAAATCTCCCATTTCGTTTCGACCTTTTGAATATCAGCGAGGAATGGTATAAAAGATCTCTTTTTTGTCAAATAGATCTGCTCCTTATCAACATTTACTATAGTTTATTAATTATTCTTTCCTTCATACGTCTTATGAATAGGAACAATCCACAATAATACTAATCTCCGGTGAAAACAGTGAAATGAGTAAGTGGCTTATTAGAATAGAGCTTACTCAGATTAATTGAACTTAAATTGACTTAAATCCTATAATATATACATTTTTCCTTTATCCATATATCGATTATAATAATTTAATACACAACTCTTTGTTTTATCTAATACCTGGAAAAATCAAAAAAGCAGATCTCGTTATTCCTTTTTATGCAATTATTAATAATTTATTTGAAAGTTTAAAATACTTTATTTGTGAAGGAGTGGTGGTCATGTATGAAGGAAAACGAACCCATCTTTACACCTCAAGATTATCTCCGATACGAGGCATCCCATCGCGGAATTAATATCGAGCAGTTCCAGATACCAAGTCGGTTAATTTTACTCTACCAGAAGAGGGCATTTAATTATATCAGTCAAGTTTTAAATGGAAAGATAAAATGGCTATATGGGTCCTCTCGACCTGTCTCCATTAAACAGGTAGGCAGTAAGGAGATTGGTGCATTCAGGGCATGGGTGGGGGCGCCCGCAGCCGCTGCTATGTTTGAAGAATTGATAGCTTGTGGTGCAGAGCATATCTTCGAAGTTGGGTTTGCTGGTGGTTTACATTTTTTAAAACCTGGAGAAATTGTGGTAGTGACCGAAGCTATCCGGGACGAAGGAACATCGAACCATTACTTCCCGTCTGAAGTGAGATTGGAATCATCCTCGGCACTCAAAAACCTCCTGATTCGACACCTTAATCGAAAAGCAATCAAATATCATGTTGGCCCTATTTGGACAACTGATGGGGTTTATCGAGAGACATGGAATAAATTTTTAACATATCGAAACCAAGGAGTTCTAGCTGTCAATATGGAATCGGCTGCTCTCTTCGCGGTGGCTAAATATCGGAATGTAGAAATTGCATCAGTCCAAGTTATCTCTGATGTGTTGTCCGAAGAAGGATGGCAGCCTGCGTTTAACCAAGTAAAAGTTCAATGTGGGCTTCGAGTATTACTTGATGTGGTGATTGAGGCTCTGGCTGAAATATAAATCATGGGACATCCATCCTTACTTCGAGCTAATTACTCTCGAAACTTTACCAGGTGGAAGTAGTTGAATTTACATGAAAAAATATACTCCCTTAACATTATAGGGGGCGAATATCGCCCATGTGGTGTTTAAACGAACTCTTAAAAGATAAAACACTGAAATATGTTTATTGATAAATACATAATTATTAAGTCTATTTAGAGATTGGTAACGTCTAACTAAAGAACCTCTTCAATTACTTTTTCATTGTCATCTAAAGAACTCAAGATAGGGGTGTCTCCACTTGAGAAACATTTTGCAAACAGATGTCTTGATTATAGGTACAGGTGGTACAGGACTTCGGGCAGCCCTAGAAGCTGTAAAACATAATGTACAGGTGGCGTGTCTAGGGAAGGAAATCACAGGAAAAGCACACACTTGTATGGCTGAAGGTGGATATAACGCCGTTCTGAGGAATGTTGATCCTGAAGATAGTATCGAAGCGCACCGGATGGACACCATAACCGGGGGCGCTTTCTTAAATGACCAATCCCTTGTAGACATTCTTGTTAAAGAAAGTCCAGAGCGTGTGCTAGATCTTGAGATGTATGGGGGTGTTTTTGATCGAACTCCCGATGGGAAGATCATGCAAAGAAAATTTGGCAAACAGAGTCACCCTAGAACTTGCTATGCTAGTGATTATACTGGACGGGAGATCTTAACAACCCTTGTAGAAGCGGTCCGCAAAGAAGAAGACATTGAATTGTATGACGAAACCTTCGCGACCAGTTTGGTGGTGGAGGACAACCGAGTAACTGGTGCCACCTTTATCGATATTAAAACTGGAGAATTGAACTATTTTCGTGCAAAAGCAACAGTGATGGCAACAGGGGGAGGGCTACGAGCTTACCGAATTACAACTAATGCACAAGCAGATACGGGGGATGGTTTTGCAATGGCTTATAAAGCCGGAGTCAACATCATTTCGATGGAACAGATTCAGTTTCATCCAACTGGTATGGCGTATCCACCTTCTGTACGAGGAACTTTAGTTACTGAAGCTGTTCGTGGGGAAGGTGGTCGTCTTTTCAATGTGAAGGGAGAGCGCTTCATGAAAAAGTATAACCCTGAATTGATGGAACTAGCGGGTCGAGATCATGTAGCGCGTGCAATTGCAACAGAGGTTCAAGAAGGACGTGGAACCGAACATGGCGCAGTGTACCTTGATGTGAGTCATCTATCTGCGCACCTAATCGAGGAACGACTCCCCAAGATGTTAGAAGCTCATCTGGAGATCGGAGTTGACATTCGCGAGGAACCCATGGAAGTGACACCCTCGGCGCACTATATTATGGGAGGGATAGAAATTAACACCCAAGCTGAAACAAATCTTAAAGGACTTTACGCGGCGGGAGAGGTCACAGGAGGTATCCACGGAGCCAACAGACTTGGAGGGAACTCTTTAGCAGACACACAAGTTTTTGGAAAAATTGCAGGAGAGAATGCCGCCAAATTCGCCAAGGAACAATCACTTCCCAAAGTGGATTATATGTTCTTTGAACGAGAAGAAACACACGTCCATGCACTCTTCGAAAGAAATGGTGGGTCGTCCCCAACGGTCCTTCATGATAAATTAAGAGATACCATGTGGGACAATGTTGGGATCTTCCGAACAGGAGAAGGACTTCAAAAAGCGTTAAGAGAGTTGACGATCATTAAAAAAGAATTATCTAGACTGTCTCTAACCTCCTTCAGTACATACTATAACACAGAATGGATTCGTGCCATGGAACTTCAAAATATGGTTATCATGTCCGAAATGATTACTCGATCCGCTCTAGCTCGTGAAGAGAGCAGAGGAGCTCATACACGACTTGATTTCCCTCAAACAGACAATAAAAACTGGTTAGTGGTTTTGAACACACTGAAAAGAAATGGTCAGTTATTTATTGCGAAAAAACCCCTAGCCAACATCAAAAGCACTCCAAAGTAATTGGTAATTTGAGGATTAAAGATGATAGAGAAACAGATTCAGCTTAGAGTTTATCGCTATAATCCGCAAACCGATACAGCGCCTAAATACCAAACATACAAAATTCCTTACGAGCCCGGAATGACCGGGCTCGATGCCCTCCTCTATATTCAGGACAATATCGATGGTACATTGGCTTTTCGTTGGAGTTGCAGGCAGGCGAGTTGTGGAAGTTGCGCGGCGCTTGTAAATGGGACTCCAAAACTCTTATGTCGAACAAACATCCCAGAAGATACCAAGGCACTAACAATCACTCCGCTCCTTCATTACCCTGTCATAAAGGATTTGGTTGTAGATTTAAGCCGTGGTATGAAGAAGATGCAGAAGATTCGCCCATATGTCCTTCGGAGTGAGAAGATTGAGCGGCCAGAGATCTTGACTCAAGACGAAATCACTCTCATCAAAGAGTTAAGACAATGTATCGAGTGTTGGGCTTGTATCTCAGCTTGTCCTACAGTTTCAGAAGCTTACTATGAATTTTCCGGTCCTTTAATAATGCGACAACTGGCACGCTTGGAGTTCGATAAAAGAGACATTGAAGATCGAATTGCCATGGCTTTTGCAGATGGCATTTATGATTGCACAACTTGTGGGGCTTGCAAAGCTGTATGTCCTTACAAAATCGATATTCCTCGGAAAGCTATCGAGAAGTTGCGAGCGGGAATCGTCAACAAAGGGCTTGGGCCCCTCGAAGGTCAACAAGTCTTTATTGATCTCATCAACAAGACAGGTAGGGCTGTTACGAGATTAGAAGACGTTCCCCCTTTCTTAACGGGCCTTCCTGACGTTATAGGCTCTAATATGCCTGTTGATGAGGTTATTTTCTTTACTGGCTGTCTTATGGATTTCCGTTTACAACAGACTGCCGAATCAGTTGTGAAAATCCTCACTGAACTTGGAGTACGTATATATCTGCCAAAAGAGCAAGAATGTTGTGCTTCCCCAGCTCTTCGCAGTGGAGATGTAGAGACTGCTAAAAGGCAAGTCAGAACGAACATCCGGGTGCTCGATTCCTTTAAAACGAAAAAAGTCATCACTGCTTGCGCAGGATGTGGTATCACATTGAAACTAGACTATCCGGAATTAGCTAAACATTTAGGAATTGACCCACCTCATTTCAAAACTTATGACTTCATTGAATACCTTCTTGAAGAGTTTGGAATGAACAAACTCAAAGAAAAAATGGTAACACCCGTTAAAAAGAAAATAACCTATCATTACCCATGTCACCTGAATCGGGGACAAGATATCAGTGAGGAACCCATCGATATCTTAAAACAGATCCCAGGAATTGAATATATTGAGCTAAATGAGGCTGATCGATGTTGTGGAGCTGGGGGGGGAGTTCGTGCGGGAAAAAGGGATCTCTCTATGTTGATGGCTAGAAGAAAAGGGGAAAACATCATTAAGAGCGGGGCTGATGCAGTTTGCACATCAGACTGCCCTTTTTGTACGATTCAAGCCAGAGATATTCTAAGTCAACTCGGATCAAAAATTCAAACCTACTTCCTACCAGATCTCATAGCTGAAGCCTTTCCAGTTAGATAGGGTATTTCTTCAACCAACCCCGTAAGTCCCTACACTAATTCTCCTTCCTACGGAGATACAATTTAAATAATAATGAAATTCATTTTCAAATGAACCAAAGAGGTGTAGTCACGTTCTCATCCCATTTCAAGGGTTAACTGGCTTTAGATATCCATTCATTTTCCTAGAAAGTTCCACCTTTTGAGGTAGTATTTAAACTATAAAGCCGCAAAGTAATTATACTGGAACCCTCACCGCTCTATTCACCCGTATTTGAAGGGACTGCCATGGAACCACCAATTCACCTCCTTGAAAAAGCATTGAATACTACGATTATCATTCGTCTTAAGGATAATCGCGAACTTGAAGGTCGCCTGAAATCAGCTGACTCCTACATGAACCTAGAATTGACTAACGCTACGGAACGTGACCAAGAAGGTAATAAAATTGTGAAATATGGAGAGCTTTTCTTACGTGGGAACAATATTCTTTTCGTAAGACTTGAACAATAATATCCTTTGAAACTATCCCTTCTTGACGCAAGGACGTTCAGGCATTTTCTATGCTGAGCCGTGTTAATAATCACCACGATTTCTACTTATACGTAAGAAACATTCTATAGCCCTTTATCTAGTCATTTTAATACCACAGTTGCCACAGAAGTTTTCATCGCCCCGATGAGGAGTTCCTATTGGGAGTCCTAAAGTTTGGTTCAATGTCCTAAAATGCTCTATCCTCCAGAATGGGCTCGAATTCTTATATATCAAGTTGTATCATTATTGTATACAGCTCTTGTTTGGTCATTTGCTCCGAGGACGTTCCTTTAGATCTCTTGATCTTTGTAATACACTCCTTACACAGTTAAATATACAGGTCAGAATCAATAAGAATAAGAGAAATAAAATCATCAATCGTTAAGCGTCACCAAAAGATGTGAAACCATCTTCATCCGAAAAAAACCAACGAAAATACCGTCTGCGTTCGATAAAACCTCCACACTTTATTCTCCTATCTAATCCTCTTCTTTGTCCTATCATTGAATGCTCATAAATATTGCATTTTCGTAGGTAATATTATTGTAACGTCGTCTATATAATGTCTTTGCAGATTTAGACCTCGATCTGGTCCAAATCAGACCATTCTGGCATCCCATTCATATTCATATCTCTCCCAATCTGGTTTAAAATCTCATGATTGATGTTGTGGAAGCTGGTTTTCGAATCAAAGATTTGATATTACTCTACCTCTTGATACAAGGATGTCGAATCATTTTCTTTATTGAGTTGATCCAATAATTTCCGACGTTCCTCTTTATATTCAAGAATCACTTCCTTTAAATCAAGAGGCTCTTCCTCTGCTCTCTCTTGTTCTTCTGTAAGTTTCACCAACTCTTTGCACGCCATCCGTTTTTCTAGGAGATCGCGGGAGATCAAAACAAAGTTATCAATCCAGATTGCTCCGACATCTTCTTCTATAAAAATGGGAACTCCCGCCTCCTGAAAAACTCGCAAAGCTAGATGAGAAAATTTGGGTGCAGGGGCTACAATGGCTCTTATTCGTCTTTTACAAAGTTCTTCAGCAGTACGATGCGAGCCACCGCTGGGATCTAGGATATAAACTACATCCCCGGGAAGGAGAGTCATGGATTTTTCAGTTTCTTCGATAGCTCCTATGGAGAGATTTTTGAGTAGTTTTAAAGGAATGTATCGGCCTTTTAGGATAATCGTATTCATCCGTTCCAGATTAGCTAGATTACGTTGTAAACGTGCAATCTTGATTTTTCCCGCTGTAACCTGCCGATTTAAACGACGGATCTCTGCATCCCGGATACGGATATGTCGCTCTTTTTCAACTTCAAGGCTTCTTTGTCGCTTTAAATTAGTGAAAGATTGTTCTAACAGACTTACTTGTTTTTGTAATTCTCTATTTTCAGTAGATAACCGAATTTGTGATTGTTCCAGGTCTTCAATTACATGGCGTTGATCTATCACCTTCTCTCGTAATGATTCGAGCTCTCGTCTTATTTGGGAATCACTGACTTGAATTACTGCCAAATCCTTCCGTTTTTTTTCCTTTTCCAATTGTAACTGTATGGCCTCTCTCACTTCTGTAATGGCCTCGCTCAGGGATTTCCCTTGAATTACAGCAATTTTGATGGCGTCTATCGGTAAGGTGTCATCAAGCTTTGTAACTTCGGTCTCAATCTTCTCTAATTTGTTTTTCAACTCATTATGGGCTTTTAAAGCAGCAACTAAGGCATCTCGTTGGTGGGTATCATTGATAGACAAATTATAAGAGGCTTGGAACTCATGGGCGATTTGATTTTTCTCGGAAACGGAAATAGCTTTTTTGGCGGAAGACACCGGCACATCAAAACTATTTGCAATTTTTTCTACCATTTTGTGAGATGAGGGAACGTCACAGGCAAACAAGACAGGTTTCCCATATTTCATAATTTGCCGGATGATCTTGCGAGTGGAAAATTCCCGCTCACTATGAATGAGAAGGGGCTTTCCATGGATGTTAAGAATAGCTAATCCGGTAGTGGTACCCGGATCAATTCCAATGATTAAAGGAGGAATATTCTGTCCAACTTTCTTCAAACAAGTCTCTGAGATCAGAGGAAAATAGCCTAACTCCTCTCTTGCGACTCGTTCTATTGTGACCTTTGTTAAATCCCCCTGATTGATCGTGCGCAATATCTTTTTTGCATTTTCCAAAGAGATATTTGCATAAAATGTTGATTTATTTAGGCCTTGATATCCTTCAAGATTAAATTCATCAAATTCAATTTCATTTTCTCTAAGGAGGCCGCGAACCTCCCGTGTTATTCGTCGAACTGCTCCTCGGACTCTACGCTCATATCTTTGGGCTGAGGATCCTCCTGGACCAGTGTGCCGTCCTTTCGATATAATGATCTTGCATTCTCTCTCAAAAGGCTCCACTTTGAACCCAATCCCTCGTCTTGTAAGTCTCGCAGCAGCTTCTGCCGCTGCTAGCGGCTCAAGATGACCTGTAATCTCAGAGTGCTGTAATTGGATGTTATAAAATTTAACTAAACGCATAAGTTTCTCAAATTTCCCCTGTAGTGGGTTCCCGGTAACTTGTACAAGTTGAGTTCCCTCAGGAAGAGTTTTGCAGAATTCTGTTATCTCTTTCCCCTTTGTAGCAATTTCTAATACATTGTCACATGCTAAATAGGTCACATTCCATGATTTCGCCAATTGAGGTACATCAGAACGTTTAATGGAGCTATTTTTGAAAATAATGTCCTCTCCATTGAGAATTACTACTGCATAGGTTGGTTCTCGTGTTTTGCTTTGTGGTGAAGACGTTGGAAGCGCATCTAAGCCCATAATACGTCCTTGGACCATTCTAAAACCCGCAAATTTTCTTATCGAACCCGCATGTCCATAATATAATTCTATTACTACTCCATTAGTTTTAAGACGTAACCTCATGTAAAAATTTTTATCGAAATGGTATGATCAACAAAGGTCCTTTCCCCAGAAAACACTTCCTTTTTCATCCGAGGAGGGAATGGGCTTTAGATTAGATGTTTGCCAGTAAGGTGTGGCGACAATCCTTTGCTACGCGAGTAATTTTAGTTGCAGGTGGTGAGTTAGTTCCAAAAAGACGTCCAATTAGCTTCGTGAAAAACACTGTAATTTGCTTTATGTCTCTTAAAATCAGCATTTTAGAATTTGGATGTGATGAATGAACGTTTTGCGGCCAATCAATGATGAAAGGGGTAAAATCTTCTCGAATTATTATATTATATTCGCTGAAATCTCCATGAATTATTCCACATTCCAATACACAGCGTTTATAACCCTCCATCACTTCTTCAAAAATCTCAGCAGGTGCTGGGAGCTCCTTTATAATCTGAAGTAAATCGCCCTCGAGAAATTCCATACAAACAACGTGTCGATTATAGCCGATGGGCTCTGGAACTCGGATTTTTTCTCTATATAAGACATTAATTGCTTCATATTCTCGTTCTGCCGCTAAACGCGCCTCATATAAGTCTGAAAGGTGTCGTCTCTCTCCTGCATAGCCCCGAAGACGCCGTGTTTGCTGAAAACTAGGGCGCCCAAGTCGATGAAATTTAATTGCCACGCGGCGATTTCCTAGAGCAATTCCCTCATATACATCTGACTCCTTCCCAATCCCTATGGGATCACCAATTGCATCTAAGATGTCTTGTTTGACTAATGCTCTAAGAGCTAGTGTATCATATCCGCCTTTGAGAAGGACATATTCGTCAAGACGTTTTACAATTAATTTTCGTTGATGAAGTTCCTTGAGGAGTCTCTCAACTAAGCTTTTTCCAAACCCTGAAAGATCACATATCAAGTCAATTGGTACATATTCATGATTCCGCATCCCTAGCTCAATGGTTTCAAGTAATCGAAAATCTCGGTTCGTTAATTCCATGAAAGTTTCTGCTGCTCTTAAGACCACTTAATCACCTTATTAAGCTTTGTTGGAGATTCATCAGGACTAGGAGGCTCCTCAAATTTTTTGGCGACCACCTCAATAGGAACTGAGGAACGGGGTGGCGCTGTCCTTCGTGCTCGAATTTTCGTGAAAATTGGGAAATTTATTGCATTACCCACGATCAGAGCCTCTCCCACCGCTAAATTAGTAATTGAATCTATAGTGTGTCGATCGATTCCCTCAGAAGTCTGTTTAATGAAGTCGAGATCATAAGGGTTGGTAATCCGGAGGATGATATGCGTGGCGCATTGAGAGATGACGGTCGGGGATAGCCGCACAGGCCTTTGCGAAATCAGACACAATGAGGCATTAAATTTCCTACCTTCTCGAGCAATGGTCTCAATGATTGGCCGGGAGATGGACTGAGTTAGGCGTGCTTGGGGACAGAACTGATGAGCTTCTTCCAAGAAAACAATGAAAGGAGGAATTCTCTCCATTTTCCGGAGATCAAACAAGCGTTTTAATAAATAAAGAACTATCACTTGTTTTTGCCGCAGCGAAAGCGTTTCACTCAAGTCAATAATCGAGGCCACTCCTGGTTGGACAATTTTAGGGATTTTAGGGTTTTCAGAATAGGAAAAGAGTCCAGTTGTGTCCAATGAAAATAACCACCCCAGTAACGCTTCTTTTGTACGTTGGTGTAATGTTGAATCCTTCTCAACAGCCTCAATAATCTCTTTCAACCCATAAGGGGTTCCTACTGCCTGGGTTTTGCGTCTTAGCTGCTCAATAATTCGGGCTAAGTCGCGCCTTTGAATTTGTGACATCTCGGGTATATACGCTGCAAGACCATAGGCGCCAAGAAGAGGGACCCCGATTTGAAAGAAAGGACTTTTATGAACTTTAACCTTGGCTGAAAGATCTTCAAAGGTCCCCTCGGATTGTTGTTCCAAATGCGAATACTCACTATGGACATCAATGATGATTACTCCTACACGGCCTTCCTCCTTCCTTCGACATAACAATTCTTCAATGAGAACACTACACAGATACGATTTGCCGGTTCCTGTCATCGCCAAGATTGCTACATGTTTCTGGAAAGTACGTGATAAGTTCAAACGGACTGGGATCCCTGAAGGAATCAATGATCCAATGTGTAACCCAGTCTCGTTTTCGAGACCAAGCAACTTTTGTAAAGTCCTCTTTTCTGCTCGTTTCACCTTCAATCCTGGGCTTACCACAAAACGTACCCGTTCAAACCTGCCTTCCTCAGAGGTGAAAAGTCCTAAAGGTTGGGCACTTGCAATTAAAAACTCCCAGGAATCCACAGGAAAAATCTGGGAAAGCTTCATCCCTGCGGATTCATAGGTTGCCACAGCTTCGGCTCGTTGAAAATACCGGTTCGTTTTTTTCAGCTCTTCAATTACCGCAATGACTTTTCCCTGCTCGGTATCCACTTCCACGTGAGTGTCTTTCTTGATTAAAATGTCAGAATCATTCCTTGTGACTACAAATTCGAATTTTCGATATGTTGGAGAATCTGAGCTAGTTATAATTGTTCCTAGTATCTGATTCTTACTAGGTGACTCATTATTCATTGTATATTCCCAATTTATTGTAGCTACCTCGTACTTATTATTACCTATGAGATCCTGTTATAGTTTGTAAACCGTTCTCAGACGAAGATTTTTATTGCCCAACTCGAGATTATTATCACACTTTAGATCAATTTCTCCTATAGAATTGGCGCGTTTAGATTGATAATCAAAAATTGCGTCGAAGGCACTCCTCGGATCATCGACCCACCTCTTATGTTTCTTTGGAAGCATATATTTCATCTTAGGTATTTCTTGTTGAAGCTTGGGAGCTTATTTGCAAGAATCAAGAGTTAAAAGGGAGATCGCTCCCGTCTGAGACGCCATGGATCTTGAATTGTGCCGATTTTGTGAATAATGCCTTCTATTACTAGATCTAAATCCACTTGATGGAGCCGGGCTCGGGCGTCCGCTTCAATGAGAACCGAAGGAAGACCATACTCGGAATGATGTGAAGATAACGGGTATATCACACTAGCAATCCTATTTGCTCGTAAGTCCGGCTTTTCTCGGCCCGAAAGGAATTCGATTCGTAAAGGGAAATCGAGGGGCACAGTTTTCAAATAAAAACAATAGATTGACAGATCGGTTCCTAGCCCCTCTTCTCTGGAGGTGTTTCTTTCTTCTAAGGTGTAACAGCAGGATCTCTCTCTTGGGTCTAAAAGTCGGTAAAAATATTCTGAATCGAACATTTCAGTGAGGATATGTCTGTAATCCACGCTTAAAAGTTCTTCAAGCTCATTCCGCCAATGTTGAATGATGGTGGGTAAAGCTCGTGCGATGATCTCCCGAAAATGCGTGCTTTTACTGTCTTTGATACAACCAATCGCGAGAACACCTCGATCTTCGCAGGTTTCATAAAACTGTTGATAACAGTTCAGCATCTGATTGTACTCTTCGAGTATAGATGAGCTTGCTACTGGGTGATCTGCCTTTTGGGGCATAATGCTGCCATCTAACAAGATTACATTGAGACTTTGTTGCTCAATTGCCTTTTGCGCAAGCTCTATTTCGGTAATAGTGCGTCTAATCGAACTTAGCACTTCAAATTCCTTTCGACTTAGCGCTTCAGTTTTCACAGTAATTTCGGGTGTCGATTCATGACTCATCAGATGTTCTACTGTAATCTTTCCAAGTTTACCGTAGCGAAAGACCACTACTACCGCACGTGTCAACAACACATCGAAATACTGAAGTCGACTTGAAACCAAGCCTCCATCTATTCCTGCGATATGGAGGCCCGTCAGGTCTGTTGGTTTAACAAGAACACTTAACGTGTCATCTCGGATCCCATTACGCAACGATGAGGAAAGATTACGAAATATCTCCTTGAAACGAATCTTTTTTAGAATCCCACAAAGCTTATTTCTATTATCAATCGTTGAACGTATGGCATCGGCTATACGGGCACACTTGGTATCGAGCTCATCGAATTCCACCTAGGTCTCTCCTTGTACCCCGAGTACTTTCTGTTGAATAAGTCGTTGTGCCCGCTCGGCGGCTTTCTTGATAAAACCATAGTAAACGGGTTCTGGTTTGTCCGGTCGTGATTGAAATTCAGGATGAAATTGGGTTCCCAGAAAGAATGGATGATTATCAAGTTCAAAAATTTCTATTCGTCTTCCATCGAGACTCATGCCAGAAAAAATGATGCCTCCCTGCTCTAATCTCTCCCAGTATTCCGGGTTGACTTCATACCGATGCCGATGTCGTTTAACAATTCGTTGGGTACCGTACAAGGCATAGGCCTGAGTATCTTGCTTCACATTAACTGGCCAGCTTCCTAATCGCATCGTTCCTCCTAAATCCTTCTGATGACGCTGTTCAGGTAAAATATCAATCACAGGATGAGGAGTGGCTGGATCCAGTTCTGTACTGTGAGCGTTCTTTAAGTTGATGACGTTGCGAGCATATTCGATAATAGCTAACTGGAACCCAAAACAAATCCCTAGAAACGGAATTCGTCTTTCCCTCGCCCTTCGAATTGTTAGAATCTTACCTTCAGTTCCTCGGCCTCCAAATCCGCCGGGAACTAAGATCCCATGATAATAATCTAACATCTTCACTTTCTTTGGGGTGTCTTCAAAAATTTCAGTAGAAATCCAATCAATCTCAACCCTTACACTTGGATCAAGAGCAGCGCCTGCGTGCCTAAGAGCTTCGTTAACACTGATATAACAGTCTGGAAACTCAGTATATTTACCTGACATCGCAATCCTAACGGTAGTTTCCGCTTCCTCATACCTTCTGACGAGATCCTGCCACTTGGCCCAATCGGCAGGTCTTTTTCCTAAATCCAAATGAGTTGTGAGAAAATCCCCTAGCCCCTGTTCGTCCAAACCCATTGGGGCCTTGTAGATATTCTCCAGATCCGGCAATGAAAACACGCCATGCGACTCGACGCCACAGAATAAGGCAATCTTTTGCCGCGCTTCCTCGTTCAAAGTATCTAAACTTCGACAAACAATTATATCGGGCTGAAGCCCAATTCGGCGTAATTCCGCTACACTATGTTGGGTTGGCTTCGTTTTTTGCTGCCCAACTGATCTTAAAAAGGGAACAAATGTCACGTGAACGTGGAGTAGATCTTCCCTGCCAACTTCCGCGCGCAATTGGCGGACTGCTTCAAAAAAGGGCAAGCCTTCAATATCCCCTACCGTCCCGCCAATCTCTACTAACACAATATCAGGTTTCCCATCTTTACCAATACAGCGAATACGTCGCTTGATCTCATCTGTGATGTGGGGGATGATCTGCACAGTCTGCCCCAGGTAGTCTCCCGCCCGTTCCCGCTTGATCACTTTCCAATATACTTGTCCAGTAGTGATATTATTCTGTTTAGGCAGATCTAATCCTAATATACGCTCATAATTCCCAAAATCTTGGTCAATCTCCCCGCCATCTTCTGTGACAAAAACTTCCCCATGTTGAAAAGGATTCATTGTACCGCAATCGACATTAACATACGGATCGATTTTGGATGGGATCACCTGAAAGCCACGAATCTGCAAATTCTTCCCAATACTTGCTGTCACTAAGCCTTTTCCGATCCCACTCATCACCCCTCCCGTGATAATAATAAACTTTAATCTATTCTGCATATTAAATAGTTACATCACATTCTTATAAGACTTTCTGAGTTTTCATTTCCAGACAAATTGCTTGTTCACTCACTTCACCTTGTAACAAAATTTTATGTCCGACCTTCAATTCCCCACCCATACTTGATGGAACTTCGTCCTCAAAGAGATCATCGCCACTTTTCGATCATACTGATGCTTTTCAAAATCTACGGCTTTTTTTCCTTGTGTTTCAGGGTATATTGTTGCTAATTAAAAAGGACAAGCCATTCTTTTTGGAAGGTCTAGTTTAACAAAAGTGGTAAATCGTTAATACAATCTTTCCATCTTTATTCTAACCGAAGAATTGGACGGTCTAATGTGTATGATTGGGTAGCACTTTGATCAAGATCTACTCCATAAACGCGTTCTAAAGATTTCTCGAATGTTTCAAAAGTGGTACGTCGAGTTGTAAGAAGCTGATTTGTCCTCCTCAGAAGGGTTCTGCGTTTAAGCAGGGTTTCTTCTTTTTTTGGTTGCATACCCATTATATCCTGAACATATGTTGAAGCGATCGTGCCGACAATCCGTTTTTCACTAATATTCCCTGCTAATGTGATGATGTGTCGTTTCCTATCCTGAGTAGTAAAAAGGATCTCTTCTGGAAGAAATTGGGTTTCTCTGCCAAAGAAATGCTTTGCTGCTTTTTCAAGCACTTCATCTAAGCCATCAAGAAGAGTAGCAATTTCTAAAGGGTCTCCAAGTTTTTTCTCAGTGAGAAAACAAGTTTGATTACGTTCAAAGTCGGATTCTAATGCGCCTTCTACCGTATATTCACTCTCCCTTTCGACATCGAACATCTCAAAGAGTTTTATATCTCCTACAGCATCTACAGTAATGGCGTGAGTAAGAAAACTATCGAAAAACCGTTTCTTTGAAACTCCTGGTTTGGCAAGTTTGCGCTTTGCTGATTTTTTAAATCCCAAAATCCTTTTAATTTTGGCTAGTAAGCCTTCCTTTTCTGGTTGGTCTAATACTGGCGCTTTAGATGGTGTACCTTCATCAACTCTAATCTCAAGCCATCCTTTATAATCCAGACCTCTCAACTGAAGAATTGTTAACATTTCGGACACATTGATTTCATCAGCAGTTGTCCGAAGAACTAGGAAGGGTTTGTTCTCCAAAAAAGGGTTACGTACAAAGAAGAAATTTTCTACTGTGCCTAATATTCTCCCCCGAAGGTAAAGTAAATGTCTTTCAACATCTATTTTTTTTAGAAAATTTACTAGAGGAGTTAACGCCTCTCTATCTGCCTTAGACGAAAAGTTTGGTTGAATACAATTCCATAACCCTGCCATTAACTTTTTTTCCGAGTCTAATACAAATATACTCTTAGAGTTCTTGATGTTAGTAATTACGATATTATTGTTAATATCCACTGGATGTTTGATCGCATAGGTCTTCAGAATTCGCCATATTATTGGGACAAGTGCTGCTCTATCCGTATTTTTTGGGGCTCCCATAAGATTTTGGACTTCAGAATGTGGATATGTGCGGTGTAATGCGGCTGTTAGGATGCCTAATTCCCACCCACATGATCCAATTCCGAGTAGATCGGCACATACGGCTAAATAGGGAGTTATATGGGTGTCCATTAACCTTAACAATGCTGTCTCTCGTGGTAACCCTCTCCCTGCCATGAAGAGATCTTGTCGTCTTATCATTATTGCTAACTTGTATGCGAGATAATAAACTCGCATTAATGCATCAGAAGAAGCACCACGTTGATTTATCCCTGAAATAAAGGTTTGAATAACTGATTGATGACGCTCCTCGTCAGTCCCTCCTGATGGTACTTCTGACGCAGTTATAATAAAGTCTGAAACAAATAAGGCGCGTGAAGTGTCCTCTTCACTTGTTAACCCGAGACTTAACCCCATACTCACTGATTCAGCAGCCATGGTTTTATAACGCGACAATCGACTTAGGATATTAAAATCCTGATCTAATTTTCCGAGTAACTCCTTGAACGTCTCAAAATTTGGAATTTCTACCATATTAATCAACCCTAGTCTATTGGAAATAATTTTATTAAGTCATCAACAGATTGCATATTCATAATTAAATTATCTAATCAAAATAATTTTTTGAATTACGTGTATAAAATAACTAAAAAAAGAGATTTTCCAAGCAATTTCCATACAGTACAAGAAATATAGCATCTTTTACGGTTTCGACCTGTCCTACTACCCATTTCCAAACAGTTGTGGGAATGGTTGAAAATTTTTTCCAATGCTAACTAATTCGGCCTTTTTCCCGCTATTGAACTGTTTGGAGAGGTAATTAAGATCTATTTAAAACTATGGAGGTCTGATATAGCCCACACGGGGTTCGTACAAGTCTCCTTCATTTTTCAATTTTTGAATTGTATCTCGCGCCACCGCTTCGTTTATTCCTTCTTCCAGGGCTTTATTTATTACATCCTGGATTTTAACTTGGTTTCCCTCCACTTCTTTGCTCATTTCTTTTATGATGTCCATGATCCGTTCCATGACTGAACGGGATCGCTGGCTTCTTCCAGTCATGAGTGTAAGGGCATCAATTGCCCCCGTCTCGGTATCCATACCGACTTCTTTCAGGGAACTATTAACCAGTCGAATCGCTGTTTCTGCATCCTCAACTGCAACCTCAGGATTAAGCCGCATCCGAGCTCGAGCCTCTGCAAGCCGGACTAGGCCCTCGAGTTGTCTCGGCGTGATCGCAATTGGAGAATCTGGGCGGTCTGTGGTTCGCATATCCATGTAGAATTCTTCAATCCGCTCTGCCGCCTCCGTGGTCATAGATGGGTGGATATTCTGTTTGGCGTAAGAAATGTATTTGCGTAATTGCTCTGGAGGAATTGGGGGCTCAATATCTCTCCTCCTTTCGTGGAGTTTCAAGATGTGGCGAGCTTTCTGCCGATCTTCTTTAGGATCAGGTTTATCTTGCATGATAAAAATAAGGTCAAAGCGTGATAAAACTGTTGTTGGTAAGTTTATGTTATCTGCGGGATCCTTGTACGGATTATACCGACCGAACTTTGGGTTCGCTGCCGCCACAATAGCTGCTCGAGCGTTCAGCGTCGCCACGATTCCGGCCTTGGCGATGCTGATTGTGTTATGTAAAATAAGACCGTGGCTCACAAAGTTCATTGTTGGATATACTGTTACATCGTAAGCCCATTTTGCACCATTTTTACCGGAATTTTCAACTGTCTCAATATTCTTTACTCTTAACCATCTGAATTGCTTTAGCTTTTGAATGTAGGCAACGGTTTTTCTAACTTCACTAATTACTTCTAATACCGCATGTTTGGCTTTTGTTAAAATATCCGCTCTTATTTCAAGAACATATCCCCTTCTTTCGATGTAATCGATCGTACTCCTCTTATTGTTGGTTAATCTTGCAATACTTTCTTGCGAATATCCTGTAACTTGTCTAAGCTGTTGAATACTCTTGGCTTTTGGTAATTCCCACTCTAACTTGTTAATTTTCTGATTGATTTGATTCAAATAATTATCAACCACTTTGATGGTTATTCCATAATTTTCCTTCAGGTGTTGTTGAAAATACCCATTATATGGAATTCCCAATTTCTTCATACAACTTTTTATTAGATTCCCCACGCTTGGAGGTAATACATCATGGTCTCTTTTTGCCCTTCTACGACGTTTAAGTAACTCTGCTATTTTTTTATGATATTTCAATTCTGGAATTACCATCTCAACGAATGGTTCCAGGGATTCTCCTCTAATATAGACCTTGTATCGTTTTCGTCTTATCTTAATGCTTCGAGTGATATATTTGCTTGAATTTATACTTGTCTGGACTCCTAAGCTCAGTAACAAATCTTGGTAATCTTCAGCAAGGGCTTTTGATAATGTGGAATAAGCTAATGCTTCACTCTCAATAGTCCCATCTCCGAGAAAAGCGGCATTTAAGAATGTGATCTTTGCTTCTTTGTCAGCAACGAATATTTGTTTAGGAACTCGCTTATTTCGGCTCTTTTTGATTAATTCGGGAAAATTCGTTAGCATATAATTATAGAGCGACTTGGAAATGATTCGTATGGTCCTCCTTTTTGCTATATTGTCTATTGAATTAACATCAAATGCTTCAAAAATTGCATTTTTCATAGCCGAAGCAATCTCTGGGTCTGTATTACGTAATCCAATCTCTATTGAAGATCCTTGATATAAGTATCCCACTGAAGCAAAAAATCCTAAGAATTTCGCTAATGCGACCTCCATTTTTGCTGGTAACCTGGTTTTTTCCCGACCAAGTTCGACGTTGGTATCTAACATATCATTCCCATGAAATTCGAGATTTCTAGCCGCAGGCACGAATGATCCAGCTACTACAGACTCGGCAGGTATTTCATCAATATATCCATTATTAAATATAAAAATGGGGTGATCTGGGGTTACTAGGATTTTCCTGCCATTTGAATACCTAATTTTTATAAAAAAAGGGGGCGCTTCGTGACGACTCACTTGATTAATTTGAATCGGGAAGAACTTATCGAAATCACAGGTATGGATTTCTTCTTTCAGCTCCCTAGTAGGAAGAATCTCACAATTAATCCCTTTAATTATTTTATTCGCATGACTATTAAACAAATTTTCAACGTAACTGCCAATTGGAACTTTTCTTCCATCCGATAAAGTGATTTCAAAGGTAGGATGGTAGGAATGCTGCTCCATGGCCTCATGGATGGCCACCCGGTCATCTGGTCGCATTTTGTCGAATTCATCGATGCAAGCAATACCTTTGTCGCAAAGGACAAGCGCTCCAGCCTCTAAATTCAATTCTCCGGTCATTGGGTCTTTTATGACAGCTGCCGTTAACCCCGCTGCGGTTGAGCCTTTCCCAGAAGTGTATAGACCCCTGGGGGCAATTGTTGCAATGTATTTCAATATTTGGCTCTTTCCAGTGCCCGGATCGCCGATCAACAGTATATTTGGTTCTCCACGGATGGTCGTCTTATCTGGTAGGTGTTTGGTGATCCCCCCAAAGAGAAGCAGGGCCAAGGCCTCTTTTATGTAGTCATACCCATAGATGGAAGGGGCAATGGAGTTAACAATCTTCTGGGCGATCCAGGGGTCTTTTCCTAATTCTTGGATCTGTTTTTCTTCAGTTGGCGTGATCTCTTGCGTTTCTAGTTCACTTTCTACCCTTTCAAGAAAATTACACTCGATATATCGATAAAAAGTGGCCACTTTTCCTGGTTTCAGGGCTTTTTCTGGACGGGAACGGAGAATCCCTGTAGCAATGATTCGATCGCCCGGTCTAGCAATATCTACAAGATCATCATATAATATAAGGCTCAAAGACTGCGGCATTCTCCCAGGAGGGAGTTCTTCCGGTTTTTCTTGGATGGAGATCCGCTGCCAATCAATGAAAGTCGACTCTTCTGGGAGAAGAATAATTCCTCCTTTTCGTCCACATTCTGGATTGAGGCACTTCTCTGGGGGGTTAAATCGCCCTTCTTTTTGGGGGATCACCATCAGATCCCCTTTACAGTAGACACACCGAAATACGGCTTCAATCAGAAGTGGTTTGATTTCTGTAACTCGTGTTAGGATCCCTTCAATCTCAATAATTTTCCCGATATGTTTCGCTCGAATATCTCGTAAATTCTCCTTTGCTGGGACTTTACGAAATCGTAGGTGGAAGCGATCGACTTTGGCAGCATATTCAGGATCCATACTTTCAATCAGTTGTCGAAAATCTTTTTCAAAAGTTTGAATAAAGAGGTCTGGGCTTTTTAAAAGCTTTTTTGCTAAATCGGGGTCAAATCGGAGCAAATCATCGAAGTTGATAATAAGGGATCTCTTTCCCCGCGTTATTAACGCTTCAATCTGCTCTTTATAAGTATAATTACCACTTTCATCCATAAAATCTGTAAAGAATGATCTTAGGCTTTCACTATCCTTTGGTTCTGGAACAACAGCTTCCATCTTGTTACTCTCCTATTCAAACTTGTTCTTCCTCCCAATCCTTGAGGATCTTAACTAAGACTTTGTATAAGGTCTTTTCTTCTCGTGAAAACCGCTTCTCTTCTTCATCTCTCATACTCTTTCTCCCAAGAATTTTTAACATCTTTGAAATCCTCTGTTCGATTATTTGACTCCGGGTCTTCTCTAATTCGGTCAATTCTCTTTCTAATATGGGATTTTTTTCCGTGACTAGCTTATTTTTCAGCCACTTTATTCTCTTCTTGATTTTAATATAAAAAAATGGATCAATTTCTTGAAGGATTGGGTCATCCTTCTCTTTCCACGCCGTTTTCATCACTTGTGTTATATCAAGTTCTCCTTTATCTTTTAATAGGACTAAATCGTATTGATCTAAGATTTCTGCGATCCATCGTGGAATACTTACGGTTTCACCTTTTAGGAAGGGTCCTATGGTTAATACTTGGAAGTCCATGGGTGGAATCTCTTCGAGGATTTCGACCTCTACCAACGTCTCTTCAAACTCAAATTGATCTCTTGAGCCCGAATAAGACTGGTTCCCTTCCATCCTTCGAACCGCCTAACCTACTTTATCTACATTCAGACGTCGGAGTTTGACTTTATTAATCCTCACTATGGGCAACTTTGCATATTTTAGGAAGTACCTCATAGAAGCTCCCAGAAACTCTTCTGGTCCTTTCAAAATAGGTTTTCTCTTTTGGAAAATATTTATGTTCGTCTTATCTTAATCACATCATAGAGAGCAAGCATTCCTTTTATTATTCCCATAAATTCCTCAACATTTCAATTATATTTCTTTTGGAGAATCGAAAAGTAAGTTAATATAAGCAAAACTAGACCATCATTTAAGATCCTCTCTCGGAGCGCTACGGATTGCCTTCGTTTGACTTTGGTAGCTTGAGCATACAGTTCGGACGGCACTTTTCAAAGATCCGAGCTATCCTAAGTAAATATGGGATTACCACCCTGTTCCCCCCCCAAGCGGAAGCGCTATTTGAAACGGATGTTCTTCGGGGGAAAAATCTCGTCTTAGCCATCCCTACAGCGTCGGGCAAGACCCTAATCGCCGAGTTGGCCATGCTTAAGGCAATATTAGAGAAAAAGGGAAAAGTCCTTTATCTCACCCCCCTTAAGGCCCTTGCTTCTGAACAAGTTGAAGAGTTCAGAAAATTCGAGGAACTCGGAATTAAGGTCGGCATTTCCACTGGGGACTATGATTCCGCTGATCAATGGCTCGCTCATTATGATATCATTGTCACCACGAATGAGAAAGGGGACTCTCTGATCCGTCATAATGCTCCGTGGTTGGAGGAGATCTCGACCATCATTGCTGATGAAATTCATTTGCTGGATGATATCGAGCGAGGTCCCACTTTGGAAGTTGTATTAACAAGATTACGCGATCTCCTCCCTTCAACACAGATTTTAGCCTTGTCTGCTACTATCCAGAACGCCGAAGAGGTCGCAACATGGTTAGATGCCGACTTAGTCCGTAGTGACTGGCGCCCTGTCCTTCTCAAAGAAGGTGTATATTATCAGGGTGAAGTGGTTTTAGGAAATGGTGAACGTCAAGGAATTCCAAGTCGCGCAGCGGATCCTGTTGTCAATTTATGTCTTGATACAGTACAAAGGGGCGGCCAGGTCCTGATCTTTGCAACGACCCGCAAAAATGCCGTGGCAACTACAGGCCGCATCGCAGAATATGTCAGCAAATCCCTCACCGCGGTTGATCGACAAGCTTTGACTGATCTTGCCCATCAAATTCGTTCAACTCAAAACATTCGAGTCATTACTCGGCTAACTGAGCTTGTTCGTAAAGGGGCTGCCTTTCATCATGCGGGCTTAGGTAGCCGTGAAAGAAAATTCATTGAAACCGCATTTCGTCACAATTTGCTCAAAGTGGTCTGCGCGACTCCAACCTTGGCAGCGGGAGTCAATCTCCCAGCACGTCGTGTAGTAATTGCAGGTTATACTCGTTTTTCTCGTGGATATCGCTCCCATATTCGGGTCTTGGAGTATAAACAACAAGCAGGTCGTGCTGGACGCCCAAAATACGACAAAGAGGGGGAAGCATTCCTCATCGCTCGAAGTGAGAAAGAACGGGATTTCCTCATGAATAAATATGTTCTTAGTGAACCAGAAAAGATCCAATCCCGCCTTGCTTCAGAACCGGTCTTAAGAACCCATGCCTTGGCTCTGATTGCAACCGGAGTCGCACAGAATGAAACAGAATTGCTTGACTTTTTCGAAAAGACCTTCTATGGAGTACAATATGAAAAAGAAACAATCCATGACAAACTCCACAATGTTTTCGACTTTTTGAAACATGAACGATTCGTGAAAGCCAGAAAAAGTCACATCCTTGCCACCCGTCTAGGCCTTCGTACTACCCAATTGTATATTGATCCCCTCTCCGCCGTTCGAATGCGTGACGGGCTCTTGACCATGAATTCTCGAGATTTAACGGAAATTGATCCCCTTGGGGTTTTGCATGTGATTACTACCACTACTGATATGCCTTCTCTTTATGTGGGAAGAGATTTTAACCGTATTGCGCGCTTTATTGATCAAAATCGACACAAATTCTTGGTGGAGGTTCCTGATGAGTATACTGCCGCATTTGATTTTTTCGTCCAAGAAGTTAAAACCGCCCAATTCTTAGAAGCGTGGATTGAAGAAGTGCCTGAAGATCGAATCATTGACCGATTTAGTGGAATTGGCCCAGGGGATATTCAACGTCTTACTGAAACGGCTAGGTGGCTTCTTTTTTCCATGAACGAGCTTGCGAGAGTTCTCCGCATTCGGGCTGCTCGACGCCGCCTTATCAAAGAGTTGGAACTCCGTGTATGGTATGGTTGCAAACGGGAATTGCTCCCTCTTGTAAAAATCCCTCAAATCGGACGTATTCGGGCTCGAGCATTGTTCCGCCATGGATTCACGACCATAAAACACCTTCAAGATGCTGACCCGAATACCCTTTTGAAAATCTCGGGAATTGGCCGGGAACTGATGGAACACATAAAACACTACGTCACAGGTAACATGGTGCTCAAACAAGGTACTATCTCTCAAGAAAGAGAGATCCCCGAGCCTAAACGAAGAAAAGTGAGCACCCAAAAAACTTTGGGGGAGTTTTTAAAGAGAGACTAAAAGATGTTCTTTATCTAAAGAGTATGGTACAACTCTTTTTTAAACTTGAATCAAATTCCACACCAGTTTAAAACATCTATTCTTGCTCTAAGTATTTCTGCCAACTTTTTACGTTAAAGCGTTTCTCCATTCTAGCGATTTCCTCTAACCAAGCCTGTTCTAAATCAATCTTAAAATGGATTGCTAGTTGTAGGAAGAGATTGAAGACCTGCGCAAATTCCATCTTTAGGTTCTCCTTTTCAGCTCGTTCGTGTCCTAAATCATCTTTTTTATAGCCTTCTTCAAACAGCAGGTGGCTAGCAATCTCTCCAAGTTCCTCAATAAGATGAACGAAGATTTGTGAGGGACGAAAACGGTTCCACCGCCGTTCTAAGATAAATTCTCGCTGTCTCTTTTGAATTTCTCCAAGTTCCATTTATTCACCAACATTAGCTTCGTGTTACATATAAACCCTTAACGGAGGGCTATACCTCCACACTATCAAGCACGTGCCCTTTCACTCAGGTATCACCGCAAAACGGATGGCTCGTCATATAATCCGTTAATTTTCGCCTCTACAGGACTAGTAGTTATACCTAACTATCCTGCCGAGCGCATCCAAAGCAGATCATTAGACGAAATCTCGAATTCGTATCATGAAAAATATCCAACTATACCTACCAAATGAATCGAACCTATTAAGGCAATGTGTGGAGTAGAATTAAAATTGATTGTTCATCTCTTTAAATCTGTTTTTGCAAAAGAAATCCCTTTTTCCAATCCATGAAGGGATTATAACGAATAAAAAGGCTCTAACCGAAGTGATCTTTTTGGCTAGCAAAATTAATCGAACTCTTACAAAAGATAGATGTAAATCAATGCAAAACAACCAACGTATACCTTTCACCTGAGTCGGAAAAGTATAACCCAGTTGAACACCCTCAACTCCTAAAAGCTAATATATAGTGCTTGATGCGCAAAAATTCCTCTACAATATTACTAGAAGCGGCTTAATCATGAGTTGCTTATTATCTATAACTACTTACGACGTTCTTATCCACCTCTAACGAATTGGTGTGGTAAAACGCTTTTTTGAAGATCGAAAGACTCGTGGGCGTCCAAAAACCTTCTATAAAATCCCTTAGAAATAAGGTTAGACACTTTCACTCTTGGGGTTTTTCCATGAAGCATCCGCAACATCATTACTTTCCTCTTCAGTTGTGGCAGAATGATATCCCTTCTTTATTGAAAACCCAGATACATATCGTGCTTTGAGGACCAAATTCTTTCACATCTTTAATCCTATTTATTACAACTTCCTCTGGCGCATCCCCTCACTTGAGATCATCCACCACTATCCATGCTGTAGTCAATCGTATAGCCAGTTCATCTGCCCTACTACTTGTGTCTGCCCCGTAACGGTTGTCTGCAAAATTCCCAGCTCCACTGATAGAGCTATCACCTACTCGACCCAGAAATTTCAAGGCGTTACCAGAAATCAAGACACCTAAACAGTAAGCCACCCATTTGTAAAAAGGAGGGCTTTCCGTATTCTTTTTTTGAATACCAATTATTATGCGATTATTTCATCTAAGTTGTTTGTTTTAACGGATTTTCTTGGATTTTACTTCCAATTAAAGATCCTATAAAGCAGAGGAGACCAATAAACACAAGGCCCATCTGAAGGGACCATCTATCGCCGATTAAACCGAATACTGTACTAGATAATGCGCCAAACAATGAAATAACGGCGAAGAAGGTTGCAAATGCGATTCCTTGGGATCTTACAGGAGCATGTTGGGAAACAGAAACCGAAATACTAGGAATAGCAATGAAAAAGCTCACCCCAAATATTACCAGAATGCTAATGGTCCAACCTCCTCTTCCTATGAATGCCAGTACAAGACACGCAATACCGGAGAACACACTACTTCCTATGAAGATCACCTGCTTGGAAACTGTCTTGTCAACTAGGATCCCCCCAAAGACTTGAGAAACTGCACCTATGCCGAAAAAAATCGATGTGAAAACCCCTGCCAAAAAAACCGTATAACCAAGACTTTCAAAGTAAATTGGCAGAAAATACATGGCATTTCGAAAGACCGCAGACCTGGTAAACGAGAATACTAACAAAATAATGAAACTTGCTGTCAAAAAGCTGATATTCTTTTGATGCCCTTTTGGGTGTGTTGCAACAACATTCGAAAGTGGTTCATCTCGAACAGGTTCTGTCCTCTCATGAATTGGTAGCAATGTCAAGGCCTCCAGTAGGGTTGCCCCAAAACCACCTATTGCTATAATTTTTAAAGCACTCCTCCAATCCCCAGACCATTGCGCTAAGGTGACCATGAGCAGAGGTGCCACCCCAGAGCCCCCTGCGCCACCGATACCTTGGATCGAAAGCCCCCGTCCCATCACTTTAGGACGTTTTGAAAATACTCGAGTGACCATACACAATCCTGTAGGGTGATACGCGCTTAACCCAATCCCTAACAGAACTTGTGCTAGGAGAAGCGAGAAATAAGTTGTGGCACGCGCAGTAAGATATACTCCAAGGCTGGAAAGGCCTGTACCTCCAATAATGAAAAATTTTGAGCCATATTTATCGGCAAGAATGCCATAAACTAGCCCTAAGGCGACATTCGGCACAACTTGACTAGTACTCAAAAGCCCAATCTGTGTAAGAGTTATAGGAATATCTTGGATCATAAGAACGAAAAGAGGTGCCAAGGACATCGCAAAAATATGTTCAGCAGAATGTGCGATCAAATTTCCAATTAACACAAGTGTCAAAGTTGTATTGCTAGTATTTGATGTCTCATTTGAGGACTTTATCATAACACATCGTTGGGATCGCATTCCGTTTCACTTTCCTTTTTTGCCAACTATAAAGATTTTATCCAATCCAGGTCGGATTATCTAAGTCTTTGGGTGACTATTTTGTTAATTCAAAATGCTTGCTTTTTTTCCTTTTTAGCAATCATCTCGGCTTTTTCAAGCAAGGCTTCTCCCATGGCAAACATCGCATAATCGATCATTCTCCCTCCAAAAGAAGCCGCGCCTAAACCTTTGGCTTCTGCCTCCTTATAGGCAGTAATAATGTTCTTTGCATACTCGATGTCTTCTGGTGATGGGGAAAAGACTTCATTAACCGTGTTTATCTGTCTAGGGTGAATGAGCAGTTTCCCACTATACCCTAAGAGTTTGACTTTTTCTGACTCTGTCCGCAAGCCCTCCATATCGAGGAGTAACCCAAAAAATGGGGTATCTATGGCAAGGATACCCACACTTTTAGCCACAGTGGAAATGTGAGATCGGGCGTAAAGAAGCATAGGGAAATACTCCTCTGGTGAGAGTTGAGTTGTAGCAAATCCGCCACCTAACTCTCTTAAGAAATCTCCAGCGCCAAAACATAGTGCCTTCACCCGTTTACTTGCCACAGCGATTTCGTACGCCTTTATGACCCCTTCAGGGGTTTCAAGAAGAGGTATAATTAAGATACCTCCGGATGACAGCCCTTTATCTTCCTCTTCTTCCTCAAGCATGTTCTCAAGTTGAAGAATATCCTTTGCTGATCCTGCTTTGGGAAGCATAACTCCAGTGAGATCTTCATTAGTGATATAATGCAGATCTTCAGCGGTTAAACCAGTTTCAAGAGAATTGACTCGAACAAAAGTAATGATATCCCATTCCTTGAACATTGGAAGGCTATCTCGTGCGAAGATTCGTCCGGTTTCTTTTTCTCCAAGCGGTACTGCGTCTTCTAAATCAAGGATAACTGCATCTTCTTGTTCTTTGGTCGCCCTCAAAATCATCCGCCAGTTATTTGCTGGGATAAACAGCATTGAACGAAGAATTGCCATTATAATTCTTTCTCTCCTGCATTTTCCTTAAGTAATTGAGCTAAGGTAGGCCCAATGTCTTCTGGTTTATCAACGACATAGGCTCCTACATCTTGTAATGCCTTCACCTTACTTTCTGCTGTACCTCTTCCGCCTTCAATGATTGCACTTGCGTGGGAAAACCGGATACCTGCAGTAAGACCTCTGCCAGCGATGTAAGCGACAAATGGCTTCGTATACTTTCCTTCGTTGATTATTTCCGCAGCCTCCTCTTCCATTACCGTCCCGATCTCCCCAAAATAGGCCACTGCATCTGTCTCATCATCCTCTTGGAAGAGAAGTAACAATTCCGCAGGAGTTGTTCCGAGGATTGTCTCAGAACCTAAATTGATTGCAGTGCTGATACCTAACCCTGCTTGACAAATCACATAACACAGGGTGCTCGTTTGTCCTCCGGAGCGAGAGATCACACCAATTCGTCCTGGCTTAAATGCCACCTTCGAGATCTCTTCTGCCGCGCCGATGAACCCAATTACCGCTTTTCCCGGACTAATTATCCCCCCAGAACCGGGGCCAATAATTCGTATCCCTGCTTTCCGAGCCCGGGCTAAGACTTCTAAGGTATCATGTAACGGTACCCGTTCGACTTCCATATGAATTAACTTTATTCCTGCATTTATGGCTTCTAATGCTGCTGCTTTGACCACTGGTCCAGGTACCACTATCAGGCTAACATCAAAGGGCCCATGTCCATTCCAGGCCTCCTCCACTGTGTTATAGACAGGAATACCCCAAACATCTTGCCCACCACGCCCTGGGGTGACCCCTGCCGCAACATTGGTCCCATAATCTCGCATTAATCGTGCAACAAAACTCCCGAAACGCCCAGTAATCCCTTGAATTAGGACCGAGGCCTGTTCATCAATCAGTATCGCCATTCTAACTTGTCTCCTGATAAGATGGTTTATTCAGCATTTCCTCCGAAAAGAGGGAGTTCTATCTTGATACAGTCGTTTCCATGGTATGTACAGTCATTTTCACAGCCTAAACACTCATTACAGAGTCTTACTGCCTCTTGGGCTGGAACTGCCAACACAGGTTTGTTTTTTTCAATTTTCAAGACATTCCTCCCATATAAACGGTCTGCCTTCACGCAGGCGAAGCCGCACGAGGGGGTTGAGGTGTTATTTTTTGCTGGCTCACATCGGTTGTAGTCGATTCTTATCGTACCTGTTCGAATCTTAAATTCAAGGAAATCCTCAGTCAATTACAGTTTCACCCACCTTCGTCTCCTTTCTCAGCAAGGTAATCGTCTACCAATGCCTTCACTCTGGCACAAATAAAATCAGTTTGATACACGTAATCTCGTCCGTACAATTCCCATCGGATGGGGAGAGTTTTCAACCCATTTTTTATAATTTCGTGGCTTTCCTTTTCTCGATTTCCTGCAAGCAAGAGAAGAACTGGAAAGCCAGGTCGATCTATTAATTCCTCGTTTAATGCTCTGACAATAGCATGAGCGTGATGCCATTGCTCTTGATTGGCAAGACAGGATCCCATCAGGACATAGGTGTCTATTGGCTGCATGAAAATGATTTTGATTACTCGATATACTTTGCTTGCTGGGGGATCTCCGCTAGTATCGGCATAGTTAGCGATTTTAAAGCCATGTGTGAGCAGCGCGCTAGCCGCTAACATAGCTCCCCCACCCCCGATTCCATGAAGGCCTATATAGGTCTCTCCTTCCTTAAACTCGGTAATCATTTGGGTAAAATAGCCTGTTCCCCTGTAATCGCCTTCTTCTATTTTCCAAGCGAGTTCCTCTAACTTTGTAGGCGTCCGCGGCATATCTCGTGGCACTTTAATCCCAAATTCAGGATGACAGAAAATTGAATTGTCATCGATAGTTATCCGGCAGTCTGCAGCATAAATCTGTCTGTCTCTTGTAAGGACAAGTGGATTAATTTCGACAGCTCGCGCATTATATTTAGTAAACACGTCATAAAGTCCAATGATCACTTTGCTTAACGGATCTACTAAATCTGATTCGATATTGAGTTTTGACACCAATTCCTGTGCAATTTTGCGGTTAATCCCATCAAGGTAATCTATTGGGTATGATACTATTTTATTAGGACTTTTTTTAGCAATTTCTTCTATATCAACACCTCCCTCCATACTAAATATAATGACTGGACTTCGTACCCTAAACGAGTCGTTGATTATGATACCCACATAAAATTCATGTTCGATGTCAAGTTTTTCTTCTATTAGCACTTTTTCAACTTTAAACCCTTTGATGTGAGTGCTGAGGAGTTCGTTAGATAGTGATTCTGCTTCTTCAGACGTGAAAGCAAACCGTATGCCACCCGCTTTGAATCTTCCAGTGGTCCAAACTTGAGCCTTAATTGCTACAGGTTTTTTTATTGTTTCAGAGATTTTTCTGGTCTCTTCACGCGATGAAGCAACATCTCCAGCAGCGACCATAATCCCTGCTGATTTAAGTAATTGTTTTCCTTGAAATTCATGTAATCGTACCAATTTTCTACCTCCTTATAGGGGATAAACGATCAAAGTCAGTATTAGAGCTTTTTCCAATTGCATTTTATTGTGACCAATAAGAGCAAACCCGCAGTGGATTCAAAAACTGGATTATTTGTAAGAGTTGCATCGCGCCAATAGCAATTGTGAATGGGCTTATTGGTGTCTTAATAGAATCAGAACACACTTGTGACTTGTCTGGGCCAAAAGGATGGCTAGTATGAAAGTTTTAGGATATTATCATAAAATAAACTACTACTTTTTATTAAATGAAACAATCAAAACAAGATTGGACCGTAATTTAGGAGTAATCTGACTAAATGCCATTATAACAACTAGTTTTGGATATGCTTCTTAAGTTCTTTCTCAATCTATGAAAATAAAGCCTAGAACTCAATCTTAAAAGAATAAACAATTACTTACAGTTCTATTTTTTTGTTGGGTAGATTCTCAACTCGATGAACGCTGCTCCCACTCTAAAAGGTACTCCATCAGTTCCTCCCGATTTCCGGCCCCTATTCTCCATTTCCTTGCCTCTTTTGCAATTTCAGAGACGATTACACCCGAGACCCCCTTAGCAAAGAGAACATCACGCATTGCATCCAACGCAATAGCAATCTCATTCGGATCTGTGGTGGATTCAGTGAAGTGTTTGCATTGTTTAAAGATTTCATTGATACTCGTTAACTCTCTCCATTGGATTATTTCCGGTTCAATGGCTTTCGTAGCTAATAATCTAACGAGTCCAGGAGATTCTTCGATAATAACTCCTAAGGTATGTAACGCCTTTATGGATGTATCAACCTCCTCCTGAGTCAAAGACGTCTCATTTCTGAGAACCGATGCAGAAGACACTCCACCTAAGCGCTCTAAAGTGACTAAAACCCTCATTTCGGGGGGACCGTCTTTCAACAGTATTGATTCTGTTTCTTCGATACTTCGCATTAACTTGTTTGGGAGATTCTCAATCGATTTCGCAATAACAAATACCTTGGTCAGTGTGATAGAAAGTTGTTCAAGAAATCTTTTCTGTTGCGTTAGGTCTTCAGATGTTCCCATTAGTCGCTCTTCAGAGGGCGTTAACCTAGAAAGCTGTTCTTCCAGTTCCATAATCCTCTCTTGAAAGCTCTGGATCTCTTCATCTTTCGCCTTTATTTTTGATTCCAATTCGACTCTTTGTGTCCAAAGATTCGACAAGGTATGAAAATGCTGAGCAACTTGTTGTAAGTCTTGTATAAGCTGTGTTATTTGTGCTCTGATAGTACTAAAAGCTGGAAATTCCTCTCCATCACTTCTTTCTTTTTCTGTCAAAATGGAACCCTCCTGACTCTACTAGAACTAAAAGCGTTCCAACTTCTTCTTGAAGCTTTCTAATTAATATTAGATTAAAAATTCTGCAATACCTCTTTCGGCAGAAAAACTTGTTTTTATAGCTTCCATTCATCATTCATGGACGAAATAGTGAAATAAAATTTTTAATCTTACCGAAGTAACCTGATAATTACCTAATTTTATATTTAATAAAAGCTAAAAGGCACTAAAAACTATAACAAGGCAGTGGGATCACACCCATCTTTAAGGTTTACCTCCGTAATTCATTATCCTTACCTAATATAATCCTCCTACCAAGGAGTGAATTCAAAAATGGTTATTACAAGAAGAAAGGGTATAATTTGTCTGGTTGCCTTTGGAATAATGCTTTCCTCAATAATTGCAAGAGGACAAGACAAAACAGAGTTTGCCGTGATGAAAGGGTGCATAACACAATGGCAGATCAATGGGATCTCCAGTGGACCCAAAGTGTGGCTAGGGTTGGATCTGAAGCCCAAAACCACTTGGTCCGCTTTAAATGGCTCATCCATCGAGTTCGAAGTAACAGCGATTTCGTCAGATGGGGATTTGTTGGGGAATTTAGTCGTGGACGAGCTATCGTTGGACAATATCAGTGTCCGTGAAACTGGAATCAATTTCGCCTTAGGGTTCTATCCTGGGATCCCAGGAATTCTAAACCCTTGGATCCCAGGTCTAATCACTGATCTGGATTTTGTGACCCACGAACTCAATGCGAGGGCTCAGGCGGCTCTATTAAATGGCTCTTTTCATGCTGAAGAACCTGTGCGGGAATATCTTGGCAAAAAATTGAAGGTAGTCATCTTTACCATCGTCCAACTTGGACAGAATGCCACATTGGTTTATGATAAAAAATCGGGCATCCTCCTCGAAGCGGATACAGGCTTCGAAGATTTTTTCATTAAGTTATCTATCTCAAGTACAACACATACACTGGCAGAAGCCACCCCTATCCCATTTCCAGGAAGCTTAGTTTTATTCTCTTTGTCTTTCCTTGTTCTCTGGAAAAGAAGAAAGCTAAGACATCATTGAATGTGTCAAGATCATTGATTGAACCACCTTGGGTTTATAGAATAGCCAAACACAAGTTTCCTCAGATCTAGTTGTCTTCCAAAGTGATCTGTTATAAATAGTACGCATAATATCGACCGCGGTATCACGATTGGCGCTTTTTATGTTATATTGTTCACAAGGAAACCATAGCTGCTATATAGTTCTCCCTTGTACATCACATAACCCGACTCCTAGTAGTAGTTTATATTAAATGGGGATTTCTTTTGCTAGCACGTTTCTCCGTTTGTTGAATTTGTCATTAGTCATAAACTTTTCTTGGGTTTTGAGCTGTTTGGGTTTATATAAGGTAATCAGAACCATAGGCTGGAGAACATGCTATGGGTTTTAAAGTGACTTCAGCTCAAGTAGTACCTTCTGAAAAGCTCACAGGCGTAAGATTCGATCCAAAAATCTTCGTTCGCGAAACATCAAATTGTGCTCAATATGTTTTGATGATTGTTGAGCCAGAGACGAAATGTATCCGAGTTATTCACTTAGATCAGGAATTTGTGACTAAATTAGCAATTGAAGTGGATTATTTCACCCCAGAACTTTTAAGAGAGCTTTTTTCGATCTTTGATAAGCATAAAATATCATTAATTTATAGTACGTGTCAGAATATCCATCCTTGGAGTTCCAAATTCCGTTTAGAAGTCTATATTCGCGAAATAGATGTTGCAGCTCTATGCCTTGATTTGGAGCAGATAGATACCATAACTAAAATGGAGCTCTTGACGTTGTGTGCTTCTGATTAATACCCCCATTGAAATAATGCTTTGTCTTCTCCCCCCTAACTTGACAAACAAGAAGCCGCTAAAATACCATTTCTACTAACACTTAAACACTTAATGTGCTGAATTTTAGATGCCCCACATAACGGGCTAGAATTATTTCTTGACCATGATTGGAGCCCTAAGTTTAACTAAAACCTAAAACGCAGATTTAGGTAAGATCACAATCTGCATAATGTGTGGGGAAATTGAAAGAGGAGATTCTTAGGATTTACTATGCCTTAATACAAGGATCATTATTGCATTTTCCAATATATTAGTAATAGTTGGTGTAAAGCATTATTTCTTCCGCTCTGCCGAACCAAACTCGCAGCTATCTAGAATTTTTGATAATTCTTGCAAATTTCAGTTCATAAAAAAGCTCAGTAAATATATATACTGGATATCTAGCACACCTTTTACCAAAAAGGTGATTTACTCTTGGATCTTCCTGAAAAAAACCTCCAAAGCAAAGAATTAATCAAAATTGTTGAAAAACGAGCAAAAGAAGATATTGGTGCGGTAATCGTGGCTCCCGGTGTTTCAGGAGAACTAAAAGAACAATTGGCATCGATTCTGAAAGGTCGAATCCCAGTAATTTCAATACAAGGAACACCTTTAATGGATCTAAATGCATTAGCAAGAGCTGAAACCCTTTATGAAGTCGTGAATATGGAAACAAAAACAATGAAATATTTTCCTCCGGAGGCGTTGCTTCGAGGATTAAATGAGAGCATCAAACCCTTATTAGAGCGCCTCAAGCTGAACTTGATACCTGCTGAAGGGGTGTTTGAACTCCTTAATTGCATCCTCCCACAGGGGATTTCTGCAGCTATTCTTACGGGGTTGATTGCGATAGACTGTTTAGGGCTTGATGTAACTGGAACGACCAAGAATTTGATAGTAGTAGCTGGAGGGGCTCGGGTTGAAGGATTAGATACAGCTCTAGTTTTACGCCCATATAAAAGTAGAGAACTTTTCCTTAGGGCAAATAGAGCTGTAGTCAAAGAGATCCTAGCATTGCCTCCCATTAATCGATGAGCTCACTGAAACAGTATTCACACAAAAAGGATTTTCTGTTAGATAGGAGGGTGACCTTTATATTATCTAAAGCCAATTCAAGTATCGTGAGAAACCTATGAAATTCGGGGCAATCTCTGAACTTGGAAAGCTGCGTAAAGTACTCATGCACAGGCCAGGCCTTGAAATTCTCCAAGTAACTAAAGAAAACCTGTCTTATTACCGGTTTAAAACTCCACCAAACCTAGAAAAGATGCAAGAGGAATTTGATGCCTTCGTAGATGCATTAAGAAACGAAGGAATTCAAGTTTTCATCCTCGAAGACCTAATCGAAGACACACCGTACCCCAATCTTCTCTTTACACGAGATATCCTCTCTGTTACGGACATTGGTATGATTGTGATGAATATGGCTGTATCTGCAAGGATGAGTGAACCCCAGATTGCTAAAAAAGCACTTGAGCGCCGAGTTCCAGTGGCACTCGAGATTGAACTTCCCGGCTATCTCGAAGGGGGAGATTTTGTCTATCTTGATGAACAGACCTTAGCTGTTGGTTACGGTCCAAGAACAAATCTTGGGGGAGTAACCCAGCTTATCCAGGGCCTGAAAACATCACAAATCAGAAAAATCGTTAGCGTACCTTTACCATCCTATCGTGTTCACCTTGATGGAGCGTTTATGGTTATCACCCCAGATCTTTGCGTAGTACATGAACCATCCTTGAGTTACGACGTGGCTCGTATAACACACGGAGGGCAAATACGGAGTGCTCCATTCTTATCTTATTTAAAGAAGAAGAAATTCGACAAAATCACTGTGACAATTGAAGAAGCGCAGAATTTCGGACCCAATCTTTTTGTTGTGGAATCTGGCAAGGTCATCTCATATGATTGGAATACCCGTATCATTTCGGAGCTAGAGAAACGTGGAGTCGATGTGATACCTATTGCAGGTCAGGAATTAGTAAAAGGTGCGGGAGGGCCCCATTGCATGACCTGTCCCCTTTTACGTGATCATACATAAGTAGTTGTTCTAGTAAATTGCCCTGTCAGGTGCGTTCTACTATTGATTATTTGCAAGCCATCGAAATCTCTCTCACTGTGTGTTAATATGACTCCTCTTAGGGAACATACGATGATTAAGCAGCTCCAAAAACAATTGCGTTCTCTTTCCGCTAAAGCTCGAGCGCAAGCTGCTGAAAAAATAAGCCAACTTGGGGAACAAGCGCGTCCATGCGTTCCAGATCTAATCGAAGCTTTGATCGATCCGGACAGGGAAGTGCGCGTTCAGGCCGCCGTAGCGCTCGGTTTCCTTGAAGCCGTCGAAGCTGTTAATCCTATTATTCAATTACTCCAGGATGAAGACGAGATGGTTCGCTCAGTAGCGGTAGGTATTTTATCCTTTTTGAAGGATGCACGAGCAAATCAGCCACTTCTCCAGTTATTGGTGGATAAAAACCCCGATATCCGTGACAGAACATTACGCGCCTTAGGGAGAATTGGAGATCCGGCTGCCGTGCAACCCCTAATCCGAGCGTTAAAAGATCCGGTTCCTTTCGTTAGATGGGGTGCAGCCGTAGGACTTGGCTTTCTTGGCAGTTCTGAGGCAATTAGGTCGCTTATAAATCTTGTTCTCTTTGATGAGGATCAAGGTTTGCGGTGGAGGGCGGTCGAAGCCTTGGGGAACATTGGGAACAGAAAAGCCATTCGACCACTCCACAGAATCATTGAAGATGAAAACGAGGATCCCGATGTTCGGACAGCAGCTGTCATTGCGCTGAACAAGATCAAGACTATTAAAACTGACTAAATGTTTGTAACGATTCATCTGATTAAGAAACGTCTTAAATTGAGGCAACACCAAACTCTAATGTTTTGTTTAAAGAATGAATAGGACATGTTCCATTAAAAATGTATATTAAATTTATATCCCTGCCATACTAATCGAAGATTAGGCATTTTTGAGAGCATTTTCAATAGCGAATGGAGGCATCTGAAAGAATAAGAGGAATATGAGAACATTCGGCTTTGATCATTTAATCAAAAACATACCAACTTTTCCAACCTGTAATGAGGTGAAAACTATGATTAGAGGAATTGGCGATAGAACCATGGCATACGACACCTCCACAGTTATTTTCAGCCCACAAGGAGATATTATTCAATTGGAATATGCTCGCAAAGCAGTTGAAAAAGGTGCCACCACTCTTGGCATTCGAGCGGAAACCTTTGTTGTCCTAGCTGGCATCCGGAAAGAATCAAAATTAATCGAAGCGCCAAAAAAGATCCATAAAATCGATTCTCACATTGCTGCAACAGCTGCTGGGCTCCAAGCTGATACTTCCGCTCTTGTTAAGCGGGCACGAATCTTAGCTCAGATCCATCACTTAACTTATGATGAACCAATCCCCACTGCAACCCTTGCCAACCAACTCGGTGAGTTTTTAACTAATTATACGCTGATTGGGGGATTAAGACCCTTTGGCACCTCCATTCTTTTGGGTGGAATGTCCAGCGCCACTGCTGACCTCATCATGGTGGATCCTGGCGGCGCGATATTTAGGTGCAAAGCTGTTGCAATTGGTCAAAACGCTGAAGCTGCTAACAACCTCTTAAAACAATTACCAAAAACTCCTCTTTCGAAAGAGGATGCGATTAAAACCGCTAAAGAAGCATTACAACAGAGTATTGTTGATCCAGAACAGGAATCCATCAATATAGCTTTCGTCGATGCAACTGGTATTGTTCATGAAGCATAAGTGTCTCTTTTAAGTTAGAAGCCCTTTGATTCTTCTTTCTCATCTAAGGATGTATCTTAATTATTTTAGAACTAGTCCTCGCGGTTTGTATATTTCATATTACATTAAAGTTGTGAGACTATTTCCTCTACCTTGAATGCCCGCAACCGGCTTCCAAAACTCATTCCATACCTTCTGACTTCAGTTAATGGACTTCTGAGTCCTCTTGAGGGCTGGAATGGTGATTAGTTAGGCTCAAGTACGCATAGACTGCTTATACTTTTCATATGACACGATTTCTGCAAGCGGGCGTCTATCCTTCATGGGGCTTTCTAAAGGGTACCCAACGGCTACGGTGGCGATAATCCGAAGATCTTCTGGAATCCCAAGCAATTTTTTCATTTTATTCTCAAAAGAAGACCCAATGACACCTGCCCAGCATGTACCAATGCCTTGCGCATAGGCTGCAAGAAGGAAATTTTGGATCGCTATAGCAGTATCGCTGTGCCAGTATTTATGGTGTCGTCCCGGGTCTCCGAGGGGGATGAAGACTACCGGGCTGTCAACCATAAATTTACCATAAGGGTGAAGTTTGGTAAGTTTTTTCCGAGTAGCTTCATCGCGGACAATTAGGAAATGCCACGGTTGCATATTGCTTGCTGTTGGTGCCCACCTTGCGGCTTCTAAGCATATCTGGATTTTTTCCTCTTACACTTCGCGTGTTCGATCAAACTTTCTAATGTTTCTCCTCCCCTTGATGCAATTCATTACTTCTTCGATCATTTTTCTTCCTCTTATCATTGAAATTTGTCTTAAAATGTATATTATTGATTTAATGAAAGGAGGTTTGTCATGTTTCTGTCTTTAGAGTATTCTTAACACTTCTACTTGTGGTTTTTGTAAAATTAGCCGCACTAGCACAGCATTTCACGCTTCTTTCTGGACTAAGACTTTTATAGCTTACTGATTTTATTAAAACCAATTACAAGTATTGACTTGACCGAATCAACCAGATAGTATACAGAAAACTAGAGATCACAATACAAAGGGTAAAAACATCGATAAAAAGCGATTTAGGATTGTCCACTCGAAGTGTGAATAGCAAAGGATACTCCACGATTCCAAGAACTAGATACGTCAATAAATAGAAGCTTGAGCTTCCAAATATAAACCATGTCACACGTTTACTTTCAGGGGCCACATAGACAGCATAAACCAAAGCTATCAGCATTGGTAGTAGTACAGAGAAGTTTAGAATCGCATATTTTGGCGACATGGTGAGAGGGTAGGAATATACTTCCCAAATCAGTCGTATCCCGATGTAAGAAGTAAGAATTACTGCTGCTAAGGGACGTCCATTACTCATAATGTTTTTTGAAACAAGGTTTTTTTTACGTTTTTGGGATATTCCAATATCATTCTTATTTTAGAAGTTAAATTTTATCAATTACTAATTTGGGGCTAGGGGATTGGGCGGTTAATACGGAATGTGCAAAAATATCCAATCTTAGAGTAAGACCATTTCTGCCTTTCTTCTTTTTTATAATCAAGATCTATAGGACATAAAATTACCTGTAGAGCGTTTATAGTGATTGAATATCAATTTTTTTGATAAATGCAGCTGATAAACTATCTTAAAGTAATTTTAAGAAGCTCTCCAAGTCCTCTACTTCTTTTTGAATCTGTTCATTTAAAATCTTGATTTTCTGCTGCCATTCCTCAATCCGTTCTTCTTGCTGACTTAATTTATCGACATACCGTTTCCTAAGCTTCGCTTCTTCCACAGAGTCGCCAAGGGCTTTTAAGTTTTCTCTTAAACGGCTTTGTTCCCTTTCTGTCTTCTCTAGCGCCTTTATTATGGCTTCTTTCTCCTGCTCGAGCTTATATTTGCGGTTACGAAGCTTCACAATCTCATACAACTGAGCTGCTTGCTCTTTCGTGATAAATTCTTTCCTTAGTATTTCTTTGATCCCCTTCTCAGTGATATTCCGTTTCTCAATTTCTTCATAATGTACTTTCTTAAAAGTGAGATGGAATTTTTCCGATGTGTCAGGTGAGATGGGAAATTCGTAGCGATAATAAGTCTCTGTTTCCTTGGATGCGATCTCCCCAAACGGTTTGTATCCATACTGTTTGGGTTCATCGACTAATACCGTTACGAATTCATCCCGTTTATTCGTAATAGTATATGTTATCTCTCTGAGTGCTTCCAACCGTTTTTTCAGATAAATCTTCAGGAAATCGACACCAAACCAATGGCTCTCCTCTTGGACGTCTTTGACCACTGTCACGGCTTGTTCTAAGGCAAATGTGACGATACGCTCTTCCTCTGGACGTAACATGGACAGAATCCCTTCCCCCGCATAGACATTATCGAGTACAACAGTAAATGGTCCTTTTTCAATGACCTTTCCGGTCGTATTCTTTAGTTTGAGGGCCATCAGCGGATGCCTTGCGTGGATCCGCGGATTATAGATCCGGATCTTCCGCCCTTCTAGGGGCTCTTGTATGAGTGGCACTAGTGCTGATTGGTTCCGCTTGATTGTGACGGGGGTTGGGATCTCGTATACAACATATGTATCCCCTATTTCTTTAGCTTTTGCGGTGACTTCTAATGCATCTGACCGCGCAACAGCTCGTTTTGCTTTCATTCTTGGCATTGGCGGCGCTGCGGCTGGTGCTCCCATTGGCATATCTGCTACCATACCTTCTAATGTTTCCATTTTCGATTCAATTGCATATTCCTCTTCGATTTCCTCTGGAAGGAGTGTAGTCACTTCTTCCCGATCCACATAGGGCCGTTGGATGTGTTGTGGACTAAACAAGTCGTAAATAAACGTGATGGGGAGTCCCGTAACCAATGTTAAGTACACATTGTCCCAATTTTGTTGCTGCGTATTATCCACTATCGCCCAACCTTGCAGAATTGTCTTCGTTTCATCACTACTATGGTATACCCTATAGCTTGTTTTCCACGCTGGGGTTTCCGCAAGGTAGGATAAACGGAGTGTTTTCATGTCTTCGGCTGTAAAATAAATTGATAGTGGTTTAGTCTCCTTCAATTTCGATGCGTTTTCAATTTCTAATGCTCGAGACAGATCGGCATTGACTGTTTTGTCCTCAAGATTCAGGGATTGAATCTCATCAAGAGCTAGAAAGCATATAATACCATTGGCATCACGAATAACTAAGTAGACTTTCTCGGCTTTTTCCACTCCTTGGATTGTTTGCTCTCCAATCACAGTTCCAATCGTAGTTCCAGAAATGAGACCAACTTTTACTCGGCGCCCAACCAACTCTTGAATCAGGTTCCGGATCGAATCGGTCGGACTAATCGTTATTGATAAACTTTCCTTCAGCTTCTCCAGTGGGAGCGCCGAATCGAACGAAATAGCGCGAATTTGACTTTCTGTTTCTCCAATAAGTTCGACATTGAGCGTTTTAAGAAGGTCATTCATATCTTTCTCTTTGAAAAAAATCCGCGTGCTTTCTCCAGTGATCTCTCCTTCTAATTCAAACCAACCCACTCCCGCACGGTAAAGTGTTACTCGGCGGACTTCCAGATCGTTACTCACAGGTTCACCTTCTATTCTCAAAAACATGTCAACAACTGATGAAGGTATTGATTTAAGGTAATAGATAGTTTACACAAATTAACGACAGTAGGAACTATTAACATTTACTACTATTATTAAGAGATTGGACAGGATTAACGGTGCCAAAATAGTTCAGTAGAGTTCAAGATACTTAAATGAATAACTTCCGGTACTGTGGCGCAAAGAGTGTCGGAATTCCGCCAGTGTGCCAAAAAACTAACACCTCATTTTTGTGAAAAACCTCTTGCTGAACCAGATCAATAAGACCTGCCATGACTTTGCCGGTATAAATGGGGTCCAAGAGAATACCTTCGGTTTGGGCAACAAGTTTGATAGCTTCCACCATTTCAGGATAAGGAATGGCATAAGCCTCTCCGATATAGTCATTGAGAACCGTAATTTCATCCGGTGCCATCCGTAGATCGAGCCCTAGATAGGCAGCGGTCTCATTTACTAACTGGGCTACCTCAACATCCCAAGAGAGGGTTCGCCGACTGATGGCAATGCCAGTGATTTTCAGTCCTGCATTCATGGCTTTAGCCCCCAAGCATAGGCCTGCTTGGGTCCCTCCCCCTCCTGAGACAATCAGGTGGTCTATTTTTACTTGCCTTTGATTCGCTTGGTGAATGATCTCTTCCATTGCACTAATATATCCCAAAATACCGATTGGGACAGACCCGTAATGTGTTATGGTGTATGGACGTTGCCCAGCGGCTCGCAATTCTTGGGCTACATGTTCCATTTTCGGATGTAGTTCTTCTTCGGTTCCCCCGACAAATCGGAGCTCGGCGCCAAATATTTTATCGAGCAATAAATTCCCGCTAATCTCCGTGGGTTCTTCATCACTAAGTAATAAGACAGCACGCATCCCTAGTTTCTTCGCGGCTGCGGCTGTTTGTCTGGCATGATTCGACTGAGGGTTGGCACCAGTTACGACCACATTGGCATTTTGTTGGAGGGCATCCCCTAATAAAAATTCGAGTTTTCGTGTTTTGTTCCCTCCAGTCGCTAATCCCGTTAAATCGTCTCGTTTAATGAGGATTCGTGGTCCTCCAAGTTTCTGTGATAAATTCACCATGTCTTCTAATGGAGTTGGCAACATTGCAAGTTTTATACGTGGGAAATGTCCTAGTTGCAGTGGTATCACAGCCCCTTGGCTATCAAATCTGTGTGGTTCTTTATTCTATGTATGGGTTTTGGACATCCCCTACTTAAGGCGCTAGAGGAAACATTCAAAATGATCAAGTAAGGTTCAATTGGAATGAGGTTTGATCTTTGTCAAAGAACCGAGTTTTCGTAACCAGAAAGATCCCAGAGAAGGCACTTGATCTATTGAAAGAGCGCTTTGAGGTAGATGTCTGGCCTGAGGAACAGCCTCCTCCTAAGACCACCCTCTTAGAGAAAGTCAAGACCGTTGATGGGCTTCTTCCGCTCCTGACAGATCCAATAGACAGAGCAGTGTTAAGTACGAGCAAAAAGTTGCAAGTCGTTTGTCAAATGGCCGTCGGATATGACAATATTGATGTTACCGTAGCGACGCAACGAGGTATCTATGTCACAAACACGCCGGGGGTCTTAACGGAGACAACAGCGGACTATGCATTTGCTCTTCTCATGGCGACTGCCCGACGAATTGTGGAAGCGGATAAATGGGTTCGAGCAGGCCACTGGAACGTCCCATGGGGCCCTATGATGTTTTTAGGTGGTGATATCCATGGTAAAACTCTGGGAATTATTGGGTTGGGCCGAATTGGGACGGAGGTTGCCCGACGGGCAATAGGGTTCGAGATGAAAGTGATATACAATGATCTAGTTAGAAATCCCGAGCTTGAACAAACATTAGGGCTTCACTATGCCGAACTCCAACAGCTACTCCAAGAAGCGGATTTTGTGAGTCTTCATGTGCCATTAACCAAAGAAACTCACCATTTGATAGGGGAAAACGAGTTCAACTTGATGAAGAAGACGGCTTATCTCATCAATACCTCGCGAGGCCCGGTCATTGATGAGGACGCTTTGTTCCGAGTTCTCTCCAAAAGTAAAATTGCAGGGGCAGGACTTGATGTCTTCGTTGAAGAACCAATCTCAGAAAACAACCCACTACTGACTCTTGAGAATGTCACCCTTTCCCCTCATATTGCCTCAGCGAGCATTGAGACGCGTACCGAGATGGCAGAAATGGCAGTAACGAATATGATCGCGTTTTTTGAGGGGCGTACTCCACCCAACCTTGTAAATCCTAAAGTTCTCAAGATCAAACCCTTGAAATGACCATCAAGCTATAAGATTAGACACCTCAGAGATTTGGGGAACATGAAAATAATAGCAAGGTGAAATGGCATTTATGAGTACCCAAATTCTTTCAGAATTCGTTGCAGGGTTAGAGTTTAACCAAATACCCCCACAAGCGATAATTGCTGCCAAAAGCCTCTTACCAGACACTTAGGCTGCATCATAAGCGGGACTACCGAACAACCTACACAAATTATTTCGGCAATTATTAGACAATTTGAAAATAGAAACAAGGCCACAATCATCGCAGAAGACTTTAAAACAAGTTGTTTAAACACAGTATTAATTCATGGAGCCTCTGTCCACTCTCCAGAATTCGATGATCTTTAGAGACCATGCGCCATACACCCAGGCACAGTAATAATTCCTGCGGTTCTCTCATTAGGAGAACATATAGCCGCTAATGGAAAAAACTCCTAACTAGCATCGTGGTAGAATATGAGGTAACGATAAGAGTGGGACACGCTTTAGACAAAACTCACAATCAATTATGGCATACCACAGCCACTGCAAGGGTATTCGGCTCCTTGGCCTCCTGTTCGAAATTGTTACATCTGAACTCCGAAAAAACAGTAGATGCATTTGGTAACGCTGGGATGCAAGCTTCGGGATTGTGGGAATTTAATTACTCACAAATGTTGCGAATCTTGTTAACTTAATGAAACAGATCAACCAGTTGCCTTATTGGGTGATCTTCTATATCTACACGGGTATAGATTGGAATTGTGGATTCACAATAATTCTGAGCAAGATGATGAATGAATGAAAAAATTCATTTTCCCATGCTCTTAAACAAGAGACTTCTGGAGCGGTATCGGATTGATGCGATTGGGACTTAGTTTGCACATCATATCACAAAACCTACTGATATTACGAGCATGTGAGCCGCTTCTTAGCCCTAAAAAGATCGAACTACTCATTTCAATACCTGTCATCGATAAAAACTTGAAAGAGATAGGAACTATTTCGGATGTTTTTGGACCTGTAGACAAACCATTTGTAGTTGTGCAACTGAACGAAAAACAAACAGATGTTGAGCAACTTCTAGATCAAAACTTTTACATCATCTTAAAGCAGAGAAGAACAAAAAACAAAACAAAATAAACTTTTGAGTAGCATCAGGTATACACCGTTGATAGGCTTTCATTATTTGTCAAAGATCTTATCATCATTGTTAAAATTCTTTCTCCAATCAAAGTGTTTTCTCTTTAAAATGTAATCGTCACCATAAGGTTTTTATAAAGGAAGTCTCATTTATTTTCGTTTTCTGCCTCTATCGGCTGAAAGCTTCTTCTTCTTCAGTTGTTCCTTTTTCTTTCGCAAGAGTTCGATACGAACTTCTCTTAAAGACTTTGTCAATTGCTTTAGAATTTCAGTCTTCAATGCAGTTTTTTTGACAACAATTGCTCCTCTTTTATCCCACCAACGGCGAGTATATGCAATTGATTCCCTGAGGGTGACTTCTAAATTAGCCCTTTTTGCGGCAAGGTAGAGTTCTTTGACTCTGGGAGATTTGATGGCTAAATTCCGGGGTATACGTCTTCCTTCTGCTCGGCTGAGGTTCACATCAAAATATTCGGGGTAAAACATCAAATCCCTCTCTCTACGTAGTGACATATCCCTTCCAATCCTCCTAAAGTCCTCCTCTTAAAATCCAGTTCAGACGTTTTTTGACCCAATGAATATCAATATCATAAATAAGTTCTATCTTGCCTTTCATTAAGGCAGACTTATTCTTTTAATAATACCGCATTGATTATCCCATGTTGTCCCGGTCTACTTGTTACACGTGCTTGTCCTAATTCTGTTTCGATCAAGGCTCCCCGGGTGATAACTTTACGTCTCGCAAAGTCTTTATTCGCTTCATTATCAAGAACATCAAGAACCTTAACTTTCTTTGTGATCCCTTTTGTTGGATCAATAATGTTTGCTTCTTCGGTTCGTTGGAGTCGGATTTTTTGGTTTCCCCCTCTAATGCGTATTATTTTTTTCTTAGCTGGTCCGATCAACGTCTCAGTGGGCGGTCGTCCTAGTTCATACTTTCTCTTTTTTCTGTAAGCTCGGTACCTGCGCCCAGAGGGTTTTCTTCGACTCCGTCCTTGCCATTTGACCATTTATTTCTCACATCCGTATTCTATTGAACTGAATCTGTATTCTCATTCTTTAATATTAGTCCTTATTGAGTCCACATTCGCCTTTCTGGCTATCCTATTCTTTTAATTCTTCGAATTTCTCGTCTAAGAGGTCTTCTTCTTCTAACTCTTCTTCCAACAACTTTTCCTCTAGTAATTCTTCTTTTACGTCTTCAACGAGGAGATCTTCCTCTGGTTCAGGAGCTCTCCTCAATTCTTCAGCGATCTCAAATAGTTGGTTAGCTCTGCTTAACAACTCTTCTTTTAAAGCCGTGTGTAGTTCCATTTTTACGGCATGGGATTTCAGTTCTTGCATCCCTTTCTCCTTTGTTTGTGAAAGACTTATTTCCTCCCACATTTGGCTTGGAACCCGTTTGTCAGGATTTTTCTTGAAGGCAACGACTGTTGTTCCATCTAATTTCACAGTAATATATTTTTTAGCAATTAATGGGCAGTATATATACGCATGAACTCCATTCACTGTGTAGTCATTTGTACAAATTCTTAAATCCTTCCGTTTCCTTACAAAAGTGCAATGGGCATCTCTCAGATAGAGCCATATTGCATACTCCTCGTTAAGTTTCGTAACAGCCATCTTCCGTTCCTCAGTGATTTTCTGTACTCTTATTCTTCTTTAAGAATTTTCTTTATTTCCACAATGAGAATGCATGAATAATTTAGGTTATGAACATTTCTTTCTACCCAGAATATGTGAGATGTCTCTTAGAACCTCATTTCTTTACTGTAAGTCGCTTGTTTTTTTGGTAAATATTTTTTAGTCTGAAGAATTGCTGTACACTTGATTATCACTTCTATTACGATCATGCTTTTAAGACTGGTTAATGGAATCCATTTGAAGATCTTCTACAGTAATTCCTCCATAAAAAGGCTTCAATGTCTAAAAAGTAAAATAAATTGATTGTTTGTTTCAATCTTCCTTCAAGAAATGCATTGAATTAAGGATGGCGTATATTTTCATATTACTTTTCCAGAAACGGTAACTTTCACTTTCACCAACCTCTCTCATAATTAAACATAAAACCTCTTAGCTCTACTAAGAAGTGATTATGCTCCCCGATTCAGACAAAATCTTTGCAGACTCACACATCGTGAAACGCAAAGCAATTTGTGTTGTATGCAAAGGCTCCAAAATGCTTTGCGGCAAGAGTCGTTGCCCTATTCTTGTAAAACATCGGGTGTTTGCAAAAACCCTGCCCCTAATTGATTCATTAGATCTCAATGGCTCATCTCCACCTGCAGTGTTCATTGGGCGAATAGGCTATCCAAAAGTGTTTGTGGGACCTCTTCTACCCCCAATCCATGGGAATACTACGATCTTAGACCTGCCAGAACGTTGGCTTCTTGAGCAGAAAACAATCGAGGATATTATGAACTACCGTTACTCATTAGTCCGTGGGATGTTCCGTATTCACCATGTGACAGATGTGACCACCAGTGGCAAAATTGTCGACTTAAGCCGGGACCTAGCCCTCTCTCGAGACCCTACCGATGTTGAAGTGGTATTTCATAAAAAGCCAAAGAGGCGTCTTATCCTCGATAGCGAAGTTCAGCCTTTTGGACCCTCCGCTCGACTGAAGAAACTTGATTTAGGGACATTAAAACTGGATCAGCGGCTCGACAAAGCCTCCAGTGACACGGACCTGAAAGCCCAAGAAGCAACTCTCTCGCTCTATCAAAGCAATATTCCCGTGACAAAGATACAGCGAGCCTTCAGTGTGGGAGCATTTGGTCTTGAGAAAAATCGAAAATTTGTCCCAACTCGTTGGGCAATCACAGCATGTGATGACATCATTGGCAAAGCTCTACACGAAGAAGTGAAGCGGTTTCCACTTGTCAATGAGTTCCGCGTCTATGAGAATTGGCAACTTGATAATCGATTTATTGTCCTCATGATCCCTCGCGCATGGAAATACGAACTTATTGAAGCTTGGTACCCAAATACGGTGTGGAACCCCAACCCTCACGCGAAAATTGCCATGCTTTCAGATAATGAGGAGTATCAAGGCCGAACCAAATACGCGGCTATCGGTGGGTGTTATTATGCCGCCCGCCTTGCGGTATGCGAACATTTAGCCAAGGAACGCCGACAGGCGGCTATTGTGATCCTAAGAGAAGCTCACCCAGGATATATCTTACCTGTCGGTGTATGGAATGTCCGCGAAAATGTACGGATGGCCTTAAGAGGGAAAGTATGGAAATTTAACACATTGAAAGAGGCATTAAGCCACATACAAAATCGTCTTGCTATTCCCTTGTCAAGTTGGATTCGGAATTCAGCAGTTTTAAAAAGCATATTTTATCAAAAAACGCTTGATGCTTTTTTTTAGGAAGAAGATTAATGAAACGCGAATATCCGAAGAGACCGATTGTTGGGGTGGGAGCTGTTATTATCCGGGGTGATGAAATTCTCCTTGTGAGGCGGGGTCAAGCCCCAAGGAAAGGGGAATGGGCCATTCCTGGCGGTGTAGTGGAGTTAGGTGAAAAAACTCGAGAAGCAGTTGCCCGAGAAGTCCTCGAAGAGTGCGATATCCAGATTGAAGTCGGAGAAGTCCTCGAGGTCATGGATGCAGTGATTCGTGATAAAGATGGACGTATCAAGTATCATTATGTCTTATGTGATTTCTTAGCTAAATATAAAGCCGGTCACTTGTCTCCCTCGTCAGATGTCCTTGACGCGAAATGGGTCAAATTTAATGAGGTCCAAACCCTTGAGATAACTAAAGGGACACAACAACTCTTAAACCGGGTAACAGAGATGAGAGCAATCAGGATGGCCTAAGTGAATGAAGGTCACGGAAGTTTCTTGTAAAAGTGCATTATCGAAATCCGGCTTAGGGTATGATTATGCTCTGAATCCCTACCGGGGGTGTGAGCATGGATGCACTTATTGTTATGCACCCGCGGTCTTGAGGGAATCGCGATCTTGGGGTCAATTTGTGGACATTAAGCGGAACATCCCATCAATTCTCGCAAGAGAATTAAGGAGACAAAGGAAAGGTCATGTGGGCATTGGAACGGTAACCGATGCGTATCAACCAGTTGAACAACGGTACGAAGTCACAAGGCGATGTCTCGAACAACTGCTCCGGGTTGATTTCCCGATCAGCGTTCAAACAAAATCCCCTCTCGTCCTCCGAGATCTTGATCTGCTCCAACAATTCTCGCGAGTAGATGTCGGAGTGACAATCACAACGTTAGACGAAACCTTTCGAAAGGTGTTTGAACCACGGGCTGCCTCTGTTCCAGAAAGATTGGTTACCCTTGAGCAGCTTAGTGCCCATGGCATCCCCACATGGCTCTTTTTAGGCCCAATTTTGCCTGCTATAACCGATCGAGATCTAGAAGGGCTCATCAAAGCGGCTGCGAAGGCAAATGTTCAAGAAATCATCATTGATAAGTTACGACTGAAAGCAGGCATATGGAAAAGAATGGTTTCCGGGCTTCAACAAACCAATCCCGAGCTCATTAAGGTTCTCAAACGAACACTATGGGGGAACAGTCCCTATTTTACAAATGTAGGGAATAAGGTAAAGCATCTTTGTAATATATATAGGATCTGTTACCAGGTTGCTTTTGAACGCCTCCCGGTCTAGGCGAACCAAAGGTCATGGATTGCTCAAGAATGAATCAATCTACCTCCCACGTATGAATCCGCTATGCTCATACCGGAACCTTTTGAAACCTCATGCCAATTTTGTTTTTTAAATCATATTAAAGGAAAACTATGAATGGCGTTGTATCTTGCTAATACGCAACGAAAGCTCACACCTTACAAATGAGGGAAGAAACTTGGCGAAATATCGCATTACCTTCTTTAAGGAACGGTGTATAGGCTGTGGTAACTGTTCTGAGATATGTCCGGACAACTGGGCACTAAAAGGAGGGGTATCGCATCCAATTCAAACAGAATTAGACAATATTAAATGTAACCGACAAGCCGCAGAAGAATGTCCTGAATCATGCATTGAGATATTAGAAATAAAACGGGTGTGATATAAAGCTGCAGACCTTTACGGGAAAAATGGCTTGTTTGAAAACCGAATCCTGTCGAACAAAGTCCAATAATGTGGGGTATAACTAATCCTTTGACGATAGTATTTAAAATCTCATTTTATGTAGTAATATGACATCTAATCTAACCTTTACGGAGATATGTCCCACTTCGCATTATACGGAGAGCATCAATCGATCAGATATCATTATCATTTGAAGATCGTATCCTATGAATCAACTATCTCGTAGAGGGATTGATGGGTCTAAAGACGACACCATCTCAACTCGACCAATACGACCCGAAGAAGGCAATGGGTGGATGATAATTAAATATCATTCGTTTGCTTATTCGGGAGTAAGCTTGTGGACAGTATCCCCAGGTCGGACTCTGTCAGTGACCTTTAGACCAATCATTTGGCCCGCTTTTGCTACTTCGATGTTCTCTTTTTCTATCTGCATCGAGGAAACTATTTGCTCAAATGAAGTGGTACTCCCTTCAAATGCAATCTGATCACCGACCTTTAGTTCGTCTGTTAATTCTATAACAGCCACACTTATTCGCGAATAGAAGTGAGTGACTTTTCCAATCTCTTTTTTCGCTGTCATGATTCCTCGTGTTTTGTATCAATTGCCTAAAATAAAAACCTGTTGCTTATATAAAGAAATATCAAATTTACAAGAAATTATCATTTT
>JBHIFL010000010.1:0-72135 GCA_046761065.1 Candidatus Heimdallarchaeota archaeon
TTTAGAAGCCATCTAATTTCTTAACCCTTTTATTTCTATTATGACCAGTAATATCTTGTACAATAAGGATCAACCCTATAGATTCCATTGAAGGGGAAATCGTGGGAATCGACAGGCGGTCCTGTCCTGAAGTCTAGATTTCGCTTACTTCCGATGTGGATTGTCCTGACAGACCCTTGTCAAGAGGGAATTATGCTATAAAGAAACAGAGTCTCTTTGGAGCTTATCGAAGCTTGGAGCGATCCTATAATGAAAGAGCTTCGTTATATTCTTGTAACAGCGACCATACTTAATTTGGTTCTCTTGTTTGGGTGGATAGGGCTAACCTCGGAGGGTACTTTGACCAAATCATCTGATATGACAATATCTCCGGGTTTAGAATCATCCCTCCAAGCGCAACTCAGATTTGCGTCCGGAGGGGCTTTGGAGACTCCAATGGTAAAGAAGAATGAACTGTATCCTACAGCGGTTATTTTTGCAGAAAATTGGAATTTTGACCAATTCCCTCCAGTCCCCGGAAACCTCATACCTGGTGCTAAGATCAGCTTTGAAGGCGACACTTCGAAAGCAACAAGATTCTACAAAGACAGGGGTAACGGTATATACGACATTGAGATCACCCCCAAGCAGTCAGGAAGCCTTTATTTCAAAATCAAGGCATCAAAAGATGGATACGCCCTAAGCTCTGTCGAATTGATATTGTCAGTGGAGCAAACCCCCTCCGAGCTTCTATTTGTATCTAACAATCTATCTATCGAGACAGGAGTCGTGGAGATCAATTCTACATATACTACATTCATTAAATTCACAAGCGATTCTAGCCTAATCAACGATGCCAACATCGGAGTTGTTAGCCAGTTCTCGGGGTATAATTTTAGTTGGACCTCTACCCCCGATCCTGGTGTATATAATGTCACGATAAGCCCTACAGAGGTTGGGAAAGAGGTCTACAGTATTTGGGCAGCCGTTGAGGGAGTGGCAACCAGTTCGGTTGATCTAATTCTGACATCGACTCCATTCCAAACAGCACTTCGATTTATCTCTAATAAAATATCGAGGGAAACGAATCAGGGACGAGAACGCGTGAATATCAACGAAACTTACACGACACTGGTTCAGTTCAACCGGACGAGCACCACCCCCGAAACGCCGATTGATGGTGCCTCCCTTCGGGTGACCCCCTCAGATCCAGGAGTCTTTCACCATCCCGTCGTCCCCTTAGGCAACGGGATATATAATATATCAATTTGGGCTAATCAGTCCAAGCAGTTCAGTATCGTCATCGAAGCTGGAAAACCATGGTATTCCAATGCATCAGCAACCCTAACCCTCGAAGTTAGCTTGATCCCAGCCAATCTCGAGGTAATAAATCCCGATTTTCAGGAGAACCAACTCAATGTAACCTTTACAGACCCTATTAATGTGACAATACGTTTCCAAGATGACCAAGGGCCACTCGCGTGGGATAACTATACTATTGACGGTGGTGGTCTCCATTTTCATTCTTTAGCTACGGGAGAGGAATTTGGGGTGTATATTTTCCATTTTAACGCTTCTCATCCCGAAACATATTATGTCGCGCTTAATGCGACAGCTACGGGACATGAGGCCGCGGTTCTAAATATCAAGATCAGCGCAGACCCAATACCCATGGCCTACGAGCTATACAAAAATGGTGAAAGGCAAGGATCAGTCATTAATATTGATGAAGGTCGTTCCACAAAAATTACTTTGATACTTCGTGAGTCACACGTCCCGTCGCACCCTCGTGATAATGAGCTGATTGGGGGCGCCCACGTTGAGTATTCGTGGGAGGGGGGCAGCGGGGTCATGCAAGACTTAGGCAATGGGACCTATACTTTGGAGTTGTCAGGAGAAGGATTAGACACTGGGACACCACACCAATTTAACATCTCTGCTACGAAAGGACACGATTTTAAAGCTCTAAAAATCACGTACTCAGTGGTGATTAACCCCAAACCTCCTTCGCAATTCGAGCGATGGCTTTCCGATTACTGGTACATCGCGATGGGGGGAATTATCGCAGGCTTCGGGTTGCTTGGCTACATGTTTCGAAGAAGACAACAATCCAAGAAAGAACAAGCCCTTTTTGAGGAACGGATAAGGTCATGCTACGAATTAATATCTGACATTTTAAGCTTTCAAGACCTATTGATCATTTCTGCGGATGGATCACTCATTTATGGGTTTAGGACCGCTACCGCTGTAGAGGCAAGCGGTGGCGGCGAATCCTTGCACTCTGCCTTTATGATGGCGCTCAAGACCTTCGCTGGCGAGTCAATAATGCTGGATGAGCTAATAGGAGAAGATCACTTTCGATTTGGAGAAACGGAGATCTTTCTTGTCAGTGGGGATATGGCGACCTTTGCCTTTCTCTACGAGGCCCAAATGATAGACGATGAGTGGAAGAGAGTATCTACAGAGATGCTAGCAAGGTGCAAAGAAGTCGTAGCAGCTATTGAATTCGAATTTCAAGAGGCGTTAGAAGGCTATCAGGAATCCCATGACTCGGCTCTTATCTCACAGAAGAAGATTACCCGGCGGATTTCAGAGATTATGGAACTCGATGTAAGAATGGCTCATGAGCTTAAGCTCACAGGGAAAAAACTTCAGATTGAGGAAGCCTATCTTCCGAATAAAAAAGCAATTCTGGAGAGCATCCAGCAATTGGATATGGAAACAGGCGCTATAATATTGACTACCCTCTTAGAGAGGGTAGCTGATTTAGGAATACCGACAGATGAAGCAGTATTTATCTTTTATCAGCTGCGAGTTGGGGGAATGCTTCAACCGAAATTAAACGAGAACCCTATTAATATTACGTAGGCCTCGATGAGTGTTAGACCTATTAATGAAAGAAAATGGGTATTTGGAAGAAAAGCGTAACGAGCAGATCATGGGCTTCTGGCTCTATGAGTGAATAAAAGTCAATCGATAATGCGTACCTCCACCTTACCAATTGAAACAGCCTTGGATGATTTGGAATAGGTATATGTGTATATCCATGTAACTAACTAATCATGAGTCGAAATCATTATCATCTACTAAACTAGTATCAGCAATGGATCGCAGCTTATCAAGGAACTTCCGTTTCTCCTCTAGAGCAAAAAGGGTAATCCTTTCTTCGTGAGGGTGTTCCTCAAAACTTAATACTAACTCCTTTTTTCGTTCATCGGCCATTAACTCGGCGAATTCGGCGTCTTCAGCCTTTTGCGACTCTTCCACCTGTTCCAGGTTCGACACTGGAGCAATCGCGCCCTCCTCTCGAAGTTGATAAAATATGAACACAATGTCATCGGGGGGGATTCCTGACCCCTCTAATCGCTCCAGAACCCGTATTAAATTGATTTCACCTTCTTCATCATCACTCATCTGTTCAATAGTTTGGATAATCGTGCTTTCATCATGAAGACCAATATTCGTGTGGGTTCCCATATCTATGATGCGGTGAGGGAAGATAAGGTTAAGACCCAGAACTTCTGTAACCAATTCCGAGATCTTCGAATGTGGAATCGCGCTTGTAACATAAAACGTTTCAAATTCCTTGATATTATCCTGAAATTCAAATTCAATCCTTGTAGTCAATTCCCGACATTTTTCAAGAACACTGTGTGTAACTTTCTTCCAATCCCCATCTCGGGTTTGAGCGGAAAACATGTAAGCGAAGATGAGGTTCTGGATACTATACAGAAAGATTTCCGTTCCTCCAAATCGGAAGTGATCCTCCTTACTTAACGTGCCGTCAGATGCTAAGGATTTCCCAGCAAACGTCTTGAGCGCCGCGATGAAAGAAGAATACAAGGTTGTATCTAGTCCCTGTTGGCTCAAACTTTCTGCAAAGCTGTAAAACGCGATTCCACTAGGTGTCATCACAAATAGATCAAGAAAATGCGCAATGTCTGTGATATATTCCATTGTCATCCATTTTCGTGCCTCAAGGAGGGCTAGTTTCCGTCTCTTCTTGCGTTCCTTCAGAATGTAGCTTGCCGCACTACCGATGACAAGACCTCCCCCAATGCTAAGGTGTTTCCAGTACTTATGTAAGAATGAAGCGGGTTCTTGCACGATTAAAGTGTACTCAACGACTAAGGAGGCATGATTGGCTTTCTCTGCCACAATTTGAAACGTATAATTTCCGATATCTAGTTGTTCTCCAGAAAGATCGGCCACATAAATCCCATTGCCCAGATCTTCCATGGTGCCACGAAGATCATCTCCCACCAAGGAATAGGTCACGGTAGCGCCAATGATTGGAGAATCGTCAACCTCATTTCTCAGCTCAATCATTAGTTGTTGGGAATCTGTTCCGCCGATAACATTCACAGGTGGATCCTTAATTACTATAGGGATCGGCTTGGCCATAATAACAGTTGTTAGACTCGCATTCGCATAATATGGTTTGTAAAGTGTAAGAGTGAGCGAATACGTGCCTGGAACGGAGGCCTTGAAGCTGAAAAGGTACTCTCCCACCCCCTCTCCTTCCGTCCAAGACAGAAACTCAATGCCCTCAGCCACCCATTCGAAATGCTCAAAGTGCATCCCCTCGTCGCTTTCGTTGGTATAAAGAACAGCGAGCTCAATTGGCTCGGTGTAAACGAGACTCAGCCGATTATCTACAATCTCTGGATTGGTTGACCGGAGTTTTGTTGGAAGCGGTTCGACAATCAGGGTAAGCAAGGCGGAGGTATTCTGATATTTGGGACCGACGGAGGCCTCCAGATCGAGGTTGAGCTGGCTTATGAGTGTTGAACTTATCTCAATTTGGTAGATCCCAGTACCATTACCAACCGGAATCACGGTATAGCTCAAGTTGGGGCTGGAACTTCGGACCTCAATCGTGCCACCATCGATGGGGAGCTCGGGATATACAACTGTCGCATTTAACTGTACCATGGTGCTGTATGTGTCGTACACCTGAACGGCTCCAGTCTCCGTGGATTTGTGATTCGATAGAAACCTAAGCCGAGTCTCTATAAGACCGGTGACCAGCACTAGGGTCACCGAATCCGTCTCATACTGGGCTTTAGAGGCTTCGATGACGAGACTGAACTGCTTGGATTCATTGGCGCTGACCGTAATCTGATAGTACCCAAAGCCCAAAGGGGTGACGGTGTTCGAGACCCCGGGATCTGAGGAGACCACATTAAGGGTCGCATTATCAATTGGCGTCTCAGGGGAGGTGCTTGTCCGGTTGAACTGAACCAGCGTCGTGTAGGTTTCGTTGATCTGAACTGGCGCCAGTTCTATATCTTGATAATTGGAAGTAAAATATAGGTCGGTTTGAATTGGGACAATATCCAAGACCAGCGTGGCTAAGGCGCTGTTGAATCCCGCCTTAGAAGCCTGGATTTGAAGGATAAAATGCCCTATTTTCTCTGGTTTAGGTGTAAGTTTGATGCGGTAAACTCCCGCACCTTCTGCTTGGATTTCTTTGGAAACAGCGCCTTCTGAATCAATAATATCAATTTGGGCTCCATCGATGGGGTTCCCCCCGCCCTCGATATCAACGTACTTAACCTTAGTTGTATATATTCTGTCGATTTCTATTGACCCTGTCTCAGTGGATCGGTCGTTCGAAGTGAATTTGAGTGTCGTACCCGAAGGTGCCTCGGTCGTAAAATTAACGGCGCCTGTTTCCGGGTAAATTGCTGTGTTTCCCCATTCGTCTGCCGACAAAACCCGATATTTATAAGTTGTTTCAGGTTCCAAATCAGGGATGTAGAGTGAGTGACTTGTCGTCAACACACCATCTTCCACCGACATGGAGAAGGGAGGTCCAGTCCCCCCGTACTCTACTTTGCTGGTACTTGGCTCATCTGTCAACCAAACTATGGTGGCTCCATCAACTTCGGGGAGCGCTTCTACGTTCTGAATAACTGGAGGAGTTGTATCCAAAGGCGGAGCAGTTGTGAATTGATAATAAAAGCCACCATCATTATCTACGCGGGTATTCCCCGCGGTGTCTGTGGATGCCACTTCATATCTGTAAGTAGTCGCGGGGGTAAGCCCTGTCAGGGGCACTGAGTGGTATATCACCATGGTTGTATCCGATTTAGTAGAATTAGGAGGAATAAACGTTCCGTAGTTCACGACACTGTCACTGGGCTCATCCGTTTCCCAAGTAATCGTTGCACTGGTGTCCAAAATGTTATTGGTCTGCACATTCTTAATTTCTGGTGGGGTGGAATCTGGCTCTGATAAGGTTGTAAAGGAGTAGATACCGTCTGTAGCGGTATTTCCTGCGGCATCCTTGGATTCTACCTCATAATAATATGTGGTATTGGAGTCGAGTCCTATGAGGACCACTATATGGCTTGTGACCAGAGTTTTGTCGGATTCCGTGTGTCCAAGAGATTGGGTTTTCCCATAGTTCACAATGCTATCACTGGGCTCATCGGTGTTCCATGTAATCGTCGCGCTCTGAACATCGGGACTAGCGGTTACATTACTTATGATTGGGGGAGTTGTATCCGAAGGGGTCGTGGTTGTCGTCGTTGTCGTTACCGGGGGGGTCGTGGTTGTCGTCGTTGCAGGGGTGTAGGTGACAATTAAGGTGGCATCAATCTCCCATGCGGAACATTCATAATCGTTCGATTCGGCTCCCGCTTGAAATTTTATCGTATAAGTCGAGGAGGTAATAGATATTGTGAAGTTGTTCCACTTGTTTTCAGCGAGATTACCTAGAGAATGCCATTGGTTCCCACTCGTATCCCACTCATAGACATTCAAATTTTCTGATGTATTAAATTCTCCTGTGTAAATGCATAATTCTTCAATTTCTTCACTATAATCGACGGAAGTCCATTGCTCTTCCAAATCTAACTCATAATTTGGCAAATGATAACTAACTCGTAAGACAGCGGCGTCGCATAGTTGTCCTCCATTGTGAAATGCATTAGGGTCTTCAGTACGAAGAGCAATTTGAGCTTCATTGATTTTAGCCCAGGTATTGAGCTGTGAACTGACATCAACTTGTTTCCAAGCGACAGTTCCCTGACCTTTAAAGTCCATCACTTGTAGCCAAGTCCCATCATATAGGAGAACCGAAAAATAACTATTGCCCGGTTTTGTTGGGTTTGCGCGCCCAAAAACTCTTAATGTAACGGAAATAATGCTCCCTCTTTGGTTTGTATCTGTAAACCCAAAAGAACCCATCATATCGCCGTGATTAGAGCCGGTCCCCCCGTCTATAGCGTACACTAAATTAGTCATATCTTGAGCGTCTAGGAACGGAGAACTACCATTTGTCATCCAATCGATTTGCTGCCAATCAAATGAATCAACATAGAGGTCGATAAAACCATTATTTCCACCTGTATCCTCTTCGGTGAGTATATCAACGGTACCATCCGGTCCCGATTGCTGATTAGGAAAATTAGAATGTGTTCCCTTATCAGCGCTGCCATCTACATTGCTATTAAAATTGTCCACATAATTCTCCTGGCCATACGAAAGAGAGAGCGATTGAACCTTCGACTGTCCCTGAAAGGCGGGATTATTTGCATTTAGCAGAGGATTCAAAGTTTTTTCGGTAACAATTATAATTGGAAGCATTAAAACTAGAATAACGACTATTATCGACACAAAGTGTCGATTTCCCCCTTTCATGGCCAACCCCCATTCAGGCTGAGTGTACTATTTATTATTCACTAAATTCATGAATAAAAGGATTCACTTTTAGTAGCCTTGAAAAGCCCCACAAGTCAAAAAGGCGTATTGTACTTCAATAAAAATTGTTTAAATCTAAGTGGTTCCTTAAAGAACGGTTTCATAAAATTAGTGAGAAAGTCTCTTCATCGTGTTTTCAAAAATTTCGTAATCGGCTTGTGAAAATAAGATGATGATTGCCTGTTCCAAACTCCTAGGCTCAAATTCGCTAATGGTTTGAAGGATGATTTCTGCGCCCTTACTAACTGGAAAGCCCGCGATGCCACAACCCACTGCGGGAAATGCGATGGTCTTCAACCCAAGCTCTTCTGCGCGTAAGAGGGAATTCCGAACCGATTTTTTAATGCTTTCAGCTGTGGCCACACCCCCGAGGTGCATCGAGGCGGCATGGATTACATATTTGGCTTTCAGCCGCCCTGCGTTCGTGACTGCTGCTTCCCCTAAGGGAATTGGCCCTTTGTTTATCGCTTCTTCGTTGATTTCCTCGCCTCCCGCACGTCTAATGGCCCCTGCCACGCCTCCACCCATAATTAACCGGGTGTTCGCGGCGTTCACAATAGCATCAACATCCTGTTGTGTGATATCTCCTTTGCGTAATTCGATATTCAATTTAGTTGCCCCAATCTGAGTTCTCATAATAACAAATTTTTTTGATTTTTGATTCCCGTCATAGCGACACTGGAGGTAAATTATCATGCCATCTCTTGACCTTCAAGGAATTATCGTGCCATTGATCACGCCATTTACTCGAGTTGGGGATGTTTACGAAGATGGCTTACGCCATTTATTGGATTTCCATTTAAAAAAGGGAAGTCACGGGTTGTTTATCTGTGGAACGTTTGGGTCCGGCCCAATCATGTCAACACCGGAACGCAAACAGGTAACAGAGATTACCATTGATCAGATCAATGGGAGGGTTCCCGTAATTGTGCAAATCGGGTCACCCTCCACTGCACAAGTCCTTGACTTAGCACGACACGCGCAAGATACTGGAGCAAGTGCTGTTGCGTCCACTCCCCCATATTATTATCAGCATGACGAGCAGACAGTGGCACAACACTTCCAAGAACTGGTCGGGGCGGTTGATATCCCTGTCTTCTATTACAATACCCCAAAGACCACGGGCTTCATACTCAGACCCGATTTCCTCGCAAAGCTCGTGGGTTTAGGGGTGCAAGGGATAAAGGACAGCGGGTTTAATTTTGTTGAATTCACCCACTATCTGAGCGTCTTGGAGGATCAACCTGATTTCACATATGTAGTAGGGACGGAGACTGTGTGTTTGCCAGCAATGCTTCTAGGAGTAAAAGCTTGTATCTCAGGCTTATCTAATGTCTTCCCTGAGCTCGTGATAGATCTATTTAATACAACACATGCGAAAAATTACGAAAAAGCAGGCAAACTTCAGATCAAAGTGAACCAAGCTAGAAGAGCGCTACACATCCCCCATTCCCCCCATGCAGCGGTTTATTCGATTCTAACATGGCGTGGTTTGGATGTTGGCATTCCGAAACCCCCGATTCTGCCGGTATCGAGGGACGATGAAGACCGAATGAAGGACGCCTTTAAAAACCTCGGTTTATTGTGACAGTGAATTCTTTTTCTCTACAATAGGATCATTAAGGTCTGAATAGAATATGATGGATAAAATCCAAGTTGGGTGTTCATACTCCTTTTCTAGGTTTGTCCCTAACCGCACACAATTCGAAACCGCTGTTAAGGAATTCATTAATTGTGGACTTAATACAATTGAGCTCTTGTTCTTGGGATGTGTCCTTGGGATTCCTAAGCCCGGACCTCTCCTCTATTACCCATCGGTCGATCAAGCCACCTCCACCTCCAAATTGTTGAGCGGATTCTCGATAAGCATTCATGGTCCATACACTATTAGTCTTACAGCCACCGAAAAACGCCAAAAGCAGACAACAAAAGCCCATTTCACGATGAATTTGAAACTTGGGCATGCCTTAGGTGCCACCCATCTCACTTTTCATACTGGGACACGAAAGCACCAAGGGGATGGAAAGCTAGTTAAAGCGTTTTTGAAAGAAATTTTAGCAGAGAAAGAGAAAAAAGGGTATAACCTCCGCCTTGCACCCGAAGTCGCAGGGAAGTTACGCTCTTTTGCTGGGTTTCGTCAGATTGTTGAAGTTGCTCATGAGTGTGGAACCCTTTTTTGCTGGGATTTCAGCCACGACTTTGCGCGAGGAGGCGATGTCACGACTGAAGCAGGAATTTTGAAACGGTTGGAACTGATTGATGACAATATAGATTTGAAAGGGAATCGATTACCAATTCACCTATCAGGGATCGTTGGAGGTCGATGGGGGGAAGTGACGCACACCTTTTTGGATAGAGGGAGCGGGGTGCCTTGGCGTTTATTCCTAACCGTGCTTCGGGAGCAAGGGTGGCTTGAACGTATCCAAATTATTTGCGAGTCAAAAGGCAAAGGGACATCTGGCTTAGACGCACGAGTTAAGGACGCCCTTAACATTAAGAAATTCATTGAAACCGGGGAATCAGTAACAGAATATGTCCCAAGGAAATCGAGATTAGACGCTCATTTCTAGCGATTAATGGGTTCAGAACCACCTCTACTATGAGGAATAGCTTCCTCTGGAAACTGAGGATATTTAAGAGGAAAGAAAGAAATACTTTAGGAGGCGAATGAACTGCAGCTTACAACGAAACTCCTAGACCTTTTTGGGGGAATATTTCTTTGCCTAAATAGTCAAACAATTCAAGCACTTGGAATTGAAAAAGAACAACATCTTTCCCTCACCATTGAGGAACATCGCTCCCTCAGCTTTCCGTATGTTGGAACTGATTCTTTGGTAGGCCCGGGAGAGATTGGAATACCCGTAGAAATTGCGAAAAGGGTTCCAATTCAGGATGGGGACCTTGTTCAGATCAGTGCTCCAAAACGGGCTATCACAAGCGAGCATGTAATAAAGAAGAAGATGAGAGGAGACACTTTCTCGAAAGAAGAAATAGATAATGTCATAAAGGATTTGATGGATGGGCGTCTGTCAGAGCTCTACATGGCCGCATTTGTGTTGACACAACTTTTTACTTCATTATCAATGGAGGAAATCGAATACCTGACTCGGGCCCTAGCCGAAAGTGGCGACATCATCGAATTTCCTGTCCCTATTTATGATAAACACTCACTTGGAGGAGTTCCCGGCACCAAGATCTCACTTCTCATCGTTCCCATTATAGCTGCAGCGGGACTTGCTATCCCTAAAACAAGCACACGAGCTGTAACGTCTGCTGCTGGAACAGCTGATGTCATGAACATACTTGCTCCTGTCGAGTTTAAAGCAGATGAACTGAAAGAAATCGTAATGGACACGAAAGGTGCAATTGTATGGACCGGTGGAAAATTGAATCTTAGCCCCGCGGTTGATAAGATCATTGCAGATGTAGCATTTCCTTTGGGAGTGGACCCTTTACCACTCATTATGAGTGGGATAATGGCGAAAAAGGTAGCTGTGGGTGTGGACTTCGTTGTCCTGGATGTGCCAGTTGGAGGCGGGAAAGTCCATACAATGGAAAGTGCCCGAGAATATTCTCGCGCTTTTGTTCAGCTAGCAGAACGATTAAATATCAGATTGGAAGCAGCCCTAACTTATGGCAAGGTCCCCGTGGGACACTCTATCGGACCAGCGTTAGAAGCCCGAGAAGCCCTTTATGCCTTGATGGGGCAAGGACCAACGTCACTCGCAGAAAAATCCATTAATTTAGCTGGAATTATTTTTGAAATTGCAGGACTGACGTGGCGGGGACGTGGGGCTGACATGGCAAGAGAGTTATTAGAGTCAGGTAAAGCCTATGAGAAAATGAAAGAGATCATCGAGGCGCAAGGCGGGAATCCAGCCATTCAACCTAACGATATACCGATTGGGAATTATTGTTTTGAGTGGGAGGCCCCAACGAACGGGTGGGTTGTTGAAATTAGCAACGAGGCGCTAACCCAAATTGCCAGAGTCGCAGGAGCCCCAAAAGATCCTGGAGCAGGAGTTTATCTCCCGAAAAAGAAGGAGAGTGTTACTAAAGGAGATATAATTCTTCAAATTTATTCAAATAGCGAATCAAAGCTATCTGAGGCGCAAGCGTTAGTAGCAAAGCTCGAACCCTTGCGGGTAGAAGGGATTCTAATAGATCATATTCGATAATGCCTAAACTGATGAGGAGGACGCAGTTACTTGTTTGATCAACATCTAATCGCAGTGATCTTAATGTTTTGCCTTATTTTGTTCTTTTCTGTTCATCTTTGCTATGATCTCAGAATGACTCGGAGTCGAAAACGTAGTGAAGTGGTTGTGAAAGAGCCACCAAGACCACGAGATGGTCCAACCCTAATTGCATACACGGCATCCCTTGTCTTCTGGCTACTATTTTTCGTATCCCCAGGACTTCTCTTCTTTGGGGCCTATGAATTCGTGTTTGCCCCCTTCATTTTCCGCCGTCTACATCAATTGTGGATTCAGTTTGTCGGGACAGGCTTAACTATCATTGGAGTCGTATTAGCTGATTCAGCGCGGATTGCGAGAGGAGTCGTTGCACCGTCCTGGACAATGCCAGAAGATTATCAACTCGCGACTGAGGGGGCCTATGGGCTCGTTCGGCATCCTCTCTATTTATCTTACATCCTCATGTCACTTGGCTTATTTTTTCTACTTTCAAATATCTTGCTCTTGGGCTGTTTTGTAGGACTATTCTGTTATTATTTCCCAGCGAAAAAAGAAGAAACAATGCTTTTAGAAAGATTTGGGAGACAGTATGAGGAATACAGAAGCCAGGTTGGAATATTTATCCCAAAAATTAGAATAAACGATCATTAAGTCTGATGGAGTTAAACGCTGGTCACTCGGTAATTTTGACAAATCTTCCAGAGGTTCTTACACTAAGGTAATATCTAAAGGTTAATTTATGATTATAAACTGAAGATCTTAGTATATCGAGGCTTTTACATAGTCAGATGAAAAAGAATAACAAGAAGGCTTCAAATAAATGCCAGAAGAATATGACAAAGCCAATGAATCATATGAAACGCGTATTCGAACTTGGTTTATGGATGAGCGGATCAAACATGAGGATAAGACAACTCCCGCAGATGAATTTCGATTAGTTATAGACTATCCCCCGGCTCATCCTCGTCCTCTGAAGATTGAGCTTGTGCAACCCCGTGGAAGGAAACTCATTCGATTGGGAATGGCGGTACTTGTGAATCCTCAACATTTTGAGCTTATGCGACAGAAGGATCGCGTTGAAATAAACCAGTTTGTTTCGGATGCGATGAATGCTATGTTATCTCAACCAATCAATTTCGGATGGCGTATGCAATCTGGGATCCCCAATGGTTGGATTATCCAGGATTCCATCTATTTTGATGGATTAACACAGGATCGCTTATTTAAAACCATCCAAACAATTGTCCGCTGCGCTCGCTGGATGTTCGGTCTGCATGGACGGGTGCTTGGTATAGTCCCCAGTTCGCATCTTGGTTCGCATGAAAAACCAGAAACGAAAAAAGAAGAATCTTTCTTTGTAGATCCATATGGCTAGCTTGGTAGGAGTGTGGATAGAGTGACGTCAGAAATCCTATAACACTTGTTTGAGAAGGATTTTAAAATCCAACTGGCCTGCAGATTACAGGTACTGGTTAATTAACACCTTAAAGTTAAGCCCACTACTTTTTTGTAGTAGTTTGAGTTCAGGACTCTCGATCCCTCAGTATTTTGTGGTGATTTTTATTCAATAATACATAATTCATCTCCAAAATTAACTGTTGTGTTTGGAGATACGATTTTTTTAATTTTTCCGTCTTGTGGGGCGATAATTTCATTTTCCATCTTCATAGCTTCTAGGATTAGAAGTACATCCCCTTGAGAGACCGAATCTCCAACTTTAAAATCTACTCGGAGAACCGTACCAGGGATTGGGGCTGTTACTGCTCCTTTCCCAGGAACAGGTTCAGTGGGGGGTGGGGCTGTTTTTAGTTCGGGCCGTACTGAGACCCCCCTTGGTGATGGACGACTCACAGAAGTGGTCGGTGGTGTTGGTACTATAGGTTCAGTTTTAGCAGGTGATCGTGCTGTTGGTCGACTGTTTACACTAGAAGGGACGGGTGATGCAGTTACTGCCTCGAGTTCTTCTACCTCCACCTCGTAAGCCTTCCCTTCTATGATTATCCTATATTTTTTCTTCATTCTGATTTTCTCACTAGAACAATTTGCTTCCACTTATTTCTAACCGAACAACTATTTATAGTAAATGGCTGGTTGTTTCACCTTCTATTTCATTATAGTTGTGATACGCGCAAATTGGAGGATCCTCTTCCCTTGTTCATGAAATCTCCGTTTCTCCGAGAAATGTGAAACAACGATTCACCTTTTTCACCTTGTGTGAGAAGAACACGCCAGAGAGAATTTGATGCACTATTAGGATCTATTACAACTGGATCACCGTTGTTTGCTAATAGAAACCCATTTACTTAACTGAATATTTAGGGATTCGAAGTCAAATGATTTCCGATACTTGAATCCGCTTGATCCATAGAACTGCTAGATTCGTGTAAGAAATTGCTTAGACTTATCCACCGAACGCTTCGGAGATCCGAGCGAGTTTTGGATGCACATATCGCCCTTTTTTCTCGATAACAATTCCATCCAATTCGATTGTTGGATTTAGAATGATCCCATCTGTGTGAGCCTTTGCTGGTCCTACTGTTCCCTTGAATCGAGGCCGCTGACTCCCAATGCCCAGTTCTATACTGCCAAAAACTCTCTCGTCTTCGAGAATCTTCCCCGTAAGTCTTGCTCCAGGGTTAAATCCATATGAATAATGCGCTATCTTGTACATATTTGGATCATCAAGGTTTTTCACCCAACTCTCAAAGACCCTGGCTTCGCTACCTCCCTGAATTCCAGTTACTACGCCTTGTTCAATTGTGAGATCGATTGGTGTTTTAAGCAGACCGATCTCTTCTGGAGGCCACAATGCCCCATCGAAGACGAGTTTTCCATTAATGGTCTCTTCCACGGGTGCCCAACTGACTTGCCCCCCAAGGAAACTCTGGTCGCCAGGTTTTGTTATGACACCGGAGTTATGAAATACCGGGCGCGAGTCAAGTTTACATGTTAGTTCTGTTCCAGCAGGTGCAGAGATCTTCATTGTTTGGGCGTTCCGGGTGAGTTCCGCTAGTGTATCCCCGAGCTCTACCATTTTCGGATAGTTAATTTGTCCAATACATCGGATCATCATGTCGGGGGTCATTCCTGTAAGACACATATTTCGTGCGCCCGCGCGGAGGGCCTCGTGGTACGCTTCCGTGTGTATAAGGTACTTTTCAGCAATTTCAACGTTAATATCTACAGCCTTCATCGCCGCAGCTAATGGTTTTGGCGGTTCCATTCCTACCTCGGGTCGTGTTTCATACCAATATAATCCAACTTCCCCCCCAGCTGCATAAGCCGCGGCGGCTATACTCTCCACCACCCGACGATCGGACGTGGTATCCGCGTAGATGAGCACGGTTTCTCCTTCTTTAAGATGCAACATATCTTTGACAACGATTAAGGCTGCCTTTCGCAGTTCCCATTCCATACTCAATCTGGATCACCTGAATTGGCTTCTCTTTCTCCAAGTATTTATGTTCTATGGCTTAATTGTATCCATCAATATTGCTACCGTAACGTTCTTTTCGTCGCAGATTGAGATGTGGATCCTTGGAAACGGAGTATTTGTTGATAATTGAAATCCTGGGCTAAAATTGGGCAAATTAACAATATAAACAGGTTGATTGGTCGTATTTTTATTCTCTTTAAAAATTGCGAAAGACAGATCGACTCAACCTCTTAGATTGAGAGAATAAGGTTAGAGACGTAGTATTATACTTATCTCGGCAATTATAGTCTTCAGCACCTTCCAAATCGGGTCACAAATGCAAATCAAATTAATCACCAAAAACTATATGTACTAGATGTTTTCTAGATCCACCATTACAAAACAAGCTTTTACACTTGTTTTGTACTTTTCCAAAAAAAAAGGAGAATGAAAAAATGAAATACACGAACAAAACAGTGGCATTTGCGTTAGTTCTAGTGACCCTCATGACTCTTCAGGGCTGTATTGGGCAAGAAGAAGCAGCACCTACCCGTATCCTAAGAGTAACATTTGCTTGGCCCACTTATATAGATCCAGCAGTGGGATCTGACTTCTCGAGCTCAACGAGTATCGTTAACTTGTATGACTCTCTTGTTTATCCAAAACCAGATGGTACTATTCAGCCGCATTTAGCTAAAGAGTGGGATGTGTCAGCCGATGGTTTAACCTGGACATTCACTCTAAAAGAAGGGGTCAAGTTTCATGATGGCAGCGAATTGATGGCAGAAGACGTCGCTTACTCGATGGATCGGTTGATCACCATCGGAGAGGGCTATTCGTACCTGTTCGCCCCCTACATCGCGACTACAACGGCTCTTGACGACTATACGGTTGAAATCAAGCTTAGTAAGCCCATTGGACCGTTCCTTATCTATCTAATTAGGCTTTATGTCCTCAACAAGGACCTCGTTGAGGAACACATTGTGACGCCGGGACCCTACGGTGACAAAGGCGACTATGGGAAGGATTGGTTGTTAACCCACGATGCCGGCTCAGGAGCTTACAAAGTTAAAGAGTTTCGTCTCGAAGAAGAGTTGGTTATCGAGCGTTTCGAGGATTACTGGGGTGATATCAAACCTAATGCACCGGATGAGGTACACTTAATCGGCACCACCGAGGCTGTCACGGTCCGAACCGGGATTTCGAACAGAGAACTCGAAATTTCCGACCAGTGGCAAACAGAAGAGGCACTAGGAGTCTTAGATGCAATTGAAGGGGTAGATATTTGTACTTGGTCCACTGGAGGAACGTTTTACTATATGATGCATACGAAAAAACCACCAACCGATGACATTCACTTCCGCAAGGCAATGGCCTATGCCGTTGATTACGAAGCAGTGGTCAATCAGGTCTTTCCTGGTCGGCCTCTGGCAAAAGGGCCCGTCTCGTCAGTCCTTCCAGGATTCAATCCAGATGTATTCCAACCCACTCGAGACCTAGCCAAGGCAGAACAAGAGTTGAAATTATCCAAATACTATAACCAGCTTGACGACTACCCTGTCGAAGTTGGCTGGGTAACGGAAGTGCCAGACGAAGAGAAGGTAGCTCTACTCTTCGCAGCTAATATGGCGGAGATTGGGATAAAGGTTGAAATATCCAACATCCCGTGGCTTTCGATGGTAGAAAGAACTGCGGATATTGAGACAAGCCCGAACATCGCCACGATCTTCGTCGCGCCCCACTACCCTGAAGCGGGTTCCATTTTAGAGTCGAGATACCACTCGAAGTCAGCTGCCACTTGGGAGCAAAATGAATGGCTACTTAACGAGACGATTGATGCCATGATTGAAGATGCACTAGGAACCGTCGATACGCAAGAGCGATATAAAAAATATCAAGATATACAAGAAGTCATAGCGGAAATGTGCCCGAGTATATTCCTATTCGAGAATGTCGCAAAATCTGCCTATCAGTCATACTATGTCGAATGGCCGACAGCTAAAGGACCAGAGTATTGGAACGCTGTAATGGGGTACAACATGGACTACCGCAATATAGAAGTGGATATGGCAAAAAGGGAAGAGTTACTAGGAGCATAAGAGACTTCATCCCCTCCTTCCTTTTTTACGCGAAATGATCCCATTATACTAAGTTACTCGTACGCACCAAATGCCTTGGAAAAAGAGATTCCGAAAACATTATCAGTAGAAATCGCATCATATCTTCTTTTTTTTTATTTAGAATAGTGTAGAGCGGTAAGTAGATGAAAACACGCCTAGTCAAACAGAACATTTATAAGAAGTATCTTAGGGAGATACTACGACATGAATTGAGGAGAAAATACTATTGTCGTCAATCCAAAGTATGGAACGGCCATCGGGCATTATGATTCTTGTAGTATTAGAGTGTATCGGAGGGATTTCCGGTATTTTAACCGGATTATTTGCATTTGGGTCCATTTGGGTGGTCTTAGTAGGGGTCATATCTCTTATACTGGGGTTTGGGCTTTGGATGTTAAATAAATGGGCATTTCAAGTTGCCATGATCCTATCAGTATTTGGTATCATCATCGGAATCTTTAACCTTCCCTACGGAAGCTTAAGCCTCATCATTTATGTCATTATCATCTACTACCTCACCCAACCAGAAATTACGGATGTCTTTGAAATCAGAGGGTCCATTATATTCTTCCTATTGGGGCGAATCGGATTCTCCGTCTTTGTTCTGTTCGGTCTATCTATCCTTATTTTTATCATTGCGCGCGTGTTACCCGGAGACCCTGCACGGATGGCTTTGGGGCCGCGAGCTCCTCAGTGGGCGGTAGATAATCTTCGGGAAGAATTGCATCTCAATGACCCCATATGGACCCAGTATATCTATTGGGTACGAGATGCCTTTTCGGGTAGCCTTGGGCGATCCTTGGTGACCCGTCGTGATGTCGCCTCAGATATCTTGGAGTTCCTCCCCGCGACATTGGAGCTGGTTATATTTGCAGCAACAATCCAAATCATCTTGGCAATCACGCTTGGGATGCTTGCGGGCCGTCGCGCCAACACATGGGTAGATAATGTCGTGAGAGTGGTCAGTTATGTAGGAATCGCGGTCCCAAGCTTCGTATTCGCCATCATATTCGTCTTGGTCTTTGGATATATCCTAAAGATCTTTCCGAGTATGGGACGGCTGAGTTGGGGAGTGCCACGTCCCCCGACCGTAACGGGCATGCTCACAGTCGATTCATTGATCACGGGGCATTTCGCCACGCTTGGAAACGCACTATGGCATATAATCCTTCCAGGAGTCTCCCTTTCAATTGGAGGAATGGCCCAAGAAGCCAGAATCACCCGAGCTAGCGTGGTCGAGAATTTAAACAAGGATTATATCGTATCAGCGACGTCCCACGGGATCCCCGAAAGGAAAATCATGTCGAAGTATTTATTAAAACCTTCTCTCATTCCCACGATTTCGATAATGGGATTGGACATCGCCTCTCTTATCGGGAACGCCTTTCTCGTTGAGCTGATCTTCAATTGGCCCGGATTTTCGAGATACGGAATCAATGCGATGTTGAATAAAGATCTAAATGCGATTGTTGGTGTCGTGATGGTTATAGGGTTGGTTTTCGCACTTGGAAACATCATCGTTGATGCCATCATCGCCTATCTTGATCCAAGAATTCGGATGATGGAACGGGCTGAATAGCATAAGGTGAGGTTTGTTATGAGCTTGATTTCGCCTACAACAAAGGAAGGGTTAAAAAAGGGCTGGTATAAATTCTCGAAGAGCTATTTGTCCATCATTGGATTAGGTTCAATAATTCTGATTGTGTGTTTGGCTATCTTTGCCCCCTTTGTTGCCCCATACCCGGAACACGCGGAGTTCTTTGTTGATTTCGCCAACGCAAATAAAGCTCCAAGTTGGGAACACCCATTTGGAACAGATATCATGGGACGAGATATCCTCAGTCGAATATTCTTCGGGTTCCGTTATTCACTAATGATGGCTGTTGTGGTATTGTTACTGGTCGTTCCTCCCGGGGTTATTTTGGGACTGATTGCTGGGTACTACAAAGGGACATGGATAGAGAAAATTATTATGCGGGTCACCGACGTATTCCTCGGCGTACCCCCCTTGGTTCTTGCTCTCTCAATAACATCCGTCCTAGAACCGAATATATTCAATGCTATGATGGCCGTTTCTCTAATGTGGTGGCCTTGGTATTGTAGACTTGTATATAGTATCACATCCTCCCTGCGAAACGAGTTTTTCGTTCAAGCAGCTGAAGTGACAGGAGCAAGTACACCGCATATCCTCTTCCGAGAAATGTTCCCTAATTGTTTCGCTGCTATTGTAACGAAGATGACATTGGATGTCGGCTGGGTCATCTTGATTGGTGCAAGCCTAAGTTTTTTAGGACTTGGCGCTCAGCCCCCGACGCCCGACCTCGGAACCATGGTCTCCGGGGGAGCCAAATACATGCCAGACCTATGGTGGATCTCTATCTTCCCTGCACTTGCAATCGTGTTTGTGATATTAGGTTTCAATTTGTTGGGCGATGGGATACGAGATCTGTTTGCAATTGAGGAGATCTAGCCACTCATGACTATAGAGGAGACCTAATCACTCATGACAATGAAAAAAGCACTAATTGATATTCAAAGTTTGCACGTATATTTTCAAGTTTACGAAGGTTTATTGAAGGTATTAAATGGAGTGGACTTTACCGTAATGAGAGGAGAAAAAGTTGGGTTAATAGGAGAGACCGGGTGTGGAAAGACAACTACAATGAAGGCCATCATGCGAATTCTTCCAGCATTGTCGACAAGGATTCCAAAGGGGAAGATCTTCTTTGATGAAAAGGATATTTTGGAGATGAGTCAAAAGGAGATCCAGCATGTTCGAAGAAGAAACATTTCGATGGTCTTTCAAGACCCTACCGCGGCTCTCAATCCTGTTTTTAAAGTGGGAGACCAACTTATGGATGTAATTAAATATTCAAATATAGATGAAACCGGAGAAAACTTATCGGAAGATGAGATTAAAGCTCAAGCTATACAGGTACTGAAAGAAGTTGCTTTACCAGACCCAGAACGTATGTTGGAAAACTACCCAATCCAATTAAGCGGAGGGATGCGACAGCGGGTCTGCATGGCAATGGCTTTGGTGTCTGCTAGGGACCTCTTAATAGCTGATGAACCGGGTACTAACCTGGATGTTACTATTCAAGACCAGATATTACGTCTGTTAAGTGAATTGGTTAAAGGGAAGGGCACATCAGTCATTTTGATTAGCCATGCACTCGGAGCGGTCAGGGGGTTAGTAGATAGAGTTTACGTTATGTACGCGGGTAGCATGATCGAAGTCGCGAAAACGGATGATCTCTTCGAAGATCCCTTGCATCCTTACGCGAATGGGTTATTACGAGCTGTTCCAAAGCTGACCGGTGGAGGAATTCCAGAAGGCATCGAGGGAAGGATCCCTGATTATCTCAACCCCCCGAAAGGATGTCGATTCTTCCCCAGATGTCATAAGGCGATGCAGATTTGCAAAGAAAATAAACCTCCATTCTTTGATGTTGGCGACGCTCATGAAGTCGCATGTTACCTCTACCAGGAGTGAGCAGCTTGACGGAAGATATAATGACTGTTAAAAACTTGAAAAAGCACTTCGAAACCTCTATGGGAACAGTCAAAGCGGTCGATGGCATCAGTTTTTCAGTGAAATATGGGGAGACCTTCGGACTTGTGGGCGAATCAGGTTCCGGAAAAAGTACCACAGCCTACACCGTTATGGGTTTATACGCACCAACCGATGGAGAGATCAATTTTGAAGGTGTCGACCTTTCGACAGGGGTCAAGAAGCGTCCTAAATCCTTAAAGAAGAAGATTCAGATCGTTTTTCAGGACCCCGGATCGTCTCTGAACCCGAAGAGGACTGTTAAACAGATCCTGGAGCTGCCGATGAAAGTACATGGCATCATTGGGGGTAAAGAGAGTACCGAGAGAGTAGCAGAGCTACTCAGATTGGTTGAATTACCAGAAGAATACTTGGACAGATACCCACGAGAGCTAGGGGGAGGGGAAAAACAAATTGTGGCGATTGCAAGGGCTCTTGCTACAAACCCGTCCTTCATAACGTTGGATGAACCCACTTCCGCATTGGACGTCTCCATGCAAGCAAAGATAATCAACATGCTGATTCGATTTCAGAAGGATCTCGATTTATCATATCTTTTTATAACTCATAACCTCAGTTTAATGCGTAATGTAGCATCAAGAGTAGCGATCATGTATCTAGGTAAAATATGCGAAGTCGCCTCGGCTTCGGAATTCTTCCATAATCCCCTCCATCCTTATACGAGGATGTTGCTTTCCTCTATACCAGTAATCACTAAAGAGGAGGAGGAACTCAAGCCCAAGAAGATCACATCTATAGGAGAGATCCCAAGCCCGGTTGATGTCCCTCCAGGTTGCAGCTTCCATCCGAGATGTCCGAATAGGATGGAAATCTGCTCCAAAGAAGACCCTGTGATTGTAGAAACCGAGGCAGGGCATACCGTTAAATGTCATCTTTATTATTCGTAAATACCAATCGAATGAGCAATAATAGTAGCTTAGATTGTTGTTCAAACTAATCGTAATACAAATACTATCACACTTTGTGTTGCATTCTCAAACCCTTCTTTTTATAGACTGACAGTGACTAATAAACTACTTTTCCGAGATTATGACGTGCTAAACAATAACTTAATCGAAGATAACACTATAGCTGTAGGGAAGTATCTGGTTGCGATTATTACCACCTTTTCAGTGGTCTCTCTATATTATCTAATAACCGCTGTGGAAACAATCACATTAAATAGGGCTGATAGGATCTCTCTCAACTTCATCAAATCATTCCTGATTGCACATTTAAACTCCACCAGTGTGGTTAGTCTGATCTCCTTCTTCAGTAGCATAATGAATCGATTAATTGTCTCTATCCTGTTAGGGTTCTTCTCCTTGATAATGATATTATCTATCATATCCAGCGTTCTATCGATGGTGGAGATTAACCCCTAGTTCATTGTTATGCATTCAGCAGACTTGATATCTAATGTTTTCGCGTCTTTGGTGGAGGAGATTTTGGTCCTGGGAATAGTGGAAATTGAAATAGACCTTTTGTGGGTGCGAGTTTCACTCCTGAGTTCATACTGGCATGGCATTGATGGCTGCATATTCAATATTCTTCTTCTAAGCAAGCTTAGTTTTGTCTAAGGGAAAAATGATGGAAGGACAGATATTCCTGAACTGCTGAGGCCCTAAATTGCGATATTTAGTATAATTGGGGGGAATATCTAATGATAGGAGGTATTGAAAAGTGATATTTACAAAAAAGATAGGTACAATGATCAAAATGGAACCTCTCAAATCCCTGTAAATACGATTATAAATGAAAATAAGGTGTAACCAAAAACCTGAAGAAGCGATTGATTAGCTCTATCAGAAAGATTTCATGGGCGTTAGTTATCATGATATTTCTGACGACATATCTGGGTACTTACTAAACAGGTTTGTGCGTTCCCCTTTTCTAAGAGCGCCCCATCAACCTTTTGAAAACTGTTTGTAATCTTACTTATAATTTCCGTATAAGGTCGGAAAGGTCCGACAAACCCCCTGTTTCGACCTTTGGCCAAGATACGCCTTATACAAAATTGATATGATATTGCTAGTTGTTTGAAACAAGATATTATCGTTGATACCTGTATTGATGTGGTTTGGTTCGATGAGAAAGATCTATTCTAAGGCTTTCAAGAAGCCATCTTCCTCTGGCGGGGCTTCATACCCAAACAGCTTGCTATGTGTTAAGCCCATTTTGCGATACAAATCCGCTAGCATCTCAGCATATTTCCATGTCACCACAACTGCGTCTAGCACAGGAACTTTAAGGGAATCAATTAGTTCTTTCATGAATCCCGCTTCAGCGGTACAGCCTAATACAATGGCTTCCGCCCCGTCCTGTTCAATTGCGTTCCGTGCTTCGCGTTTTATTGCGGCTTTCAATTGTTCGGGTTCACTGCCCATTCGCGGAACGGTAAAGTCTATCACCCGAAATGATGCCAGGTTTTTCTCCAGTCCATACAGATAGACATTACTCTCCATTTTAGGGATCCACTTTCTTCTCCCTACGATTATAGAAAACTTATGGCCCAATGTCGATGCAATATGCATACAAGTCTCTGCCGGCGCGACTACTGGTATTCGTACGAGTTCCCGGGCTTCTCGCAAACCTGGATCATAAAAACAGCCGATACAAACCGTATCAAATCCTTCTTTATCCGCTTTTTTTACCCATCGAAGAGTCCCATGCAAGTTTAGATGCTCATAGTAGTGATATTCTACGTGGCTTGGCCCTTCTTCTTCGATAGAAACCACAGTTGCTTCTACATCTGACCTCTTTATCCCATTTATTGTACTTAACATGTGTTCATCAAAAATATTGGGGTAAATTGGATTTATCCACATTATTTTAAGCATAGTTTCACCACCATCCGGTATTTTAATAAGCAATTTTTATGTGTTATGATGAAAAATTCTATGGCTTTGTCAGAAAAGTTTTACAAAAAACTAGATGGATGCTTCATATTGAAGGTGTGGAATAAATCATTCGAGGACCTTAAATCACATCACTTCTCTGGATCGGCTTATGTAGCTTTTGTAATTGCTTTAGTAATTGATTTTGAAGACAAGTATTTTATTCCTCGATTATTTTCTCACCCAGATCGTTCTGCACTTATTATGGGATCCGTAGTTTCAGGACTCGTTATTATTCTTTATATAATTCTCTACAAAAGGACAAAATGTGAATTATTCCCCCCGTTCATTCTAAGAAAGGGCGAACGTAAAAGAGATCGGGCAATAGGAACCTTGATCCTAATAATCCTCGGGTTATATCTCCCACTTACATTTTTACTTTCCTCCCGATTTGATCTTTTTTTTCCACTCTTAAGAAAATCCTACTTCAGAGGGCTGTACTTGGCTCCTCTAAGTGAAGAATTTATCTGCCGAGTCTTGTTGCCCTATGCGTTTCTTTTCGCTTTTGTGAAAATTCCCCGGTTTGCGAATCAAGAGATATGGGGACTACCTCTTCCTCTGGTAGTAGGCCATATCCTCTCTGCCCTTATTTTTTCATTTGTACATTCACCCGTGCTTATAGGCCCCTATTTTGATTTTAATTTATTTATACGGCTTTTTTCTCATGGGATCGTCTTTTCATGCGTTTTCATGCTGTTATTAGCTGTATCTGATTCAACAACAGGATTTGCAGGTGCGGCTTTAGCGCATCAATATATAAACTGGAGATTAAAAGCTCTCTTGTAGATTTTTTTTACAACATAAGCTAAAACACCTGAATAGCACTGAATCCAGGGTTTATCCATTCAATTGACTCTGGCGGATTGATTCCCGATGGAGTTACTTCCAAGAATAGCGTTCCCCGTGTTCCCGCCATTTCATCTGTTCCAGGCACCATCGGCTAAAAAAGAAAAGGGTAAAACTCTTTCATATTTTGGTTGGAATTTTAGATAACTATCATGCGTGTCTACAACAAGCTAAAAACTGCAATAATCATTTTTATTATTCGGTAGTTAAATATTTCTTTTTTAGTTCTTTTGCAAACTTATCTACGATTTCCTCAATTGCTTGTGTAAATCCTTCGACACTATACATGACAAGAAACTTCTTCTCATCTACTATGTCTTTGATTTCATAAAGAAATGAGTCCTCGTCTAACCCCTCAGTATACTTTGGCAGATCTACAAGTTTGCTTAACGCGTCAAGAAGTCTGAATGGCCCATATAATGGGGGTTCTTCGATACAGTTCCGCGCACTTGTCGCAAGAAAAACCGCAATTTCGAAAAGAAACTCATTTCCACTCGGCTTTGTTTCTTCCATATTTAACCCTCCAGATTAGGAAATTTTCCCCCATACTTGTTTAAATAGACGATCTCTGTTAGAGCGGTGCGGGTTGGCGGCTTCGGTATTTGTTCTGGGTACCCGATCATCACTAAAAGTTCCGGTTCGATATCATTTGGTATCTCGAGGATTTCTTTTATCGCCGTGTAGGAAAAAGACTTCACGACACATGTTCCTAATCCTAGTGCATATGCAGCCAAGAGAATGTTCTGGCATGCCATCGCACAGTCTGCAACTGATAAGTAATCACGTCCTAAAACGCCTCCAACTTTGTACGCTTTTTCTTTATCCGAACAGATAAGTATTGCTAGAGGAACCTGACCTAAGTAACCCGGTGATATTTTACGTGTTAGCTCGAGGACTTTTGGATCCTCCAAAACGATGAATTGCCAAGGCTGAATATTGCCGCCTGATGGAGCCCACTGAGCTGCCTCCAATAGCTTCTTTATTAATTCCCTTTCAACAGGTTTTTTGTTATATTTCCTAACGCTTCTGCGCCCTTTTATAGCCTCAAAGACTTCCATCATCTATATACTCCTTGATTAGATGATGATACGACCTTGTGACGCCTTAAAAAAGTTTCTCATAAACTTGGTATATTCAAAATCACTCTAAATAGTATAAATAATAAATAGCTCATTATTAGGAACTTTTTTTCTTAATTAGGAGGTAGTTAAGTTTAGAGTGGATTATTCATAATCTTCAATGTAAAATTTTCCTTCAATGAATTCACAGGGCACCCCTAATTGCCTAAAATATTCAACTAAGGCCATACAGGCGAATTTTTCTGTCGGGTAATGGGTTGCCGCAATTATATTGATTTTATATTTCTTTGCAAGCTCATGGAATTCGATTGATGGAGAAAATTCTTTTACTGGTTTAGTGACTCCTGTTATATAGACATTAACTCCTAATCTTACAACTTCTTTGATAATAAATGGCATATTTCCCCCTCCTCCGACTACACAGACTTTCTGATCAGAAATTTCCTGATCCCCGTAATTCCAAACTTTAACTTTGTGACCAACTGTTTCTTGTAATGCTTGTTTCAGGGAATCAATCGTTTTATTATTGGTTCTTCCAATTATCCCAACTTTTACCCCCATATATTCACAAAACTCCCCAAAGAGTTCAAGTTTTAGCGCGTTTGCAAGGGTTCTTGCTGTGGAATATTTCCCATTTTTATCAAGAGGGTGATACAACACATAAAACGAGATTTTTCGCTTCTTAAGTTCTAAATAATACTTGTCAGGGATTGGTCTAAATGGGAACCCATCGAGACGAGGATCCCAAATCATTGCGTGATGGGAAACAAGTAAAGCATTTGATACTCGTTTCTCAAGTAGTTCCTTTAGAACTATCTCATCTGGAAAGGTTGCCGAATAAACGTGGTTTATAATGTGGGAATTATCAAGCATAATCCCCATATAGCGTTCTAAAAACTGGTCACTTATGTATTCATTCTTGGGGAGCATGCTCCATTCATCAGTGATGGATTCTAGTTCGAAATCATCATCGAGCCTTTTGTACAAATACATTGCATCCATAAACCTGACCTCTTTGAGTTTTTGAAAAAATATTAGGTTACAATGCACTGAAATTTAATCTCATTCCTAATTGATTATTGAAGAGCCCTTGAATTATGCAGCCATTTTTCTAAGTGAAGCGGCTAAAAAGGCGATATTTGAGACCAGGGCAGAAATCAAGGAGTAAACCACTGTCTCAAGTATGAGATACTAATCAAAATACATGTAAGGGGATTTCGGTGCAAATAAGACTTTGATTTGTGTGTATACACTGTTGTATCTGTTCAATCGTGGTATAAATGATGATAAAAATGTCAACACAATTGGCTTAATTTTGTATAATATTTTTGGGTTGTTACGTGCCTTTCCTTTTCCTGAGCTCCTGCGTTCTTTGCCTGTCGATCTCCAACGTGTTCGGGTTGATTACCACTCCATAAATGTTTTGTGCATCCTCCAACGAGATATATTCATTTTTTACGTCCCATCGCACACGTTCAGGATCCCGCGTCAGGGCGTCACCCCATCCACCACCCCCTCCGGTCCGTAGGCTTACCATATCACCTTTTTCCATTTTAAAAGCTGCTATATTTTTTGTCCTCCGCTCTTCATCTTTCGTATAGATTACCGCGTAGTTAGGGGTTCCATGCATCCCCTCAGCCGCACCCCAACATGGGTACTTACTCCTTCCAGCTGTTACGGTCAAGCTAGCTTCGCTGCAGAGAACCCGGTAATTCCTCACGACGCCAAAGCCACCTCGAAATTTTCCATGGCCGCAGCCATCTTTAGTGTTTAATTCGTATTTCTCCACTATGATAGGTGAGATACGCTCATAAACTTCTGTAGGCGCTATGTAGGTTTCTCCATCGGCACATGCTACTAAACCGCTCTCTCCATCCATATTGTAGCCTGCGCCCCAACCACCGGGTTGTGGTTCAACGATGGCAAACGGTTCGCCTTTGTCATCAACCCCTCCTAAGATCGTGGCTTCTATCGAGAGAAAATGACCTGCAGTCAGCATATCTGGCACGTGGGGGGCCATCGCTTTCCAGACGAGGTCCGCGGCATACGATAAAGCCTCCCAGAAGGTTGAGGTTGGAGCCGGTCTCTCAGGATTAAAGACGGAGCCTTTCGGGGCGATGACTTCGAGGGGGGAGAAAAATCCCCCATTTGGATGGGCATGTGGATCTAATAGCGCCATATAGGTCTCTCGAACCGCAGAGACTGTTGAGGGGTAGGGGGAGTTTATTGAGCCTTTTGACTGTCCACTCCCGGTGAAATCGACGGTGAACCTCTCATCGGTCACCTGGATCTCTGCTTTGACTGGAATCGGGTCATCTGTTATCCCGTCATCGTCGATCCAGTCTTCCGCTGTGAAAGTGCCCTTCGGGAGCTCTTGGAGCTTCAATTTGGCATATTTCTCTCCGTCATCTTGCAGGGTTTGCATGGTTTGGAGTACTGTCTCAAGGCCGTATTTCTTCACGAGTTTTGTGACTCTTCGTCCTGCGACACGCATTGATGCCACTTGAGCATACATGTCCCCTAGTGCAAAATCGGGTAGCCTACTATTATATTCAATAATGTCAATGACATTTCGGTTTGGTTCCCCTTTTACGTAAAGCTTCACACATGGCAGCTGTGTGCCTTCCTGATAAATCTCCGTGGAATCGGAGGTCCAGCTTCCGAAGTGCATCCCACCGACTTCTGTCCAGTGCCCTTTTGCAGCTGCGAACCCTAACCGTTGATGTTCATAGAAAATAGGCATAACAAGAGTCACATCATTTAAATGCGTCCCCGAGTCGTAAGGTACATTGCTGACGAACACATCTCCTGGATGGATATTGTCTCTCCATTTCTTTACCACCTCGGCTGCTGTAAAATCCAGCACTCCAGTGAAAGCGGGGATGCCTGGTGCTAACGTAACCAAATTTTCCCCACTGGCGTCGATAATGGCTACCCCGAAGTCCAATACCTCGTAGATTACTGGGCTTTTGGCGGTACGCCCCCACGAGTAAAACATCTCCTCGGCAGCGACCATCAGACCATTCTTTATGATTTCCAGCTCGAAGGGGGAGATATTTCCACTCATCCACTTTACCTCGTGATTATAAGATTGCCGAACTTATCGACCGAAGCTTTCTGATTATGAAGGACGATGATTGTCGCAGTTGGGTCTTCTAATACCGCAGGACCGCGGAGTATAGTCTCTCTAGTCAATATGGTTCGGTCATAGATCGGTATTGTCTCATAACCGCCGTTAATGTAGATGTTTCTTTCAGTTAGAAGCGCGTCCTTGAGATTGAAGCTTTGTTCAGGTAATTCACTGAGTTCCAGTTTTTTAACTCGTCGCATCCCCACAACTTGATAGTTGACGATCTCCACAAGGGCTCCGGTCAATCTGAATGCATATTCTCTCTCATGAGCTTGATGGAAGCTCTCGATGATAGTGTTCAGGTCATCTTTCGTGAGAGCTCCACTAGAGATGGGTATCCTAACTGTGTGCTCTTGGCCATAATATCTGATATCAGCGTATCTTTCGATGATGGAACTCTCTAAGCCCTCTGAACGAAAGACTTCATGAATCTCGGCCTCTAACTCGCCGTAGATTTTATTCAATGTCGCATCGGCGTCAGGTGCGTCTAATCTGGTGATGTGCGTGAAGATTGTGCTGTGACGAACGTCGGTATTCAACATGCCCCACGCGGAGAATACACCAGGTGGGATCGATGGGACAATGATCTTCCCTATCTCCAACTCCTCCGCTATGAAGGGCGCGAACATGGGGCCGGAGCCCCCATACGCGATCAATGCGAAGTCTCTCGGATCGTAGCCCCTCTGAATAGACACAAGATTTATCGCGTAAGCGGCGTTATCGTTTGCCAGTTGGATGATTCCTTCTGCAGCCTCCTCGACACTGACATTAAGCTGGTCTGCTATCCCCTGTATAGCCTTCACGGCCAGGTCACGGTGGATTGTAAGCTCACCACCTAGGAGGTATTCAGGGTTTAAAAGCCCTGTAACAACATAAGCGTCAGTAAGAGTTGGCTCTTCCCCGCCGCGGCCATAGCTCACGGGACCTGGATCAGCCCCAGCGGCTTTTGGACCCACCCGCGCTCTGCCGACATCATCTATCCACGCAATACTGGTTCCCCCGTTTCCAATTTCCATCGTTCTAATTACAGGAACCATAATGGGATAGCCCGGCCTAAAACGGTTCCGTTCCACATGGTATTCAGTTGTGATCTCTGGTATAAGGTCTTCGACCAACGAAGTCTTGGTGGTCGTGCTGCCTCCATCTAAAGCGATGATGTTGCGTTCGCCGAGGATGCTGGCGACACCCATAGCTGCTATCACACCTGCAACGGGCCCCGATTCTATTGTATAAATGGGAAATCTGCGCGCGTACTCGAAGGGAACCATTCCGCCTTCAGATACCATGGCCATGCAGGGTGTAGCGTCCTTAACTAACGAGCTTTGAAGTGTTTTCAGGTATTTATCAAGGATTGGTAGGACATAGGCGTTGAGGGTGGCTGTGGAGAACCGTTCGTACTCTCTCCACTCCCGCGTGACCTCATGGGATAGCACGATGGGTACGTCAACGAGATCTTTAATGATCGCTCCCGCTCTACGCTCGTGTTCAGGAGATGCATATGAATTGAGAAAAGCCACGCAGATGGCTTCACCGCCCTCTCCAACGAGTTTTTTAGCAGCCTCAGCCACTTGTTCCTCGTTAAGATCTGTGAGTATGGTTCCATCTGCCATAGTTCTTTCATCAATCTCTAGGCGGAGGAATCTCGGAACTAATGATTCTGGCTTTTTATACCGGAAATTATACATATCTCGCCTATTGGCTCTCTGGAGTTCGAGCACGTCTCTATGACCCTTTGTCGTGATCAGTCCCACTTTCACACCTTTTCGCTCTATGATAGTGTTTATGACGACGGTTTGGCCATGGATTATCTGCTCGAACTCTTCAAGGGGAATACCGCTCCTCGTTACACAATCTATAACGCCTATAGAGAGATCTTTGGGGGTGCTCTCTACTTTAACCCATTTAAGTTCCTTTGTAGACGCATCATATCCTACGAGGTCGGTAAACGCCCCTCCAATATCTATTCCTATCCTAAATGAGCTCATATCCAACAGTCTGAAGGATAGAATTTTAAATTTTTTCCAAAATCGCGAAAACTACGAACCAACAAGAATATAGTTTAGTGAGTATTAGCTTGATAAATGAGTGAGCAAAGTATACTGTGGAGAAAGACGTGATGAATGAAGAGATCCTAGTAGGTAAGGAAATAAAACTCAATAATGCGGTTATGATTATGGGCTTAGGAGGGTGGGGGAATGCTGGAGAGGTCTCAACCTTCGCAGTCAAGTATTTAACAGAGAAGTTGAGTGCCAAAAAATTTGGAGAGATTCCATCTGAAAGATTTCACAGTTATTTGATTCATAGGCCGATAGTATCAATAAACCACGGCATAATCGAATCATACATTCCTCCAAGAAATGATCTTTTCTATTGGAAAACGAACGAAAACGTTGACCTGGTTCTACTCTACGGTCACGAGCCGCACCTCTATTGGACGAAGTATATCAAGACTGTGATCAGAATAGCCACAGAAACAGGTGTTGAACGGATATACACAATAGGAGGGTTTCTCGCAGACATTTACCATGATCGTGAGACGCCAATCGCAGCTTCAACAAACAATGAGCAGCTCTTAGCCAGATTGGAAGAGACGGGCATCGAGCTTACAAATTACAAGGGTCCAACCAGCATATACAGCGAGTTGATGTGGGAAGCAAGAGAAAAGATTGATGTGATAAGCTTGTGGTGTGCTGTTCCAATTTATATTAAGGGATTATACCCAAAGGCTGCGTATGATATGTTAAATAAGCTTGCAAAACTGATTGGGCTAGAACTAGATCTGAAGGACCTTGAAGAGAAGGTTAAATCCTTTAAGGTCCAGCTTGAGGGAGAAGGCATGGACCCAGATCAGTTGCGCGATCTCATTAACAAAATAAGGCGAAGAAGCGACAGAAAAGATGAACCAACGTACTTTGTTTAATAGATCCCTAAATCAATACCTCGCTCAATCTCCCTCTTTTAAGTGTACAAGTGCCCTTGGCGAGGAAACATGTCCACACCACCAATGATGTATGTTACATGGCCCGCATTACGAATCTTATAGAGATGAGGAATGCTTTTAGCTTCATATCATATATCTACTAACTTGCACGAACAATAAAATTTGGAGAAGGAAATGACGCTAAGAGGTTTTTACAAGAATTGAGCTTATTTTCTCTCTCGGAGTTCTTGTGTCCTCTCCCAGTCGATTTCCAACGTGTTCGGGTCGATCACCACACCGTAGATGTTCTGTGCATCCTCTAGAGAAATGTATTCGTTTTTCACGTCCCATCGCACTCGTTCAGGATCCCGCGACAAGGCATCGCCCCAGCCCCCACCTCCTCCGGTCCGGAGACTCACCACATCGCCTTTCATCATTTTGAAAGCGGCGATTCTCCTTATCCTCCGCTTTTCATCTTTTGTATGAATCACTGCATAGTTTGGGGTCCCCGGCATCCCCCCAGCCACACCCCAACACGGATACTTTGATCTGCCCGCGGTGACAGTGAGGTTAGCCTCGCTGCAGAGAACCCGATAATCCCTTATGACACCGAAGCCACCTCGGAACATTCCGTGACCGGTGCGATCTTTTGTGTTTAGGGAATATTGATCCACCATAATGGGCATCCGACGTTCGTAAACTTCTGTGCTGGCTATATAAGTCTCGCCATCGCCGACTGCAACAAGCCCACTCGTTCCATCCATGTCAAAACCTGCCCCCCAGCCGCCCGGTTGCGGTTCAACGATGGCAAACGGCTCGCCTTTGTCATCGACACCACCCAAGATTGTGGCTTCGATTGAAAGGAAATGTCCTGCAGTCAGCATATGTGGTGCGTGGGGGGCCAACGCTTTCCAGACGAGGTCGGCGGCGTAGGATAAGGATTCCCAGAATGTCGAGGTTGGGGCAGGTCTTTCGGGGTTAAAGATGGAGCCTTTCGGGGCGATGACTTTGAGGGGGGAGAAAAACCCACCGCTTGGGTGGGTTTGGGGGTCCATCAGTGCCATATAGGTTTCCCGGACAGCTGAGACTGTTCCAGGGTAGGACGAGTTGATAGAACCTTTCGTTTGTTTACCAGAACCCGTAAAATCCACGATAAATTCCTCATCAGTCACTTGAACTTCTACATTAACAAATATTGGATCATCCGTAATCCCGTCATCATCAATCCAATCTTCCGCTGTGAAAGTGCCCTTCGGGAGCTCTTTGAGCTTTAATTTGGCGTATTTCGCTCCGTCTTCCTGGAGCTTCAGCATGGCATGAAGTACCGTGTCAAGGCCGTACTTCTCCACCAGTTTAATGACTCTTCTCGCTGCGACTCTCATACTAGCTACTTGCGCATACATATCACCTAACACAAAATCAGGTAGCCGTGAATTATAAGAGATGATATCAATTACATTTTGGTCAGGCTCCCCTGCGATGTAAAGCTTCACACAAGGGAGTTGTAGGCCTTCTTGATAGATCTCCGTGGAGTCAGAAGTCCAGCTCCCGAAGTGCATCCCCCCAACCTCGATCCAGTGGCCCTTCGCAACCGCAAAACCCAACCGTTGATTGTGGTGCGGTTCCACAATAGGCATGACTAGGGTGACGTCATTAAGATGCGTTCCAGACTCATATGGGATGTTAGAGATGAACACATCTCCGGGATGAATCTCATCTTTCCATTTCGCGACCACCTCTTTAGCGGCAAAGTCGAGCACCCCAACAAAGCCAGGGATCCCCGGAGCTTGTGTCACCTGTTTTTCCCCACTGGCGTCGATTATAGCAACTCCATAGTCCAGTACTTCATAGATTACGGGACTCTTAGCGGTACGTCCCCAAGAGTAGAACATCTCCTCTGCGGCGACTATTAGGCCGTTTTTTATGATTTCGAGCTCGAAAGGGGAAATATTACTTGTACCACTCATCTTCACACGCTCCGGATTGAAAGATCCTCGAATCTATTTACCAATTTAGTAGCGATCACTTAATCTTCAATATGTGCTCCAAATGTCAACAGCAATTTTTAAAGACTTAACTCAAACCGAGTCATTCTATATGAAGATCTCCTCAACTTCATTGACTATATAAGATTACCGTCTTTAAATCCATAACGAAGGAAGGGGAAAAGTTAATGAAGCAGCCAAAGATTAAAATTCTCGATCAAGAGGATATCCAACAGATCATTGAAGCGGCATATGACCTTTTGGAAAACTTTGGTGTAAAAGTAGACAACCAAGAAGTATTACAAACCCTTGCTAATGGGGGTGCAAAAGTCGACTTTGAACAGAAAGTAGCTTTCATCTCACCAAGTATGGTCGATAAAGCCCTCAAAACCGTACCTTCTTCCTTCAATGTTTATGATCAGGCATGCAAGAATGCAGCCGTGCTGGAAGGAGATAATATTCACTTTTGTGGTGGGTCGGTTGCCCTGAATATCTTGGATTCTGATACAGAGAAAATCCGCAAGCCCAAGCTCTCCGATCTAATTCGCATCACCAGTCTTATTGAAACCTTGGAACACCTTAGCTTTGTGACCGGCACCATTATGCCCAACGACATACCCGCACCGCTTCAAGATGCTTACCGATACTATCTCCTGATGTTGAATACCTCGAAACCCCTCTTCAGCGGAGCTTTTACCGTGGGAGGCTTGCGTGTTCAGATTGAAATGCTCAAAGTCTTGCGGGGAGGCGAAGATAAATTGAGAACGAAACCACGAGCCATTTTCGCCGCCAACCCCACAGCCCCACTACAGTGGGGCGGGATTGTCGCCCAAAACTTAGTTGACAGTGCTCGCGCCAACATTCCAGTGATGCTGATCCCTATGCCGCTACCCGGAGGAAATGCTCCAGTAACTCTCGCTGGCGCCCTCACTGAACACACCGCTGAGAACCTGAGCGGCATCGTCATCACGCAACTGGTTAACCCGGGAACTCCGGTGCTTTATGGTGGGGGAGCCATCGTTTTGGAGATGCGATACGGCACCTCTTGCATCGGTGCTATTGAATCTCATCTGATGGGGATCGGTTACAGCCAGATCGGAAAGGCACTTGGTTTGCCCACCGCGTCGAACATCGGTCAGAGCGACTCCAAGCGGGTCGATGCGCAAGCGGGCTTAGAATCTGGTATCGGAATCTTACTCGCTGCGCTGGCGGGGATCAACCTAAGCCGTGGGCCGGGGATGCTTGCCTTTGCGAACTGCCAAAGTTTCGAAAAGCTCGTGATTGATAACAACATCTGTGGCATGGCTTTGCGGCTGATCCGAGGTGTTGAATGCAATAAAGAGACCATCGGGCTAGATATCATCAAAGCTGCGGGTCGGGGAGCAAAAGATTACCTTTTTTCGCCCCATACGCTGAAATGGTTTAAGAAGGAGTTGTTTTTCCCTACTAAGATCATCGACCGAAGAGCAATCCAGACGGGAGCAAAGTTCAGCACCGCTTGGGAACGAGCGAAGGAAGAGGTTAAGGCACGGCTTGCCGAGTACGAGCCTGCACATCTACCGGATGACAAAGCGCAAGAAATCAAGGCTATCATGCATGCCTATGCTAGATCAAAAGGGGTGGAGAAACTGCCAGATATCACGGGCACAGGGTGGGACGGATAGCCTTGAAACACCACATTAAGCAAAAACTCGAAGAGGGTATCTATGAAATCTATGGAAGTAATAACTATCTATTTCATGTCATCTTATAAGATGTACCTATTTATTTCTCCCATTTGACAACCTGTTCACCTCTTCGAGATCTCGGTAGTGAGTGACTTCTGTAAACTGGTTTTATGTCTTTAGCGGGAGAAGAAGGGAATAGGATTTTTCTATATCTCCATCTAGATACGCAAGAATGGATTGTTTAAATCGTTCTAAGATCTGTTGCCCTAATATGTGGTACGTGACATTATTTAACAAATTATAATCTTCCCTGGCGATCCTGAGGGAGATTTCTTGGACTTCAAAGTTGAAGTTGATTGCTGTCAGTCTCTTTTTCGTTACAATGCGATATAATAAATCCCAGAGATAAATTAAACCAACTCCAAAGTCGGCATAACCGAACATAACCCTTGGATATAGTACGATAGAATTGTTTGTGATATCCCATCCAATCAGTTCACTTTTTTCTGTCAGGAATTTCGCATAACTTTCCAGTTTGGCTTGATATTCATTTAGTGATGAAAAATGTTTACTAATTTCCGAAAAGGGCGCAAATAACGGTCTTTGAGAATAGCCATTCTGCATATCACTGATTTGGAGTGCCTGCTGCGACAAAATTGTGGAGGCATACGCTTCCTGTGTATCTTGAAAGAACGTCCAGAAAAATAGGGGTTTCTTATTTTCCTTTACTCCAGAAATTAATAGTCGCAGAAAAATGATTTCTAATACGATTATTATAAGCATGACTCCGATATATATTCTTACTTCGACAGATTCCCCCTGAAAGTCCATTGTATTACTAAATGCCACAATGGTCCCGATAAGTAGTATTCCTAAATTCGGGAAGAGTTGAAAAAAATAATTCCGACTTTTAGCCCTTGCAATAATGACCAGCATGACTCCGAGGAATGGAAGAGAAATATACCAATTTACTGACACGATGGCAAATAAAAACGAAGATATGAAATTTCTTGCAGACGGAAAAGGCAACCTGAGGGTAAAATAAAAAATCATTGTTAAAATCCCAATGATTATAGACCAGAATATCAGGAGTATGTACGTTTGTTTTTGTATCTTTTCCACAATTTCTTGGACTTGCTTGGGAAGTATCCTCATTCTTTTTTGAGTATTGAACTCAATTTCTTTCATGTTTCTCACCTAAAACTTCATTAACTGCTGAATTTGGATCTATTTCCTCAATAATATCATATTTTTTCAATTTTTCAGCAAAAGATATGAGCCCCTTGATTGCATAGTAGTTTTTAAGCTGGGCTCGCTCACATATCGTTATAAAACGTTCCGCGTGCATGCTTGGATGGGGTAGATATTTCATAAAAGCACTTTCGGCCTTATTCAGTGTTATTTTTTGCTTTACAATTCTTTTTGCTTTTGTTCGCCGCTTTATTATGATTGCCTCTACAAGTCCGGCCTTATTGAACACATAAGTAATTCGTGGTTGCAGATTCGGTGTTTCTCGTATTGAGGGATTTGGTAACGCGTCTTTTTGTAATTCTTCATTAATTTCTTGAGCTATAGCGTCTATATCTATCGTTATTTCAATCCGTGTTGATTTTATTGAGTAGTATGTTGGCTTTCCCGGTTTATTAGGAAATAGCTCGCAATCAATGAACTGATAGTCAAATAACAGGTCCAGATATTTCTTTGCCGTACTAATATGGATATCAAGGATTCTTGCTACATCTGCCGCGCATAATTTTTGGCTTTGTTGAGAAAGAATGGCCAGAATTTTCAAAGTAAAGTCATTTGCAAAAATTTTTTGAAATTCATGATACGTTGGTGCCCAAGTTTTCAAAGTTAACCCCATTTGATATTTATCTATTTAAATTAGACTAATATCAAATGCGCTTTAAAAACCTTTCTATTAGGATAGATTAATTTAAATTCAACTTGAGTAACGATTATCACTTCTATAATTATTTCATTTAGCAAGGACCAATGAATTACGTGTATCATAATATGTGAGAATGATAAAATGAAAATGAAAAGAATATATTATATTTTGCAGTTTTAGTAATTACTGGACTTTTTACATCAAGTTGGATGAATCATGGTTATGTGTCTGCATCGACTGAAATGATCCCCAAAAATACAGTGATCCTGATTATTAATGCTGTTATTAATGCTGGAAACTCTGAGGCAATCATCAAGCTCCAGCCTGAGGACTTTACATTTATCGATATAGCCGGGGACGTAATGAGTGGTCGAGATGGTTAGCAAGGCTACTTCTCCTCCTACCCGGAAATACAAAACCCATGTGCAACATGTCCTTGTGTGTGGTAATGGTGTCTCAATCATCAACAAGACAATGAATTCACATATTCCACCTGATGTTGAAGCGCATGAGACGGCCCTTTGGACTGCGGAGATTCGGGACAACCTTGTTGCTGAATGGCGGATATATTCCGATATCGAGGAGGCCGAGCAAAAGGTATAGGAATCACATCAAAACCGATAACCCCACGCGCGCTTTAAATCAGGCCCACACTACCGAGTATGCGACTTTTCTTATGGTTCTCACCATAAAAGTTTTTTAAATAATTCAAAGATTCATTTATATTTGTGAAACCCCGTTTTTAGCCATTTACCTGATGTGAGGGTCCGTTTGGAGTCGCAACTCGTTCATGGGAGAATTTAAATGAGTGCAATTAACTATGATTTGATCCTTAAGCGGTCAGATGAGATACGTCAAGGGATCTCAAGAATCCAAGAATACCTTCAAGTATCTCTAGACCAGTTTGTTTCGGATCCAAAACTCATTGCAGCGGTTAAATACGAATGCCTTGTTGTTATCGAAGCCGCCATCGCTATTTGTACTCATCTTGCGTCTAATGTAGGTTCGCGGGTTCCTGAAAATTATCCCGACTGTTTTCTGGTTTTAAGAGAGAGTGATATAATTTCGGAGGATTTAACCTCTCGTTTAGTACTTATGGCGAGGTTCCGTAATCTTCTAATGCACCGATATTGGCAAATCGATGATCACCGTGTTTACAACGTTTTAAAGTCAGATTTACCGGATCTCGAGGATTTCCTCCGAGAAATTGGTTTATTCTTGAGGAAAAGGAAAAATGAAAAAACAAAATAGCTGGAACGCTAAGAAGAAACTTCTAACCCGAGAAAAACTTTCCCATTTACTGATGCAAGAACCCAGTGTGATATTTGCGTACATTTTTGGGAGTTTTATTAAGTATTCAAGCTTTCGTGATCTCGACCTTGCCATATATGTAGACCTTGCAGTTATACCTGATCTCGCTTCTTTTGAGCAAAATTTAGGGACTAGGTTAGAACTCCGCATTCGACTCCCGGTAGATCTGGTACTGCTAAATGAAGCCCCACTAAGCCTGAAATTCCATGTGACTAAGGGGCAACTATTATTCTCTCGCAATGAAAACATCCGGTTACAATTTCTTGAGCACACTTGGATTCAATATTGGGATTTTCAGCCCTTTCGCCGACAGATGCTGTGGCAGATCCTCGATCCGTCTCGTACTACCTCATAACTAGTAGTTTGCCCTTTACATACATTTTTTTCGATTTTCCGGCTATTCACATAACTACTATAAAGACATGTAGCTATTATTTCAATTAACTGAAAAAATTCACGAGGGAGTGGGAATCCACCACTCTCGTCCTCGTTTCGTTTCGATATATTCCGGCCACCGAATATCAAGGGGAGGTGATAAATCTGGGGGTAATAGAGGTGGTACCCACTTATCTCCTCCGATACCCCCGCCGGTTCTCTCCTTAAACTCAACTTTGGCCTTGTTCAAGATCTCCGGGTTTGAGAGGAGGTCAATGAAGCAACAAGCAATTACTTTTGCGCCAGTAAAAATCATTGGGTCGATTGTGCTTCTTTCCCCGGTTAGTGCCAAAGCTGTCCATGTAGGATATCGAGCTCCTTCGATGGGTTTTAGTACGGCTTTTGCAGTATATACACGTGCGGAAGGAGCGTGCCAGGTGTATTCAACGTAATCATCCGAGGAGTAATGGGTCTGCCATTGAGGGAGGAGTTTCCTTAAGGATCGTTCTCCTTCTTCTAAAGTGAGTAATCTCTGGCAATCATTGGTGAAGGGATCAGTCATTGATTCATAGCCAAGATTTTTCAAGATCGCTCTTCCAAAGCTCTTTGCAGTCTCTCCGTATGTGGGTGGTCCTATTAGTTTGAAGTTTTCATAAGCTATTTTGGCTAGTGTGGTGTTATGGAGCCCAACACGGGTTTTAGTGACGATCCTCTCGGTTACCTTACACCCACACGCATTGGCTACGACTTGTGCATTCCTTGTCAGGAACTCGTGGATCTTTTCCTGCATCTCTAGTGTGGGGGATCTGAATGCATATAATATCTGGCTTATCAGAGGTGGTGTAGTGTTACTTTGACCTCCGATGGATAAGTATTCTGTGATGGTCCAGCCTGCGGTTCTCGGGTGGATAGCCTCTTTGGAGGATTTAGTTAGGGTGTACATCATGCATACAGCGTCGAGTGCACCCGGATTTGCCCTAAACCACCCAATAGGTGTGACAGGAGAGCCCCACTTCTCGGGTTCATGCGCCTCAAAGGTGTAGGCAATGTTCCAGTAAGCGCCACAGTGCGTCTCAGATACAATCCGGTTGACACTGCCTGGATGGAATAAAATGCTAGCGTCCAGGTCGTCATAGTATCCTTTTGCTGCGTGATAGGGCTTTGAGACACAGACTTTCTCTGCGGGCTCCCCCATGAGTTTTAATGAACCTTGAAGCCCAAATTCTTCTATTACATGTTTTGTTGCTAATACTCCAGCAAGGGTTGTAACTCCTAACGCGGAGTGGGGATCGGTGTGTCCAGCGGCGTAGGGATGCAGTGTTTCATCCCTCAACTTCTTGTACGGTGTTGGCGCCTGATTGTTACCCGGGGTGGCGTCGTATTCTGCGAATGTGGCTAGAATGGGTTTACCTTCTCCCCATACGGCACAGAATGCGGTAGGCATTTCCCCCGAACCTTCCTCTATGTTAAATCCTTCTTTTTTCAAGACCTCGACATAAACTGCCGCAGACTCGTACTCTCTTAATGCCGGCTCAGCCAGGTACCATATCTTTTGATGAAAATCAGAGATCCATTTCTCGTGTTCATTTACCCATTTTACTGCCTGTTCCTTTTTTTCATTGAGTTTTATTGAATCACTCATCCAATTCCTCCCGCGGTTGAATTTCCTTATCTTTTTTTAATTCCCCAGAATGTTTTCATTCTATTCGCATTAGAATACTGTGAAATAATTGAAATAACCGATTATAATGAGACAGGATAACTATCTGTTGAACAGAAAACAATCTATAATCGATATCATCCTGTCTTCATGCGTTGTCTAAGCGCTTTCGTTGCATCCCAGTCTATTTCAAGCGTGTTAGGATCAAGTACAACCCCGTAATCCTCTCTTGCGCTCTGTAAAGAAACATAATCCTTGATAACGTCGAGGCGTACCATCTCTGGATCTCGCTCGATAGGATCTCCATATCCTCCTCCACCACCAGTTAGGCAGATTAGCCGCGCCCCAGGCTTCAGCCGGAAATTGGTGGCTTTGTTCAGAATGGTCTCTGGCTCACCTACCTCTTGTTGTACGACTACTTGATTTATTTTACCTGGTTGGCCTCTAAAAATGCCCCATGGGGGACATTTGGACCGTTCATAAGTTATTGTTATGCCTGCCTCGTGCCCAAGGATTTTATACGTCCTATTATGTCCTAACCCGCCTCGGTATTTTCCGGGACCTCCAGAATCTTTATAGAGTTCATAGCATTCGATCATTAACGGATGCCGGATTTCAACCGCTTCAATGGGTACGTTAAGTGTATCACCGTCTGCGATGGCAATGAGCACGTTTTCACCATCTTCAGTCGATTTCGCGCCCCAGCCACCTCCTTCGGGTTCAACATGAAGATATGGACGATTGCTTTTGGGGTCTACTCCGTAGATAAAGGTGGCACACACATCTCCGTAATGGGCTGCGGGGATTTTATCCGGGATGGCTGGTGCCAGCGCTTTGAAAATCGTATCAATCAGAGTCATGAGAGGAATTCCATAAGTAGAGCATGGGGCTGGTTCGATAGCCGAAAATACCGTTCCTAACGGGAGATTCACATGAAGAGGTTTAAAACTACCTTGATTAACCGGGAGAAAGGGGGTTGTGATACATTTGAAGGCAACGCGGCACGCAGAGATCCCTGCTGCCAACCCACTGTTTAGCGATCCCTTGACCTGCTTACTTGACTCGGAGAGATCCATGGTCATATCACTACCATCAATGATGACTTTGACTTTAATTGGTACAGGTATGCCAATATCGATCCCATCATCATCCATAAATGCCTCTGCAGAGTATTCCCCATCCGGAATCTTCTCAACCTCAGCTCGGGTGAGCCGCTCGTCATGGTCAAAAATTTCCTGAATGCCATCGAAGACGGTTTGTTTCCCATATTTTTCGATAATATTGATGAACCGCCGCTCCCCCGTGCGACAAGCCGCAATTTGTGCACGCATATCCCCGAGAGAGCTTTCTGGAAAGCGGATGTTGTGTTGAATGATTCGTAGAACGTCTTCGTTGGGCTCGCCTTCCCTGTATAGCTTCACGGATCGTAATCGTAAGCCCTCTTGGTAAATTTCAGTCGAATCGGTAAACCAACCGCCTGGTCCTTTCCCCCCAATGTCAATCCAATGGGCACGGGTCGCAGCAAATCCAACTAAGTCCTGGTTAAAGAAGATCGGCGAGTAGATAGTCATATCACAGAGGTGTGTTCCGGTAGTGTACGGGTCGTTGGATACGATGATGTCGCCAGGTTTAAACTCATCTCGACCGATCACTTCAAGGCCATCTTCGATTGCTGCACTTAAATTACCCAAGAAAATCGGGAGGCCAGCCGCTTGTGCGATAATATTTGCTTTCGCATCAAAAATACCTATGCTGAAGTCAAGGACTTCGTAGATGATCGTACTATAAGCCGTTCTTGCCAAGTTAATTTTCATTTCATCTGACGCAGCAACGAGCGCATTTCTAACAACCTCTACCGTTACAGGATCGACTCGCCGCACTTCATTCATCTCCAACTTTAATCACGATGTGTCCATATTCGTTGACTCGCGCAATATCCCCTGGATGGAGTACTGTTGTTGATGCATATTCCTCAATTACGGCGGGGCCACGGATGATGTTACCTGCTAATAACGCATTGCGCAGATACGCAGTGCACTTGATGAAATCCCTTTCCTCCTCGAAGTAGACAAGCCGCTCCCCTCGGTACGCCATCCTGGTCGGATTTTCTTCACCAGATTTAATTTGCATTAACTTTGGCTTTGAAACGACTCCAATCGCTGCAAGGCGAAGGTCAACAATCTCTGTCGGTTCCTCTGGTGCGCAATGACCGTACCGCTTTTCATGTAATACATCAAATTGATTTCGAACTGTGGATTTGTCTTGTGTTCGAAACGCCCCGCTCGGTATGGGGACATTTACGGTGTGTTCTTGACCAACATATCGCATATCAATTGATCTGAGCAGTGACATGCGATCTGCTGGAATTCCCTCTCGTTTAAGTACCTCAGTGCCTTCTTTCTCCAATTTAAGATAGAGATCACTGATTTCATTACTGTCCGCCGCATCTAATGGTCGGATATATGTTTGGACAAAATCATGGCGCATGTCCGTTAGCAACATGCCATTAGCGGAAAAGTGTGCGGGAACTTGAGGGATAATTACATTCGGAATAGTTAACTCCCTCGCTAGGGCTAGGCAGTGCATTGGCCCTGCTCCGCCAAACGCAATCATAGAAAAGTCCCGTGGATCGTAGCCCCTTTCAATTGTAATCGCCCGAATGGCATGTGACATAGTGACATCGGCTACCTTGATGATACCATACGAGGCATCTACAAGTTCCATGTTAAAGAAATCAGCAATTCTCGTTTTGATAGCATCTCTTGCTTTATCTACATTCAGACGAATTTCACCGCCAAGAAAATACTGGGGATTAATTCTTCCAGTAGTTACATTCGCATCGGTGACCGTTGGGTCCCCACCACCCTTATCGTAGCAAACTGGCCCCGGTTCCGCTCCGGCGCTCTGCGGCCCTACTCTTAAAGCACCTACGGGATCTATCCAGGCAATACTCCCTCCTCCTGCTCCGACTTCAATTAAATCGATTACTGGAACGCTTATGGGATGCCCTCGGCGGCCACCGATCCGATATTCTGTCGTAACTTTGGGCAGCCCCCTCTCAATCAGGGATGTCTTCGCGGTGGTTCCACCCATATCAAACGAGATCACATCTTCAAACCCTAACAATTTGCCTAGATGGGCAGCGCCAATAGCTCCTGCCGCGGGACCAGACTCAATCACTTGAACGGGTTTGACTCCCGCGGTTGTGGCCGCCATGACGCCGCCATTTGATTGCATGATTAGTAATTCGCCAGCAAATCCTGCATGTTCGATACCTTGTGAAAGATCTTGAAGATACTTTTTTACAATAGGGATAACATAGGCATTGACAGCTGTTGTGCTGGTTCGCTCGTATTCCCGGTATTCTCGCAATATTTCATGCGAAAGTGAAACATATGCTTCAGGATACACGTCAGTAATGATTTGGCGCATTTTTGCTTCATGAGAAGGATTTACATAGGAATGGATGAAGCAAACAGCGATTGATTGTACATCTACCTCCTTCAGCTTGCTTACAACTTTTCTGGCCTTATCTTCATTTAATGGGGTTACAACCTTCCCATCATACTGAACGCGTTCCGTAACTTCAAGTCTCAACTCTCTCGGAATTAGCGGGCGGGGTTTCTTGTAAAACAGGTCATACATGTCTATACGGTTGTGTCGGCCTATCTCATACACATCTCGAAAGCCCTTCGTAGTGATTAGGCCGGTTTTCGCGCCTTTCTCTTCTAAAATCGCATTAATAACGACAGTTGAACCATGGATGAAGAATGTGGAGGCATTTAAATTTATATTCCCTTTCTCAATACACTCATTGACTCCCACAGTCAAATCTTTAGGTGTTGTTGACGTCTTACTTAGGAGAACCTCGCCGGTTGTCTCATCTGAGGCTATGAGGTCTGTGAAAGTCCCTCCAATATCCACTGCAACTCGTAAAGACATGACTCACACCTTGTTTATCTATCCTTATAGAGGTCTTCTCAACAAAATTCCCTATTTAAAATTACCGTCTTCAAAATTAGACGAGAATTCCCCCCAGTAACCCTTATCGACTTCCTCATAGTCCGTTGCCGGAGAAAGAAACGTAAAAAAGAGCAAATTCGACTTGATGTAGGAGAGGTTAGAAGCGTAATAATAAACTTAGAGTATCAGAGAGCCCTCACCCTCTTGTTTCTTAGCTAAGCAATTCATTAGATAGTTTTCAGGAGTTAATACTTCATAGTAGTTAACCATGTAAAATGTTGTTTGTTATTTGTAATCAGGACGGAACCTTTTTTCTTGGACGAGGGTGCCAATCAAAAAATCCCGAGCATGATGTTTAAACACGAATTTAAGATTCGATCGGATATTACTCATTAATGAATCAATATAATCAATCGAGAATTCAATGATTTCGGTCTTCATTTTGTTTAGATCGTCTTCCAAATCTTCGCGAGTCAAGTTTCTCATCTCATACCAAACTAAAACTTCAATATATGCGAATTTTGGAAAAAAATGCGTTGTATGGAGTGCTTCAGGACTTAATAACCAATCAATAAATCGCTGATTTCGAAACACATTACTATCCAGGGTAATGACTTCACTCGTCTATTGATCGCCCCCAGATTGCTGGAGCAATCGCTTCGATAGGGACACTGGGGGCAGTTAATTTTTCAAATCGGCGTTTTCGCGCCGGATCCTTGGTATGAGCATCAGTAGAAATCTTAGTGAGATACACAATTAATTCTGGATTGGTAATGTCTTCTTTCGGCAAATGTAATTGTTCAAATTCAGTAATAGCTCGTTCAATTATTTCTGCTTGAGACGTATCAAAGAAGGCGGCCAGTTGTTTAATTTTCCGTCTTAATTCGTCAGGGATAGTCACAGAGGAAGGCATATTGATAGATTTAATGAGTCCATTAATTACTGTTTTCATTTTTTTAATAATGGTAACCGAATAATTGAGGGATGGATGAGTGATTCCTGAATGCAACAAATACAAGAGATACTGGTTGATATCTGTCTCACATTTTTCCTCCTCGACACGCCAAGGAGGTATGCCTGTTAATCACACTACATCAACAGGACCGTAGCAAAAGGAGATCATATCCTAACACAATATACAACTTTGAGCTTTGATAGATCCAAGAATATCTGGAAAAAAGACAGGAACTACAAGAAGATTAGGAAACTCTTCCTTTCTTTCTTTTTTATTTTTAATAGAATGTAAGAAGAAGAGATTACTATGAGACTCCCAGTGATCATATTACAGAGGAAAGGGTATTTATTTTGTATTCTTCGATCTCTTCACTTATTGTTGTTAATGCCTAGGAATTACTTTAGTGAGTTTGGGCGCTTGCTGACCATAAAAAATAGCGACATATAAATACTCTTTACGTCTTTATCTCTAGAAAGATCAGAAGAGCTGGATATCATGGAGGAAGATTTGAAACTCGTTAAGAAATTTTTCTTGCCCTTGCAATTCTCCAAGGGGGAACACTTTTATCCGTGTGATCTCTTCTTCGCAGGGGATGATATCTCTAAAAACTGGTTTCGTTATCGCCGGATGAAGCAAAGGCCACCACTTACCTATTATTATCATGTTAACAACTATGACGATTGTACGGTGATCCAATACTGGTTCTACTTCGCGTATAACATTTATCCCTTTGCAACCGGCCCGGGAAAGATCGCTATCAGTAATTTAATCGGCGAATCCGAGGAGGAAACTCGGAAAAATTTGATCAACCAGGCCAAAGATCCAAGCCTTGCCAATAGATTAATTCGTCAAACAGATGAAGTTGCAGAAATCCCGATTCGAGACATCTTCCTGAATCTCAAACGGTTGCTGACAGTGATGGACAATCACGACCATGACTTTGAGAAAATTTTGGTTTTCCTCGACCCAGAAGGTAAAAAACCAACAGATGCCTTGCTGAATCATCACTTAGAACGGTTTCATTACGGGCCGAAAGAAATAAGCGAGTTAGGGTACCCCTTTTTGGTTTACGTAGAGCGTAATTCGCATGGATTTTGCCATACCCCCTGTCCGCCGTTTGTGTATTGCGGCGATGGGTTACGAGCTTACGGAAAGCATTTTCGTCCGGTAGCTATGGAAGAACTCAAAAGGAAAGTGGAAGAAGTTGAAAGCCGTGGGACCCCTATCTTAAATGAGAACGACAATTCACTTCTATGTCATGATAAGACATCTCTCAAAATTATTGTGCCTTGGGCTCGCGAAGAGTTCTTAGACCCTAGACAAGACAAGAGATACGTCGCAGTGGTAGATATCCTCGAGCGACTGGGCTTCGATTACGATAATCCTTTTGTTTCCTTATTCAATCGGGCTTTCATTGGGTTGGCTTCTCAACTGATGCCCCTCTGCGATGATGTTCCGGGCTTCGTTTCATTCTTCGATCGATTTTTTACAATGTTAAAGGATGCGTTCCTCTTTTGGAAACGATGACTGAGCTAGTTAAAGAGTTCACACATCCCTGATAACATTAGAGATGAAGGTGGAATACACAAGTTAGGATACTAGAAAGGTGGGTTCCACAGATGGAGAAAACATCAAATCTCATGAATATTATCCTTATCGGTTTGGTTTCTGCAGTCACAGGGATTTTATTATGGTATCAGGATTACGCGGAGACAATGACCGCCTTAGCTTGGATTTCAGTTGTCTGCATGACAATTTGGGGTGTTATCTACGGTTACAAGCGGGTTTCTTTCATAAATCTCATTACCCTGGCCGTAATTGCAATGCTCGTGGGCTATCTCACAGAACTTATTGGTACTCAGGAAGGGTTATGGAGCTTCGGGACACATAATCCCCCGCTCTATATTATCCCGAGTTGGATTCTCTTAGCCCTCACAATGCTTATAATGACAGAACTTTGGTACAAGGCAAAGTTTGGACTCATAATACTACCAAGTAAATACGATCAATACCTTGGAATACTCACTCCTGTCTTGCTTCTTGTTTTTCTGATTGGAACGCTTGGTGAGTACCGTACACACACTGGACCACTGTTCTTCGCCTATTATATCATATTAACATCACTTAATGCGGTGTATTATTTCAGTACTCCGGATACTAAGAAACTACTCCTTGCTGTTGTCGCCGCATGGCTTGTGAGCGCCGCAACTGAATTTATTGGGGTGTCATCTCAATTATGGAGCTTTACCTATCAATTCCCGGTCTGGATCATCATCTCTTGTTGGAGTCTTGAGTGGTTGGCCATTCTAGCAGCGATAAATGCACTTCAAAAGATACTACCAAAAAAATGAAGTGAAGAACAGTAAAAATAGCATTGGATTGTTTAGCTACCTTGAATATATTAGCTAACTACTAATCTTTTTATATACATATAGTGTAATGCAGGCTTTCTAGAAACGCATTTCAGTTTACAACAAATTCGTTGGATTTTCAGGGCGAAGAAACCAAGGGTTGAATCAGAAATGATAGATGTCGCTTGCTTCCGAAGTGAAAATAAACCGATATCTATTTTATCGAGAACCCCATTTTGCTCTCATTGAATGTAAAGCGCTTTGATGAAACTTGATGGATCTGACGGGTATGATCCATTCTGTCTTTTTATACATTAAAGAATCGGGACTTCCCGTTCTTAGCCATTATTTTAGCTCTGAAGAGATCGAATTAGATTCATCCCTCACCTCAGGATTCCTAGAAGCCATGCGAAATTTCATAGCAAATCTCATCAGTGTTGAAAGTGAAGTCGAAACCATTTCCTTGAAGGATTATCAGATCATCTATCAACTGCGGGAAGGGTTGGCCTTAGTAGCCTTGGTTGATGGATATACCGAGGAGGAAATGGTCAGAAAAGGATTAAACAACGTCTTAAGGGAAATTATTGAAAAATTCCCCGATATGGGCGCCAAACATCAACTGGGCTTTGTTCAATCCCCGGAAAAAGAAAAATATGCTCTGAATATAATATCAAACATCTTACAAGAGGGTCATCTCGGGCATATTTCTCATGTGCCACAACTCGTTCGAAAAATCCCTAGATCTGCAATCTCCCTGGGGATGATTTCCCCTACAGAATATACTATTGCTGAACTTTGTAATGGCAAACGTACGCTTAAAGAGATTGCCAATCTTGCAGATAAATCCGAGATTTCTTGCAAGATCACAATCGAAAAATTGATTGCTGACCGGATTTGTCAGATGGTGGAAGTGAAAAGATGACTATTATAGAACCAATCTACGTTTTCGATCTTATGGTTTGGGGCGCCGCCATTGGAGGGTTAGCGTTCTTCTCGTACTCCGCGAGTCTCGATTATCGCCGAAAGGAACTTGAATTCAAACTGTATCTGGCTCTTGCCACCTTAGCGTTCTTTATTGCCAATATTTCACACATCCTGAATACGTACATTTCTCCGCCAGATTGGGTTGACTTTGGCTGGCGGTTTGCGTCTGTATTTGATGGAATCACTTTACTTACCTGGAGCGTTTCAGTGTCCATCTTCATGGAATTCGAGAAACCTAAGAGTTTTCTTTTACCAGGGCTCTCAGTGATCATGATCCTAGTTGTTATTAGCTTACCAAATATAGACCATGCAAAACTTATCGGCTACATCATTGCCGCGATTATTCTAATTGCAATCACTTGGATCTACGTCAACATGGCCCGGATATCTGCTGGCGCGATTCGGACCAAAGCGATGTTTTTTGCCATTGGATTTCTTTGTTTACTATTGGGAAGACTGCTTCGCTCATCTTTGGTGGTTGGTTTGGCCACCGCGTCACCAATTACGATTCTTGGGGGTTTTGTGATTCTATTTGGCTTGGTTTTATTAGCCCACACCTAGGTCGGAACTCGACAGTGGTATTAAAACACGATACGATCAAGCTTTACATAAGCTCGACAGATGACAGACTATGATTGAAATTGACTTAAACCATACCAAGTCTCTTCCGTTTAATCTTAAAATCCTCGAATACAACCTTTTAAAAAAGGGTTCATGATATAGGGAACAATTCTCATGTCAAGATTCGTCTATTCCCTCCACTAATTGCTATGTTTGGCTATAGGTGTCTTTCATTCAAAGGATTAATATCCGAAAATATCATATTCCGTTTAATTTTCTCATTTTTACCCTTTTCTCTTTGTCGTGTTCTGTCCTGAGGTCTTCTCTTGGCATTCCTTCGATCCACAAACCCCGCTTTCATCGAGATGGTTACGACAGAAGGGTCTACCACAGGCATTACAGGTTTGAAGGACGTCTCGATTCGTGCAGATACTCCCGTCCTCTATAATTTGTTGGCAGTAGAGATCTTCAAGAGGAGTGACTTCAACGTCTCGTATATATCCCGAATCCAGAATTCTTTCTTCCACATATAACGCAGGAACTGACAGTTTCTTAGCAACGCATGTTTTACACCCTTCAAGAGTCCGTTCGTCGGGTTCCAGCTCACATATACAATTCACCGTATCCCAGAAGCCATTCTTCAACTTGTAACTGATTTCAACCTTGAATCGCGTCCGGTCCACCTACCAACGAGCAAATTACTTTAACAGAAGTGACGTCTGAACCGGTTAGATTATTAGCACTGCTAAATATCTTAATTAATTAGCGCTATTTAGAGTTACCTGAATAGAGGGAACTTACAATACTCAATAATCATACTAAAGATTCGCATCATGACCACATTTAGCGCCCTCTTAATCGAACACTTCAATTTTCGATCTAGCAAAGCCTACTTTAGGCATCTAGTGGTTTGATGAGACCGAGACATATATTTGCCTGAGCTGAGAAGAATCAGCGAGGCTGGGGAATCATCATGTTCCTTACAACAACCGAAGAACACCTTCTCGAAGGAGAGGAAAGCGAGGCGATTCAGTTAGCAATGTCTGTTCTAGTGAAAATAGGGGAAATGTATGGGGCAGATAGATTCATAACAATTGAGAACGTTCATATTGATGCTTCCACCTATTGTGGCATTTTCGATGCCGGGTTGGAATTTTGCGAGCGGCTTGTAAGAGGGGGTGCAACGTTTAAGGTCCCAACAACGCTCTGCATCGCGGCTATTGACTTCGAAAGGCATACGGAATTTGAAATCCCCCAGGAGGTTGTGGAGAAACAAAACAGGCTAGCTAAAGTGTATTTGGAAATGGGAGCCATTCCCAATTGGACGTGTACTCCTTACCAATGTGGCAGCAATATCCACTTCGGGCAACAGATCGCGTGGGGAGAGTCGAATGCTATTGCCTTTGCCAATTCGGTGATAGGTGCTCGGACGATTCGATGTGCCGATTTTGTTGATATTTGTGCTGCTATCACAGGGCTTATGCCCCGTTTTGGGCTCTATCTTGATGAAGAAAGGCATGGTAGTGTTCTTTTCCAACTTGGAGGCCTTAACACAGCCCAATTTACAGCCACTGAATATGCGACCTTAGGTTACTATGTGGGTGCTGTAGCAGGATCCCGTGTTCCTGTTCTCCAAGGTATATCAAAGAACATCTCCACGGACCAATTAAAGGCCTTTTCCGCGGCGATAGCAACTTCAGGAGCTATCGGCTTGTTTCACATGTGTGGAATCACCCCAGAGGCTAGGACCCTTGAAGAGGCGTTAGGAGCTCAAAAACCTGAAGAAACCTTGGCGCCTGGGAAAGAAGAACTCAATTCAGTTAGAGACACCCTTTCCTCTCAAAATCACTTGGATTTGGATCCCGACATTGTTGTGCTTGGCTGTCCTCATTACTCAGTCGAAGAATTAAAAGTAGTAGCCCGCCTTCTCAAGAACAAGCGTGTGATAAAGGACAAGCGACTCTGGATCTTTACAAATAGATGTGTTAAGCACCTCGTGAAGCCAATGGGATTGATAAAACAAATTGAGGCGGCAGGTGCTAAGGTCATATGTGACACATGCTTTCTTCATATGCCTACGGCGGCTTGGGAGTTAAGCTCAATCGCCACAGATTCCGCAAAAATGGCCCATTATGCCCCAGGAATAGGAGATTTCAAAGTAAGTTACCTAGACAAAGTTCGATGCATTGAAAATATCACCGAATGAAGCTGGTTGGTGAGAACAATTAAACCCATCCGAATTCGATGTCATTCATTGATGAAAGGATTTGCACAAGGAGTCGCCTTAGTAACTTCACAGCCTATTTGTTTTTGGGGTGGACTTGATCCTAAAACCGGAATTATTATGGAACGAGATCATGAACTAAGAGGAAAGAGCGTTGTAGAGAAGATTTTGGTTTTCCCATCTGGAAAAGGCTCCAGTACCGCTTCTGCCATTCTTTTAGAATCTGTTAGATGTGGAACGGCGCCCGCCGCGATCGTCAACTTGAAAACAGAACCAATTCTCGTAGTGGGAGCAATTATAGCGCAGAAACTTTATGGACATACCCTTCCCATTGTTGATACCCCGGAACTAGACCCAACTACAGCAATTAAAACTGGAGAACAGGTAGAAGTCGATGCAAATGAAGGATGGATCTACGTATTGGCATCCCAATGAACTTCACCAAAAGAAAAGTACCAAAATGAAGTCTATGAATTGCAAACCTGCAGCGGCAAGAGGAGATCGAGATGACAAAGCGGAGGAAAGACCTGAGCGAGCTGGGAAAATGGCTTCCTCCAGATAAGCTCGAAGCATTTCAAAAAAACTTGTTGGCATGGTATCAAATACATCAACGCGATCTCCCATGGCGTAGACCGGAGAATATGACTCCATATCGAATATTAGTGTCAGAGATTATGTTACATCAGACTCAAGTGCAGACGGTCATCCCAGTGTATGAGAAATTCTTAGAACGGTTTCCTACAATTGGAACTCTCGCAAAAGCTCCTCTAGAGGAGATTAAAGCGATAACAGATGGCCTTGGATATAAAGTTCGAGGAAGCTGGTTAAAAGAAATTGCTGAAATTATTATTGAAAAATATCAAGGGAAAATTCCCCAGACCCTTGATGCGCTTCAAAAATTGCCTGGTATTGGTCGCTATACTGCAGGAGCCATATTGAGTTTCGCTTTTCAGCATGACGCACCGATTGTCGATGTGAATGTGGAACGTGTCCTATCACGGATCTTTGGCGTTGATAAATCAGGATTTCAAAGCCCAGCAAAATATCAGCACCTCCTGTGGGATCTAGCTCATTACGTTATTCCTTCCCAGAAAGGACCTATCTTCAACCAGGCGTTGATGGACTTTGGAGCCCTAATATGCACTGCAAGGACACCATGCTGCTCAGTAAGTCCAATGCGAGGTATATGTATCTATTACAGAACACATCCGCAACAGCTTTCGATTGATCAATTTTTCAGCAAAGGTCCTAAGAATGAACTACTGAGAGAGGGATCAGCATAGTTCCAATGACATGCTCCATGCTTATAAGTGGGAATTTCTTGATTTTACCCTAATTAAAGTTGAGTTATCAAGAATATAACCAAAAAAATGAGTGAGAGAAAAAAATAGCTCAGAAAGGCTAACCATTTCGTCTCGGGGGAAATTTCAAAACGTTCATCTAGTTTGCTGATATCCTCAACAAATTGTCTGGCTTCATCGAATTGCTTTCCAGTCCAATGTTCCAACTGACTCCTGTATTGCTTTTCAAATTCGTGGAGCTTGGAACGGATTTGCTCTCGCATGGGAGACCGATCGTGATCTAACACTGTCACAATCTTTGTTCCCAGAACCCCATCGTCAAATACAATAGAATACCTTGCTTTTCTTATTGTCTGAAAGGCAGATTTTTCAAAGGCATCAATTTCCTGTGAAAAACTTTCAAGAGCTGAAAGGAAGCCACTGATCATTGATTCATCAGCTTCAAAGATTTCTCTACGGGCTGCAATTGGCAATCCTCCTTCACTAACTAGCAAAACATCATACACCTTGGAAGGAGAATACGTTAAGACAACGAGACCTAGAGTGAAACACAGTAAGAAGTCTAATGCACAAATAGATGCGACTGTTGCCGGCTCTACAACTCCTGATAGGTATAACACAATAGTAAACGGAGCTACAAAAGCTAGAACAACTAATAGGAGAAAAAGGATAATAGAAGTTAGAGGATTTGTTGATATTGATGGAATTTCAGGGGGTTCAGTTTTCGCTGGGACGATTTCTTCGGTTCTTCCAACAAAGGCATCCCTAAGTAGCTTTTTCGAGCGGGCATCAAGGATGAACCACCCTATAATAAGGATCCAGACAACCAAGAATGGGATAAGCGCCATGGAGCTTGTGGTGCCCGCATTAATTATGGCGATGGCGAGGAGAATAATATTCACAGTAATATGGGCGATAATTGGGACTAGAATGTTCTTTGTCACAAGGAACGCATGGAGGAAGAGAATAAAAACAATAAACAGCCAGAGTAACCAACCCCCCCGAAAGATAATCTCAGTGGAATTTTGACTAAAACTGGTCCAATTCTCTCGAATTGGATCGAGAAAGTTTGTTCCGGCGGTTTTCGGAAAGGCCAGGTAATTAAAGAGAAACAGATATAGTACTAGGAGAGCGCTCGACATCCATCGCGCTTGGGATTTCCCCACCTTTGACTCGAGAGAGGTACTCATGTACGCAAAAAAATACAATTCGGCTGAGAGAGACCAAACGAATAGATAGAGTGTTTGCCAGAGGATTTCTGCCTCCATTTCTTCGGGATTTAGACCTTGGAAACCTAAATCGCGAATAGCTGTTGAGGAACCATAAGTCATGACTTCGATTGGAAAAAGTATTACAATAAGGAGACCTGCGGATAAGAACCCTAAAAACAATCCCTGGTAGATTGCGTGAGTCGGATACTCTTTTTTGAACCCAAAGTCACTCCAACTCCAACGATCACGTGTCCAACGCATCCAAAGCCCAAAAAGGAGGGAAACCCCGAATAAAAGCCCTGTGAAGAGAAATGCAGCACGAAAAATCCGTTTATATGTATAATACCATCTCGGGGTACCGATGTATTTATTTGCCAAACTAAAATAAAAACCATCTATTTCAGTTGTTTTAAGGACTAAATCAAGCAGATAGACGAATGAAAAGGATAACAAGAAGATAAATGAGATTTCAATGACAAGGACAAGCTTGTCTGTTGTTTCTCGTTTTAGTAGCTTGAAAGGTGATAGAAGTTTATCTATAAGATTTTGAGTTACACCCAAAATTATCAGCCTCTCAATAAATATTCAGTCACACAATATTAACTTATTTCATAAGAGCTGCTCCTATTTAAAAAAGTGAAGGTTTCAAGGATCACGCAGAAATCTCATAAGCAATATTTTTTTCAAACGTTACCTCCATTCCATCTAAATCTATCAATTTTTGTTGATTTTTGAGATCACAAGGCTTCTTTACAGCGATATGGAATTCATTCTCGATTGACGATTACTTCTTGGCTTTAATCTCTAGGAGATTAAATAGTGTCAAAGCTACTTAGCTATGTGAGTTGTGTATGTTTCAGTCAGAATCCAAGGAATCTTTTTCTGCTGCTACTCGCAAGCTCTTCAGTAATCCCTGTTTTGTTGTTATTTTGTGGACAGGTATTGCTCGAATGGCAATTTATGATGCATTCTTACCTTTTGGTAAACTCTTCGACCGTGATATAGGAGTCTCCTATGTACAAATTGGGCTATTAGAATTAATTTACTCGTTAGTAATCATTTGGGGGATTTTAATAGGATCTTATCTCTCAGATATGTTTCCACATCAACGTTCCAGGTTTACTGGGGCATTCAATTGTTTGTGGGGTTGCATGTGTATTGTATATTCCTTGGCAACAGGGTTCTGGTGGCTTCTGACCGTATATATTATAGCAGGTTTAGCTTGGTTTTTTCAACCTGCTTCTCGAACATATTTATTAGAACAAAGCGGGGACAACAAACATTTAGCGATGGGACTCTTTGCGTGCTATCGTCTGCCACTTTTACCCATGTTTCTGTTGCTATTGTGCTTATTTAAATTTTATGGGTTTGTTGCTGGTATGAGAATTGCCTTATTCTTTGCAGGAGTTGTAATTGTGTTTTTAGGAATCGTTCGGTGGGTGTTTTTAACAGATCTTCCGAAAAATTCGGATATATCACAAAACCCCAGTTTAACAGGCCTGATAAAAGAAAATTCCCACATATTACTATTTATTTGTCGAATCGCTCCCGTTTTTGTGCTAATCACTTGTATTGATGCCGTTTCAGACACTCTTTATAACTTTTTAATTTATTTTTTTCTCAATGAAAAAGCGGGAATCACCGAAGCAGAACTTCTTACTGGTCGATTAACAATTGATGCACTAGCAGTACCTCTAATTCTGTGGTTATCTTTCCAAATCGGCAAGAACAATGGAAAAAGGGCCCTTTTTTTCTTGTATGTCATTCCTACACTAACTATTGTCCTTTTACTTGTCTCTCTGATACATCCAACTGCATCATTTATGCCTTCTTTTGCTCCTGTCGCTTTCAAGAAACTAGCATTCTTAGGTTATTCCTTCAAGTATATCTCCGATTTCCTTTGGATGCTGCTATTAGCTCCTATTGCTATGAGCTTTGTGCCACGAGAAAACGCGACAAAAGCAATCGGGGTATCGTGGTTTTTGGTTCATATTTCACGAGTTATTACTGCACCTATTGCAGGCTGGCTCTACCAACAACAACACATAACAGCAATTCTTTTCAGCATTCTAGCTCTCAATGGAGTGATCTTGTTTGCAATTCTTGCTTTTGATTATGAATTTAATGAAAAAACAATGTCACTAATCTTACATGATTGATTTTTTCATCTCATGGACATACTGATGCCAAATTTCTACTGATTGTACGTACAAATCAAGCTATTCAAATGCAGCACAAGGGAGTGGGAGATCTGTCATTGTCTTCAGTCCAGGAGCTGCCCGGAGGACTTTGGGAATCGTATTGAGGATCATAGCAACCGTTCCAATATCGCCGTGCACTCCACCCTCGATTCGCTCGTTAATATTCGGAGTCCCCTCGATGGAAACCTCATCGTATTCTGGGTCATTTCCTGCATAGGCAACGAATTCCAGGACAATAACAGGTTTCCCGTCTTTATTAGCAATAGCTACACTCTTTAAACCGGCTACTTGGCCTTTTTTTACCGCTTTATAGGGAGTTGTGATTTCCGCCTCTGCAATGACCGGTTCCGGTGGATACTCGGTTATTTCATCTAATTCCCACCCAAGTCCAGATGCTATCATCTGCCCTGATTCCACTAACCCAACATGTCCTGTGATAGTTTTGTCAGCTACAAATTGCTTAAACTCATCAACAGTCAAACCCGTTCCAATTTTTTTCTGGAATGGGATCCTACGATGCGCAGAATTCATCATACGTGTAACTTTGATACTTTTTACATCTAAACAAGGAGCTGTTAAGACCAGGGGCAATGTATCCATTAGATAACCCGGGTTAATTCCCGTACCGGTCACCGTTACCCCATGCTGCTTTGCAAGGTCATCGACTTGCTTCGCTAAGTCTGGTTCTTTATCCCAAGGATACGATAGTTCCTCACAGGTGGATATAACATTCAATTTCGCTTCAATGCACTCTTTCAATTGAGGATAAACATCTTTCAGGTAGGACGATGTGGTGTGGATTACAACATCTGGTTGTGTTTTAGCAAACAACCCTTTTGCGTCATTAGTTATCATGATCCTTAATCTCTTCCCAATTTCAAGAAGTTCCCCTAGATCTTTGCCAATCTTATCTGGCGCGATGTCAACAGCACCAACAAGCTCCAGATTATTTCGTTCCAAAGCTGCTTTGGCGATTCGCGTTCCTAAAACGCCTATTCCATACGAGACAACCTTTACACGATTTTGCACCTTTTAACCTCCGATTTCCTGGTTAAACCATTTAAACTGTGGAGTCTGCCCATAAGAGCTCCTTACTCCTTTTCTTTTTATATCCAATCGGAGAAGGCGCTAGATGGGTGATTGGGTAGCTTAGAAGCTCTGGTGAGCCGTCCGGGCTATAATTTCATCCTGAAGCTCTTTACCGATGTCGACGAAATAGTCGCTATATCCTGCTACACGCACAATGAGATCTTTGTATTTCTCGGGATTCCTTTGCGCGTCGCGGAGCGTGGCGGCATCGATTATATTAAACTGGACGTGGTGTCCCCCGAGTTTAAAGTACGTACGCACTAAATGCGCCATCTTGTCTAACCCATCTTCATCAGCTAACACTTGAGGTAAAAATTTCTGATTCAATAGTGTTCCCCCCGTTTTCGCATGATCAATCTTAGCTACAGACTTGATTACCGCTGTTGGACCATTTCTATCTGCTCCCTGACTCGGGGAAATCCCATCGGAAAGGGGTTCACCCGCTTTTCGCCCATTGGGGGTGGCTCCTGTAACTCGCCCGAAATAAATGTGAACCGTGGTGGGCAACAAGTTGACGCGATACTTGCCTCCCTTCGTATTCGGACGACCATTCAGCACCTCGTAATACGCAGTAAAGACCTCTTGAGCAATTTCATCGGCGTAGTCATCATCATTACCATACTTGGGAGCCTCGTTCAAGAGCATCTGGCGGGTTTTCTCTGCCCCTGCAAAGTTGTTTTGGAGGGTTTCAAGCAATTCCGCCATCGTGAGTGTCTTTTTATCAAACACATGGTATTTCACGGCAGCAAGAGCATCCGTGAGGGTCCCCATCCCTACGCCCTGGATGTAGGTCATATTGTAGCGGGAACCGCCATCATGGTAGTCCTTGGCTTTTTGGATGCAGTCATCAAAAAGTAACGACATGACAGGAGTCGGCAGGTATTCGGCAAACAGGCGTTCAACGATATTATTCCCTTTGATTTTCACGTCAACAAAATATTTCAGTTGTTTTTTGTACGCGGCCATGAGTTCATCAAAGGAGGTAAAGGTGGTCGGGTCTCCTGTTTGGATGCCAATTTGGGTCCCTGTTTGGGGATCCACACCATTATTCAAAGCGAGTTCGAAGATTTTTGGCCAATTACAATACCCAGTTAGTGTGCAACTTTCTTTCCCGAAGGCACTGATCGTCACGCAGCCACTGGGTCCTCCCAGACGGGCGTCTTCCACAGATTTACCGGAGTCGAGGAATTCTTGGAGGATGACATCGGTATTGAAGATGGATGGTTGGCCAAACCCGGCTTTAACTACCTTCAGTGCGCGTTTCAGAAACCGCTCGGAGTTCTTGTGACTGAGTTGAATACAGCCACTTGGTTGGATTAATCGCATCTCCTTGATAATATCAAGGATAAGGTAGGAAAGTTCATTCACGGCATCCGATCCATCTCGCTTCACGCCACCCACATTAATCAGGGCGAAATCCTGATAGGTTCCGCTTTGCTCCTCGGTGATTTCGACTTTTGGCGGCGCAGGTTGGTTATTAAACTTGATCCAGAAACATTCCAAGAGTTCCTTTGCGGTCTCTTTGGTCAAGGTTCCCTCCGCTACCCCTCTTTGGTAAAAGGGATACAAATGCTGGTCCAATCGACCGGGATTAAAAGAATCCCATGTATTCAATTCCGTGACCACTGCGAGATGAACAAACCAATACATTTGGAGGGCTTCCCAAAAATCGCGTGGGGGATGAGTGGGGACATGAGAACAGACTTCGGCAATTTTTTCTAGCTCTTTCCTACGCTGGGGATCTGTCTCCGTCGCAGCAAGTTCGCGTGCTTTGTCTGCATGGCGTTTGGCAAAAAAGATGATGGCATCGGCCACGATATCGATCGCTTTCAGTTCTTGTTCTTTTTTGTAGGCTTCAAGATCGTTATAATAATCTAACTGGTCCATCCGTTGTTTAACATCTTGTTTCAGATCGAATAAACCTTTGTAATAGATTTTATCATCCAAAATCGCATGGCCTGGGGCCCGCTGTTCCATAAATTCGGTAAACACCCCAGCATTAAATGCCTTCAGCCAGGCGTCCGACATAGCCGAAAATACGCGTTCACGCATGGTCCTACCTTTCCAGAAGGGGATGATTTTTTCACGGTAGATTCGTTTGGCTTCTTCACTGACACGAAATGGTGTTCGTTCCCTTGAATTTAAAATTTCTAGATCTTTAATTGAATGACAGCAAAGCTCAGGAAAGGTGGGAGTGGCTTTGGGGGCTGGTCCCCGCTCTCCAACAATGAGTTCACCTGGATTGATGCAGATTGTTTTGTGTTCTAACAAATATTTGAAGGCTAGGGCCCGCGCGATGGGAGTAGAAACCGTATCTGGTATGCCGCTTTGATAAAATTCCGTAAGCAATTCGGCTCTTTCGGTGGAGATGTAGGGTTTGGTATTAACACTTTGCACTTTCAAGAGTTTAACCCGTTCTGTTATCAAATGATTAGCCTCCAATGCGGGTTTTTAATCCAAATTGGGTTAACTTTCTTTCAATTACACTTAATTTTTCAGGAGAGGGTGAGTGGCTTATAAATGGCTCTTTTGTTTTATTTAACCGTTTAAACTTTTTAACCGCTGCTCGGTGGTAGGGTAGGATACTTAATTCGTTCACATATTTAAGCGATGCCACAAATTTCCCGGTAGCTATGATGTTTTCTTCGTCATCATTTACTCCAGGAATCAGAGGAAATCGTATAATTATGTTCTTGCCCCGTTGTGAGAGGAGTTTAAGATTTTTTAAGATAACGTGATTTGAGACGCCAGTAAACTGGATATGTTTGTTATCATCGATCATCTTCAGATCATACAAGAACAAACTCACATCTTCACTGATTCTTAAAAGAATGTCTGAGTTTACATACCCGCACGTATCGACCGCTGTATGGATCTCCCTTTCTTTGCATGCTTTTAAGAGACAATGTAAGAAGTCTGGTTGCATGAAGGGCTCTCCCCCAGAAAATGTGACTCCACCTCCAGATTCATCGTAAAAAGGTACGTCTTTCTCAACTTCATGCATAACTTGGGTAACAGTCATCTCTTTACCAATCAACTCCAAGGCTGTAGCTGAACACACAGCTACACAGTCACCACATAAGTTACAACGGTTTTTATTTATAGTTAAATCCTCTTGTAAAAACGAGATTGCGCCTTTTGGACAGCTTTTTTGGCAATCCTGACATTCAAGGCACCTATCTTTCCGCCAGATTAGATGTTGTCTGCTCGCCACGCCTTCTGGGTTATGACACCACAAACAGCTTAACGGACATCCTTTCAAGAAGACGGTTGTACGGATACCGGGGCCATCGTGGATTGCGTACCTCTTGATGTCAAAAATCATCCCTTTCTTCAAATTAAAAGCTCCAAAGTCTACCTATGTTTTCATATAATATTGATAATATAGATATCTTTACTGATGATAGAGTTTTTGTATTTAAAGTCTGGTTCAAATGCGTCTCCAGAATTCATCAGGCGTTGTCATCTTCTGCTTCACAATCGAGATTAAAGCAAGTCGTGTAACATACTCTCGAGCCTTTTGAGCCTCAGTTTCAAGGTAGGGGAGCCCTTCAACCTTAGCAGAGTATTCGATTCCTTTCATGATCTTTATAACCATTAATAGATAATCTCTTAAAACGGAACAGACTGTGCAGGGCTCTGTGCTCAATTTTTCCTTGGCATTTTTTGTAACATCGAGATTATGCCGCACGCTTTGGCGTAAATCCCACTCCACCGCTCGTTTGTAATTTGCGCAATCCGAACATAGGCTCCAATTTTCGTCAAAGCACTTTTTGCATACAGCGCGCTTACACCGCACACAAAATATCTTAGCTTTCTCTTGTTCACAGACTGGACATATCTCCATTTTCTCAGCTCCTAACAGACAATAGATGAACTTATATACCCTATCCAAAGAAATCCTTTGAATAATTATAAAGCTGCAATAATCTAAGAAGTAGAGAGCTTCCACTTTTCACAGGAATTTTTGAAGCGATTTGCATTCAGATCCTTTAAACAAGCTATGTTGCTGTTTTTGAGAAGGAATTAACCGATCTTAACTATGCTCCCATAGAATCGAGCAATTTAATCAAAAATTACCGAGACTGCCTTTTCACCTTTTTACAGTAATTTCTGGAATCCCACAGATCAACAGGTTTGATAATGAAAGGCATCTCTTTATCCCTTTTTCAGTAAAAATCGGAGGAAAGATATAAAAAGCGGTTTTGTAATCAATAAAATATGGCATTAAGAGGATCGGGGAGGATTCTAAAATTATATTCTCTGTGGACGATAATATATATTATAGTTCTGTATTTCTTTCTCCAGAGCCCGTATCGTGATTATTTACTATGGATTATTTTGTTTCTCCTTCTTAAGGACATTCTCATTGACATACTTCCGAAGAGAGGGCCATCGCCGACTTGGTTTGAGCATGCACCTTTAGTAATAATCATCTCTATCATCGGATTGCTTGGGATTTTCGAAGTAAACCCCTTTATCGGTTTAATCTCGCCATTAACAACCGTAATCGCGATAATTGATAGTTTTATCGACATCATAGATGATTTTACATATCGAGAGCGCGTACAGCCAGCCCCCGTGAAAAATTATTGGGAGCAAATATAACTTCCTTTAAATTTTTCATTTCCAGTTTCATGTAGGGCGGTTAGCTATACATATTGCTTCACAGATATTATTTATTAATGAGATAAATCCTCGCGAGTTGGATTTTACGTCTCTAGAGTGCTATAAGGATTATTTTTATTTAAAACCAATTTAATCAAATATTTCAGCCGATCTTCCCAATACCTCCACAGAAACAGGTAATATACTCGATACTGACTTGAACCGCCTCTTTCAACTTTTGCTCGTCGATTCCTGGAACTCCACAGATCAGCATTAACACATGGCGAGTTTGTGGTGTAATTTTCGAATCGTCTGCATCTCGATAAGGATAGATCGCAACAAGCTTATTCGCATCAGAAACGACGATCTCCCCTCCTTGCAGCCCTTTTGAATCTTTCCACCCAATTCCACGAAAGATTTCCCCGGCTCGTGCATACCGAAGCAGTAATTCGCCCTCCAGTTTGTCTCGATCAAACGCTGCGATCGCAATCTCCGTTTTAATCGAGGCTAAATTATATGCATCGACCACTGTGTTAATACGGGGAATGGGTTTCCCAGCCAAAATACGACGGACCAGCGCTTCCGAGGCAGGACGTATTTTCGTTGGATCAATACCCACACGCCAAAAGAAATCTCGATACATACGGAAGGTCTGGAGGTCTCGGAGCAAGTCAAGATCATACTTCTTTTGAACATCTGCAACAATCTGTTCCTTGAAATTCAATAACTTTTTGCTCTCTTTACTTACTTCTATACCACTGACGGAGCATAGTAAGGCTTGGAGTTGCGGGAAATCCATGTGCAGATCCGGATCGACCTTTAGCCACATTGAAAAACTACCTATGGACATATCATTGTGTATAAAAATGATAACTCCAAAGCATATTTCTATCTTTTTGTGGTGATTTAATACCCCTCACTGTGTAAACACCTCTTTTGATGAGATTCCAAACATCTACAGTTTCGAACTTTAAAATTCCATATGAAATGCTTTCCAAAGATGGGCTCCTTTTTGTGTGTGCTCACAATTTAGGCACACACAGGTTGTGATATTCATGATTTTCCAGCCGTTACGCGTGAAAGGAAGTGCAAAGCAATAGGTACAAACGAGTGTGTATAGGCGATGTGGAAAAAACCCATTAACAAACTATTAACATCTGAATAATCGGATACACTCGTTGTTGTGTAAATTATCTTATTCTGTAACAAACATCTCATTGAAAGAATTCCAATCATGTTATATATTTAGATTGCAAATTGGATGTGAGACTCTCATAGCTTTCTAGGGGTAGGGAGTTGTTGGAAGGCCATAAAGAAAGACTCCAAAATGAGTCGCAAAAAGTAGTAACAAACCAAAGAGAACTTGTTTGACCAAACGAGCAGGGTTCGCATGGCGCTTCTTCAATGTACTGAGGGTTAGTCCAGCTATATATATTAGAAAACTGGTGCTGAGATAACTCAGCCAAAGCTTCGTAGCTGCGTCAGCAGTGCTCCAATCTTTTTGAATGGCCCATGATAACGCGCCCACGACAACCAGAGTAGCTGCATAGAATACTCCTAATTTCCCTTGGCCAAACCATAACGGGAGGTCTTCGCCCTCCTCTTTCAACCACCTTTTACGATGCCAACTTAAAATGAAAAGGCTCAATAAAACAAATCCAACTGTTAAGATAGTTACAGGGCCAATATATTGCCCCACATGTTCCCAAAAGCCAATAGTATTCCATAAGAGCTCCCCCGTTCGTCCATCAAAAACATAAACATTGGGACCGGAAACTGCAAGAGCATCACCAACTCCATCTTGATTAAAATCTCCTACGGATACTTGAACCACCCGATCCGGAAAGTATAGATTCATCCAAAGACTTTGACCAGTCAACCCCGAGATGGCATAAAGGCGTGAATCCGTGGAGCCAACCAGAACATCCTCCACCCCATCAGCATTGAAATCTCCTACATTGGCTGCTAGGACTTGGCCAGGAGACTCGAAGTTTGTCCACAACAGATCACCTGTGGAACCTTCAAACGCATAAATATAACCTCCTTTTGTCCCAACCCCGATATCTTTCAAGTGATCCCCATTAAAATCCCCTACAACGACCTTGGTGATACGACTACGGGGATCGGTTCGAACCCAGAGGGTTTTTCCGGTAATTCCATCTATTGCGTACACATTGGTGTCCCATGATCCCGCAACCACATCAGCTATCCCATCATGGTTGAGATCTGAAATCGCAACCGCAGGAACCATGGTTAGAGGGGCTCGACTAATCCAGATAGTCTCTCCAGTAAGCCCCTTGATTGCATAAATTCCATCACGAGATCCCGCGACTACATCATCCCGCCAATCCCCGTCCAGATCTCCAACGGCTACACAGAGGATCGCATAGAAGGGTGCGCGGTATGCCCAGAGGGTTCCCCCAGACGAACCATTCACCCCATAGCAAGTGCCATCTTCTGAGCCCACCACCACATCTGGAATCTCGTCATTATCGAGATAACCAATGGCAATCGAGAGCACCATCCTCACAGGCGCGGTATTCATCCACAAGGATTCCCCTGAGGATCCTTCGATAGCATAAACATTTGAATTCCATGTTTTTAATATCGTGTCTCCATTGGAGCTTGCTAAAATATCTCCAGTTCCATCTTGGTTGAAGTCTGCAATCATTACCTGCCCCACATAATACGAAGAGGCCTTAAAACTCCATAACGTCGCTTTTGTCCCATATTCGATAGCATAAATGGTTCCTGGAGCGGTTCCAACTACGACTTCAGGGTTCCCGTCACCGTTGACATCCCCGGCAGAAATACTTGTGACCTGTCTTCCCAATCGTCCCTGAGCAGTGCTTGGTGGAGGTAAAACTCCAACAATAGCCATGAGTTGAACGAACATCAATAAAAATCCTCGTTTTTTCACTTAAATTCACCTAAGTAATCCGATTAGAGCTTATTTACGATGGTAATCTATTAAAACAATTAAGTCCTGTTCTTTTAAGTTCTTGCTAAGCCATTTTTTATACTTTTAGATCTCCATGCCTCGGGGTTTCCTTCAAATTGTTTCATCTCGTGAATTAATACGGATCAGGCCAACAGCCTTTCTCCGGTCAAAATAATTGCATAGATTAGTTGAATTTGAATTTATCCTCCAAAATTTAGCAGAAATACTATTCAAAGATATGCAAGTGGGTTGAATTTAATTGGTTTAGCTAATAATTTAATCTAAATCCCTTTGATCTGAATCCTTTTCTTGTGGAAATCATTTGTGACTAAGTGAAATTATTGCTTTCAAGTCACAAATAAACATATTTTGATAATTTCAACTTTCATTTGTGATTAAGCACACTTCTTTACATAAAAACTGTGGAGAAAAAATTTTATATTCTCAACAATAATCGATAGTATAATGAGGTATAAAATATGAAAAAAGTGAGAAAAAATCCAATGATTGCTCTGAGACTTCTAGTAATTGCCTGTACTTTAGTTCTCATCGTTTCACCTATGACCTCTACCATCGCAGCGCAACCTGCTGGTTATCCAAAGCTGCCTTGGATCGGAATTCAAGTGATTCCTGACGCAAGTGTCCGGTTCCTGAGCATGCAACAGGGAGAAACCCATACCGAACGATATGAAACCAGTCCTACGCTGATCCGAACGGTTCAGGCGGATCCGAACTTGGAACTGGTGGTGGCGCCGGGAGTCTGGCTCTGTTATCTTGAATTTAACTTGAAGCGTGTTGGGGACAGGGTGGTACGCCAAGCGATCGCTTATGCGAACAACAAAGCGGACATGATCAACTCTGCAATGCTGGGCTGGGGTACAAGAGAAGAAGGGATTATCTCAATCGGCTGGCATCCCGATTATGTCAGCCCTAAACTGCTTTCAGTAGAAGATGGCGGAACAGGCGAATTACACTATTCTTATAATACTACCATAGCTAATCAACTGTTAGATGATGCTGGCTACATAGATACCGACGGCAACGGTATCCGCAATATTCCTGAAGAGAAGCAGCATCTCTTCCCCTTAGGCACGACTTTGGAGAATCCGGAAGGTACCGGTTTCCGCAACGAGCTCCGGTTTACTGTCCGGTCGCTGGGCTGGTTTCCGATGAGCCACAAACCAACTGAGATCTTAGTTGACGACGTCACCGACATTGGCATCAAATTTGATCTAAGTGCTGAAGAGTCTGCTGTGATGTACCCGGCCATCTTTGAATTCAAGGACTTTGATATCTTCACCCTCGCAACGAGCCAGAGTCCTGACTTTGGCGGCATGTTATCTCTCTTCTATGGACCAGAATACTATGCCTGGGGCGCCAACGATTGTGGGTACAATAATTCCCACTATAATGATCTCTGGAAAGATGCAAATAGGCTGACCCTTGGCACACAAGCACACAAGGATGTTGTCTTCGAAATGCAAGAAATGATTCAGGAAGAGGCTATCTGGATCAGCTGGTATACGGGTGACGACACACACGTCATCAATGCGGACTTCGTCGACTATGTAGTGATGCCTGGCGGTATTATCACCGACATGAACATCTGGACTGTTATTAAAATGTACAATCAGAAGGATCCTACCCAAGGGTTCAACATTGCGTACCCTGGCGATGTCATGCAGTTAAACCCATTGGTAACGACCGACCTCCGGACGCAGTGGTACGAAATCTTAGTGTACGACAGCTTAATAGCATTTGATCCGGACTTGCAGATCGTTCCATGGCTTGCTGAAGAGTACACCATCTCCGATGATGGATTGGATTGGACTTTCAAGATTCGCGATGACGCCTATTGGCATGACGGGAAGCAACTGACGGCTGATGATGTGGCTTGGAACTTCAAATTCTGCTATGACAATCAAGTGGCGCGCTACTGGCCATGGCTCCAATATATCGATCGAGAGACCATCACAGTAGAAGATAATACCGTTAAATTCTCGCTAACAGAGCCGAACACGTGGTTTCTACCATCACTACATGATCTAATGATTATGGCCCCACACACCTATCCTGAAGGTCAAGACCACCTCACATGGGAAGATCCCCACCCTATTGGAAGCGGTCCCTTCAAATTCGAATCGCGAGAGCCGGGGCAGACGACCAAGGTTGTGCGCAACGACAACTGGTGGTACATGCGCCCTGAGACCACTACCCCCGAGACCACCCCCGAGACAACCACTCCAGTTGTTCCAGAGTTGGATGGCAGCTTTCTGGTTGCATACGTTGTGGTGCTAGGTTTTACGACGCTGTGGCAGCTCAGCAAGCGAAAAACCAAGTAAGTAAAAGGGCAATCACCCAATCAAAAGGTACCTATACCAGTGACAGCCTTCATTGAAACCATTATTTCGCGCTTATGTGAAAAACAACTTCACCATCTCCCTTTTTTTGCAGATTTTAAGTTAATTTATGGTTTGAGAAGATGTTCTTCTAGATCCCAGCAAAACGGCTTACCATCTCCCTCCGTTTTCAAAAGATTTTATTGCAACGGTTTGGTGAGTTCCCTTATAACCTAGATCCAAAAGGATATAATTAAAGCATGAACCTACACCCCAATCAGATATGCGGATGATGATCTGTTATGGGAATGAAAGATTACATAATCAGACGTTCCATTCAAAATGTGATTTTGTTTCTCGCAGCCATGGTTATTAACTTCTTTATCTTTCATTTAATCCCCGGTGATCCGGCAAGCTATTTGCTCCCGCCGGGTACAGAGCCTGAAACGCGTCGCATCTTGAGAGAACAATACGGCTTTGACAAACCGGTCACGGAACAATTCGTCAACTACTTGAAGATGGTTGCTTCAGGGAAATTTGGCCATTCATTCATTTATAACCGACCGGTTGGCAAGGTCATTTTTGGAGACACGTTTCTTGACTCCCGAATCCTTAACACCTTGATTCTTATGGGAACCTCGTTAGCCTTGGCCATCACGATCGGGACTCTGCTCGGCCTGATGGCTGCTTGGAAGCGAGGCTCAAAATTCGACTACGCGGTCTCCATCTCCTCCCTAGTCGTTTATAGTTTACCCGTGTTCTTCGTGGGTCTCTTGGTGATCCTATTTTTCGGAATCCATTTGCATTGGATTCCAATCACTGGAACACATACTCCCTTCATCAAGCAAACCCGCATAGAATTTATTCTGGACTATTTACATCATTTATTAGCTCCAATGTTTGTCATCACCCTCTTCTTTATTCCTAATTATTTCATCATTACCCGTAACAACACACTAGATATTTTTAGTGAGGATTTCATGCAAACTGCTGAGGCAAAAGGGCTGAGTGATCGCCAGATCGTGTTCAAACATGCAGGCAAGAATAGTTTCCTCCCAACGCTCTCACTAATTGCGATCCAAATGAATTACGTCGTAGCTGGGGCCATGCTAACCGAAACCGTTTTCAGCTGGCCAGGGATCGGTCGAATGACCTATGAGGCGATCCTTGCTCCCGATTATCCGCTATTAGAGGGCATGTTCCTGATCATTGCTGCTGTAGTCATCACATCTAATTTCATCGCCGACATTCTATATGCAGTTCTTGATCCACGGATCCGATATTAGTGTAGTGTGTGGTGATGAGTTCGAGGCGCAATCGAGGAATCATTTTCACCGAGGCTGATAAAAAGTAGAAAAAGCAGATCACACTGAATGAAGGTGTTCCGGGATGGTATCCAAAATAGAAGTTGTTCCAGTAAGAGTCAGCAAGTGGCGTTTGAAGAGAGCCTTGTATTGGCAGAAATTTACATCCTTCTGGAAGGAATTTGCCAAAAGCCGAATCGGCTTGGTAGGATTGGGAATTCTCCTCTTTTTCACCGTTGTAGCGATCTTTGCCCCTCAAATTGCCCCATACGACCCATATTTGCGTAATCCGCTATCTGGGGGCGAATATAATCCAGAAATATACACATTTTTTATTATGAACCCACCAATGGAGGGCCATCGGTTTGGAACGGACTATTTGAACCGTGACATCTTCTCGGAGGTGATCTATGGGACACGGATTTCCCTCACCATTGGGATTCTCGCCGCAACCTTGGTTGTGGGGATTGGGACCCTCGTAGGCCTAGTGTCAGGGTTCATGGGAGGAATCGTTGACGATATCCTCATGCGGATTACAGATTTAGTTCTAGTTATGCCAATGCTCCCCTTGATGATTGTATTGGCCATGATCTTGGGTAAAAGCATGTATAACATCGTCATTGTTATTGGTATTCTTGTGTGGCCTTCAACCGCCCGAATGGTCCGGGCCTCTACATTGAGTCTCCGCGAACGAGGTTTTGTAGAGGCCTCTCGCTCAGTGGGAGCATCTCGATTCCGATTGATCTTTGTGCATATTCTCCCAAATGTCATCCCATTAGTGTTTGCTACGATGGTTTTACAAGTTGGATCTGCAATTTTAACTGAAGCCTCCCTATCATTTCTTGGGCTAGGGGATCCCACCCGTTTTTCTTGGGGGAAGATTCTCAATGATGCCTTTCAAAATCAAGCCTTAGTCTTAAAACTCTGGTGGTATTTATTGCCTCCTGGAATTTGCATCTCGCTAGTTGTATTGGGCTTTATCTTTTTCTCCTACGGGTTGGATCGTGTAGTGAATCCAAGACTTAGAATTGAGCGATGGAGCGAAAAAGCCCTTGACCAACTATTTCAAGAAAGTAATTAACTTGATTAGTTCTTCTAGTAATATTCACAACTCAGACTTCATAGAATCGAATGGAAGAAAGTTTTGATTGTCTTTAGGTGTGCATTGTAACATCTTTATCGTGTGGGATCATGAGTGAACTTGCTTGAGATTCATGATTTGTATACATTCTACATGACCGAAAAGGGGCCTATCCGTGCATGTGATGGCGTTGACTTGATCATGGATCGGGGACAAGCCCTTGGTGTGGCGGGTGAATCGGGGTGTGGGAAAACTACAATGGCGTTAAGCATCATTGGCCTTCTACCAATGAATGGTCGTGTCATGAGTGGTGAAATTCTCTTTAAAGGCGAAAATCTTGTCGGGAAGACACGAAAGGAATTGAAAAAGATTCGGTGGAGTCAAATTTCAATGATTTTTCAAGGCGCTATGAATGCATTGAATCCAGTGATAAAAATCTCAGATCAAATTGAAGAGGCTATCATGACTCATCAAGGAAGCACCCCCCATGAAGCCCGAGAACGGGCGAGTGAACTCTTTGAACTCATGGGCCTTGATATCGCGAGGATAGATCATTACCCGCATGAATTTAGTGGTGGGATGAAACAACGGGCTTTGATTGCTATGGCTTTGGCATGCGATCCTGAGTTGGTTATTGCAGACGAACCGACCACAGCCTTGGACGTAGTCATCACAGGCCAAATATTAACGCTCATCAAAAAGATCCAAAGCAACCTAGAGCTCTCTATGATGGTCATCAGCCATGACTTAAGCGCCCTTGGGGAAATCTGCGATCGTATTGCCATAATGTATGCCGGAAAGCTTGTGGAACTTGGCGATACGGTAGACTTATTCGCTAAACCTCTCCATCCTTATGCAAAGGGGCTTATTGGAGCATTTATTCCGCTCGATGGAGCTAGAAAAACCCTCAAGACGATCCCTGGCGTTCCACCTGACCTGTTACATCCTCCTTCGGGCTGCAGGTTTCATCCCAGGTGTCCGCTAGCTGAAGCGATCTGCTCACAAAAGGAACCGATCTTGAGAGAAGTAGGAAAAGACCGTTGGGCCGCATGTCACTTGATGTAACGCTAATCAAAAGAGAGGATAATGAATGTCTGTTACTTCATATTTTAGTGTGAGAAGCCTGAAAAAACTTTTCCCGGTAAGAGTGGGGATCATCGCAACACTTTTCTCAAAAACAAGACAGCATGTTCACGCAGTAGATGGCATCGATTTCGATCTGGAGAAAGGACAGGTTCTTTCGCTCGCTGGAGAATCTGGCTGTGGAAAGACCACCACTGCGCGGCTTATCCTCGGGCTAGAGACCCCCACTGCAGGGCACGTCTACTTTGACGGTCAAGACATTTTTGCACTCAAAGGGCAGGAGTTAAAAAAGGTTCGCGAAAAGATCCAGATGATCTTTCAGGATCCTTATCAGTCGGTAAATCCACGAATGACCATCTTGGACATCGTGGCGGAGCCCTTAGATGTGACAAAGAGGGTCATCGACTTTCAGGAACGATGGGATAGGTGTGCAGAGGCTCTGGAGGAGGTAGGGCTCATTCCGGCAGAAGATTTCCTCCATCGGTTTCCTCATGAACTTTCTGGGGGGCAAAGACAACGAGTGGCGGTCGCCCGCGCGCTGATTCTCAAGCCAGAATTTATCGCGGCGGATGAGCCGGCCAGCATGATTGACGTGAGCACGAGAGTTGGGTTACTGAATCTTCTCCTGAAAATAAAAAAGGAGTTCAATCTGACCTATCTCTTCATCACGCATGACTTGGCCCAGGCAAAATACATGGGAGGCGACATTGCTATCATGTATTTAGGCATGATTGTCGAAAAAGGCCCCGTGGAAGAAGTTATTGCGGATCCTATGCACCCCTATGCCGAGGCGTTGATCTCCAATGTACCACGGATTGGGGGAACCCATAAACGCATCTTACTCAGTGGGGAAACCCCAACACCAATCAATGTTCCTCAGGGATGTCGGTTCCATCTCAGATGTCCTAAAGCGAGGGAAAGCTGTTCTCGTGAAGGTAACGAGCCAGAATTGGTTCAAATTGGAAAGAACCGCTATGTTGCTTGTCACAAAGTGGCATAGATGTATTTTTATTCCAAAAAAGAGTAGCAATCGTTCATTGGGTTAAATGGTGAGAGATTCCCCAATTCCCACGTTTGGGTCATGATTTTTTTAAGAATAAATTGGGACTTATTGAAGAGACTTGGTTTGGGTCTTCAAGGTTGCCAAAGTGCCGCGTAGACCCGGGATAGATTTTTCTTTATCTTCGAACCAGGGATATCTTTAA
>JBHIFL010000011.1:0-68941 GCA_046761065.1 Candidatus Heimdallarchaeota archaeon
TTGGAGATAATCCGCGATTTGCGACTTTTTTTCTGAGTGATCAAGGAGACTATCAAGTAGATTATGACCTGACCTGGCAAAACCCGCGAAAAACGCAATCCTTTATCACCAAGTTAAAATCACTGTGGAAGAAATCCTCTAAAGACTAAGAAGTCAACCCTAGTTTTATGACAACTATAAATGCAGGCAGTTCATGTCTGCATCGTTGTTTAGCCCTGAAACAGTGGTTGAAATAAAGGTTAGTTATGAATTTTAAGGACATATATCCATATTATAATAGGGTGTCGTCTAAAACTAAGGGTTGGATATGGAATTAGATGAAACAGATGTCAAAATTTTACAAAACTTGTTATCATACGCGAGACTTTCAATTAGACAAATACCAGAAATGTACAATTCCTGTGGGAACAGTAATAGCAAGGATATGGAAAATGGAGCAGGAGGGGATAATAAAGGGCGATTCAGCAATCCTCGACGTGGATAGGCTCGGCTACGATCTCACGGCAATAACGGAAATCACAGTTTTTAAGGGCAAATTGTTGGGAGTGGAGCAGGAGATCGTAAAAATACCAAATTGTTGTGTAGTGTATGATGTGACAGGCTTAACGGACACAATGATGATTGTAAAATCCAAAAAACGAAAGACATTAAGTGATTTTGGAAAGACAGTACTTGCGATGTTTTTTGTAGAGAGGACAAACACACATGTCGTGTTAACCACTGTGAAGGAAAATTATTGGGGTTTTGTAAATGAGACTAGCCATGGCGCAAATTAACACCACCGTAGGTGATTTAGAAGGAAACATCGACCGGATAAAGGAAAGCCTAAGAAAAGCAAAAACGGAAAATGTAGATTTGGTAATATTTCCAGAACTAGCAATTACCGGCTATCCTCCTCAAGACCTTTTGCTTGAAAAGGCGTTTGTCAAGAGAAACAAGGAATTATTGGAAGAGCTAATCCGGCATCATGGGGATGTTGCGGGAGTAATTGGGTTTGTTGATTACACGGGGAGAAATCTGTACAATGCGTCAGCTGTTTTCAGCAGAAATAAGCTAATTGGCGTAGCGTACAAGACGCTTTTACCCACATATGATGTGTTTGATGAAGATAGGTACTTCACACCGGCAAGAGAAGAAGAAATCACCCCAATAGCCATGAACCTGAATGGGCAGAACTTCAAGTTAGGGGTGGAGATTTGCGAAGACCTCTGGGACACCGAATATGACATAAAAGTTACCGCGTTGTTAGCGAAAAGAGGAGCCGACATAATCGTTAACCTGTCTGCCTCCCCCTTTCACACCGGGAAAAGGGGCGAACGCGAACAATTATTGAAAGAACGGGCACGAAGACACAGGATTCCGATATTTTACGTTAATTTGGTTGGGGGACAAGATGAACTGGTATTTGATGGCCAAAGCTTAGCAGTCGATCGTTCTGGAGATCTGATAGCGATAGGCACCCAGTTTGACGAGGATCTGGTAATTACTGACATCTACCTACAGAGGGGGGTTGCAGAAAAAATCACTCCTCCTCCGTATCATAAAGAGCAGGAAATGTTCAATGCCTTGGTTCTGGGAATCCGTGACTATTTCCGAAAAACGGGTTTCAAGAAAGCTGTGGTGGGCATGAGTGGAGGTATCGATTCCTCATTGACTACCTGCATAGCGGTTGAAGCTTTGGGCAAAGAGAATGTTATCGGAGTTTCCATGCCTTCCAAATTCTCCAGCGACCATAGTAAAACAGACGCCCAGAGGTTAGCAGAAAACTTGGGGATATGTTTCGTTCAAATCCCAATTCAAGATGTTGTCAATGCTTATCACAAAAGCTTGGAGCCCCCTTTAGAGGAAATAAGGACCCATTTTGGCATAAGGCAAGAAAACGACGATCCTGTGGCGGACGAAAATATTCAGCCTCGCACGAGAGGGAACTGTCTGATGGACATATCGAACCGACTAAGAGATTTGAAAATCTTGGTACTCAACACTGGGAACAAAACCGAGCTAGCACTTGGGTATTGCACGCTTTATGGGGATATGGCGGGGGGGATTGGAGCCTTAGGGGATGTAAGTAAGCTTGAGGTTTACAAGCTGACAAATTACGTGAATGAAAAGGCCGGCAGGGAGCTAATCCCGAGGAACGTCTTGAGGAAAAAACCTTCGGCCGAGCTCGAGGAAGACCAATTTGATCCATTTGACTTCGACATTGTTAGCCCACTGGTCGATGAAATAATTGAAAAGCGCCGAAGTAAACAGGAGTTGATTGCAATGGGGTATCCAAAGGAAATTGTCGAAGACACCTATTATAGAGTCAGACGGGCCGAGTATAAGAGATGGCAAGCCGCTCCTTGTATCAAGATCACCCCCAAAGCATTTGGGATTGGATGGAAAATGCCAATCATCAACAAGTATGGAGGATAAAGGGAGCATCCAGCTCTCGTAGTTCTATCATGAATAGGCTTGTCTAAGTTCAAGAAGGCGAAAAACTCTTCTGGAGTGGAAAACCTTCAGAAACCGTGTTAACTAGAGTGGTGGGTCTCACGGGAAGTGAGAGGCCATTTTGTGCGGGAGTCGATTTGAATTGGATGCGAGAAACAGTAGACTATTCATGAGAAGAGATCCTGGAGGATGCAGAACGACCGGTTCAAATGTTCGCAACCCTCAGTGCCTGTCCAAAACCCGTGGTAGCGCGGATCAATGGAGCAGCGATTGGGGGCAGGTCAGGATTGGTAGCGGCGTGAGAGACATTGCGATTGCCGTGGAACATACGAAATTTGGCTGCAGGAAAGGAATGTAGGGATCTTTCCATCATAATTTCGCCATATATGCTGCTAAAAATTGGGGTCTTAGTATATTCTGTTATACCTTTGAGGAGTCGTATTTCTTATATAATTTCATAAATATCTTTTGTTGAGAGAGGATTTAGTAGAGTTTTGAGCCGAAATGCCAGGTTAAATGGTAGGATATAGAAATTTAAGTTAATTTTGGAATCCTTTAAAGAAACGATGAAAGTGGTGTAATCTTATAAATTTCAATTAATACAGATCTATTTTAAGCGAACACTCACGAGGGCAATGTCGACCATTTCCACTTACTCCGTATGCTGTCCCAATAATCGATCAAATGGCGACGGAGTTTTGTAGTGTATACACAATCTGAACAGAAACCTAGCACATCATCTCTAGATAAGAGGGAATCCCGCAGAATGTAGGCGAGATTTGTCTTACAAGGCACATATAGGCTAGAATGCACTCCAATATATCCTATCTTTTTTCGATACGCCCGAATCCGAGCATGAGCGGCAAATGGCACGTGCATTGTTAATTTCAGGTAATTTTTTATAATTTTTTCCTTTTTTGTGAGTAAAACTACATTAATTATTCGTGGAAGACGTAAATTGGTTATAAAGAAGAACTTAATGATTCCTTTCTTTAATAATCTTTCAAAACGTTTCTTCACAGTTTGTTTAGCTACCCCAATTTGTTTGGCTACCCCAGTGATTGTCGAAAAGCGATTATCATTCCCTTCTAATTCATAAAAAAACTTTATAATCTTCAAATCGAGTTCATCAAATTGTTCACGCTTACAATTGACGTCAAACTGCATCGTAAGGTTCGGAGGGAACTCCACTTCAGGGAGGTCATCTATAAGGTCTGTTGAGAGACAGAAGTCGATATATTCTTCATCAATCATCCACTGTTTAGTTTGCTTGTTATATGTGTCGTCCAAATTATAAGAATAAATTCCTTCTTCGATATAAAAAAAGGTAGGGCTCTCTGGAAACCATCTAACTCGTTTTTCATCAAATCGTGTTTCACACATAGTTTGAAAAGTTTTCCAACGATTTTTGGGCGGAGTAGAGATTTGAATAGAAAAAATATTATGGGCGATGTCCATTTTATGGGGTATTTCACATTCAAAATACCGGTTTGTTAAGGGTATTGCGTTTTCAAGGGTTGTGCGATCAAAGAAGATAAGAAAAAGGTATATGCGAGATAATCCTAATTTGTAATAGTCCCATTTGATCGTCCGATCAAGATTGAAGCGATTTTTAAACCGTTCTGTATTATATCTAACTGTATTTTCAGAAACCCTTAAGCGTTTTGCGAGCTCTTTAGTTGATGCCAATGGATATTTCATCCGAGCTTGGACCACTTTCCTCAGGGTAGGTGTTAACCAATTTTTCTTGTCTGCTTCAGCACAAATCTTATCAAGAAGTATGAGAAACTGTTCTCGAGTGAGTTTTCGTCCATTCCTTGTGAAGTGTAGTGTCTTTAAGATCCGATTTAGAGCTGAAGGAAGATCTACTAGCGAATTATGCTTTTTAATGAGATATGTAAAGGGATTCCGCTCAAATGAATGTGGTGAAGATGGGTTCAAATAAGATGAAAAAGAACACAAACCTAAGTGTTCTTTCCATGAGGCTTCGCTTAACGATTTTTCCATCTGTGTAAGAGTGAAATATTCAATAAAGATTTCTCTAAATATTAAGGGGATGACAGATAAGGCATCTCGGAAGCGGGGATTAATATATTGAATCTTAGGTCCGATGAGTGGATCTTGGGACGAATCCAGGTATATTTTTTTGTTCTTGTTTCTTCCAATTCCTCCATTTTCCCCTCTATTAGGCATGAGCGGCACACTCTTCTTTTGATCTGTTCAATAGCCCTCAGAAATATGAGTTTGTTAATATGATTTAATATTTTACTTAAATTCTTTTTGAGTTATTAATGCATTTGGTAAGTATATCTATATTATAAGTATGTAATAATTTTGTAATTATTTCATTTTGATTTCTAAAGTCGTATTTATTTTTCGCATAATATTCTAAGTTTATTAAGGGTAGGAAATATGTTTAAATTGATTTTATGATCATATTTGGCTTTCAAAAAAACTTTATATTATGGAGGTATAAATATTGATCAAGAAAATAATTAAGAATTTAGTATTATCATATCCAAAGCGGACAGTCTTCATTTTACTCTTAACTCTTGCATTATTAATGCAAGTAGCATTTGGAATTGCGCCGCCTGAAGACACTGGACCTTGGTAGATCAATTATAAGATATTAGATTAGGTATCTATCGCTGGGGTTGGTAAAAAATGACTGCACAGCCTTAAAATATAACAGTTAATGGTGAGTTTATGCATAAGCTTTTAGCAAAGCAAGATGATTTGATCGTAGACCTGATGGACTTGGACGAGATTCCTTCTTTACATATGAATGACCTGGTACTTGTTCTCAACATTTTGCGAAGTAAGTGGGTTCAACGAGTTTCTTATTGTACAGATTCTTCCTTTCGTATTCATAAGCAAGGAAACCCACAAGAACATGATATCCATATAATTCGTCAATTCTTAGAATATCTAATGAATAGCCCTATAATTGTTAAATGTGGCAAAAATTTTATCGATTTTGCAAAAATTTAGTTGAAAAAGAGCTTATCGGTGTTTTAATGAATGCTAATAAAGTTAACTCAAAGGAAATCAAAAGAATGAGCCCATTTGTGAAATTGCCAAATTTACAATTGAAGGAACACTCGGATATTGATGAACCGGTTCCAACTCTAGATACCTTCAATAGATCAAGTGCAGTGTTATTCATTATTAAAAAAAGGAAGTCGTTCGGATTTCATAACCGACTGAGCGTCCCGTGCAAATTTATTATCAGCCATGGGATAATAACAAAGAAGACCAAGCTATTCGAGAATTCCTTAAGATCTCATTAAATACCACAGTAAATAATAAACAAGACTTTTGGCAGAACTTCATAGATTTTGAAAATAACTAGATGTCCTTCAAGGAGAAATCCTACAACATGCCTTCGTTCTACTCTCGCGCTATAGATACGTGATCAAATTTCTAATAAAAGGGGTTGGGTTTCAATGGAGATAAATGTTGCTCAAAATAAGAATCAGAAGGCCTATTATTCAAGTAAAAGCGAGATCACTTATAATATAAAACCGGGGTTAGCCGAACTGATTAATCGAACAATTATTGATCTTAGTAAGTCGATTGACCTCACAACGCTCAGGATATTGGGGATCTTATTTAATAAGCAGGGGCATACGAAAGCCCAGATCACTGAAACATTACAAATGTGGGAAGAACAGATCGATGAGAAGCTAAAGGGATTGAAAGAGCAGGGTTTTATCTGTGATAAGCGTATGACCTTTGGAATTGATATTTTTGGGGGGAGAAGAACAATTCGTGTCTATTATATTACAGAGTTAGGTCGGTTTCTTCTCCATCATCTAGACATGCAATTCCCAGGACTTTGGATGACAACAAGCAAAAAGGAGGTTAAAACTTGCGAATACAGCAAGTGACTCTTTTCAAACGCAGCGGTAAATGCGTGCTCAGTTTGGGCCACAGTGATACGGGCTTGAGCCAGGACCTCTTTAGTGGCCTTCTTTCGGCGCTTGATACCTTTTCGCTGGAAGCCCTCGGTCTGGAACTGTGTGAACTGATTACACACAATCTACGTGTGTTTCTGAACCGGACCGACAGCATGATCCTTGCTGTGGTGACGAAAGGATCCGCGGGAGCGATCCTCGAGTTTAAGCCACGGGTATTTGCCCTGATGGAGAGGATTTGTCGGTTCTTAAAATTAGTGGAAGCGCGGCTTTTGCCATCCCAAGTGCGGCGGAATCGCGAGGTCCTCGAGTGGCTGCGAACCAAGATCGAACAGGAGATCACGCGGGGGTTCCCAGTATCGGCTTGGATTGACTTCCATACCCTGGACGAGCAGTTCCTATTGGACATTGCAACCATACGGGTCCTCACCTATCTGTCCGACCAAGAGGGGCATACCCGGTATGAGCTCAGCAAGCAATTTGGGTTATCCCGCTCCCGAATCGAAGCCAAGCTTGACTTTCTAAGACGGAAAGGATTGATCATGGTCGAACCGCGGCTTATTGGGACCAAGGAGGTGAAACAGTATACGATCTCAGAGTTGGGGAAGTTTGCAACGGACAATCTAGAAACGCATTTTCCTGGTCTTTGGTTCCAATCTGCATAAAAGGAATTAAGCTATCACTATCTTGAAAAACTTGTAAAATTAAGATACTGTAAACCAAAGATTCACTGTTAAGGGAGCCATTCCCACAACTCAGAGTTGAGGAAAGGGTCTTCTCATTTGTTAAGATCAAAAACATGCTTAGATTCCGATCTAAATAATAAAAGGCATGGTTAAAGAGCGGATCATGGTTAAAATAACTGAAACGGATTCTTTCTGAACGCTTGATAAGAAAAGCGTTTATGCCGCTGGTGTGTTTGCTTCTATCAATCAGAAGGACATGGAGCTCCTGATTGTTCACATCATAGTACAAAACAGTGCATAAGAAACGCGAACCGGAAATACATGACTTCACCGGGCGTCGGGGAATGGATCATGAAGTGATAACCTTTATAGGAAGAAGATGATGAAAAAACATTCCAATATCACGCCCAACTATTATCTAAGGTAACAAACGCTTTTCTGCCATGTATAGCCAACTTCGAAGAAGATTATTAAGCCGAATAACTTCACTGAATGGTTTACACCATCCAAGCCGTTGGCTGATAAGGACAAGATCCCTCCGCTGAAGGCTAGAACATCTGACCATGAGCCCTCCATGTATGTTAAATCGACAGTAGGTTTCCACATTTATTCGAAAGCAACGTAAGGAATATTCATGTGCAAATCGGTTATATTGGAACGGGTGGAATTCTGGAAATATGCCAACTTTAGCAGATTTCTTTAGTCAAGTCATAAGTTGATACGTGTACCAGCTAGGGATTTGATATTGGATGGAAAATGCCTATTACCAACAAGTATAGAGAATAAAGGGGGCATTCAGCTCTTACAGTTCTATTATATATAAGTCTGCTCGAGTTCAAGAAGGCGAAAAACTCTTCAAGGGTGGAAGAACCTTGAGAGGATATGTATCAAGAGTGGTGGTTATCACAATTCAATTAGGTGAAGGGTTTGTCTGCTTATCAACATCTTAAAATAGCACGCGACATGCCTATCAAACGTTCCGTCACAGTCATATTAAACCGACCGGAAGTACATAATGCATTTGATGCTGTCCTCATCCACGAATTAATTGATTGTTTTAGAGAACTCGGAAAAGACCCGTTACCAAGAGTGGTGGTTCTCACGGGAAGTGGGAGGTCATTTTGTGCGGGAGCTGATTTGAATTGGATGCGAGAGACAGTGGATTATAGCAAAGAAGAGAATCTGGCGGATGCGGAACAGCTGGCTCAAATGTTTGCGACCCTCAATACCTGCCCAAAACCTGTGGTCGCGCGGATCAATGGAGCAGCGATTGGGGGCGGGTCGGGATTAGTAGCGGCGAGCGACATTGCGGTTGCCGTTGAGTACGCGAAATTCGGCTTCGGAGAAGTAAAAGTAGGGATCATTCCATCGGTGATTTCGCCATATGTGTTGCCAAAAATTGGTGTGTCGCAGGCACGGGAACTCTTTCTGACAGGCGCCCGAATCGATGCCCAACGAGCGAAGGAGATCGGGTTGATCCATCATGTGGTCGCGTCAGAAGAGCTAGACCAAAAAGTGCAGGAAATTGTGGGGCAACTCCTTTCGAGTGGGCCACAAGCAATAGCAGAATGCAAACGCCTCTTGCGAATCATGGAATCGCTGGATCCTAGAGGAGCCCGAAGTTTTACCACTCAGAAAATTGCTGAAGTACGAGCCACCCCTGAAGCTCGAGATGGATTGACGGCCTTTTTAGAGAAACACGAGCCGCCGTGGATGAAATAAGGAGGTAGCGAGCCGGGAGAGAAATATCATCCCACTCAACTCAACCAGGCTAATATGCACCAGTTCTATTACTCAAAAAAGGAGTCCCAAAAGCAATCCTGTATTTTATCACAAGAAAATATAATCAAAACCAACAATAACGCTTATATAGAAAGATTGGGTGGGATTTTTTTAATCTAATCTATCTGTTTTGGGTAATGTTAATCTGATCGAATTTATGAGAAAATGATTTTCCGGCTATGTGAGATCTGCAAGAACGTGATAATGGATCAGAAAAACCCCACTGGGGGGTGACAAGCTTGTTCGAAAAGATTTTAATCGCGAACCGAGGTGAAATTGCGATTCGCATTATCGAAGCTTGTCAAGAAATGGGAATTAAGACAATAGCAGTGTATTCAGACATTGATCAGCGGGCAATGCATGTCTCTGCCGCGGATGAAGCTCATCCATTAGGCGATCCACTCCCTCAAAACAGTTATTTAAATATTGACAAGATCATTGATATCGCTCAGGCCAATGGAGCTGAGGCTATTCATCCGGGCTATGGCTTTCTCTCAGAGAATCCGGACTTTGCAGCCAGGTGTTTAGAGGAAGGATTGGTATTTATTGGCCCAAAATCCCATGTGATTCGAGCAATGGGACATAAGATCGAAGCTAACCAGTGCATGAAGGAAGCTGGTATTCCAACCATCCCAGGTTATCATTCTCAAAATACCGAAGAAGATATGGATTTTCTCCTCGAAAAAGCGAAAGCAATTGGCTTTCCTGTTATGATTAAAGCGACGGCGGGGGGAGGCGGCCGCGGTATTCGAATCGTGGATCAAGAGAAGGAATTCGCGGCTGCTTATGATAGTGCCTTTCGAGAAACGAAGGCGGCTTTTGGGGATGGCAGCCTCTTTTTAGAGAAATACATTGTAGATCCCCGGCATATTGAGTTTCAGATCTTAGCAGATGAATATGGCCATATTATTCACCTCTTTGAGCGAGAATGTTCCATTCAGCGGCGCTATCAAAAAGTGATTGAAGAGACGCCATCTGTCGTATTAACGCCCGAATTACGTGAGAAGATGGGGAAGGTCGCGGTTGCCGCGGCTCGTGCCGCAGGGTATACCAATGCAGGCACAGTGGAGTTTATTTTTGCACCGGACAAGACATTTTACTTTCTTGAAATGAACACGCGGTTGCAGGTAGAACACGCCATCACAGAAGCCACCACCGGCATCGATCTAGTTAAATGGCAGATCAAACTCGCTGCGGGGATACCCCTGACTTTAAAGCAAGAAGAAATTGTCCAACGAGGTCATGCGATAGAATGTCGGATCTATGCCGAGGATCCTTCACGAGAATTCCTGCCGTCGGCTGGACGAGTCCACCAGTTTCGGTTGAATCTAGTGGATGGGATAGGCATCCGGAATGACAAAGGGATTACCTCTGGGAGCGAAGTGTCCACCTACTACGAATCCCTTCTGTCAAAACTCATTGTGTACTCTGAAAATCGTGAGGAATCACTACAGAAAATGGCTTGGGCGCTGGCTAACTATGCTATTATAGGGGTTCAATCGAATGTGGAATTTTTACGGACCGTTCTGGCACATGAAAAGTTCAGACAAGGGGAGTATTCAACCCAATTTCTTGAAAAATACTTTAAAGACTGGGAACCTCCAAAGCCTGTGGCGCCTCCTGAAGCGATCCTTGCTGCCTCTGTGTATGACATTTTAGAAACCACGACAACTAATACCCTTTCCAACTACTCTAATGCTCCCGGAGATTTGGAGTTGGGCTGGTGTTGGAAACATGCGGGGAACTGGGGGCGGGAAAGCCTCACGAATGGAGGAAATCGTGCGGATGGAAGAAGTGAATTTTGATGATGGCGCCCAAAAGCGCAAGGTCCAAGTGAGGCGAGATAAGGACAAATTTGTGGTGACTATTGACGGAGAACCCTATACCGTGCAAGCAGAACTACTCAGTCCCGGTGAACTCCAGATCACTATGGGCACAAAAGTGTACAAATGCGTGGTGGCTCAAGAAGGGAATCGACGCTTTGTATTTCTGGATGGGAAAGTGTATGAGTTAACAAAGATCGAACAAACGGCGTATACCGCCCAAGATCTTGAGTTCCAATCGGAAAGCACTTCGTCAAGAGAAGAACAGGAAGGCGATGTAGTATCGCCAATGCCTGGACGAATAGTCAAAATCTTAGTCGAGGAAGGCGAACTCGTTGAGATGGGGCAAGATTTAATCGTTGTCGAAGCCATGAAAATGGAAAATCGAATTGGGGCCCCATATGCAGGGCGGGTTACGCGGATTCATTTCCAAGAAGGAGATCAAGTAAGCCATGGAACACCACTAGTGGATCTTGAACCCATACAAATGGATCTTGAGGTCGAAGAGGTTCAAAATTAAGGAAATTATTGAATAAAGAATATCCAACTTAATTCCCACGGAACGGATGGCAGATGAGAATTATGCCTATTGTTTAAGTGAACAGAACTGAAAGAAGGGTTATCCTATGTCTGAGAAAACATCCCAAATTTCTGGGTTTTATAAATTGTCCGTAGATAAACGGTTGGAATGGGTCCAAACCTTTGCTGATCTTTCCGAAGAAGAAATCATGCTCCTCCGAAAATCGAGTTCCCTTGAGATGGATCTTGCGAATCGCATGATTGAAAACGTGATTGGAATCCTCCCAGTTCCATTAGGAGTCGCAGTGAATTTCCTCATTAATGGCAAAGATTATTTGATCCCTATGGCCATCGAAGAGCCGAGCGTAGTTGCAGCAGCTTCAAACGCTGCTAAAATGGCACGTAAGAAGGGGGGGTTCACAACCAGCACGACGGGGCCAATTATGATTGGTCAAATTCAAGCAGTTGACATCGAGGATCCCCACGGCGCCAGATTAGCGATCTTAGCAGCGAAGGACAAAATTTTGATGAAAGCCAATGAACAAGATCCAGTTCTCGTGAAATATGGGGGTGGTACCAAAGATTTCCAGGTTAAAGTCATTAAAGCGAGTACTGGTCCGATGGTCATCACAGAACTTCTTGTGGACACTCGGGATGCCATGGGGGCGAATGCTGTTAATACAATTGCCGAAGCTGTAGCCCCCATGATAGAAGATATAACAAACGGCCGAGTTTTCCTCCGTATCCTATCAAATTTGGCAGACCGACGCCTTATGAGGGCTCAGGCGATCTTTGACAAAGAAGCGGTGGGTGGCGAGGAAGTGGTGGACGCGATTTTGCAAGCCTATGCCTTTGCTCTAGCCGATCCGTACCGCTGTGCGACCCATAATAAGGGGATTATGAATGGAATCGATGCGGTAGTCGTTGCGACTTGCAATGATTGGCGAGCGGTTGAAGCTGGAGCCCACACCTATGCTGCGACTCGGGACGGAAATTACACCAGTCTAACAACTTGGGAAAAGAACAAGGAAGGGGACTTGGTGGGAACCATCGAGCTTCCTGTGGCTATTGGCATTTTAGGTGGGGTAACGGGAACGCATCCAATCGCAAAAATTACTCGTAAGATTTTAGGTGTTAAATCCGCTTCGGAATTGGGCCAAGTTATCGCAGCAGTTGGCTTAGCCCAAAACCTAGCCGCTTTAAGAGCACTCGCAACAGAAGGGATCCAACGGGGCCATATGAGGTTACATGCACGGAATATAGCCGCCGCTGTTGGAGCTACTGGGGAGTTAATCGACAAAATCGCGACAAAAATGGTGGGAGAAGGGAAGATCCGTATGGATCGGGCCCAAGAATTGTTGAAAGAATATCAGAATATCTGATATACTCCCAAGACTAAAGCCTAGGTGATTTTACATTAATCAGCTGAACCGACTTATGCGAGACATATTACTGCTCCGCTATCAACTTCCCTTTCCAGGGAAGAAAGATCAACCTTTTATTCATTACCTCAATCACATCCCAATAAGCTTCCAACTGACACTTCTGATACTAGAACAGCCGCATGCTATTTATTTCGCTAAAGAGATACGAAAGAATGGAGCCAAAAACTATAATAGAGAAGTCATTTGTATAGCTCTAACCTGAAGGTGGGTTACAACCAATACCTCAACCCGTGAGGCGAATATGAGATGGCGCACGTATACAAAGAAAGACCGTGGCTAAAATTCTATCCGGAGGGGGTTCCTGCGGACGTCACACCAGGCGTGAAGTCTGTTCCACAGCAGTTCGATGAAGTTGCTGAGAAATTTGCGAATCAAACAGCTATAATCTTTTATGGGAAGAAAATTAAATATCACGAGCTAAGAGAGGACATAGATCGGTTTGCAGCCGCGTTAAGCGACATAGGAATTCAACATGGGGACAAAGTGGGAATATACCTGCCTAATTGTCCGCAGTTCGTCATAGCATACTTTGGAGTGCTTAAAGCAGGAGCAACAGTAACTCCCATAAGTCCAGTCTACATCTCAAGAGAGGTTGCATATCAACTCTCAGATAGCGAAGCGACATCAATCGTTTGCTTAGATACCCTTTTTGACAATGTAGAAAGGGCCGGGGCTGACCTAAGACATGTAATCATCACAAATATTGGAGAGTACCTCCCAGCTTCAAAGAAGTTCTTAGGAAAAGTGTTTGGAAAGGTTCATCGGAAGATGGAACTTCCCACTCCAAAAATTGCAGGAAGAGGCATTTATAGGTTCCAAGACATACTCAAGAACTATCCAGTGAATCCCCCAACTATCGAATTTGATCCTATGAAAGACATAGCTACGCTCCCATATACGGGAGGGACCACAGGTGTGCCTAAAGGGGCAATAATTACTCATTATAATATCATATCAATGAGTAAGCAAGTCAATTCTTACACGCCTATAATCGAGGATGGAAAAGAGGTTATCGTAGGATTTCTCCCATTTTACCATATTTATGGCCAAGTGGTGGTCCTCCTTGGCTCCCTTTTATATGGACAAACTATCCTTCTTTTTACCACCCCAGATGTAGATGATATTTTGTCTGCCATTGAAAAGTATGGCGCTACCGTGTTTAATGGAGTTCCCACCATGTTTGAATATCTCATTGATTACGATAAAACACCACGGGTGAACTGGAAACGCTTCAAACTTATTACTTGTGGAGCAGACACACTCCATGAGTCCACCGCAAAGAGATGGGAAATGCTGACCGAGGTAAAGATAACAGAGGGGTATGGTTTAACAGAAACGACCAGTGTAAGTCATATAAACCCAATAGGCCGAGGAAAAATGGGCTCGTTTGGAATTCCTCTCCCAAACACCGTTGCCGCCTTAGCCCATCCGGAAAAGAATGAATTGCTCCCTCCGGAGGAAATAGGGGAAGTGGTCATCAAAGGCCCACAGATTATGCAGGGTTACTGGAAGAAGCCCAAGGAAACGGCACAGACGCTGGTAGAGATCGATGGGGAGATCTGGATGAGGACTGGAGACATCGCCCGAGTGGATGAGGAATTCTACTTTTACTTTATTGACCGAAAAAAAGATTTAATCAAGTATAAAGGATACTCGGTCTTTGCCAGAGACATTGAGGAAGTTCTTTACGAGCACCCGAAGATCAAAGAGGCAGGAGTTATTGGCGTCCCCGATCCTAAGTTTGGCCAGATTGTCAAAGCAGTGATCGTCTTAGAATCGGAATCTAGAGGAAAACTCTCAGAAGAAGATATTATTAATTTCTGTAAAGAGCACCTTGCCCATTATAAGGTCCCAAAAATCGTGGAGTTTCGCGGCGAAATTCCTAAGACTGATGTGGGAAAGGTAAGTCATCGAGAGTTAAGAGACGAGTGGGATTAGCATGGAACTCACCACTGGAACCAGCCCCTTTTTTGAGGTTATCAATTTAACAAAGCGTTTTGGAGGCTTAACTGCCGTAGATAACGTTAGTTTTCAAGTGGATCGAGATGAGATCGTTGGATTAATCGGTCCAAATGGGGCTGGGAAGACGACACTGTTCCATCTGATTTCGGGATTGATGAAGCCTGATTCAGGGGAAGCAAGATTCAAAGGAGAGGTCATCACCGGAGCAGCTCCCCATAAAATTGTCAATAAAGGAATAGCACGAACCTATCAAGTTGTGAAACCCTTTCGTCACATACCTGTTATTGCAAACGTCATTGTATCTTGTTTGAGTCCAAGAGTTACAAAAAGGGGAGAATGGGTGAAACGAGTTGAAATGAAAGCAAGGGACGCTTTAGAGTTTGTCGGACTTAGCGATAAGGCACTCGAACCTGCCGCAACCTTACCTCACGGGGATCTCAAGCGCCTGGAGATCGCTAGAGCGATTGCGACTGATCCGGAGCTACTCTTGTTAGACGAACCGTTTGGTGGCTTGAATCCTGCCGAGACAGAGTTATTAGCAAAATCCATCAAGAGGCTACATAAAGGAGGACGCTTTGGACGACTGCATAGTGAAGGTGCTGCTATGATCATTGTCGAGCACAAGTTGGCGGAACTAATGGAAATGGTGGATAGGGTCATCGTGCTCCATTTTGGTAAGAAATTAGCCGAGGGAACACCAGAAGAAATCGCAAAGAATGAACGTGTAATTGAGGTCTACATGGGAGAAGGGATGCTCTAAATGCTTCTCGAGGTAAAAGATCTCACCGTATATTATGATACAGCGTTAGTGTTAAATCAAGTAAGTATAAAAGTAGATGTTGAGTCATTTATTGGTGTTGTGGGTCCGAATGGGGCGGGAAAATCCACGCTGCTCCGGGCTATCTCTGGTTTAGTGAAGTGGTATAAGGATATGATGCGGGGCACGCGGTTTGATATAACTATTGAGGGAACTGTTAAATTTGATGGAGAACGAATAGATACACTTCAACCGCATAAGATAGTAGAAAGGGGGCTTATTCATTGCCCAGAAAGGCGGAGGCCTTTCCGTGAGATGACTGTTAAAGAAAATTTAGAAGTAGGAGCTTATCTTTATAAAAACCAGATGAATGAAAATCTGGAACTGGTTTATGAGTTGTTTCCGGTACTGCAGGAGCGAGAAAAGCAGATCGCGGGGACATTGAGTGGGGGGGAACAGCAAATGCTGGCTATTGGACGAGCATTGATGTCTCAACCCAAACTATTATGCATTGACGAGCCATCCACCGGCCTAGCTCCAATGCTAAAAAAGACCGTTTTTGAGCGAATTAAAGACATTCAAAAGAAGGGAGTTACGATTCTTCTAGCAGAACAAGACGTGAACTCCACATTGCGTTTAGCTGATAGAAATTATGTCCTTTCAGCAGGCAAAGTGGTAGCAGAAGGCACGAAGGATGAGCTCTTAAAAGATGAGAGCATTCGAAAAGCGTACTTAGGGATCTGATTAGTCTAGAACAGCATCACAGACCCGGCAGAGTTCTCGAGTGGCGATGTTTCTCTCTTTACATCTGGGACATTCCTTTTCAATTTTATCTCGGATCCAATTAAAAATACCCTCAGGCATGAAAAGCAGAACAAATACAGTTACACCGGCAATGAACAAATATTTCATTGCTGCTAAATGTAAAAGTTCCGGGAGGGAATAGAGGAGATAAGCTCCGCCAATCGCTCCATAAATAGTAGTGATCCCACCAAATACAGTCCAAATGATTGGTTGAAAACTCATAAACACACTTAACATATCCCGATTCGCCACTCGCAATAAATGTGCATAGTAACCTCCAGCTATTCCTGCAAAAAACCCACTTATAGAGAACGCAAGTAACTTATAGAAGGTCGTGTTGATCCCGCACGTCCTTGCGGCAATCTCATCCTCACGGATCGCATGCAATATGATCCCGATTTTTGAGTCGGAGATTTTCCACATCACAAATGTGGTTCCAATCATAAGTAGTAGGGAGAAATAATAGTTGTATCGCCTTATGATTTCAAGTTCTCCTGAAAAAAGAGGTGATAGACCCGATATCCCCCATTCACCACCAAGCCCTCTGGGTGGTTGGTCTGGAAAGACGAAAAGTATTCCGGTAAGAATTATTGGAAAGGCCAAGGTAGCTAGAGCCAAGTACGGACCTCTTAACCTCAGACACGGCACCCCAATAAGTAGCCCTATCACCACAGCTATGATTGCGCCAATTGGTATCGTTACCCAAGGAGAGAACCCTATTTTATTAAGGAAAGCTGAGGTGTAGCCCGCGACCCCAAAGAATGCGGCATGCCCAAAAGAAACATATCCAGTATATCCAGATAATAAATCCCAACTAACAGCGAAAATCACAAAGATGTTTGCATATGTCAATACTAGTAGAATAAAAGGGGTAATATAAGGATCCAGAAGCAAAGGGAACATAAAAAGGAAGATACCGAAGAGAATCGCTATGAATCTGCTTGGAAGGGGTAGGATTTCCCCTTTAAAGGCCTTATAAAACATTCGGAGGTACGAGCTTATAATCGGCCTCATAGTCTTTCTTCCTCAAAGGATATTCCAAATAAACCCTCTGGTCTTATTATGAGTACAAATATCATAACTGCTAAGGCAATAGCCCCTCTTAGAAAAGCTCCCGTCGGAAGGAGGAAAACAACGAAGGACTCAGTGTATCCCAAGATAAAAGCAGCGATAACACTTCCTTTCAGGTTTCCAAGCCCTCCTAGAACAATGATAGATAAGACCAGTATCAATGGGTGCATCCACATAGATGGAACAAGTGGTTCACGGGGCGCAATTAATGCTCCTGCGATGGCAGCAAGCAAACCCGCTATACCCATTGCTATTAAATAGATTTTTCCAACGTTAATTCCCATCAGATTTGCGACCTCAGGGTCCTGAGCTGTAGCTCTGATCGCGATTCCTAGACTAGTTTTTGTGATAAATCCCCAAAGAACAAGCACTAAGATCAAAGTCACAGTGAGTACAAGAACTTCTTGCCGCGCAATCCTAACCCCAAAGACGTGAATAGGACCTTCAATGAAAGGATCGACTCCAAGGTATTCACCACTAATCAAATGGAGCATCAATTCCTGAATGAGTAGGGCAACAGCAACAGTGATTATTAGTACCGTAAGTTCATGCTCTCGAACGCGATTGATGAATAACCAATAAATTCCCATTCCAATAAGGGTTGTAAGTCCCACGGCCAGAATAACGGCTGGGATTGAGCTTAAATTATGTTGTTTTGTAAAAGTGTAGATGAAATAAGCGGTCATCATATATAGTGCAGTGTGAGCCATATTAATTAGCCTTGCAACTCCATAAATAATTGAAAACCCCAAGGCTAAAAGGGCAAATATAGATGACCTAATTGCACCATCGATTATTATTTGTTCGATCATCCGCGATCATCCTTTTTCAGCATGAAAAGAAAGCTAGTTATCTCTAACTCTGATATTTGATCCAAGTCCTATGACTTAGATCCTTCTTCGTTTATCTTGAAGGCAATGCTAGCTAGCTCTATGGTGGCCAAGGGTCTATGTCCATTGTTCAATGACCCAGGGAGGAATTTTGTAGGCTGCTGTTGCTAGATTTGGCCATGATACTCCACTCATTTCCCCAAATGGCCACACACATTCCAACTTTCCATCCTGCCACTGGGTGAATATGCCAATTACAAAGCCTGGTCCAAAGGTGACATCATGAGATTGTGTAAACACGATTTTTCCTGCGGTCCCAACACCTTCATCAGCATCTCTGAACTTCTGTTTGCCCCCGACTTTGCCGGTCTTTTCTAGCTCTGGAATGACTTTTTCAGGATCGACTGTGCCAGCTCTTTCCACAGCATTTGCCCATACATGTATAGCTTCGTAGCTACCTGCATTATAGGTTGGCCACTCACCGAATTTCTCTTCGAATTCTTCATACCAAGGGATTGTCAATTCTGTTATGGCGGTCCGCGCATAAGTGTTCATGGTTGTGTCATAGTTCCCTTTTCCTCCAGTTGCATCCCAAAAACCCAGTTTCTGTGCTTCCACATTGATTCCTACAGAGGCTGCTGGTATTTGAAGCTCACCCCACCGCTTCGCATAGGTAATACCTACGGGTCCTGAAAGGGTGGTGAAAATGATGTGTGCTCCTGCCGCTTCAATGGCCTTCAACTCCGCATCGACATCTGTGGCAGTCGCAGATGGTCTCCATGCGTCAATTTCCGGAGTTGTGGGCATTGCGTCTATTACCTCCATTCCCAGCGTAGGGAGCACCACTGGCGCCGCCGCTACAATACCATCTGCCCAAACTGCTGCTTCAGCCAACATTGCGACTTTCGGGGTTTCGATACCAAGTGCTGCTCTAAGATTTGCTGCCACTACTGCTAAACCCGTGAAATCAACTTTACCAAGCATCGTTGAGTTTATAGGAGTCACCCTGAACCAGTACTTGAATTTCTCGTAATTATCTAAAACATTTTGGCAAAGAACTGGAGTTGCTGCCCCTGTCCCCAGAAATAGTGTCTTGTGCTCCATAGCTACTTCTTGCATTGCTATAACAGCTTCGGTTCTGAAGCCGCCAACAATCACGCTGATATTATGTTCAGTCAGCATTCTCTCTAACGGAAGCGTGTTAACTCTTTCTACTTCTTCTGAGTCCGCTACAACCAACTCAAGCTGATGGCCTAAGACTCCGCCTTGCGCATTGATTTCATCACAAGCCATTTCAGCCCCATAGCGATGGTGTTTGCCTTGCGGGTATGTCATCGGTCCAATGACACCGATCTTGAGCGTAGCTTTCTCTTCTTCTTGGCCTATACAGCCCGGAAGAAATGTGAGAGTTACTAGTACCAATGTAATTGCCGTTATTATTTTCAATCGTTTCATTTGTCTTTCTCCAATATTTTTTGGAAATCATATCTGTATATGATTATAAATTTTTTGGGGGAAATCGTTTATAACATAAGAATTATACTCAAAATATTTATTGGAGCCACATAGTAACTCTTTTTGTATCACACAAAGTTTTCAGCAATACAGTTAAATTCATGCTTGCCACTATTCTGGGAATTATACAAAATGCTGATTTCCCGAAAAAGACCCCCAGCGTTTTCCTTAAAAGTTTACAATCAACCAGAGGCTGAAGATCATTTGTACCCTAATTCCTTGGTTAATTTGATTTTACTTCTGACATAAAGGCCGCTACCTCGGGCAAGTTCTTCATTCTCAGAATTATAGAGAGTAGATTCAGCAATAAATTGGGTCCGTGTAGAGTTAACTAGTCTTCCTACGGCTTTCATCTCCCCTGTTGACACGGGACGCATTAGATAGATCGTAAAACTTACTGTTAGTAAAAATACGTCTCTAACTACTGAATTCGCGCTAAAATATGCCGTATCGTCAAGTGCTTTAAAATACACAGAGCCGTGGACAGCTTGGGCCGCATGCCAAAAGGATTTTCTAATAGGAATGACAAGTTCTGCCTTCCCCTGATTGATAATTATTTTAGCCCTAAAAAAGGCATTTAAAGGGTGATCATGGTACATCTTCTCTAGTTTACGATAGTGCAACTTTTCGCTCATACGGTTTTATCACCTTACCACTGGTTTCTTTGATTAAAGGGTTGGAATTATCAGATTTAAAAGATCTACTGACACACACGAAGATTAAGTCCTGACCCTTGATAAATCAGGATAAATCAAACAGAGCCTTCCTTAGGCAAGAGGGTATGAAAGGGTTTTAAAACGTATGCCCCACATCCTATCGCGGCATTTAAAGAATTAGCATTAGAAGATTTGAGGGAAATAGAGCTTTTCGCTAACAGCTATAAAACAAGTGTACCGATGAGTTCTACGAAATTTATATTTATTCCAAATCAACACTTTTCACTTCACTTTGGTTAAACATCCTCTACGACCGTTTTCATTATTTCCAACTATTTTACTACACTCATTATGGATTTTTAATATAGAAACTACTTTCTGGACGATTCATCTGCTACCTGAAAGCTTTTGGAGCAAGAGAACCGTTTGTACGATGTATAAATATAATGAGATAAGTGATTTCTGCGCTATTTGTGCATAGTGATTAAAGAGGTGATATCAATCATCATACTTGGCTGAATCTGTTTACGTACCTTTATCGTTTCCAGCTGGATTATTTATGTACTCTGGGAGGCTCTTCTCATGACTATCAAGTTTAATATGATAAATAAAATAGGATGGACGGACTTTAACGATATCTATGACTGTTTTTTGTACTGTCCTGAGGTTGATACTTAATACAATATTCTTTCGTTAGACTTGTGTATCCATTACCTCGCGAGCAACTCGTCAGTTTTTGACCATTAAATAGTGCTATTAACCATATTTTAAAACTTTAATGATAGTACTTGTGGGCAAATCGGCTTTAGTGAGCTCCAGCGAATTGGTATCGATTTTTTCGACATTTGATTTACCTGCAAGAAATCCATCGACCGGAGCCACACCTACAGAAAGCCCCGGGAGCTTGACATGCATCGGAATAACAATTTTGGGAGCTATCTTTTCGACCTCTCTTGTCGCAGCTTGGGCATCGATCGTGTATGTCCCACCCACAGGGATCATTAACACATCTACTTCTCCAATTGCTTCGAGCTGCTCCGAGGTGAGAGGATGGCCGAGATCCCCTAGATGACAGAAACGGAGGCCATCGACTTCAAAGACATACACACTGTTTTTGCCCCGTTTAGCACCTTTCGCCTCATCATGAAATGTTGCGACACCTTTGATTGGCACTCCTGCGATGGTCGTCTCCCCTTCAAATTCTTTCAACGCTCGTGCACCTTCCACGAGCTCTGTTGCGCCATGATCGAAATGGCTATGACTACTAAGGACGATATCCGCTGTCAACTTGGGCTCTGGCAGGCCAATCCCCTTAAACGGATCAGTTACAACTGAAACTTGTTCCCCCTTAATCTCAAAACACGCATGTCCATGCCACGTTATTTTTACCATTTCAAATCCCTATTCAAATTTGATTCTGAAAATAAAAACTTTTACCCCTTTTTAAAGAAGGTATTTGGTCTTTCAAGGGGCATTCTAACGTTTGTCCTTCTACATCTTTGTTTTCGGTAGTTTGTGGTGCAAAAAATCTATTTTTGAATTTCCGCAATTCGAGGAAATCCTAAAGTTTTTTTGGCTAGTGAAATAGAAGTTCAATTGGATTCCCCAATGTTATCGTTTCAGGCTGCCCCGAAGGAAACCACTTGAGAGGTGGTAATCCTAATGAAAGAGCTCCATTCTAGGGGAGGCATGGAGGCAGCCGAAATGATAACACAATCCAATTATAAGACCTATACGGACATCAGAAGAGAGTAATATTGTAACGGTGCTGAGTAAAGATCAGGACATCTCATAGTAGAATACGATATAAGAGATTTATCACTTTTAGCTTTTTCTCAAGCTTTAATCGATATGAGCTATACTTACTTCTTCCTCGCCTACAGAAAACTTGAAGATGAGATTTAGATATTTTGATAGTCGCCCAGTATAATTCCTGAGGTGGGTATATTGTATACTACAGATCTACTTGAATTTGACCAGAAAGGAAATGGGGTAATTCTTCTATGGGAAAGGCGATTTGTTTTCGCCATTGGAAAGGAAAATTACTGGAACAAAGCAACTACTCCCATGATTATCACCTTCACGAATATTGGAGGGAAGGTAGAACTTGACGAGTCCGTAATTGCGGCGACAAAACGAGAAGCTTTTGAAGAGATTGGGTGCGAGATCAACTTGTTTCCGGCCTCACAGACCTTATATTGCATCCTTAAAGCGCGAGATTTTACTACATACACCTTAGAAGATGAGTGTCCACCAATATTAATCTATAACACATCAAAGTTGTCGTTATCAGTGTGTGTCTATTTAGCACAAACCACCACAGCGCCTATCCCGCAGCATGAGATCCCTGCACTCTTATTCTTACCCCCTTCGGCCCTCAATGGCGGCCCCTTAGAACAAGTGATACAAATAGGAGGGATCCTGCAAGAACAGGTGAAAGGGACGATCCCTCGGACTTCAATTTTGCGTCCATGGGGTTCAGCTGCTCTTCTTGCAACAGATTTTGACCGCTTTAACAGCATAGCCCGCTTCAATATTTAGTTTCAGGGTACACGAAACTCTGCCAGAAAGAGTTTGCATTAACACTGCCAATAAAAGGATTAGTGGATTGATCGAATTATCCCGACCCAAATGGAGAAAAACCCGAAGTTCTAGAAGGGCTAACCTCCTACAATAGAACTTAAACCCAAAAAACCCACGATCCATAAAGAGAGATGTTCAAAGATGAAAGGAATGGATTTAGCAGAGTATGCGCTTGAACAAGGGCTGAAAGAAGGAGCAAGTTATGTAGAGGCACGATATGAAGATGCACGGCAAGGACAATTTATTCTCAAAAATGGTGTGCCGGAACTAGGAGCCTTTGATTGTACCAAAGGCCTTGGGATTCGACTACTTGCAAATGGGGGAATGGGTTTTGCGTCGCTTAATGATCTAACTAAGAAAAATGTAGAGGATGCGGTTCGGGAAGCAGTGAAACTGGCAAAACGAAGTGGTGGCTTGAGAAAACATCCCATTGAATTCAGCGAAGAAAACGTGTATCAAACAAACTGGAGCGTCCAATCAAAAGAAAGACCCACCGAAGTGGATCCTGAACGCAAAATGGCAGTCCTCTTTGAAATGGATAAAGCCGCTACAGATAAAGAACTCCCAATACCAATTCGCTATCGCATCTTCTTTTTATTTGATACAGAGCTAACTAAATATTATGTCAACAGTGAGGGAACCCAAATCTCCTCTTTTCTCCCCGTACTACTTTATTATATAATTTTGACCGCCTTAACATCTACAGGGCAAACTGAACAGATCTCCCAAACATCAGGAGCTAGTGGCGGCTATGAATTATTAAAAGAATGGGACCTCCCCCAAATGGTTAAAGAACGGGCTATAGGGCTTGGAAAAATCGTAAAAGACGCCCAAGCACCTCCAAAAGGAACACTTGACTTTGTACTAGGAAATCAAATTGTCGGAATCATTTGCCATGAGAATTCAGGACATCCAAGTGAAGCTGATCGTATTCTAGGAAGGGAAGGCGCCCAAGCGGGAGAATCGTACTTAAAACCAGAGATGCTCGGTACTCAGATTGCATCAGAGCATGTTACCATTATTGACGATCCGACTCTCCCCCGAAGCGCGGGGTTCTATCTTTACGATGATGAAGGAGTCAGAGCACGCCCACGCTATCTAATTCGGAATGGCATTTTCACTGAGATGCTTCACAACCGGGAAACGGCTAAGCTAATGGAAACCCAAAGCACCGGGGCTAGCCGTGGGATCGGGTTTAATTGCGAGCCGATAATTCGAATGGCAAATACTTACATGGCTGAAGGAGATTATACGGAAGAAGAACTCATTGAAGATATCAAGCTAGGCATTTTTATGAAGTATTTCCAAGAGTGGAACATAGACGATCGCCGATTTCAATCAAAATATGTGGGAAGCGAAGCCTATCTAATTAAAAACGGAGAGATCAAGAGCCTAATACGAAGACCAGTCTTAGAAACGACGACCCCGGGTCTTTTCTACAGCATTGATGCATGTTCAAAAGGGTTGGAATTTGAAGGAGCGATTTGTGGCAAGGGGGATCCGATGCAGGGGGCCCCCGTCTGGCACGGTGGTGCAAAAGCTATCAGGTTGCGCAATATAATAGTTCGTTAGAGGTACGAATAAAATGGTAAACCAACCCCAAGTAGATCTTGAACAGTTAGCGCAGCTTACCCTATCGAAGACTGAAGAGCTAGGCATGGATGACGTGATAACAAACGCCAACCGGGTTCTCTCTTATCAGGTACGGTTTGCAAATAACCAGATTGTCGTCACAAAACGTTGGAGTGAAACAAGCCTCAATGTCTTCATCGTTAAAAACAAGCGAATTATCGCCTCAGAGCTCATGGATCTCGAACCAGAACCGCTGAAAGCTTCAATCGAAAACCTAGCAAAGTTTGTAAGAACTATGCAACCGAATGAGGAGTATCAAGGGATTGCAGAAGGCCCTTTTACCTATCCTACGCTTAAGGGTCTTTATGATAAATCCCTTGTTGATTTAGGTGAAAACAGCATAGATTTGATTGAAACAGCAATTAATGCCGCATTGGCGGAAGGGGCTAAACGAACCGCAGGAGTTTTCCTCTATTCGATATTGGACCAATACTTAACCTCAAACAAATCTGTTGAAGCAAAAGCCCAAGCTACTAGTTTCGAGTTCCGGATAAGAGCCTTTGTCGATGAAACTGCTTCAGGGCAAGGGCTTGCGGTTGGAAGACTCCTAAAAACGTTAGATGCAGAAGCCGTAGGTATTGAAGCAGGACAAATCGCCAAACTCGCAGCTGGCGGGAAAACAGGGATTCCGGGGAAGTACAATGCCATTCTTCATCCAGCTGTAGCGGCGGATATTATTGCCGCAAACGCGATTGCTGCAAACCCCTTTGCGATGGAAGCAGGGACAAGTTGGCTCCAGAATAAAGTTGGAACAAAGATCGGCAGTCGAGTAGTATCAGTTACAGATGATGCCCTCGTTCCCAATGGTCTGGGAAGCGTATTATTTGATGCAGAAGGCCATCCAACCCAAAAAACTTTATTAATTGAAAAAGGAACCCTTAAAGGAGTGATCCATAACACCTCGACTGCACAGAAGGCAGGGACAAAAAGTACAGGCAATGCGGGACTCGTTTCCCCCACAAATCATAATGTTGTTTTTAAACCAGGAGCCCACTCCTTTGAGGAACTTTTAGAACGAGCTTGTGAAGGTGGAACCCAAGCTATTTATGTTACAAATTGCTGGTATTTGCGTTATACTTCTATGCTAGATGGTACTTTTTCAGTCATCCCTCGAGATGGTATGTTTCTCGTTGAAAAAGGTGAAATCGCTCGTCCTATCCGAGAACTTCGAATCTCTGAGCAGATGTTAACCATGTTGAGAAATGTTAAGGCGATGGAGAACCAAACAAAACAGATTCGATCATGGGAAGTCGAAACCTCTACATTTATTCCAACGGTTCTTGTAAAAGATGTCACGTTCTCAGCAGGAACGACATAGTCCTCACGACCCTCTGGAAAGTTGAATGATTTACGCTTCATGTGAGATTATTATTTAGTACAATGACATTAAAACCAAAGGATCATCAAGAAGATGGGGTTAGAGGAAAAGATCTGTATTATAATCAGTCTAGAATGTCTTGAACATTCCGGATGACTGGAAGGTCGGCGTTAAAGAGCTCCACATACTTGATTCCTGTTCCAGTATTTAGCAAAACAACACGTTCATCTTTATCAATTTCTCCTTGAGCTCTCAAGTGTTTAAGACCAGAAAGGGTGGCTCCTCCCTCTGGACAAACAAATAATCCCTCCATCGCGAGTTTTTGAACACCTTCGAGGAGCTCCTCATCTTTCACGGCAACTGCACCTCCGTTACTCTCTTTTAAAGCCCTTAATATTAAAAAATCTCCAAGTGGTTTTGGTATTCTAAGGCCCGCAGCAACTGTCTTAGCGCCCTCCCAAAATTCAGATTCGTCCTTTCCCTCCCTCCAAGCTTTGATAATCGGAGCACATCCCTCCGTTTGAACGGAAAACATCCGGGTTGGAATTTCACTAATCCATCCTAGAGTTTCGAGCTCTTTAAATGCCTTCCATATGCCTATGATTCCTGTCCCGCCCCCAGTCGGGTAGATAATAACGTCAGGTAACTCCCAGTTGAGGTCTTCTGCTATCTCGAGTCCCATTGTTTTCTTACCTTCGACTCGGTAAGGCTCTCTTAAAGTAGAAACGTTAAAGAACCCAGCTGTTTCGAGTTCCCTCGCGATCTTCCCCGCATCACTGATTAAGCCTTCAACCAAGAAGACATGGGCCCCTGAAATAGTAGTTTCGATCTTAGTAATTTGTGGAGCATCTGCAGGCATGATTACGTATGCCTCCAAACCTGCTCGCTGAGCGTACGCTGCCAAAGCGCCACCGGCGTTGCCCGCCGTTGGAATCACAAGTTTTCGGACCCCAAATTCTTTCGCTTTAGATACCGCAACTGAGAGACCTCGGCACTTAAAAGTATTCGTGGGATTCTTCCCGTCATCTTTAAGCCAGAGTTCTTTCATCCCAAGAGCTTTTGCCGTTTTTCTTAGTTGTAAGAGTGGAGTTACGCCTTCACCTAGTGAAATTTTGTGTTTTTGCTCTTTCACAGGCAGCAGTTCCCAGTATCTCCACATATCGGCTGGACGCTCCTTAAAGACCCTTGGAGTAATGGCATCCTTCACCCCTTCCAAATCGTATCTTGCTAAAAGCGGCTTTGCACAATCGTTGCAGACAGTTTGTAGATGGGTAGCTTCATAGGTCTTGCCACATTTTCCACATTGCAAAGCTTGGAGAAAGCTCAAATAGCTCACCATGTCCCGAGAGGTAAACTATATTTAATATTTATTATCCGATAAACCCCTACTTTTCAGAGAGTTTAATTCGCTATCAAGTTATGATACATATAGAGAGAACCTCTATGTGTACCAGTAAGAGATATCCTAACTAAACATTTCTTTTCCAGTATTAAAATATCCTTTTTCGGCTTATGGTACCCTTTTTCGCGTCTTTAACACTTTAAATAGTCTCTTGAACTTAAATAAATCTGCAAGCAAAGGATTCCCATGATCAAAATAAATAGATCATTAAAAGTTGAAATCGTAATTCAAGCCAAGTTCGGAGTTTATACTCTCTAATTCTTGTTGTAAACTTTTATTTATTGGAATACCTGTCTTCTGTCGTTTTATTTCCATTTCATACTCTTTTTCACCTGCTATGTAAATCCTTTCTTGGCCTGGTGCTTTCTTAGAATTCCTCAATGCTCTACAGATTTCACCAGCAACTTTTTTGAAAGTTGTTAATTCAATGAAACTTTCTATATTAATAGCCAAGAAGCAATGACCTAATTTGTATCCTTTAACTGGTAACAGGTCTTTCAAAAATGGGCCCCCCCATAAAGCTGCCGAGAGAATTTCTACGGCCGTAGCATATCCATATCCTTTATGTCCTCCGAGAATCTCCCCGACACCCCCTAAGGGAAGCATGGCAGCAGCCCCTTGCTTCAACTCTTCCAAAATTTGAACACTATCTGTAACATAATCTCCCTTTCCGTTAATAACCCAACCTTCTGGTATAGGTGCATTGGTTCGCCCATACACTTCAATTTTTCCTCTCGCAGTTATTGATGTTGCACAATCAATAAGGAAAGGAACTTTTTCATCTGTGGGAATACCAATTGCAATAGGATTGGTTCCTAGAATTGGTTCAATTCCAAAGGTTGGCGCAACTGAAGGCCGGGCATTGGTCATTGCCATGCCAATCATCTCTGCATTAATAGCCATTAACGGATAATACCCCGCAATACCGAAATGAGTTGAGTTTCCAACCGAAATTGCCCCCGTTCCGTATTCTTTCGCTTTCTTAATTGCTAGTTCCATTGCTCGATACGCAGCCACATGACCCATGCCATGTCCAGCATCTAATCTGGCCGTGGTAGGGGATTCTTTAACAATGGTGATCTTAGTTATGGGTGATTGGATTCCGGTTTTGATCCACTCATAATATTTTTTTAATCTCTGAACTCCATGTGACTCAATTCCACGAAGGTCTGCCGCAATCAAGACATCTGAGCAAATGGTTGCATCTTCTTCGGGAACCCCAAGACCAATAAAAACAGCTTTCGTAAAGGTTTGTAACTTTCCTACATCGATATAGACATTATTTTTTGGCATGCTCAAAGCCCCTCCTTTCTTCTGAGGTTATATCTTTAGACGCCCTATAAACTACCATTTTATGTTAAGGGGGCGTAATGGTATTTTCATGGATAGTTGTTGAAAACATTCAGTTCAAGTCAATAATCCTTGAGCTGAAATCTCCACTTCAATTGAAAAGTATATTTTAAGATAACAAAAAATGTCATCTTGTTTTTTATCGCTGATCTCTAGACGAAGGTGATGATTTGTTACTTCCTATAGAAAAAGCAAAACGCCTCCAGAATGTGAAACCCTCAGGTATGCGTGCATTATTTGACCTATCTCAAAAGACAGATCATCCGAACAAATTTATTTCCTTTGGATTGGGAGATCTTAATATTCCAACACCACACCCAATCGTAGATAAAGTGAAACAAGCCCTGGATAAACCAGAAACGTATAGATATAGCCCTAACGCTGGGATCCTAGAGCTTCGGATGGCGCTGAGTGAAAAATATACTTCCCAATATGGGTTAGATTATGCTGCTGAAGGTGAAATTATCGTCACTTGTGGATGTTTGGAGGCTCTCTTTGACATAATGATGGCTTATATCAACCCAGGAGATGAAGTCCTCGTCCAAGATCCAAGTTTCGGGTACTTTGCAAGCCAAGCTAGCTTGGCAAACGGAAAAGCAGTTCCAGTCCCATTGACCTCGCAGTTTGAGCTTGACCCGGAAGTGTTTGAAGAAAAGATCACCCCAAAAACCAAAATTTCGATCTTGAACTTTCCCTGCAATCCAACTGGTTCTTGTATGGGACGATCACAGCTCAAGGAGATCGTGGAAATTGCAGCAGATCACAAGATACTTGTAGTTTCAGATGAAAGTTATGAAAAGCTTGTTTATGAAGGGTTTACCCATACTTGTTTGGCCGAAATATCAGATGAAAACGTTATTGTTGCTGGGAGCTTCAGTAAAACCTACAGCATGACAGGATTTCGAGTTGGATATGCGATAGGTCCAAAAGAGTTGATAGCTCCAGTGGCACAAGTTCATCAATACAATACGGCTTGTGCTACCACCGCAGCACAAGTAGCCGCTCTTGCAGCCCTTCAAATGGATCAAAAGTATGTGACACAGAAGATTGCTATCTTAGATCAACGGCGAAGAGATATGATGCGCCATTTTTCAACGGTCCCGGGGTTCAAGATGAATTACAAACCTCAAGGAGCCTTCTACATCTATCCAAACATATCCGAAAGCGGTATGAGCGGTAAAGAGTTTTCTCAATGGGCGATAAAGAATACAGGAGTCGTGGTCGTGCCAGGAACAGATTTTGGCGTGACCACACCAAACTGCCTTCGCATGTGTTATGGGACCGTAGAACGGGAAGAGATCCAAGAAGCCGCCGAACGAATACATCACGCTTTAGAAAAAAGGGAAGCAGGAAAGCTTCAATGAATTTATAGCACCATAAATTTATTCGACCTATACTCTCGTTATGATTATGCAACCGATTAATTTAACTGATGAAACCAGACCAGATGATTGAATTGAAAGCCGTGGCAATTGCAGGAGTTGGATTGACCAATTTTGGTAATTTTAAAGACCAGCCAGATCTAACAATTATTGATTTAGCGCTCGAAGCAAGCTTTAAGGCCATTGACGATGCAAATATAACCATAAAAGACTTAGGAGGGGTTATTGTAGGGAGCATGGCACCAGGAGAGTTTGTGAGACAAACTAATCTCGCAACCATGATTGCTGATTACCTCGGACTTACCCCTAAAATGGCAATCCGGACCGAATCTGGACCGTCATCAGGCGCATCAGCGACTGAGACCGCCATCATGACGATCGCAGCTGGATTTAAAGACCTCATTTTAGTTGTTGGCGTAGAAAAAATGACAGAGGTCCCTGGGAAGAGAGCAACGTCGATCTTGGCTACGATGACGGACTCCCTTGTGGAATTGCATCACGGAGTCTCCCTGCCCTCCCTCGCTGGGCTTGTCGCGAGACTGCATATGCAGACATTCGGGACAACACGCGAGCAACTTGCTAAAATTGCTGTAAAAAACCATAGCAACGGCGCTATTAACCCTATCAGCCACTTCAAGAAGAGGATCACGGTCGAAACGGTCCTCAATTCGCCTATGATCGCAGATCCACTTCGCTTGTATGATTTTTGCCCTATCTCTGACGGGGCAGCGGCGCTAGTGCTTGGCACAAAAGAATCCGTTTCGAAAATTAGTGACACTCCAATCACTTTCACCGGCATTGGACATGGAACCGATCATGTAGCCATTCAATACCGAAGCGATCTTACTGGCTTTCTAGCAATCCGTCAAGCAGCTGACGAGGCCTTACGTATGGCAAGACTTGACTGTTCCGAAATTTCTGTAGCTGAGCTTCATGATGCCTTCACCATATTAGAATTGAGTGCCTATGAAGATATTGGATTTGTGAAGAAGGGAGAGGGGGGGAAAGCTGTCGATGAGGGCATCTTTGAGATGGGTGGTAAGATGCCCGTGAATCCGAGTGGGGGTTTGAAGGCCAGAGGACATCCAGTTGGGGCAACCGGTGTAGCCCAAATTGCCGAGATCGTCTATCAATTGAGAGGAGAGGCTGGGAAAAGACAGGTCGAGGGGGCAGATTGTGGGTTGACATCAAATGTTGGGGGATTCGGGAATAATGTCATTAGTTATATCCTTCAACGGTGACCCCTATCTCAAAATAGTCGCCTAAAAAGGCGCCGATCAAAGCTTTAGGCCAATATTCTTTGCTGCCTCAAAGGCTTCAACTAACTCCGATATACTCGCGACACCAATCATAAAGTCATCAACCTTCTCATGTAGATACTTAAATGCATGACTTGGCCGAATTCTCCCGCCAGCTAGACATTTGATTCCGATGATTTGATATTTTTCTCGAGCTTTTTTAATTAGAGAGACTACTGAGTCTCGAGAAGGAAACATCATCACTCCAAGGGGGTTTATCGGTGTCAATATGGTTTTAACCTCTACAGAGGCTTCTAAGATCTTGGAGAGAGTGAGACCAGCATGATGAATCCCAAATGCGACCTTATATCCAAAAATGCGGGCTTTATCGATCAGTTCTCCAACGAGGTCCAATCGCTCTATTGCGAATAGGAAGTCAAGTTCAGAACCATATTCAATTTCTTGAATAGGTAATTGTTCGAGTTTTGATATGTTCTCCTCGATCTCCTGTGCTAAGAGATAAATTGCGGAGATTTCAGATGAAGAATACCATTTACTGTCTTTGACTGCGATAGTAAGATTTTCTTCCCAATTTGGACGAAATTGCAGAATTGGATCACTAAGAAAAGACTTGAGGATTGATCCTGTTGATGCGAGAGGGACATTCATTTCCCCATAAGTTCGATAAACTGTTGCCCAACGACGATAAACATCAATTGCTTTTCCTTGAAGGCCAAGGGGAATCCCAACACATGGAATTACTCTGATGTGATGAATCTCGCTTAATCTCTTTAGTTCTAATACATGATTTTTCGTTACTAGGCTTTCGGGAAAAGGACTTGCTGCGAAAGTGGTTAGCCCAAGTCCAATTGCATACTCGTAAATTTTTGCGATTGCCGATCTATTGTAAGCCAATTTTTGGAGATACTGTGTGTCTTTGGCTGGACTCTGATAGGATATGCCTATTAGAGGTAAACTGCCTATAATCATGTTGTTTTAAGCCCCATTTTATCTTGTTCTAGTATTAGGTAATGATCGTGTTTATCAGATGAACGCATTGAGTAAATCCAAAAATCAATTAAGCAGAAGTTGTACACCCTCTCTTATGGTTTTCAAGAGCGCAAATTTTTCCCTTGAATCCAATATGCGGGTTCCAATACCTAAATTCTAAGTATTCCGAAAAATAACTTTTAGTTATGGTGCATCAAAAAGGGATCTAATTATGAAAGAATGAAGTAATTTTTCTGATGAATTTACCAATTTTAGGATTAATTGAGGCAGAATGTTATTTAATCTATCATTATCGGATTGTCTTAGTATTTGCACCATCAAAATGAATGGAGTGAATAAAAACACCTAATAGAGATACCTACGCTACAAGAAACTGATGGGTTTGTATTCCCCCCATACTTCTCTTAGGGTATCACAGATTTCACCAAGGGTGGCATAGGCTTTCACGGCATCTAGAACCAGTGGCATAAGATTAGTATTCGTTTGGGCGGCTTTTTTTAAGTTTATTTGGATCTGACGTACCTGGTCATAGTCACGTTCTTTTTTTAACTGGTTAAGGCGTTCTTTCTGTTTGGCTTCGACCTTTGGGTCCACTTTTAAGATTTCCCAATGGGGTTTTTCGGCTGTGAAAAACTTATTGACGCCCACCACAATTTGTTTGCCTGTTTCAACATTTAATTGATATTCATACGCGCTATCGTGAATCTCTCGTTGAATGTACCCCTGTTCAATGGCAACAAGCGCTCCACCCATTTCATCTATTCTGTCTAGATAGTCCATTACTTTAGCTTCGATCTGATTGGTGAGGTATTCAATGTAATAAGACCCGGCTAATGGATCGACAGTACTAGCCACTTCAGATTCATAGGCAAGGATTTGTTGAGTTCTTAAGGCGAGTGTCACAGCCTCCTCGGTGGGTAACGCAAGGGCCTCATCTCTGGAGTTCGTATGAAGGGAGTTTGTTCCGCCAAGGACTCCCGCTAGAGCTTGGTAGGCCACCCTAACGATGTTATTATCGGGTTGTTGAGCGGTTAGCGTACACCCACAAGTCTGCGTATGAAATCGCAATCGCATTGACCGGGAGCTTTTTGCTCCAAAGCGATTCTTCATAATCCGGGCCCAGATTCGCCGGGCAGCGCGAAATTTCGCGATTTCCTCCAAAAAATTATTGTGCGCTCCAAAGAAGAAGGATAAGCGTGGAGCAAAGTCATCGACATTAAGTCCCGTACTAAGAGCCGCCTCCACGTAGGCAATGGCGTTTGCGAAGGTAAAGGCCAACTCTTGGACCGCAGTCGCTCCCGCCTCCCGCATATGATACCCACTGATGCTGATGGAGTTCCAACGGGGTAGATTTTTGGCCAAATACTCAAAAGTATCTGTGATCAGGCGCATACTTAGGCGAGGAGGGTAAATAAAAGTTGATCGAGATGTATATTCTTTTAAAATATCGTTCTGGATTGTCCCGGTTAATTTCTCAGGAGGCACTCCCTGTTGCTCTGCAACCGCGATATACATTGCCAACAGGATCATGGCCGGTGCATTGATCGTCATTGAAGTGCTGACCTTATCCAAGGGAATCCCCTCAAAGAGCACTTCCATGTCCTTCAAGGAGCTAATTGCCACTCCCGTCCTCCCAACCTCCCCAGCGGCTAAGGGATGATCCGAATCCAGACCGATTTGTGTGGGTAAGTCAAAAGCCACGCTTAATCCAGTTTGACCCTGCTCTAAGAGATATTTGTAGCGCCTGTTAGTTTCTTGAGCATCTCCAAACCCTGCATACTGTCGCATAGTCCAGAAGCGGCCCCGGAACATGGTCGGTTGAACCCCTCGAGTGAAAGGGAACTGCCCCGGAAAACCGAGATCTTGGGAATAATTAAATTCTATCAAGTCGATTGGGGTGTATACTCTCTCAACAGGGATTTTAGAGTGAGTTTCAAAGGTGTCTTGGCGTTCGGGGAATCGCTCAAGGGTCTTTTTTAAGGGACCCTGCTCCCAAGCCTCCTTTTCTTGCCGGATTTTGTCTATTTCCTCCTTCGTCCACATCTTTATCACCTTTAGGTATTGTTTTTGGGAGGGTATGAAGATTTGTCTTAAGATAAGTAGAGATAACTCTTTTTGCTACCGAATATGGATCAAGTTCACGGATGGATATCTGGTCAATTAGCTTTTCCAATTCCTCTTTATTTGTCGGGTCATTAAAGATCTGGTCTCTGAGCCGGGTTAGGACCAATCGCTCTAGTTCAGATATACTCTTTTCCCTCTGCCGTTTACTCAAGAGATCTGAGGTCTTGAGATAGTTTCTATGCCGTTCTAATGCCTCTAAGAGATCTCCAACGCCAGTACCATCTAGCGCAATGGTCTTCACAATGGGAGGTTTCCAGTCCCCACTCACATAGCGTAGCATGTCGCGGAGATTGCTGATCAATTCCTCAATTCCTTGTAAATCTGCTTTGTTCGCTACGAAAATATGTCCAATCTCTAAGATACCTGCCTTGAGGGTTTGGATTTCATCACCCTGCCCAGGACCTGTTACTATCACAACTGTGTAGGCAATATTCATTATTTCAATTTCAGATTGTCCTGCTCCTACAGTTTCGACAAGGATTACATCTTTACCAGTTGCGTCTAAAATCTTAATTACATCGTCCGTAGCCTGGGAAAGTCCCCCTAGTGCACCCCGAGAGGCAAGACTCCGAATAAAAACTCCCCGATCTGTGCTGAGATCTTGCATCCTTACACGATCACCCAGTAGGGCCCCTCCAGTAAACGGAGAGGTTGGGTCAACTGCCACAATACCTACGGTCTTCCCTCGTCGCCGATATTCCCGGGCTAACTGACCAACCAAGGTGCTTTTCCCAGAACCAGGTGCTCCCGTAATCCCTATGATATGCGCATGACCCGTATGAGGATGGATCAATTTTATAATCTCAGAGGAGCGAGTTACATTGTTCTCCACGATTGAGATCAATTTCCCAATTGCTCGACGGTTCCCTTTCAATGATTTAGCTATTAATTCCATCGTTCTCGAATTGGTTTCCAATTTATTTAGCCGCCCCTCAGACTATTAGCTCGCTCTAATGAATTTTCTTCACATAAAATAACATGCACGCGTCATTTTGTACTGATTTAATATTTTTTGTCCCAGCTTACCCTTCACATAAAAGGAGGGAAACCTTAGTCGTTTTGAGATATTTCAATACTTTTCTTTTTTTTCTGTTGTTTCATCCCTATGTTTGAAGAGGCCGACAAGCATGAAATGCCTTATCTTTTACCTAAATTTGAACTTCAGCCAGGTGATGAAATTATAAGGCCGGAGAATCTGAAAGTAAACTTAGTCAGAATAAGAGTTCTTTCAGTTCCTTTTGATCTGATCCTCGATGGGCCCATGTAGTTTTTGTGCAAATTCAGATGGAGATAAAAATTATTTGAACATTGATAGCCATATTTCAAAGAAAATCAAAGAAGTGATTTAATGGATCAACCTGTTTTAACAAGTTTGTGTCGTACTCCGATAGGTAAATTCCTTGGGAGTTTTTCCAACTTTTCGGCAGCAAATCTAGGAGCCATAGCTATCAAAGAAGCGGTAAACAGATCACAGATCCAACCAGAGGAGGTTGACCAAGTTATTATGGGGCAGGTCATTTCTGCGGGGTGTGCCCAAAATACTGCAAGGCAGGCTTCTATTTATGCTGGCCTACCCATCTCCGTGGGAGCGATCACAGTTAACAAGGTCTGTGCATCTGGCTTAGCAGCAATCATGTGGGCAGCTCAAGCAATCAAATCAGGGGATATGGATATTGTTGTAGCCGGGGGCACTGAGAACATGACAATGGCGCCTTATTTACTGTCTAAAGCCCGCCAAGGTTACCGCTTTGGCAATAGTACCTTAATAGATGCAATGTATTACGATGGGCTGTATGATATCTACAACGATTTCGCAATGGGCATGACTGGTGAGATAATTGCTGAACGATACCAAATTAGTCGAGAAGAAATCGATGCCTTTGCCTATCGATCCCACCAAAGAGCCATTAAAGCCCATGAAGAAGGGAAATTTGCCCAAGAAATTGTGCCAGTTGAAGTCCCCGCCAAAAAAGGTCTAATTACTGTAGCTAGGGATGAAGGCCCACGCCCAGACACGTCGTTAGAAAAATTGGCCAAAATGCCTCCAGTCTTCAAGAAAGACGGGAAGATAACCGCTGGTAACGCTTCACAGATTTCAGATGGAGCCAGCGCTGTCATCGTCATGTCGGAAGATGTGGCAAAAGAAAAGGGACTTCCAATCCTTGCTAAGATCCTTGATTATGGGATCTATGCCACTAGACCTGAATGGGTGATGGAAGCTCCAATTTATGGAACAAAAGAACTTTTAGAAAAATCTGGTTTTACTATCAAGGATTTTGATCTAATCGAACATAATGAGGCTTTTGCGTCTGCCAGTTGTGCTGTTCAGAGGACATTAGATATCCCTGACGATAAATTCAATGTTCATGGAGGAGCTGTTGCCTTGGGACATCCGTTGGGATGCTCTGGATCAAGGATTTTAGTTACGCTTTATTATGCTCTTAAAATTCGTAAAGGTCATCGTGGTCTGGCTACCATCTGTTTGGGTGGTGGAGAAGCGCTCTCAATGATTATCGAATTATAATTCCATCCCATCTTTTTTTTATCAAATTTAACTATAGTTCTACAATGTTTCAATCCCGAGACATTCAATAAATAGTGATTAAACCATTTAAAAAAAGGTTGGATTAACCCCCAAGAGCAAGTTTCATATCCTCCACTCGAGACAGATATCATCTTAACTCAAACGACATAATTCTATATGAGAAGTTACTATATAGATAGAAAAAGATTGTGCTTCTTATTTGTTTCTAAGATTTTAAAACGAAATTAGAAAGGGATTGTTCGCATTTGATGGATGTGTGTATTACAGAAATTGGATCATCAAAATTTGGGAAATATCCGGAACAAAATATTCGTGAACTCTTTGCGAAAACGGTTCTTAATGCTTTCGAAGACTCAAATATTTTTAATAAGAAAATTGGAGTGTGATATATGTTAAGAATTTCTCTTTGGATGTTAAGGCAGGTAATATCGCTTCGCTCCTACCGCAGCAACTGTTCTTGGCATCTGTCCTAAATCCAGTGTACAAGTAGAAAACTCGCGATGGAGCTTTATGTACAGTCTCCTTAAAACTGTGTGGCGATTGGGGATCTTATAGTCTTTGCAGAGATCTATGTGGTCTTAGCTAATGAGTTTCCACTTTTGATTAAGGATAAGGAATTCATTATGCCATTTAATTGATAATTAGATTTTCAACAATGCATCATTCAATATTTTCTTCACCCGTTGAACGACAATAAACTCATCACCTTCAAGCAAGTACTGTGGATTTAACGTTAGTTTTCCTTGATATTCTTCTAAGAGATAACTTGGTTCATAGGGGGCTTCGATACATGGGTTTCCCTCTTTGAGTTTTACTGATAATTCTTCTCCATCCATTCCAAAGGTGTTCTCATCAATTTTAATGTAACACAGTGGCACCATGGGCTCCCTTTCCTCAACGGTGGACATGTAGTCCAGACCAACTTCTACTTTAGGAATCGATTTCAGTTGTTTTATCATCCATTTGGCTTTTTTCTCCCAATCTTTGAAGTGAGAGGCTTCATCAAGATCTAGGTATTTCTTCAGAGCTGTGATTAAGCCCACGATGGTTTCTCGGCTCGTTTTTGCGGCCCTACCGATGCCGTGGAATGGATAAGCTTGGAGATGGGCTAATTTGATGAGGTCCTTTCTTCCCACTAAGATCCCTGAGTTATTCGGTCCAGCGATGAACTTCCCTCCACTGTAGATCACTAAGTCGGCACCCGCTGAGATATACTTCGTTAAATTCTTCTTGGGGGGAAGTTCGGAGGCTGCATCGACTATGACAGGAACACCATGTTGATGGGCTATCTTTAGCATCGTCTCAAGGGGGAGACTCTTATAGGATCGACGAACAGTGAAATAATACGCTGCAGTCCTTTCAGGATTATAGGCATTGCGAAGTTCTTCTTCAGGGGTTCCCTCGTCCGTACCCACCTCAACAAATCGACCTCCTGCACACTCCACGTTGTGGTCATACATGTTCCTGTTCGATTTCTGGACTATGAACTCGATTCTTAGACCGTTAGTATGTAATGGGAGTTTTTGGGTGAGATGGGTCCAAGTTTCTTTTTCAAGGGGGTCATACTTCTCCAACTCCATTCCCCGCATGATACAAGCAGCTGCAGCCAAAATAATTGCGTTACCCGCTCCAGCAGTTGGTAGGCCGGCTTCTGCACCAGTGGCCTCTGCTAAGATTTGTCCAGCCCATTGTTGGAGCTCAGGAATCCTGACAAAGGCTTTAGAAGCATCTTCCATGGTTTTGAAGACTTCTGAGGGAGCGATAGATCCTCCAATTTTTGTCATACAGGTCGCTGCGTTAATAACCCGTCTTATACCATACTTTTTATAGGGATTATAGACCTCTTGTGTCAAGTTGATCACCTAAATTTTAGGAACTTGCTAGGTCGGATTGAGATATAAGACTTCCTCTTTTAAAATTTGAATCCCTTGATGTCACTTATACATTATTTCAAGTAATTATTCCGCAAAAAGGAATAGACACCTTCGCTATCGAAGGTTGTGGAATCCTTGTGTCGGGTTACCGATTGATAACAGTTCTATAAGCAGTTATCTGCTGTTAGAGACACAATTTACGTCCTATACGGAACAAAGAGAGCGTTTAAACACCCTAGCAGGGCTTCCGCTTGATGTGGGAGGGGATAGGCGTGAGAACAACGGCTTAGATTTGCTATTTGCGGGTTATGATGAAAATAACAGTTAAGTCCTGAAAAGGAACTTTATACTTACACATCTAAGATCATGGAGCGATTGAAGATTTTATGGTCGCTGCCATGATCTACAAAGATCTAAGAAAAATGGTGGAAGATTACACAGCTAGCTGAAATCCTTACTCCGCATCTTTCTTCATTTTTTCAAAGAAAACAACAATAAAACAAGATTCTGTTAGTGGTTGTTTGTGTGGAGATTGTAAGAGAACAATCTCTTCTGAACTGGGTGGATGTTACAACTCACGCAAAGGTGATTGCAGCACGCCTTTATAATATTAAAGAGAAGATCTCAGGATAAGCATGCCACTTGATGCAAATTTTGTTAAACAGGTGACAAGAACGAACTCAGCTTCCAACAAGCATAGATAGCACTAAAAATATATTGTGGAGATTTAGGTAGTAATAGAATCTAAAAAAAGATGAATGAGGGAGGAGTTCACAAATTCACTACGGAAATAGTTACTCTTCTCTCTGAGAGGGGAACTCTCTAGGATCCAATTGACTCAAAATCTCAGGATTTATCTGCAGCTGCTGTTGTATTTGTACTCGATCGAGCGCTGCCGATCTAAGCCGTCGTCGATCCTTTACGGGTCGATCAAGCACGCTTCGATATGCTACATAGAAATGTGCGGGACGGCCGTCGTGGATTAAGCATATCCCATACCATGCCCGATTACCGGAACGGAATTCCACGACTGTTCCTAGTCCCGTTCCAGCCCGTTCAGTAAATTCCATTACCGTATCGAAAGCGGTCAACACGGTTTGATGGGCTGCCGCTCGGTCTAGTTCCCCCTGCACCTTATCTTTCCGCAACAGTACTTCAGTCGCGAACCCATTCAAGACTTCGGTGCGGAAATCATGCCAGCACTCAGTGTTCCCATATAACTCCATTCCAACTACCTGAGTACCTACCAACACGGCCAGCCCACACTGCTCCTCCTGATCCTCAAACGCCGGATTTCCCGCATATTCTTGGATTTCAGAGTCCTTTGCTCGTTGCATGTGTAAATAAGAACGAGATGGGGCCACTTCTGCGGCTAACGCCATCTTCGAACTATACGTCTCAATCGATTCCCATACAGCAGATTGGGATGTGCTTTGGTCCAAAATCATGTAATTTAGTGAAGGACTTGGACGCATCTTTGCTGCTCGAAACCGTTGGGCTCGAGCCTTAGTAGGTATCGGGGCTGCCGCCTCGGGGAAATGTGGAATGTCTAGGTCTGGAGCTGCCTGTGTCGACCAACGCCCACTTTCGATGCACCGAACTGGGATGATGAGTGGATTTTCAATACCTCGACCAACAGGGACAAGGATCGGCTCAATCACAGTTCGATCTTGTCGCCCCCCAGTGATAGTTTGCATGAAAGGAAGCAGAACCGGTTTCATCCCTTGATTGATTACTTCGAGTTCACTAACAGATGCTCCTCTTGTTCGTTCTTGTACAAAGGCAGTACCAGCTTCCTCCCCTTTTCGAAGGGAAATTATATCAAGAGATTGTTCTTCCTTCAGCAAAAGAGGAACAATTGTCAATTCTTTATAGGTTTGAGGATCACCCAGCCGTACTAAACGAGTTAAATCTCCCAAATATTCTTTAACAACTTCAGTTGTAGTTCCCAAAATGTTTCACCTTATATCTGTATGATGTTTCCCAATTATCTTTTCATCCTTTTTCGATTTCCTTAGATCAAGATGCTTCTCGAGGATGGAAACCACATCTTCACCACGTGGAGTCAACTCATACCCGTATTTTACTTCGATTGTGCCATTATTGGCCACCTTTATCTCTTTAGTGTTCTTATCATGCTTGACTCGCCATCCCCGGTACCTTGATAATTCTTTCTGTGGAATACGTCTGATCTTCTCTCGAACAAGATTGGCAGATTTCAAGCGTTGAATTTTTGTGTATACTGATGTTCTAGGTGGAAGCTTTTCCAATTCAAACTCCTGTCGCATCGCATATTGGATTTCGTGTACTGGAACTCCAAGATCATCTTCAAAATCGCTTAATTGTCTGAGTGTTGTCAACAGATCAAAATCTTTGGCGGCCGCTTTAAGTTCAGCTTGATCAATAGATTTTTGTCCTATCTTTTTTGAATTGGAATCAGATCCTGTGTGTTTCATTAAACTTTTCACCGAATATCCTATGTTTTATTTTAAAACATTGTGTTTTATAAATATTCTAATTTTAGATGTATTTTTAAAACGACAAACAAAGTCATTCGCTTCTTTAATCGATTAATCTAAAATAAATAGTACAAAAAATGAATAGTACCGTCAATAATAGACAATTAAAGGATTACGTGGATCTGTTGCCAACTTTACGTCATCAGGTACTCGGACACCTTTCCAAACTGGTTTAACTTTCTTTGGGTTAGGATTTCCCACCCGTACTTCGTGAATCGATAATGCATATTCTAATGCTTGGTCTTGTGGATTTTCAATCTGGAGCATTTGTTGAATGCTAAGATGTTCGAACATCCTACGAATAGGTCGCATCGAGTTTCCATGACATGATATTGCTACATTACCAGGATAAATACGTAACCACGCCTTTAACTCTTCAAAAAAAGAGATTGTACGATAAGTAACCATTCGTATACTTTCTCCTTCAGGTGGAACTGTTTCATAATCTCGACGTACTTTTTTAGTCCATTCAGGTCTTTCTTTGGCCAGTTGAAGCTTGTTTGTCCCTTGAAGGAGGCCATAACACCGTTCGATGAGTCGATCATCAATAAACACTAAAACTCCTGGGTGATCATGTAAAACAATTTTAAGTGTCTTTTGTGCACGTTTCAGGTGAGATGTGAATGCATAATCAATCCATTCATCTTTAAGTTGTTCTGCGGTTTGTTCTGCTTGAAGAAGGCCATTTTCAGTTAAATCGGGATCTGACCAGCCTGAAAAGAAATTGCGGGCATTATCTATTGACTGTGCATGTCGAAACACAAACAATCTACACCGCATCTTTAGCGCCTCTAAATCGTTTTATAAATCCCAGTCTCGAAAATAGACCTAGCAGGTTATACCAATTATCCTTTCTTATCCCTCAACTGAAAGACCCACTGGATTGATTACTCCCCAAAGCTTATTTTAATAACTTTAGCTAATGTGCCTATGTGAGTTGCCATGAAAATTATATATCATGATAAATATTTGGAAAACTACCCGACTGCTTCGGTGGAATGCCCAGAGCGAGTAAGACGCATCTATACGGAACTTCAAGGAGTGTTCGATTTTATTACACCCAAACCAGGTCGTGAAGAGGATTTGGAACTAGTCCACAGCAAAACACACATAGAGGCGGTCAAACGACATGCAATCACATATAAGGTAGCACTTCTCGCGGTAGGAGGAGCAATCTTGACCGCAGAATTAGCTAGGCAAGGTACCCCGGGTTTTGGTTTAATAAGACCACCCGGTCATCATGCGAGTCCCAATTCTAGTTGGGGGTTTTGTTTCTTTAATAATATGGCTATTGCCATTGAAAAGCTTCGGAATGAAGGAAAAATCAGGCAGGCATTCATCCTAGATATTGATCTTCATTTTGGCGACGGAACTGTTACTTATTTCAAAAGAATTCCAGACGTCTCCATACTCAATATCTCAACACAAAACCGAGAGGAATACCTTGAAGAAGTCTTATCGGGATTGAGGGATTTTGAGTATGACATGATAGGTGTTTCAGCAGGATTTGATCTTTTTGAGAAAGACTGGGGAGGAGTTCTTACGACAGAAGACTATCGAATAATTGGAGAACTGGTCAAAGAGGCTGCCTCCGAAAAATGTGATGGGAGACGCTTCGCGCTCTTAGAAGGTGGCTATTATCTTCCAGACTTGGGCAAAAATGTCAAGGCGTTTCTTGAAGGTTTGAAATAAAAATAATGAACCTTATGGCTGCATAATAAGTGCAATTAACCAAAAATCCGATAGAAAACTATGAGCAAAAAGAGTGGAAGAAAAAGGCAGGTGCTGAACCCTTGTCCTATTCTAACAGGCTTCCAAATAGTTGATCATGTTCTTCTTCTTCTTCAAGGAACTTCTCGAATAAGCGACGAGTGGTATAGTCCCCTTCCTCATCAGCCTTCTTAATAGCCTGCTTATACAGAGTAATTGCCTCTTCTTCGGCCTTTTTATCTAGCTTGATCATCTCTCTGAGTGTTTCCCCCACAGTGATGGGGTCTGGTTTAGTCGTCGCTTCCACTCCAAAATAGTCTAAACGTTCCGCTGCTTCTTCGGCGTGTTTCATTTCTATGATGGCAATTTTTTTCAGTTCATCCGCGATCGCCGGCGACTCCATACCAATAGCACGTACATGCTGCCACATATATTGGATTGAGACCTGGAGTTCCCGCGCAACAGCTCTTTGAAGGAACTCAATAAATTCTGAACTAGGCATGTAGATAACATCCGGAAATCTATTCTAGTAATGTTGTGAAGGTGTTATGGTGCTCCTCTTCGTCATCAAGGAGCTTCATGAAAAGACGTCGTGTGGTGAACTCACCTTCTTCGGTTGCTCTCTTAATGATCTGCTTGTAGAGCGCAATGGTGTCCTCTTCAGCCTTTTGATCAAGAGCAATCATTTCTTTTAGTGCTTTTCCAACCGTTATTGGAGTAGGTTCGGTTGTCGCCATGACTCCAAAATAATCTAAGCGCTCAGCAATCTCCTCCGCATGTTTCATCTCTTCGATCGCGATGGTCTTCAATTCAGCCGTGACAGGAAGCGAGTTCATTCCAACACCGCGCACATGCTGCCACATATATTGAATAGAGACTTGCAATTCCATACTTACTGCTTTCTGGAGCATGTTAATCAATTCTTGACTTGGCATGTAATTTTTAACCTCCATAATGAGATCTTTAAAATCAGATAAAAATGTTATTACGATGCCTTATTGGGTGAAAGAGAGGTAGGAAACGCCAGAAATTTAATGTTGCTTGGAAGGGAGTATTTTGTTCTAGATCGGGTATGGAAGATGCCGCGATAGAGATATGAAATATCTGCTCTATGATGATCATAAAAGGATTTTTGAAGGGCAAATTGTAGGTCTTGGTGTTTTTGATTGCATATTTGATAAAATTCGAGCCAGGTTTGCTTATTGGGGAATAAAGCTCATAGTTTCATTTAAGTGTTGGATGAAAGCAACCAACAACTTCGAGGTATTCTCTAAATCGCCCAAAGATACAACTTCACAAGGAGTATGCATATAGCGATTAGGAATTCCTAACACCGCAGTAGCTACCCCAGTTCGGGTCATCTGAATCACATCAGCATCTGTTCCTGTGCGGCTTGGGTACGCACTCAGCTGATATGGAATCTTCTCCTGTTGTGCTACCCGAATGAGGAGGTCTTCGACAAGAGGGTTGCTTCGGGAGCCTCTGCACACGACAGGGCCTTTTCTAAGAGAGATGTCTCCGATCTCTTTTTTGTCCAGACTCGGATCATCTGTAGCAAATTCGACATCTATAGCCACGCCCACATCAGGCTTAATTTCAAAGGCGCTGGTCGTCGCTCCTCGCAACCCAACTTCTTCCTGAACCGATGAGACTCCAAAAACAGCAGCCATATGAGTGCCTAGTTCAGCTAGCAACCGGAAGGTCTCAATGACAACAAAGGTCCCAACTTTATCGTCAAACCCTCGGGCAACGACCAAGTCATTCGATCCTAAAGACTCGAATTGAACATCGAAAGTGATCGGATCGCCAACAGAAACGCGTGTTTCGGCGGCCTCCTTATTTTTCGCGCCAATATCGATCCATTGCTTCGATACCTCGACCACCTTTTCCTTTTCTGTTGGCTTCATTCGATGAATCGGTTTTTTTCCAATCACCCCAAAGACAGTTCCCTGCTTCGCATGGATCCGAACGCGTTGGCCGGGAGTGAGGTGCGCATCAACGCCGCCGATGGGGGTAAAATAGATGAACCCATTGTCATCGATGTACCGCACCATGAGGCCGATCTCATCGCAGTGACCTGACAACATCACTCTAGGGCGACCCTGCTCGTTCCGCATCCCGATCACATTACCCATCACATCGGTACGAACGTCATCCGTGTATTTTGCCAGTTCTTCCCGGACGATTCGTTGAACGGGGCGTTCAAATCCGGAAGGACTAGGTGTGTTGACTAACCGCTTCAAAAGGTCTACTGATTCAGAACGCAAATTCATCACCTAAAAAGCACAATTTTTTCATATCTAAAAAGCGTGTCCCCATGTACTTATGAAGTACTAGTAGCCATAATTTTTTCAAGAATAACAAAGAAAAACAAAAAACTAAATATGTGGAAATTATGGGAGGACACATTGCTACCTACGATGTCGTTTAAACTTAGCTTTTAACCTAGCAACGATTTCTTCTTTCGTAACGCCCTCTTTGTAGAGTCCAATGACCCCTTTTGGGAGAAAGATCACAATGGCTACGATTAAGGCGCCAAGAATCACAAGATAGAAGACTTCAGCAAATTGGATGTTTGCCCACAGGAATTCTAGGAGAAGCGTTAACGAGACTGCCCCAATGACCGGACCGAGGTAATGCCCCGATCCTCCTAGGAGAGTCATCAGAACCATCTGGTCTGTTTTGAGACCTTCAAAAGCGTCAGTAGGGACTACATACAAGATTAGGATGCCATAGATCCCCCCGATGACTCCAGGAAAGAAGGCGCTGATGGCAAAAGCTAGAAGCCGGTATCGAGGTACATTGATCCCAGAGGTAGCTGCAGCCATCTCTGAGCCTTTAATAGCTCTCAAGGCATAACCAAACTTGGATCGTTCAATGAAAAAGTTAGTAACAGTCATTGCAATGGCAGATAGGAACATCAGATAGTAACAATAACGTAAGGTTTCACTGCCAAATGGGCTCATTTGGCCATAACTTAATCCATATGAGCCACCTGTTATTTCTAAAACGAGGAACAAGTACTTAATAGCTTCAGCAAAGGCCCAAGTAGCAATTGCAAAGTATGCTCCATGGAGCCGCAAAGTAGGAAATCCAACTGCAACAGCTAAAGCTAAGGCAAGGATTCCAGACAAAAACACGCAGATAGACCAGGAAACCGCATATTTCAGGAATAGAATTGCTGTTACATACGCCCCAAAACCGAAATAAACGACATGACCGAAATCAACGCGTCCAAAGTACCCATAAATGGTGTTCCAACTACCAGCCAGCCCGATCCACATGAAAATATATGTTAGGACGCGCTGCCAATAAGGTGATGCTCCAAGAATAGGGATTACGGTGATTACGCCAAGTAAGAGAATTCCTCCTAAAACACTCATTTGGCGTCTGAATTGCGTCGTCTCTCGGGAGAGTTCGTCTATATTTTCCATTGTCATATTACACCTCTTCCAAAGATCCCTTTAGGCCGAATGAGTAATATAATATACAAGAGGAAAAAGAGAATGAAAAAGACCGCATCTGTCCTGTAATAAGTGATAATAAGGGATTGTGCCACCCCTAGAACCATGCCTCCAACAAGCGCACCAGGAAGATATCCCATCCCTCCTAATACCGTAATAAAGAACGCAAAGAGCGTATAGATTAAACCAATCATTGGGTTAATGGCTGTGATTGCCGAAATCAGAGCTCCAGCCATTGCTGCGGTGCCAAAACCTAAGCCCAGTGTAATCTGATGAATCTGTTCCAAATTGATTCCCATAAGCCGTGCCGCTTCTCGATCTCCGATTATTTCCGAGGAAGCCATGATTGCTAAGCCCAACCTCGTCTTTTGGAGGAATAAAAACAAGCCAATCGTACAACCCACAGCGATGATAAAAGTAAAAAGACGAACAACCGGAATTTTTAGGTTTCCAACCACAATATGAACACCTGACAAGCTTGTCGTGACGATTCGGCTATATGGTGTCCAAACAAGCAAGGCGACATTAGCCATAAAGATGGATAAACCGAAGAATAACACTAAATTCATTAATGCAGGAGATTCCATAACAGAAGCAACAAGAAATTTTTGCACAAGGTATCCCACGACAAAGAAGAGACAAAACGCTAATGGAGTTACTAATATGGGCTCTATGTCATAAAAGACATAAATCCAATATGCCATAAAAGCCCCCAGCATTACACAATCGCCTTGTGCGACATTAATCAGATGCATCACGCCAAATGCAAGAGAAAGTCCAACAGAGACGAGGACATATATGCCACCAAGAAGAAGTCCATTGATTATCGCTTGAAGTAATAAACTCATTCTGCTTAACTCCACGGACTCATCACTGACTATTTACAGACTTATAAATTTTCCGCGTAACATATTTAAGGACTAATTTCAATCTATTCTGATTTGGTGAAATAAATGTGGAAGAGAAAATTCATTGGTCTATTGCTAGCGAGTACATTCATCGTCGGAATACTTGGGAGTTCGGGTTGTATCGGGCAAGAGGAAGAACGAGATTACTTTAGCATTGGTGTAATAACTTCGTTGACAGGAGAGTTCGCCAGAGGGGGCTATGTAACAAAAAGAGGCTATGACATCTGGGCAGACACCGTAAATAACAAAGGAGGCCTATCTATTGGAGGCACGAGCTACCGGGTTGAACTTACGTATTATGACGCGAAGAGTGATCCGGCACAAGCGGCCAAGGCAGCCGAAAAAGCAGTTGCAGACAATGTTGACTTTCTTTTTGGACCCTACAGTAGTGCCTGTACACTAGGGGCAGCACCGATAGCTGAACGAGATAAAATGCCCCACATCACAGGATCAGCCGAATCGCATCTTATCCCAGAGGAACACTATGAATGGACCTTTCAAATCTTAGTTACAACCAAGGAAACGCCACCAGCTCCTATTAAATGCCTAATCGACCAATATCAGCTGGATATCTCTACAGCGGCCATCATAGGGGCAGATGATGCCTTCTCAAAAGGTTTAGCAGAGAGTTTCAAGGCTACATGCGAAGCCAATGGGTTAACAGTGGTTTACTACGAGATTTTCCCAGGAGCTATTACTGATATGTCCGCAATAATTACTAAAGTGGCAGCCGAGAATCCTGACCTCTTTATCGTTGCAGGACACCCAGATGATCACGTAATTGCCGTCAGAAATTCCAAGGAACTCGGTTTTGTCCCGAAAGTCTTCCTAGTGCACTGGGGCGTGACTACAGCAGATTTCCTCGGAGAGTTAAAAGAAGATGCCAACCTCGTAGTCGGGGTCGACATGTGGTCTAAAGACTTACCATGGACCGATCCAGTTTTTGAATCCGCACCAGGGTTTGCAGACGCGTTCGAAACGGTACATGGGCGGCTTCCAGACTACACGGAAGCGAGCTGCGCCGCTACTGGTGTGTTTACTGGAGAACTCCTTAAAAAATACGAGTTAACTCCACCGTTTGATGAAGCGAAGCGGGCGAAATTTAGAGATGCGGTGGAAGAATTCACTGTCGAGACGTTCCTTGGAAAAGTGGATTTCTCAACAGAAGAAACACACTGGCACGTGAATGCAGGCCTTGCCGAATACCTCTTAGTGGTCCAAATTATTGATCAGACACCTGTGATCATTGGACCGGCAGATGCGAAGCAAGCAGACATAGTATTTCCGTATAGTTAATAAAAAACACCATCTCACCCTCCTTTTTTTGGAATGACCCATCAGATTGGATGACCCATGAATTATCCAAAAAGGAAAGATGATTTTTATAAAAACGAGCAATCTGAGGCGTGATTATGCTAAAAGGGATAAAGACAACAAAATATTTCGGGGGTCTTGGGGCTGTCAGAGCGGTCGACTTTAATGTAGGTGAGAAAGAAATTGTCGGACTGATCGGCCCAAATGGCGCCGGCAAGACCACCCTGTTTAATTGCATTTCCGGAATTTATCAATTCACTTCAGGAAAAGTGCTGTTTGAAGGGCAAGAGATAACTCGTCGAAAACCACATGAGATCTGCCAGCTCGGGATTGGGAGAACTTATCAAATTGTTGAACCCTTCTTTGATATGACTGCGTTGGAAAATGTTATGGTTGGAGCCCTATTTGGGACAAAACGAAGTCTCGGACTCAGCCAAGGTCGCGAGGAAGCACTTCAGACCCTTGATTTTGTTGAACTGAAAGCGAAGAAGGATGTAATAGCCAAACACTTGACCCTAGCGGATAGAAAGGCCTTGGAAGCCGCTAGAGCATTAGCTACAAAACCGCGCCTTATCTTATTAGATGAAGTTGTGGCTGGGTTGAATCCCACCGAAACACTACGAACCATGGAGATGATAAAAAAAATTAGAGATGAGCTGGGGATCACTGTGTTTTGGGTTGAACATGTTATGAAGGCAGTGATGGGAGTAGCCGAACGAATCCTTGTTCTCCATCATGGCGAGAAGATAGCCGAAGGAGCTCCAGAGGAGGTTGCAAAAGATGATAAGGTAATTCAAGCCTATTTGGGGAAGAAGTACATCCTTTAAGAGGGGACAAGCCGTGTTAAATGTAGACGATATTGATGTCTATTATGGGGATCTCCAAGCTTTATGGGCCATAACGTTTAATGTGGAGAAAGGTGAAACTGTAGTTATTGTTGGACCTAATGGGGCAGGGAAAAGTACTACTCTAAGAACAATCTCCGGTCTCCTTCGGCCTGCAAGAGGTCAGATTCAATTTCTAGGGGAGTCGATTCACACATTACCACCTCATCACATCGTTGAGCGGGGGATTGCTCACATCCCAGAGGGAAGGCGTTTGTTTCCCAATTTGAGCGTCTTAGATAACTTAAAGATAGGAGCTTATACCAAAAAGGCGTGGGCTCAGAAAGAGGACACAATGGAATGGATTTTTCAGCTTTTTGAAATACTCAAAGTGAGACGGTACCAGATGGCGGGCACGCTTAGTGGAGGCGAACAACAGATGCTAGCCATTGGACGTGGATTAATGTCGCGGCCCAAACTCCTTATGCTGGATGAACCATCCCTCGGGCTAGCTCCGAAACTAGTTCTTTCAACATTTAAGTTGATCAAAGAAATTAATGAGGAGGGAGTTACTGTTTTATTAGTGGAACAAAACGTGCAGCAAGCCCTCGAATTCGCCGATCGGGGGTATGTGCTGGAGACAGGTCGTATAGCTCTAAAGGGAGAAGGAAAAGACCTATTAGAAGAAGATCATGTAAAAATCGCGTATCTAGGGTTATGAAATCAGGCTAGTGCGACTTCTTATCTTATCCCTCCCATTTCCTTAAGAGAATTATTCTATAATATAATATCAATATATCAGTACAGTGTTAGATAACTGAAACCTAACCAATGTGACCTAATCAATAAGTGTTTTCAACTTTTTACAAGCTGAACTATTGAAATATAGCTGTTAAGGACTTTAGGTAGCCGACTGGGAATTCTAAATGATGAAATATACATATCACTCGATTCATCCCTCTCTATCCAAAAACCCAAATCTCTTAACTTGAAACTTGGACTTAAGTATCATCATTAAGCGTATTAATAATAATATGATATGCTAAGTAGATTGTAGGAGGTTTGGTTGATTATGAGTGGAAGCTGGGAAAGTATAACTGCATATGACCCGCTGAGAGAGATGTTTACATTTGAAGTAAACAAGATAATCTTTGGGATCTCTGCTTATGAAAAACTTGCAAGCGAAATATTAAACTTGGGAGGTAAAACCCCTGTAATAGTAACCGATAAGGGAATTTCCGATACAGGAATTGTGAATAGGGTTAAAGAATCAGTGGAGAAGACAGGAATAACTGTGGAAATATTCGATAAAGTAGCTACAGAACCCACCGCTGAGAGCATGCAAGAAGCCATAGATATGATTCGAGAGAGTAAATCCGATATCATTGTCGGGCTAGGGGGCGGGAGTAGTATGGATACAGCTAAAATAGGGGCCGTAATGAAAGAAAATGAGGGAGACCTTCTAGACTATATTGGTAAAAAACCGTTTACAAACCCTCGCATGCCCCTCATTCTAGTACCTACCACAGCTGGAACGGGCAGTGAAGTAACAGCTATTGCAGTAACGTCCGTTGGTGACAAGAAGCGTGGGATATTCGATTCAAAATTATTTGCTGATATCGCTTTAGTAGATCCATTACTCACCCTCTCGATGCCACCAAAGGTAACAGCATCCACAGGTTTAGATGCATTAAGCCATGCAATTGAAAGTATGATGACTCTCCGATCTAACATCCTCTGCGATACGCTAGCTTTGCAAGCAGTCAAGTTGGTTTCAGAAAACCTAGAAAAGGTATTTATGCAAGGGAAGAATCTACCTGCAAGATACGGGATGATGCTTGCAGCTACAACAGCTGGTATTACCCTTCAGAACGCTCTAGTCACACTTCCTCATAGTGTAGGTTATACTATAGCCCACGAACATCATCTCCCCCATGGGATTGCAACTGTAGTGGCACTACCTTATGCAATGCGGTTCAACTTATCCTTATGTCAAGAGAAATTCCGCGATGTCGCCTCTGTAATGGGCTGTAACATTGAAGGCCTGTCTTTAAGAGAAGCCGCGATAGAAGGCATCAAAGCCGTTAAAAAATTGATTAAGGACGTCAATATGCCTGTCTCCCTCAAAGAGATTGGCGTATCAAAAGATCACTTAACAGACCTCGTTGATGAATTCCTTGCTGAATATCCTAGACCCTTCAACATATGTAAAGTCAATCGAGAAAACCTTCTGAAACTATATGAGGATATGTGGGAGGGTAGAATCCAGTAGGTTAAGGGAAAAATAGCTTTGTACCCTTCGAAATGGAGAATTTCTGGAGATTTTTGTTTCCAATACGAAAGTATCGGTTAAGCTAGCACAACAGAACACTTGAAAGCATTTTACAATGGAACATCTATTATTCAATTCCCGAATTAAGGATTCTTGGACTTTCTTGCGATCTTAAAAAGTAGCAAGTTAGAAGAATGGAAGGCAGGTTGACACAAGATTCATAAGGCTTCTCCATCCATAACCTTTTGAGACGTTATGTAAGTTTCACTGCCTGTCAACTATCAAGCCAATCCTGTGGGAAGAGTTAAGAGAGCTCTGCAGGATCGTAAAAGGAATCTCGATGACGAAGATCGCTTGGGAGAGCACAAGCCCCTCAAACCCAAGATGCTATTTCTCATAGATATGTTCTGTAGCTAGTCCATTTAACAATATCCCCTGATTTTATACCCTTTCCATTCAACTTCTGAATTATCAAAAGGCCCAACTTAATACAGGATTTCAACGCCATTCATTTTAAAATAAATCTCGAAGGATTACTGTCCGATAAGCTCCAATCAAACTTTCTGCCGCAATACTTTTCTATTGATGTTAGCACATAAAATTTCATACGAACTCGAAACCAAACAAAAGTATAATGTTTTTGTGAATAGATAAGATGCCTTAGAAGGTGTTTGTAAATGGAAAGAGAATTTTCAGAGCTACATTATCCGGAAGCCCCTAAAATTGTTATGGATCCCCCTGGACCAAAAACAAGGACCCTTCTCGACAGACAACGGAACGCTGAGAGTAATGCAGTTTACTATCCTGTAGGATTACCCTTAGCGTTAGAAGCAGGCAAAGGCGCCACCCTGAAGGATGTGGAGGGGAATTACTACATAGATCTCTATGCAGGGATTTCTGTTTTGAACGTAGGGCACTCTAATCCAGTGGTACTGGAAGCTGTTCGGAGACAAGAAGAGAAACTCATTCACACCCTCGACTTTCCCAGTACCCCGCGAGTCGAACTAGCAGAAAAGTTAGGCGCAATTGCGCCAGGGAATCTCAAAAGGAATGCTAAAATTCTCTTTGGGGGACCCACGGGATCGGACGCGGTCGAGAGTGCTATTAAATTAGCCAGATTCAACACAAAACGAAGAACGATCATCTCCTTCGAAGGGAGCTACCATGGCCAAACTGCAATGGCGCTCTCTCTCACAAGCTCAACGGGTTTTAAGGAGAATTTTGTGCCATTAGCCCCAGAGGTTCATTTTGTCCCTTACGCCTATTGTTACCGATGTTTCGCTGGGCTCGAATACCCTGCATGTGGTCTCCAATGTGCTAAATATGTGCGGCAAATCATAGAAGACCCTTATAGTGGCGTGGTAAAACCGGCGGCGATTCTCGTCGAGCCGATTCAGGGCGAAGGCGGCATCATCATCCCTCCTGATGATTGGCTCCCAGAATTACGAAAAATATGTACCGACCATTCGATCCCCTTAATCGTCGATGAAATTCAAGCCGGGTTTGGTAGAACTGGGAAAATGTTTGCTTGCGAGCACTCAGGGACCTCTCCAGATATTATGACAATGGCCAAGGCATTGGGCGGAATTGGATATCCTTTAGCGGCTATTGCTTACCATAAATCTCTTGATACGTGGGAACCAGGTGCTCATGTCGGCACATTTCGTGGTCATGTGCTTGCAATGGCAGCAAGCATAGCTGCTATAAATTATATGGAAGAGAAAGAGCTTTTACCCCATTGTGTAAAATTAGGTAGGCAAACCCTTCAACGATTGCGAGATTTTGCCACCGAATGTCAGAGCATTGGGGAAATTCGAGGGAAAGGACTTATGATTGGCCTGGAATTTGTCAAAGATAAAGAAACGAAGGAGCCTTGGAAAGAAATTACTAGCGAGATCCAGTTGAAGTGTCTCAAAAAGGGTGTACTGGTGTGGAAAGCTGGGCATTTTGGTAATTGTATTCGGTTCTTGCCACCACTCGTGATCACCTCAGAGCTGCTGGATACAGCATTGGATATTTTTGAAGATAGCGTGAAAGAAGCAGAAAAAGGCTAATTATCCAGAAACCTGAGTAGCAAGAGTAATTTGGGGGGTGTGAACTAGAATTCCTCAGGTGATGGAAACATCTAGCCTTGGGAGAGGGCTGGAAGAATGAGAAAAATGTACTATGCTTTTACTTAGGGTTTCCAACACTAATCACGTTAAGAAGAACCTCGAGAAGATACTAATGAGGGTATCCCTTGTAACAAAATACTTCCACCATATGCCAACGGGTTTACAGGGAAAAGTGTGCGAAGGATGCATGTCGGATGATATCCCTCGTTACTTGATCAACATACTCATTGAAATGTCTTGCAAGAAGACGAGTAGTGATCACACCATAAAGCTTCTTCTCTTTCACTACCGGTAATTTATGGACTCCAGCGCGTTTCATTTTTTCAACCGCTTCGCTCAGATCCGCATCAGGATCAATTGTAACGAGTGGGATCGACATGATCTCGGCAATTTTAGTTTTTTTCGGATCAACATCCCTCGCAATGACCCTCCGTACAAAATCTCGTTCGGTTACGATTCCTACCGGAGAGTCTTCCTGCATGAGAACCAAAAAGGACCTATCTTGAGTTTTAAGAATCTGGGCTGCTTCTTTTACAGTAGTTCGCCCATCAATTTTCGGAAAATCTGTGTACATAAGATCTTTAGCTGTATAAACCATGATATGACCCCTTTCGCTCCATCTTAATACTATTATTTAATATATGTTAGTATATAATTAACCTTTCTGGAGTAAACTACTCCTCCCAGAGCGGACATTGAGGTTATTCATAAGAAGACAGATGATTATATAGTTTATACGATTGTATCCATCCCCAATCTTAAAAGAACAAAGCAGAAGAAAATAGTTTTGACATCTTAATTAATTCGATAGGAAGTGTCTTAAGTAACTACTCCCTCCTAATTCGGTAATCCCATCCTGGACTAAATTTTATCGTTTATAGCCGATATCTCTAAGGAATTTCTTTCGTGCTTGGATATCTGTATGTGATTCAATTCCTTTAGACTTAAAACCGTCAATGACTCCTATAATTCCTCTACCTTGTTCGGTCTCTGCAATAATCGTTTGAACTGGATTTGATGTGGCGCAAAAAATGCGACAAACCTCGGAGATTTGCTTGATCCGGTTTAGACAGTTTAGGGGGAATGCATCCTTCAAGTAGATGATAAAAGTATGTCCAGCAGCGAGCTTCAATGCTGTTTCACTAGCTATTTTTTTCAATGAATCATCATTTCCCTCCACGCGAACCAAACACGGACCTGAAGCCTCACAAAACCCTAGACCAAATTTGATATTGGTTGATGATTCGATCAATGCTTCATACAGATCTTCTACCGTTTTAATAAAATGACTTTGCCCTAACACAACATTACATCCTTCCGGCACCTCAATCTCAACAATCTTTGTTTCCATTCTAATCTTCTCCTTAACCAATAATGGTACATAAGGAAAGGGACTATGCTATATTTTTAACTTTCACCTCTATCTTTTGCACTTAAATGAAGGTGGTGAAAGTGGTCAAAGTTATGAAGTCAATGAAATTAAATGGCCCGTAACCAATATGAGGTCTGAGGTAAGGTTATGAAATATGTTCAAAATAATTTCTTGTTGTTATATTTTGGATTCAGATATAATAAGAAGTTTTAACGTTCATAAATGGAGCAAAGAAAGATTTTAAAGAAATCTTTTTTTTAAATATTGAGCTTCAAAGTAGTTAGATGCATGAAGTAATTAATGGGCTTGGTGGAGGTTTCCTATGCAAGAATTAGGCATTCAAGAATTAGAGGATATCCTTAAAGGGTGCACAATCCTCGGAACGGGAGGCGGGGGGAGTTTTAACCGAGGATTTAAGACGGTAAATAAAGATTTCGACAATGGGAAAATCTTTCGGCTCATCCAGTTAGACGAGGTTCCAAACGAGGCCCTAGTGGCTTGTCCCTACTATTGTGGAGCTATTCAACCCATTGAAGCCGAAACCGAAGCAAGGTACTCACGCCGAACCGAGAACTCTAGCCCGTTGGTAGCGTTCCGTGCCCTTGAACACTATTTAGGAAAGAAGTTCTTTGCAGCCCTTTCCACCGAGTTGGGAGGCGGTAACACTGCTACGGCCCTGTCTGTCGCCGCTAATCAAGATATCCCAATCGTAGATGCTGACCCAGCCGGACGATCAGTACCTGAATTAGTCCACACAACGTTCTTTGTGGAGGGGATCCTTATTACCCCGATGGCTGTTGCAACGGACTTTGGTGATGTGGCTATCTTTCCTCAAATGGCGGATGATTTTCGTGCTGAAGCGCTTGCTCGGGCTATAGCTGTGGCAAGTGGAGGGCATGCGGGTGTCGTTGATCACCCTGTCACAGGAGCACGATTGAAAACGACCGTGATTCCGGGAGCGATCTCGTATGCTGAGACCCTTGGCAAAGCACTTCGAGAGGCTCGCGTAAGTGGAGCAAATATAGTCGAAACTGTTGCCAAGGCGGGCAAGGGCTATGTCCTCTTTAAGGGTTATGTCAAAGACGATTGTGTCTTTGAAATAAAAGAAGGGTTCACTTATGGTGACATAATAATCACTGGTAAGGACGCGTTTGAAGGGCAAACGGGCAATATATGGTTCAAGAACGAGAATATCATGGCGTGGATCGATGGAGAAGTCTCAATCACCGCACCGGATCTGATATGCGTGTTGGAATCCAAGACTGGAGAGCCGATCACGAATCCAAACTGTAAAAAAGGGATGGAAGTATCCATGGTAGGATTCCCTGCTCCAGAGCGATGGAGAACCGTAAAAGGCTTGGAAGTGTTAGGTCCTCGATATTTTGGTTTTGACGTGGATTACACCCCAATTGAAACCCGTCAAACATAATGGAAGGGGAGTATTCAGGTCCTTTCTTGGGGTCAACTGATATCCGTTAAGGCAAGGAAAGAAAGATCAAGCTCTTTCAACAGAGTGTTAAAATCCACTATGGCTATCAGGATTGATCCTAAAGGGTTTGATTTTTTGAAGCCTCTGGAGGATGATGAGTAAGAATGTCCCTTGAAGCCAGGACTAAACTTAAGTATTTCTTAGGCGTTGCAGGTAGTTTCACTATAGGTTACAGCACATTAATACTTTTAATGCCACTATATTTAGCTCAATTAGGGGCATCTCAAACCGAAATAGGGTTTCTCCAAGCCGCATATACAATCCCTTCCTTCTTTGTGCCAGTCCTAGCGGGTAAACTTTCCGACAAATATGGAAGGCCTCCAGTTATTCTAGTAGCCCTGGTCGGATTCACCCTCTTCGTACCGCTTTTCCCAATGGCCCAAGACATTCTTCAAGTGATCTTGATTCGAATAGCGCAGGGGATTTTTGCTGCGATATGGTGGGTGAGTATTGACGCGCAAATAGCGGATCTTGCTACATCGAGCCAGCGGAGTAGAGTAATAGGTCTTTATAATGCCTCATGGGGAACCGGGTTTTTGATTGGACCATTTCTTGCAGGATATATTATCGAAAACTATGGCTTTAAATTGACCTTTTACTTTGCAGCGATTGTGATGGCCAGCCTCATCCCTCTAATTCTGGTAGGGGCACAGATGACGATCCCTCACAAAAGCAGTGAACCCCACCATATCGTGGAATCTGCATACGAACCGTTTCCAAACATACCAAGCCTGATCCCATCCTGGGTAACTGCGGGAGTTTGTGGAGGAATTTTAGGTCTTGTTTTGGGCCTATATCCTGTGTATGCCGAAACACTTCAAGTGCCAATCTTTCAAATCGGGATCCTTTTGCTCATATATGGAGTAGCTCGGATTGTTACGTTCTTAGGAGCGAGTATCTTCATGAACCGATTGGGTGATCGGACAGTTATGTTTGGGGGATTATCACTCCTCTTACCGATTCTCCTGCTCGGTCTTTCTACAAAGACTACTCTACATGGTGTGGTGTTAGGGCTAATCGGGATAGGGCTTGGCTTGGCATATACTTCAGCTTTGGTTATAGCCTCGCGAGTGCCTCCCAACGTGAGGGGGATGGCGCTAGGCAAATTCGAGATGGCTTTTTCCTTAGGGCTTGCCGGGATGGCCCAAACGGGTGGAATCTTTGCCGATTATCTAGGTCTACATACTCCCTATTTGCTTGGAGGCGTTTTTACCGCAATTACGCTTTTGAGCTTATTTATCATCTATCAGATCAAGCCAATAAAAGCAAAGCACTAAAAGGGTTATAGAAACAAAGCTAAATAAAGCCCAAACAACAAATAATATTGTTCTACTGTTTAAGCACAATTCAAATATTGATCCAATTAGGTAATATGTAAGATTTAACTATTTAGAGATAAGAGTTCCAAAAATCCCAAAAGGATGTAAGAGATTGGATGCACAGCCTACCGAGCTATGGGTTAAGATTGCAGTATTAGGTGATGGAGGGGTTGGAAAAACCGCCCTCTGCCAACGTCTGACTCAAGATAAGTTCGAAGAGCAGAGTCTTGAAATGACGATTGGCGCCAATGTCTACAAGTACGAGCTAGAGAATCAATTGATCAGAGGGTTCTTCATCTTTGACCTTGGCGGGCAGGACGCCAAAACGGCACCTGAAACGACTTCGGATGTGTTTGTTCGTGGATCCTCAGCAATACTTTTGCTTTATGATATTACTTCGATCTTTTCTTTCATGTCCCTGACTGAAGATTGGCTCCCATTCATAGCCAGGCATGTACCGAGTATTCCCATAATATTGGTAGGTAATAAGCATGATATTCATGATTATGAAGAAGTCCCAATAAATCTCGTCAAGGCATTCATCTCAGAGAACCGCGGGAAATTCAACATAGGACCCCAGCTTAGAGTCTCAGCAAAAACTGGTGAAAATATCCCTAAACTTATAGCAAAAATCATTGAGATTATTACTCTTTATCGACGTCTTGGAATTTCGGATTAGTTAAACCAAAAAGAGTTTATTCAGAGTTAATTATGCTTATGCCTTTGCCTTTTGTTGGATAACCGATCTAAAGGGCATGTAGTGTCATGGTGAATATTACACCGACAAGAATACCATGGTGAAAGCAATTGGAGAGGACAACTAAACTACCACCATGGTGGAAAATGACTGGAAAAGTCATAACGTTAGTGGGTATGCAGTGTGGTGATTGTAAACGAACGTTTTTCCCACCAAGAAGGACATGTCCAACTTGTGGCTCCAGAAAGACTCTAAAATCGGTTGATTTGCCAATATTGGGAAAATTAGTAACTTGGACTGTGACCAGAGTGCTTCCTGAAGAACATGAAGAAAAAGAGGCAGTATTGGGACTCGCTGATTTTGGAGGAGCGTTAATTCTTGCGAAAATTCGAAGGATAGTGGCGGAAGAACTAGAAAAGGATCTGCCAGTATCTGTGGAATTGGATTCACCAAAGATAGATCCCACACATCCACGTTATATGTTTTATTTTGTCCCGGCTGAAGAGGGTGCGAGAGTAGAAAAATAAGACACAGGTTTCGTGAATTAAAACGACCTTATCTCTTTGGAGTGAAATTGTATTGTTTTATGCCTTTTTTTAAATAATTCTCTTCAATAACAAAATTTTTGTGAAAATCAATTGTGAAAAATTGCGGTGATTTTCGTTGGCTGGGCAAAATACTGGGAGTACTATATTAAAAGCAACAGCAGATTTTATGAAGAAATGTGACTTGCCAGAAGATGAAGCCGTTGTGTATCTGACAATCTTAGGAATAGGTCAAACATCCTCTGGTGAAATATCCCTATATACTGGATTCTCATTGAAAAAAACTGAAGATCTTCTTGACATGTTAGAAACCAAAGGCTTGATAGTACGTGTTGGAGATCGAATCGACACTTATTACGCACGACCTCCCTATGGAGGGTTTGCCCAGAGTCTTGAGGAGTTCGCGAAAACATTAAGAACCTTTGAAAAAGATGTAACCAGCACGTCTAAACAGAGTAAAGCTGCCATCACGAAAACAGATAAATCTGCTAAAAAGGCGATCACAGATCGCATCACAAAGTTTCAGCATGCGGCAAAAGGCATGTGGGAACAGTTCGGAATAGAAACCACTGACCAGCTAGAGACAAGCTTGCAAGGCGTCACGGAGAGAAAAGAGTCCGCTAAAAAGGCTTTAGAACAGCTTCTCACAACATTCGGAGATGATAGTGTGGGTGCTGTTCAAAATTTGAAATCTACGTTGTCAGAAGCTGCTAAAACTCTCATTACCCAACTTCAAGGGGTACTGGAGAAAACAAGCACACGTTCAGAGGGTAACCTCTCAAGTTTAAGTGAAACCACAACAGAACATTTGAATTCCCAAGCTAAGGCTTTTGAAACGAGGATTTCTGCATTTAGTCAGAGTGCTGATACAACCTTCAAGAATATGAAGAAAACTAGCGACCAGCAAGGAATCAACTTCACAGCAGCTCTTGAAGCGATTAACAACAATGAAATAGAACACCACCAAAAAGTGATGGAGACCATTAAAAAAGACATGGGTGTGCTTTCTGAAGACGAATGGGCAAACACCATAAAAGCCTTGAAAACGGCCCAGGAGAACGTTTTTAGCCCACTTGATAAGACAAAAGAATCTATTTTGAATTTGTTGGACATGTTTCTGAAGAATCAAGAATCCATTAAGGAAGAATCCCTAGAACGCATGAGACAACAGATAGAAGACTTAATGATATCCATCAAGCAGGAACTTGAAACCACTCAAATCGAAACAAGCAACACAGTGACTACAGTACAAGGTGACTTGATAACTACCTTGAAGGAAAAATCAAATGACTTTACAAAGTCGTTGGCTGAAAGTTTGAAAGGAATTGAGAAGAAGATTAATGCTCTAGTAGAGGATACAACATTAAAAACCAATCAAGCTCAGGAAACAGTAAGTCAGACAACCAAGAGGGCAGAAAAAGATGTAGAAACTTTCCAAAATGACAGCACGAACCAATTCAATGCATTTATTTCAACATTCAGTGAAGAAATTAATGAAGCACAGAAAGAAATGCAAACATCAGCTAGTGAGTTGATGGACAGCCATTTAACTGGGATCCAGGTGTTCTGTGACACTGCATCATCTGAATTCTCAAAGTTAATTACAACAACTAATTCAACAGCCCAAGAGAAGGTACAGGATTTAAAATTAAAGACCGGAGAATTAATAGAAACTGAGGTTTCCACCTTTTCACACGCAGTGGACCAACTACAAAAAGGATTTGTGAAAACATTAGGCGAGCAGAAATCTATTTTAAGTTCCGATGTTAATACGTTGAAACAAGATGTTTCTGGACGTTTAACACATATTCTGAGCGTCATAGAGACAACAATTAAAGAAATCCAAAACGATGTCTCAACGTTTATGACTCAATATACGTCAAGCTTCACTGAAAATGCGGACAATCTTCTGAAAACCCTGGACGAGATGATAAAAGAGCAAAAAAATACTTTTTCAACGGATCTTGTGAATACAAGATCTAAATTTGAGACCGCAATGGATCAAATGGTAATTTCCTTTGGAAACGTTCTCTCAAGCCAAGTGGAGCAAATCACACAACAATTTAAAGAAGATATAATGAAGATTCAAGGAGAGACTTCAGAATATAAACAGACAGTTGGGAAAAACCTTGAAACTACCACTCAAACAGTTATCCAACTAATCCGAGAGTTGACCAGTAACCTTTTAGAAACACTAACTGCAAGCCTTAGGAGTTATAGGGAAAAAGTCCATACAGCTGGTGAAGAGCTGGGGGAAAATATCAGAACCCATATGACACAGATAGAGCACGAAACAACCGTGTTCAAAGAACAAGTCAATCAGACCGGAAATAGACTGAATGACCACCAAGCAACGCAAGTAACCAATCTCTCTGAGGCAATCCAAACAGAATGTGAAAAATTTAAACCACAAATGACCCATGCTACTTCGAAATTTGTGGATAGCTCTGCGACCGCCTTGGGAGCAGCTTTATCAGCATATGAAGAGGAATCCGCAAAAAGCCACCAAACTTTTACTGAATCTGTTCACACACAAACAGAGACTTTGAATACGATGATTTCCACCGCAAAATCCAATGTTGAGACAACTTTCGTCCAGTTGCAAGAAGAAGCCAAGTCAAAAATAGATACTTATGTCGAAAACGCGACCCGACTCATTGAGGAACATATAACAACTCATGATTCGATTATTACCGAAACAAAAGACAGAGGGGTAACATTAACTCGAGCCTTAACGAAAGAAATGAGTGAGCTAATCGACAAAACCGTGGCAGAGTTAGAATCATTAATTAATAATGTAATAGAAACCAATAGGACAACAGTAGAAGAGCTAGAAACCCAGATGAAGACAGCGATCACTGAGACAATTGATGGTACTAAGAAACAGTATAGTGCAGGTAGTAAGCAAGCTATGAAGCAGAAAAAAGCACATATCGAAGAATTAACCAATTGGATTAACGAGTTTACTGAGAACATCCAAACAATCACCAAATCAACGCTTGAAACACTACAACAAGATCTAGAGGGTGTTGAACAGGCTCTTAAAGAAAAAATCAACACAATGAAAGTATCTCTCGGGCAAAAGACAGAACAAACTGTTACAGCCACAGAACCCTTAGGAAAAAGTCTAGATAAGAGAATCGCACAGGATATGTCTTCTATGCGAACCACTGCAGATAAGGTACTAACTGAAATCACAAAAACTATTAAGACTAACATTAAGCCAGCTATGATGTTAGCCGATCAAACCAAAGAGAGATTATTAGCGATCTGGGAGGAGACTAAGCAGATGAAACCAAGAGAACTCGAAACCACATGGTTAGTGGTTAGTTTTGAAAATATCAAGAAGTATTTGGCATCTATGATTAAACGAACCAAATCAACCATCACAATGACAATTCCAAACAAGCTAGATGTTCCAACAGAAGTCATTAAAAAGATCCCCACCTCCCGTCGCGTCCACATTATTACTGAGATCACCCCGGATAGGGATGACAGCGATAAAGCTTGGGTTCAAGACCTTTATTCGAAACCGAATGTACGCGTCCTTAAGCATACTAAACTAAAATACATCGCAGCAGCTCGTGATGGAGAAGAGGTTCTGCTAGCACCGCTTCAAGACCTACCCGACATTGCAGGACTTGCTTCAGAACAAGAAGGCTATGTCAAACTCTATCAACAAATTATTGGTCCAATCTTCATGGCAGACAGTCGGGAAATAAGACGAGGCGATGTAGATATGTGACCTTCACCTTCCTTGATCTTTTTGAAGCGGATCTGATATTCCTTAAAAAAAAGGAATCAAGTAGAGATTTTGTAGGGTCACAAATGCCAATAGTAGTGTATTTCATTGTTAGTATCACTTACTCAGGTTACCGATAGCCCAACATCGAGATGAGGTCACTCCGTACCAGAAGAATAATGCCACGAGATTTCGCGAAAGTTCGGGCATTAGCTGAAAACATATTACCCAAAACCATGATTTGCTTCATCTGAGTGGCTTCTGCGATTTGATCTATTTTTATAAGAACATCTACTCCCACACTTCGTTTCCAATCTCTCACTAAAACCCCGATCTCCTCAGAGGACTTCGATCTAGAGTGTTTTCGTAATACATAATCAAATTTATACGAATCTCCATTGATTCCTTGCTTCTCGTAATTTTGTTCGATTGAAAATCCTTGCATTTGCCAGAGTTTCTCGGCCAACCTGATAAGAGGTGTATTTTTCAAATCCAAGGGTGTTCCACTCTGTTCTCCGGATCCAAGGATCTCCTTACGGGTCGATGGGGAAGATCCAAGCTTGCATAAGCCATTAGAGTGGCGTATGCTAGAATAAAATTAATGTACTTTCAAGCTTTAAACATTGTTGTGACGCTCTTTGAACAGTTTTTCCCATCTAATTTTTCGGATATATTGGGTTTTCAGTAATTTAGGTATTAATTGAGATTTAAAATAGGCCATATAAAGATATAAAAGCTAATAAACTTGTTAAATATGATGAGGAAAAAGTTCCTCTTTCATTAGAGTACCTAGTGAGACTATACACGGAACGACTAGTTCCTGAAAAGATAAAGATCCGTGTGATCCTTTCATTGGAAAATCTGCAAGATCATCATCTATTTCACTCGATACAAAAGAATCTTCGCTTTTGGATTCAAAAGCGAATTGAGTTCCAGGATCTAATAGAACCAAAATATCACCAACCCTAGACCTTATCTGGTCTGAGACAGAATTAACGTTCAATAAAGAGTGGGCATCGTCCACTGAAATAATAGCACCTCGAGCATCTACCACATTTTCCAAATATGTAATTAAATCTTCTTTTTTTTCAGGTTTCACATAAAAATGGGTTAACCTTCCAGATCGCCCTGGGATTGAACAGAGCATTTTTTGAATTAAAAACTCCTGTTGGGAACGTGAAAAGGAAACAGGAGGCATTCGAGTAGTATCCACTTGTCCATGATCTGCTGAAAGGGTTAAAACCGTTTCCTTCAACAAAAATTTCGGCAGTGAGAAAAGAAACCATTTTAATGCATCAATTATGTGCTTTAAACCTTCAGTGCCCTCAGGGCTTTGAGGACCAAACTTATGAGCCAACCAATCAAACTCGCCTAAGTATATGTTCATTAGCATGTTTTTTCTTTTATTGATTCGAACAATCAGCTCACGTGCTGTTGCAAAAATATCAATTAGATCATTACACCCAATAACAATGGTGGACGTTTCGTTAGAATGTAAAAAGTGAGACAATCCTGTCCTAGCGAGCTCACGGGAGAGAAGTTCAATATGGAGAACATCACTTTGCTCTAATTCATTATATAAAGAGGGAGACCAAAGCCATTTTTTCGGCCGAAGTCCAACCCGAACTAAGGAGTCTCGACCTCCTTGACCAGTAACAGTCCGTAGATTCAACGTATCAACGACATTGCCTATTTCTTCAAAAAAAATTTTATGGCCAAGAAGACCATGTTCACTCGGAGGTACACCCATATGCCAACTCGCCACTGCAGAGCTTGTGATTGTTGGGAAGACGCTACTAATTAGAAATCCATTAAGAGCAAAAAACAATTTATCATAATCTGATTCTATATTACTTGAGAGATTTCCAACTCCCCAAGAGTCGATAAGCACATTTATAATATAGCGAGGAGAATCTGATAGGTTTAAAATATTCTTTAAAATTGCAGTTTTTCCCTCTTTGAATTTTGAAAATGAGTAACGTGCCATCATAGCAGGTACTGAGAGTCCAAGGAGCTCAAAAGCTGTTGGCATAACCCCACAAATGCTTTTCTCAAAATCTGGTTCATATAAGTTCTTCCGAAATTTCTTCAATGAGAATTTGTCTAGAGGTGACTGCATTTATATTATCCCTTCAAAAATCGGATTAGAAGGCCTAACGTCGACTGTCATTCAAACAAGCTCAAAAGGTTTTCCAATAGGGGATGTATTATTCTAAATCATAGCTCTTGAAAGAGTTGCTTAATGAACTTCGGTTAGAAATGCCGTTATTATATGGTCCATCAGTGACCTGAGAGAGGGATAATCTTTTACCTTCATCCTATCCTTATTCTTTGATAGGAAATGAGATTTTGAAAATTCCTTTTTTCGCTGACAAAACCAAAGGTTCATTGGTCTTCTTTATCAAAACCCCCAATGCTTCAAGATTGATTTGATAGATACCAGGTTGAACTAAACGGATGATGTCAGGAGAATCAGATTCAAATTCGTTTTCTTGATTTGTATTCAATTTGGCTATTTCTTCTTTTTGAGTTTTAAATCGAACAGTTTTCGCGCCACAGAATGGACACCCCCGTGTCAAAAACGCTTCCGTCCATTGGACAAAGGTGGCACAACGAGCACATTGGTAGTGACGTTTTGACACCCGATCCAACTTCGTTTCATTAACAATAAGCCGTAGTTCTTCTGTGATATTTTGAGATTCACGAGGGGACATTTCTATTTCCAAGTGGGATTCCTTTCTATGTTCGTGTATTAGCTCTTAGAAGATACTTGTGCATGAGTATCATCCGTGTGAATATGAAAGAACGTTCCTCGTGATACACGGTCTTATCTATCTATTTTTCAAAAAACAATCATCTGCTAAATAGCAAGAACTTTGGGTGGCGGCTTTGAAATGGCTTGAGTTTTTGGCGCGAAAGAAGAAGTTGCGAATTGGGATATATGGAGAAACAAATGTAGGAAAAAGCACATTAGCCAATCGAATCACAAGAGATTGGGCTGGAATAGATATGAGTACCACATCCGCAGTTCCTCACGAAACCCGAGAAATCCTACAAGAAACCGTAGATTTCCAAGTCGATGGGAAGAACGTCGGGTTAACTCTCTTGGATATGCCAGGTATTTCAACTAAAGTCGATTATAGAGAGTTCAAACAATTCGGATTAACAGAGGAAGAAGCCATCCAACGTGCCAAAGAAGCAACTAGAGGAGTCATTGAAGCAATTAAAGCAATTAATGATATCGACCTTGCGCTACTAATGATTGATTCAACTAGGGTTCCATTTAGCCAAGTTAACATTACAATTTTGGGCGTCTTAGAGAAAGAGAAGGTCCCAACAATCATAGTCGCTAATAAAGTCGATCGGATAGACTCCAACCCTAAACTGGTGGTCGATACCTTCTCTGAGAAAAAAACAATTTCTATTTCAGCTTTAGACGGCACGAACATGGATACCTTATATAATGTAATTGCGAGCAGCTAACGAGGTGAAGATCATGCAAAATAGATTCCGGATGGATTTTGTTGGGGCTGAAGTCACCCAGCACATGTCTCAAACCCAAAAGATTGAACTCCTCTTAGAAAAAATATTAAACAATGTAATTGTAGTTCTCCAAGAGGACCTCAACCCTGACGAGCGCGCCGAACTTATCAAACAAGTCATGCTTCGAATCAATCGAAACTTTTTCGGGATTGAACTTCTTTCGTTACGAAAAATTGGTAAACGAACTAGTTTATGGTGGAAAAAAGAAGAAAGCAGCCTAACTATAATTGCACCAAGCAATCTTGTCGAGATTTTAAATCAAGAAGGCAATCGTTTATGTTTGTTACTGGGAAACCCTTCTACAACTCCTACTCCCTCATTTTAAAATTATGTAGGAATAAAACTTCCCATTCAAATAAAAAAGCTTTATTTGTAAAATCTGAGGAGTTTCAGGTTCTCACGCCAAAAATTCTGTAAAAATATGTAGTCTAAAGAAAAAAAAGATTGGCATTATCAAAGGATGCTCTAATTGCAGCTTCGGTATTTTCAGTGACAATTTTATCATGTCTGGGAATCTGGGAAACAAATAATTCACCTCTAATTTCACCAACATTTCAATGCTCCAAACAAGCTGTTGCCCATCTCTCTTGGGAGATCGTTTCTCAAGTGAAGAGACCTTTATACAATGTTGCATAAAAACAAATGGATCTTGGTGTATGACTTACTGTATAAATAATCAACAAAATAAATGAGTCAAGTTCAATTCGACGTTCTCACTTAATTTCCGGCAAACTTTAGTCGAAATTGGAGTAAAAGTGAACCGACTTATTACGTCCTTCGTATGTTAGGTGTTTTAAGGGAAGGAGCAGCCATTTCGTAGCAAACTGATGGAGCCGGTGACATCTCAAGTATATGATATAACCACATGTTGTGGTCTATATGGGCATGAATCTTAATGATCAAATTGAACATTTCAGGCGATTCTCCCAAGGTACGTTGAATTGGAGTACCTTTTTGGTGTTTTTGATGACTTTTGTATCGATCAGAGCTTTTTTCCATCGGTGAGGAGATATGCATTTGACCCAGACCTCATATTAATCCGCAGACACGCAGGCTCATTAATATTCATGGTATACCTTTTCCTGAAGGATAGATGGATAATGAACTTCTTCAATAAAGTCCCATAGATGCATGTCAAAGAATTAGCATTAGAGTATTGAATAATTAAATCCTCAAATAAACCAAATAATTATAAGGTGCTCGAGAACTCACCATTCCGAGAGTTGCTGCAGGGCCTCCTTCCCCCGAAAACCCATCTGGATGACCAGCCCGACTAAAAGTACCCCCACGGCGACGTATTTGGCCGCGGATCTCTCGGTATACCGGTGCACCAGCCCCCACCCGAACGCGACTTTCCCCACTTTGATGAAATCTTCAATGCGGCTTCGAACCCCTTTGTACCGCTCCCAGTTCTCCAGGAACCTCCTCAACGCCCTCTTTAGGCCCCGGTAGAGCTCGCGCCCCCGCGCGCCTCTGCCGCGCCCGTAACTCCCCAAGGGATAGGCGAGTTGGGCCAGGATCTTCTCTCGAGGCGTGTTTTTCTTCGGAAAAATCCCCGGCCCCCGGCACAATCTTGTACCGGGCCACTCCCTTCATATAATTCTTGTAACTGAAGTAGCCCTTGTCAAACACCACCAAATCGCCATTGCGCGTGAGTCGACGCCGTCTCAGCTCTTGCAAAATCTCATCATAGAGTTTTGAATCACTGGGCGAGCCCGGGTGGAGGAGAAAAGCTAAGGGCTTTAGGGAGGGATATGCCACGACTAAGGAGAGCTTGTAGCCAATGTAATGGCCTTTGGAAGGTGAGAAGCCCCATTGGTAGTCGCGGGCCTCAAGAGCCCGTTTCGTGTATTTTTTCCGGAACCAATTGAGGTCCACTGTGATCTCGGTGGAGTCCACGATGAGAGTGTTCCGACCCCGTTGCCGGGGGGTACAAAAGGTATTTAAAACGCCCGAAACCAATTTCAGAAATTGAGAGACCGTGAACTTCCCCAAGAAACTGTAAAGCTGCTGTGGGGAGGGGACTTCGGGGATTCTGGCAAAAGATCTCAAGGTAGATCGCTGAGTTAACTCCTCAATTACATAAGAGATCTCCTGGGCGAAGAACATAGCGATGAGGACGATCCGGAGCATGAGGGCGGCTCGGGACACGGGGGTCATCCGCTGCCGAGCCAGCTGCTGCTTGGTTGGGCGGGTGTCAAAACCTTTAAGTATCTGGCCCAATAAGCTCCATTTCGGATCCGTTTCATCGACGATGAGAGGGATTCGCATTGAAAACGCCGGAGGAAGGATTTCCTTCCTCCTATATAAGCTTTTCGCCTTAGTGGAGGCCTGGAAAAGGGGCTTGTACGAGGTCGGAGCGGACTTTTCGTTGGGGGGGTCCAAGAAGCCAGCTGGGCGATGAAAAAAATGAGAGATGGCTCCCCTGACCCTTCACAATTCGAGCA
>JBHIFL010000012.1:0-66105 GCA_046761065.1 Candidatus Heimdallarchaeota archaeon
AACCACATTCTGCGCTGCAAAACAAAACTGCAATAGGAATAGAAACAAATGTTAAAAGGTGTTATGATAGACAGGAACACCACTTCACCTATAGTCCAAAGACTGGGGAATTCTGCAACATTAGAAGTGTTTCCATGAACTAAATATGATCTTTAAGAAAATTAAATTTGGATCGCAGTAGGATTTGGGTGAGGACATAAACTTGAGCCAGATACACGCTGTTATCTGAAGTTCGACATTCATATTTCGACGAAATAAATCAATACACCTAAGATAATTAATACTACCCCAGTGACGAGCTTTTCATGGCGCTCTAAGAAATGCCATTCTATTTTCTTTACTCCTTTTAGACCCAGAATGACCATTACGATCATACCGACAATAGTCACAAGCAGATAAATGGCTGAAACCACAACAATAGCAATCCATCCAGTCATCCCCGCTACGAAATAATAGGACCCGATTGCAACGCATGGAGAAAAGAACAGGGCAGTAGCTAAAGAACATATGAATGGCATATTTCGTCTTTTTTGAAAGGGTATCAGTTTTTATACAACTCTGATGACTATGATCATGGTGACCTTTCAAGTCCAAAGAAACATAGACAAACCCTAAGACAATCAGGATTAAAGGAACTGCGACTCTCATTATAACTTCACTAGTGGAAGAAATCTTGTAGCCTATGATCCCGATGATCGTTCCAAGCAAAATAGTGCTGATAATATGCGGAATGGCAATGAGAGCGGTGATCCATGATGTCTCTGATTGTGACCATTTTGCAGTTCTACTAATCATAACCAACGGAATCCAATGATCTGGCATGACCGCATGAACTATGCTTAGAATCAACGCCCCAAAAGCAATATATATTGTATCCATATCGCAGCCTCTCATTTTTACAAAATTTCAGATGACACCTTATGAGCGCCTCAAATTCTTTCATGTCTGTCATCTTTATTGCGTTATTAACGGATTGATGGAGGTTATATCGAAGTTCGGGGTTGGTTAGGTGTATGAAGTCTTATATAATCAGGGAGATTGCCTTTTTTTCGTTAATATTTAGGGATATCTAGCCTCCAAGCATAAATGTTATATCACCCTCTTTCAAATCTTATTTTCCAAGTATGTTTTACATATGTCAATCAATCAGATCTTCGAGAAGTGGACCGATCCCTATTTTGTGAAAGCTTCTTTTAAGCATATAATGGAACCATATCTCAAAGTTATTTAATTTCCTTTGATACTTCACGCTTTCTGCTTAGTCACTGATGTGCAGTGAGTTTAGTAATCACCAAATGAGCAATAGATAACAAGAATTATTTTTTCAGAGGAGTTATCACAAAATCTTGAAAATAACATCAGTTAATCGTTCAAAAGGTTTGCCTATTAACTGATAGCCACAAGTCCTCAAATATTTCCTTAAATTGAATTGCACCATCGCCTTTAGTATAGCAAATTTAAGCTTAGCTTCCGAAAAAGATGAGTTGAACAGCAATTTATGTTTTATAAGGCGCGGATTTTTTGGTTCTTCCCAATTCTCGATTATTATTTTGTCTTTTACTCTTTCATAAAGAGGTGTTCCTGGAATGGGGTAGGGTAGGGTAAAAGATAGATAGTCCAAGGGAAGTGAAGACGCGAGCTTTACCGTGTCAAGTATGGTTTCGTCATTTTCACCGGGATACCCTACGATGAAAAATGCGCCGACTTGAATTCCAGCTTGCTTAGTTATAGACACTGTTTTTCTAGCTTATTTGATGGTTATTTGTTTATTCATAAGAGCTAAAATGGAGTTATTTCCAGACTCGATGCCGTAAAATACGCGTACACATCCAGCTTTCTTCATTTTGTTAGCTAATTCTTTGTCTATTGTATCCACTCTAGAAAGGCACTCCCAATCGATTTTTACGCCTCTTCGAATGATCTCGTTGCATATGCCTATGATTCTTTCCCGGTTAATAGTAAAGCAGTCATCGACAAACCATATTCTATCATATCTAAGCGCAAGTACCATTTCCATTTCATCAACGATGTTCGCCGCTGATCTAATTCTAAAATGGTTGCCAAAAACTGGGCGACTGCAGAAATCACAATTGAAAGGACAGCCTCTAGACGTTAACATAGAGGTAATCGTATAACCAAATTTTTTTGCGTACTGATCCTTGTAAGCTAGGTTATCTAACAACCCTCTGGCCGGAAACGGTATGTTGTCCAAGTTCTGAATGAATTCTCTTGGGGGAGTACGTTTAATCTTACCCTTTTCCTTGTATATGATTCCCTTCACTCTTGATAAATTAGAGTTGTTCTCCACACTTTGGACTAGATCAAGCATGGTTTCCTCGCCTTCTCCGATGACTACAACATCAAAGTTTTGAAGGAAATCCTTCGGACTCGATGTAGGTAGTGGTCCACCAGTAACAAGCAATTCACAGTCTTCTCTAAGGATTTTAGCCAATTGTATGGTACTCTCTTTCATCGAGAACATGGAGTAGATGCCAATTACTTTAGAATTTGAACGCCAAATTTTTTCTAATGCCTTTTTTTGCGTGAGAAATGTGCAGTCAACTAAGTCGACTGAAATATTGTGTTGTTTTAATACGCAGCTATGTAACCTAATCCGAGGGGGGGAAACCGGAAAATCGGTTTGTCACGCGGAGGGCGAAAATACGGATAAACCAAAGTGACGGTTGTCATCTCAGCGAATTTACCCCCAAAATTTCAATTTCATATTCAAATACAGAGTGTTTCGGATTAACTTCGTAGTCTAATCCCACCCAGTCTAACCAGCCGTCTAAAGCCTCTCGACCTCTACGCAAAAGACTGTTCTTCATCCTCCTTAAACGGAAGCCGACTCTGCCGTTAAGATCTGTTATGCTCGCCCACTTGGCTTCAATCCGATCCCACGCACCAATCTCTTTTTCAACCAATTCCGTGCCATTTGAATCCAAGTATCTTCGGAAGAACGTCGATCCCTGCTCATTTAAAACAAAAATCTTTTGGAGATTTTCTCTCTTTAAACAGTTAAAATCGACTTTCACTAAGATGTGATCTCCCCTTATGCTATAAGTTACAATTACCTTCCCTATAGGTGTAGTTGTTATAAATCTGGTGTGAACTCCCATTTTCATAGTTAGTTCTTTGATTATGAGAAATCGGAAGTGCCTATGCTTCTGATAGAGTTCCGCTATGTATCTAAATACGGTTCGAATTTTTCGGTTTTTTTGGGGCATAAAACAACATTTTGGGCATAAATTAGCATCACTATCGCTTGGAAAATATTGGAGATGATGATAAATCCACAAAAGCCTTAGGTACTCCAGGATTTTGGGCAGTTAAGATCATTATTTCCATAGCTACGAAAATACTACTCCTCATCATTTCGGTGGGAATAAATCGGGGAGTCCATATAATCATTTTTCCGAAAATTTCTGCCCATTGTAATTGGTTCCTTTTCCATCTTAGAACGAAAGGACATGATGACTTTCCATGACCCACTTAGCAAGTTCCCTCATGGTTCCTATCTCTACGCTTTCCACAAGATCCTCCTAGCCCAACCCTCTCGCTTTTAGACATGCGCCGCAAGCCCGGACGTTTCCGTCTTTCCTAATGAGGTCAGTCAACATCTTTTCCAAGTTATAGTAGCCTTCAGGTGGTTCTTGTCCTTTTTTTGCAATAAACACCACGTCTCCAAGGAGGAAAACATTGATTTTCGATTTAATTACCGCAGATGTTAAAGTTAAAGCTAATCTTAGAGCGTTCCAAGGCCGTTCTATCCCATACGGTGCGTCATTGATGATAATTGTAATGGTTTCCAATCATAACATCGTTCTTAATTTGTAGATATCGTCCTCGTCTTTTGTGAAAATAAAGATTACCTATCCTTATCTAGTTCATTGCATCACCTCATCTACAAGCTCTTTACTTTTGCTTTGTTTCCTAAGAAGCTGAATTCCCTCTGGAGTTAACTAATAATACTACAGTCTTTGCCTTCAAGGATCTTCCCATCAGGATCTCCTAAAGAAAATAAAACGAGTACTAAAAGAGGAAGGTCCCTTCTACATTATCACCTACGAATGGGAAGATGGTTTAGTTTGGAGTGTCATAATCTCTCTTTATTTGCTTATTCTTCGAACCGAGACATATGCCAGCGTTTCTGAATTACAAAAGGACCTAAATATAACAACAAGGTGGATTTCAATTCACTGAGATAGATGGCACCTTTTACCAAACTGAGTTATGCAAGGAAATATCAACGATTAACTGAATTGATGATTAACATCAAGCCTACGGGCATTCTTTCACGAGAATTAGCGTGGATGGAGCCAGTACTTCGAGTTCCATTTCCTGGATAGTATTTGAGGGTCTCTTCATTCAGTTTCGTGCTCAACGGACCACGATGTGATCAGTCTCTTGCTGCTTTGTGGGATGGATGAACCCGCTGAAGTCTTACCGGATACAAGTATCTCAATCCGGAAGGCAAATCCTTATCCCAATTTCCTGTATATTTCCCCGAAACTCTCTATAAAAGATTAAATGAACCCTGAAGTGGATGATAATCACGATTTCATCTCGAAACGGTGTAAGATGGGAGTTACTGCTCTTTTGGTTTAAAAGTCCACTATTCCCTTATTCCCTTATTGTCTGTTAGTTTTTGTGCTCAAACATTATTCTTTTATATTATAAGTAAATTATCACTATGTGTATCATATCATAAGATCAAACACATCAAATAAAAATGGAGATTGCAAAATGGTGTTAGCAAGTTTTGTGATTGCTCTTCGCGAAGGGATTGAAGCCGCCTTGATTATAGGCATCATCTTAGCCTATCTCAAAAAGATTCAGCAAACCCGACATAATAAACATGTTTACCTCGGACTAGGTTTAGCGATTATCGCAAGTATCGTAGTGGCCCTTGGCTTTGAACTGCTGGCAGGTGGGTTTACGGGTACTAACGAAGAGGTATTTGAAGGCCTTGCCTCCCTTACCGCAGTGGTCGTCCTAACGTACATGATTTTTTGGATGGATCGAAACAGTCGCCGTCTAAAGGGGGAGTTGCAGGAAAAAATCGATCTGGCTATCACCCAAAGACAATTGTACGGTCTAGTGAGTCTAGCGTTCTTTGCCGTCTTTCGGGAAGGCCTCGAGACTGTCCTCTTTCTGGCTGGAGTCCGCTTTGCAGCAGAATCCACACAAGAGACCATCATTGGAGGAGCTGGAGGGTTGCTAGTAGCCGCCATCCTTGGCTACATTGTCATCCAGGGAAGTATTGAGCTAAACCTTCGAAAGTTTTTCCGGATCACAGGCGTTGTTTTGCTGATTTTTGCCGCAGGACTCTTCGCCTTTGGGGTCCACGAGCTGATCGAGGCAGGGTGGCTCCCTCCAGGACTGGGAGGAGAACGCGTATACGATATCAGCCATCTACTCAGTGATAAAAGCACAGTAGGCAGTTTTCTCCGCGCATTGGTCGGGTATAACGATAATCCCTTTTTCTGGGAAGCGATCGCCTATGTCTTCTTTTGGATCGCCATCGGGATGGTGTTAATCTGGTTAAATCGGAGAGCACCCCCATCCAAAATGCCACTGACTGCTTAGGCTCAAAAGGACAAGGATAATCCAATCCTAGTCCTGATTTTCTTTCCACTCATTTTCTCTTGTGAGTACTTGCACTATGAAGGTGCAATTTTTTCATTATTTGAATTTGGATTGAGTTCTTAATTCATTTTATAAGTAGTATTTGTTTTATTATTTTATCTGGAATTATTCAGGATATCATCATTTACCTTCCCACCCCGGACATGGTTTCATTCAGTGTTTCACCACCCGGAGCATAACCTGCCACTCCAGATTCTCCTTGTGGGGGTCAATTAGCACATACCGCCCCTTCGTGCCGTGCCGCGGGTCCCCCAGCGCGGAACTGGCCCCGCACACCTGGGCGTTTGGATCGCAGACTGGAATCCCGAAGTGGCCCGTGATCAGCCAGTCTTCCCACCGGAATCCACGCAGCAACGGATGGGGCTTCTTGACAAGTTGTCTTTTCAGAAGGACTAAAGCACGAGTATTTCGAATCCCCCCGTTCAATTCGATTGCCTTTTCCAACCCTAACCCATTGCCATGAGCGAGATACACATCATTCGCACCACACCAAAGCCGCCCACTGTCTCGCACCGTGAACCCTGCCCTCCATAACCGCCGATCGATGCTGGCATCATGGTTCCCCCGGAGCAACACGGTCTTCTGCAGTAATCCCATTGCCTCTAACTCGTCTCGCACTTCAAAGAAGCACCGCCACGATTCTTCCTCTCCCTGTGAGGGGTACCGCAGCTCAATGGTGTCACCTAGCAGGAAGAGGGCCCCGAGCACCTCCCGGATCCGCCAGAGTTCCTCCACGTAGATCGGATAATGGGATCGGTCGTCTCCGATATGGAGATCAGCCATGGCCGCAATTTTCAACTCCTCCTCAAATCGTATCGGGTCACTGGTCATGTCTTCATCCTCCTCGTTGTCTAAAAAACGCTCGGAGCCGCTCATGGGCTCTTTTGGAATAACTGACGGGGAAGGTGTTCACGTCGACGCATCCTTCGCAATATCTCCGACAGGGACAGCCCCTCACCCGCTCCCGGACCACCGCTAAGATCTCTTCCGCATGGTCAAAAAGCTGCTTGGCACCCCCCATGGGCGCCCCACGATCTAACATCGCCAATTGCCACCTGTTCCCCTTGCCGCGTAGCAGCTCCACTTCCAGTCCGGACGGATCAAGACCCAACCGGTCTTGCGCCGCCTTCATGACCACCGCTCCCAGATGGGTGAACTCGTCTCTGCCAAACCACGCTCCCTTGAACCCCATGACAAGTCCTTCCGTCCAATATCGCAAGACGCCCTCCCCTGCCGGGATCCGCTGCTGCACCACTACCCGACCACTCCCCAGTTCCCGGATCCGTCGCCAGGTCGGCTGCAAGGTGACCTCGACTTCGCCGAACCACGCGACCACCCGGTCCCCAACCCCTCGTGCGGTCCCACGCCCTGTCCTTACCTCTCTATCCACATAATTCTCACTGTACCATGCCTTCTCTGCAGGTTCCACTACAATCGTATCCTCTTGAATCTCTACCACCCGCCAAACCTCCCCTCTTAGGACCAAATAATCGCCTTTCCGCCCCTGCCGAGCCGCTTTCCACATATCGAGGTAACCTATCACCTGATTAGCCCGCGTGACCACCGCCAGCTCCACTTGAGCCGTACGAAACCGCTGAGCGAAGTACTCAGGGGCACTCCGATCTAGATGGATCTGGAACTGGTGCCGCCTTTTCCGGACCTTCCCCTCCACCAGCAGCTCCGTCAGAACCTCCTCCACCTTGGCTTCCAGATACTCCGCAGCGGTGTGCGGGAACACCCACCTCAGGTCTCGCTCGGTGAGCCCGAGGGCTCCACACAACAACAGGGCCATCTTCAAAATCTTCTCGCTGAAAAACTCATACCGAACTGGGTCGGGCTGGAGGGTCCGGACCAGGGCTTGTAACTGGCGGGGATTGGCTAGGTAGTAGGTGTCTGGCTGCCGCCGCGGCGCTAAGAACCAGAAGACGTGCCCCTCCCGTTCGGGGTCCCGCGCCACTCGCATGACCACTTGGTGCACTCCCCGTTTCCCCCCACTTGGATACCCGATGATCACCACCAGATCCAGTTCCCCGAAGTTGACTCCCGCCTCCACCGCCCGGGTCACCAACAGCCCCCGCAACTCTCCCCTCCGGAACTGTTTGACCGTTTCCCGGGTCTCCGCCCGTGTCAGCCCGCCATGCACGAGGCCAAAGTTCCGCCGCGTCAGCTCCTCTACGATCGCCACCCGCTCCAAGAGGAACTTGTTGTCCGCATAGATCACCACACGCGCCGTGGGGTAGATCTCCTCATCTAAGAGTTTGCGCAGAAACCGGTCAAATGTCGTCACCTCCCCTCCCTCCTTGGCCCTGAGTCCCGTCCCCTGACTGTAGACGAAGACTTGGATCCTTCCATGCTTTGCTGGACCAGTAACTACCCGCGCCTCGACCAGTGCTTCCCGCGCGAGTTCCTCCGCGTTGGGGATCGTTGCACTGTTGAACACAAATCGTACCTCCCGCCCTCGCTCCCGGTTGTACCGCTTGAGGATCCGGTATACCGCCAAGAGATACGCTAGGCTGTATGCTGAGTAGTAGTCGAGCTCATCGCAGATCACCATCCATGGCGAGACCATCGCCTCCCCCCAACCCGTCTCGCCTCGTAAAAGCGCCCAAAACAGCGTATCCTTGTACATGTCCACTGTCATGGGGATGATGTCCACGTTCCCCTTCGCCACCTGCTCCCGCACCCGCCGCCGCTCCTCCCGACTCATGTCACTGGTATACCGTGCTATCCCGATCTGACCCCCTGTCAATTCGATATTGTGCTCCCGTAATCGTTCCTCTTGATCGAACAACAGCGCATTATTCGGAAATAAGTAGATCACCGGCCGCCGCACCTCCCCCTCCTCCCCTTCTTCGCCCTGTTTTTGCCTTAGGACTCGTTCAAACGCCAAGAAAACGGTCGCCTCCGTTTTCCCAGCTCCGGTCCCCGCGACATGTAAGATATCATACCGCTTCACCTTTTCGACAAAGACTGCTTGATTCTCTAGCACCCTCCATCCATATTTCTCCAGAATCTTCGGCCCTAAGTATTGGAGCACTGCTCCCCACGCCACCTCAGTCAACTCACCCACTGTTCGCTCATGAACTGCGTACGCCAGGGGCTTATCCAGCACCAGGCCTTTCACTTACTCTCCCTCCTCAACATCGCCTCGACGCCTCCTAACACACTTCCCAGCTCTCCTACTATCCCTTTCGGCACACCCGCCACCTCCTTCGCATACTCGACTAAGATTCGCCGCATCCGCTCTAAAACCCCCGCCGCTTCGTGTGCTGATTCCTTCCTCAGGATTACAAAGGGGCTATACTGGTCCGGCTCCTGCTCCGCCATCGCCTCGATCAGTCCTTTAATGCTTTGCACGTGAGCCGCCTCCAACTCCCACAAACCCCGTCGCTTCTCCCCTTCCCAGACTACTTCCTGCTTCAAGAGATCCTCCACCAGTTGGTAGAGCTTCACACTCCCCTGGGGGGTTGGAGCATACCTCGGGAACCCCCTTGTGGACTGATACCGCTCAAAGTCCTCTGGCAGCAACCACCCATCCAAGAACCCCACACAAATCTCCTCCCAGAGGGTCGGCAATAGCGGCTCTCGCAAATCCAACGCCGCCGCCAACTCGGGGCGATCCTTGGGCCGGTGACTGAACAGCTCCACACTTTTATACCCTATCCCTACCTCTCCCCCATGGGCTCTTACCAGATTGGTCAGGACTTTCCCCGCCCGGTTCAACGCCGCGTCCAACATCGTCTTCGCCCCGGCCGCTCTTGTTGGGGTGGGGTAGATCCGATCCCCTCTTCGCCCAAACGTCCGCCCGATCCCTCCCACCACGATCCCTGTCCCTGGCCACCGCTCGCTCAACGCCTCCCGAATCAGCCGATGCACCCCCTCACTCACCCGCCCCTCTAATGCCATGAACGCTAACCGATCAAACCGTCCCCGCTTGAGAAACCGGAGAATTTTCACCACCTGCTCTTCGACTCGTTCGGTACGCTCCGCAGCTCTTCCGATTCGCCCGCATAAGACTGCGGTGGCCAACACCTGGTTAATTATCAGACCCCAGAAATACTTCCGCCGAAATTCTTCATACCACGGCTTCGCCTTTAACAGAGCTCGCCAAAACCCTACCGACGGCTGCTCATACTTCGGTGGCTTGATGTCCTTATAGGAATGGGGGATCCCTCGCGCCTCCAGCTCGTTTGCCAGTTCCTTCCTCCCATGCACTGTGACATACACATTCTCTATCTCATACGTAGCCGTGTGCTTCGGATACTTCACAAACAATTCGTTCCCCTCAATCCAGGCATCACATTCGTACGTAATCAACACAAACTCCCGCCCCGTTGTGGGCCACTCCGGCAGCTCCGGCTCATAGCCACAGTATATCTTGACCAGCCGCTTGATCTCCTCCTCAAAATCCACTTCCATCCGGGCAGTCCCATCGATCCTCCCCTTGAACTTCGCCCCGCATTCCTCGCACACCACCACGCGGCCCACCTCCGGTCGTTCTCGGAGTATCCCCTCGCAGACCTCCCGCAGACACCTCCACCCGTGCCTGATGCCCTCCTCTCCCACCCACACGGCCTCCTGAAACGCCGTTAATGGAATCGTGGCCGCTTCCACCCGGGGGACGAACCACCCACACGCTTCCCGATTCTTCACGTACCTCCCTTGCTCTGCTCGCCTTCTCATGAAGCGGTCCGTCGGGACTGCGCTCGGTCGCTCCTCTGCTATCTTATAAAAGGCTGCACAACCCCAGTCCTGGGCCGCGTAGAGCCCACACTCCCCACACCGCCTCCCCTCTCCCATTCCCCCTACCAGACACCCCGCCTCCGGCCACCCGCCGGGGTCAATCGCCAGCCCCAGTAACTCCACTTCCTCAACCTCGAGGACACACCCTTCTTCTCCCTCCAAACGGTAGTTACACCCCATACAACACTCGTCCTGACCCGCTCTCTCCTGTAACCCCCCGCTCTTCACTCGACACACAATCACCAACAGGGGCGCATATGGCCCGACTCGTACCTTCTGGCAGTGGATGGCCCGCAGCACCAGTAACGCTCCCCGTGGTAGCTCGCCAAATTGCTTGACCAGCGCTCGCACTCGCTTCGGGACAAAATATTTCATGAGGAGATAATGCACGCTCCGCTCAGGGATCCCCAGCTCCCTCGCTAAGTCCTGATACCACACCCGCCGCTGCGCTTCGACCTGCCCGGGATTCCCCCTCACGGGCGCGGTAATCCGCTTATTCAACCCTTTGATAAGCTTATCCACCGCCTTCTGGAATTGAACCCGCCCAGGCAATAACACACCCCGTCTTTTTGGCGGCTCCGGCTCTTCTATTATCCCTCTTTTTGCTGACGCTTCTCTACATGCCCGCGTCCCCTTTTTCGGCCGCCCCACCCCCTCCTTCAACACGGGCTTCCGCCTTGCCTTCTGCCCCGCTCGCACCATTTTGCCCGGGGACCCCACTTTTTTGGGCCGAACCCTGCCTTTTGCATCCCGCAACCGGGCTCCCGCCGCGCGTCCCCCGCTTCCAACAAACCTTCCCACCAGCTCCGCACGTTCCTTGTCTGTCAGCCGCTTCCCACCATGCTCTTCAAAGACCTGCAGACACGCTTTGGCGGAACTCGGCATCGCCGCTAACCGAGCCCCAAAGGGTGAACAGGAGAGCTTCCCCGCTTTATACACGCACCCCGTCTCCTTGGATCGGTACTTCTTTCGTCGAATACATCTCGCATCCCGGAGCTCCCGCAACGCCGCGTTCGCTCCTTTTACAAAATATTTCCAGGGCTCCGTATAGGGCGCCGCCCTGTACTCCCGGATCAATTCGGTGAGGATGGGATAGTTGCTCTCCACTTGTTCCTGGAGCTCTCGCTTCGTATTATATACCCGAGCCAGCTGCGGGATCAACTGTAGATAATACCCGGGAAACGTTTCCTTCAATCCACGCCGAAACTCCTTCTTCGTCCGTGCCCGCCGGTAGAACTCTAAGACATAATCGTGGAGCTCCTCAAAATACCACTTCGTGCATGTCGGCAGCCCTAACGCCCCTTGCTTCAACCAGTACTCCTTCTTCCGCCCACAGTTCACCAACAAGACGTGACCTCCTTCCCCCACCTCCTGCGCAATCCGTCCTAGCTCCAACGGGTCCCGAAAGTCTTTGCAGTCGACCACCACTACTTCTTCAACCTTTCCCACCGCCTCCCCAAACCTCCGCACCCGCCCCGCCTCATCCCTCCGAATCCATTTCGAATACACGCAGAATCTCTTGCCCTCTCGCTCCAATCGCCTCCACACCCATGACAGCCTCATATCCATCCGCTTAATAGTTGCCATCCCCGTACCCCGCCGCCCTACCATCTTGACCTCAAACCCCCGATCCTCCAACCACCACTGGAATAGTTCCGGATTCCCATGTCGGATCAAACATACCACTCGCGGACACCGCCGCCCAAGCTTGGCCAGCTCCATGATGCAATTGGCGTATAGCCGCCATTGTTGGCTCATTAGCCCTTCGAGAAACCCCACGAAAATCACCCGCTTCACTCCCAAGCCCCTTCTTCCTACCTTCACTAACCGGTTGTAAAACGCCTTTGCTCCAAATACTAACAGCTTCGTTCGTTCCTCCCCCTCTTTGTCTTTGTCCCCCGCCAGTTCTTCCTCCAAGACATCCTTCGGCCCCATCTCCTTAAGCTCAAATTCCGCTGGTTCTAGGTTCAGTTCAAGCACTTCTATAAGCCGCGCCTTGGCGTAGGCCGAACAGACGATCATATATGCCCTCCTTCTTCGCCGCCGCGTCCTTCCTCCTTCCCCTCGTGTTTTACCCCGCGGTCCCGGCCACCTTGCCCGCGCCCGCGCTCGTCGCTCCCTTATCTTGTCTTTTTCGGCATACATGGATAGGAGCCCTGTCAACGCCGCGTCTGACCTCTGCTGTTTTGGCGAACAGACCACCAAACACCGGTGATCCTCCAACAGCTCCATCCCGAGCTCGTGCAGTTCCTGCCTTCCTAACCGCTCCAAACATTCAAGCAGCATGTGATTACCTAATATATTTGGGAAATCGCTTTTTAAGGTTCAACAGTGTTTTAGAAAATCTTACCATATGTTTTTCACTGTAGAAATATTCCTTGTTAGTCTTTGAAAATACAAAATCCCCCATGAGTATCCTCCTTCCATGGAAAAAAGTAAATTGTTGCTATCTACATTTGATATGGCCTGTATTATTCTGGCAATTCTCCAGACACCTACCCTGATTTGGTTCAATGGGGTTACAGAGTCAATGTTAACACTTTCACCCAGAATGGATCTCTTTTTACTCACCCTTGGGTGGTTTTTATATTACCAAGCCTACAACCCTCTGATGACTCCCTCCTATCAAACTCCTCAAGAGGCCGCAGTTGCCCGACTCTTGGATTCTTTACCCCTCCGCTACCGCTACCGATGGGTTCTCCGTAATAGGCCGTACGCAAATTACGTGTTCGATTTCTTTATTCAGGGCGGCCTCATCCTCGAGTGCAGCGCCACTAAAAATGCCTCCTCAAAGGCAGTTAATTGGCTCTATCAGAAAGCCGGTCTTGTTAATCGCCGCTTCTGGGTGGTGAAACGCCGCTTTAACCCCCCTCCCATTACTGTTTTCCTTTTTGAAGCGCCCCGCGCCCACCCAAACCGTATTCACAACGCCATCCAAACCATGACCAATTTCGGCGAGCTGGCGTCAACAGACCGAATCTTTGTCCACTTCTCTGAATTAGAGACTTTCCTTACAAAATGGAGCTCACGGGAAGATATCAACCCCATTTGAAACTGTAGCATGAGATAAAGCTCGCTTGTAATCGCATCATCGTGTTTATCCCAAATTTCTTCTCCTTTCTTCTTTTTTCCTTCAAATATACTTGATCCCTTCTCTTGTAGCTTTGTTGGCGTTTCCTTCTTCTAGTCCTTCACTTGGATAATAAGCCCAAAATGCCCTTCTAGATCAAAATAGAACTTGCTAGAAGGCTTCAAAGACTTATATATATCTATGGAACTAGTATGATGTGATACCATAGGAATCCATTGGAATCCTCCTTGAAAACAAAGGTGTGGTGCATGCAAACTAAGAAATTATCCAATGACGACTCGGTAAAAGCGGAAAAGGGGATCTTACGTCACACAATTCTACACCAACCCTCCACCGCTCAAGAATGGACGATTGTCCAACTCTTGCAGGAGCTAGACCTGAAATTCATGCATCCTTGGTTTGTTTATATCCAAAATCGCCGCTATCTCTTCGATTTTCTCATCGTGCCAGATGTGGCTGATTTCTCGTCCACTGACATCACGGTGCGAGTCCGTGAATCTGACTTGGAAACGACCGGGCCTGGATGTGATCAGAAGCGGTTGACAAGATTCCGGGATGACCTCCACTCAGATACTACACCTTATAAGGTGGAAAATGCTTATGTTATCGAGTGCGGCGTTTCGCAAAGTTGTCCCTCCAAGGCACGGGCCTGGCTCCGTTCTAAGGCTGCCCTCATTGACCTACGATTTCGCGCTCTCAAACTCTTCTTTCACTCATCTCCTTTCACCTTGATGCTGCTCGAAGGCCCATATTTCTCTCAAAACGACTTTAATTCGAACCTAGAACCTCTATACTTTACTGATAAGCTGGTAACTTCCATAGATCAGCTGCAAGATTTCCTAAGAGGATTGAAGGCACGGTTGAGAGGATCTTCTCAGACGGGAGGTGTCTGAATTTGGGGAAGGAAGATGTTCAATGCATAAAAAAAATAAAAAAAGTAGTTTCCGTGGTTGCTTGGACACCCATTGCTAAGCCTTTGAACGGAACGCTCCCACGCTCGAAGAACTCCACAATGCTACGACTGGCTCCAGTGGAGTACACCTACAAGCATGGAAAAGAAGTCAAGTCCGGTCGGGTGGAGACCTATCTTATCAAAGGGCTGCGCGGCGCTCTGCGGCACTCAGCTATGAGCCTCTTACGGGAGGCTGGCCTGGAAGTATGCCATTCTAGTGATAAAGAGGCAACCCAAGAAGGTAAAGCCCTGATCCCCGAGGGGTTTCACCCATTGGGTGCATGCGAGAAGGACCCCTGCATCCTGAATCGTATTTTTGGATGGATGCGCCATCAATCCCGGATTGCTGTGTATGCTGATCCCATCGGGTGTCCGAAACACAAGACCTTTGCTGCAGATGTCCCCCTCCAACCCGTCCAAATCGCCACCGAGAACCGGGTCGCTCTGACCTTTGACCACGAAGCAATTCAGGATTTTGGTGAACGTTATTTCTCCGGAGAATTCCGGTTTCACATCGATGTCTCCGCTTTGGAGCCGGAGGAACTTGGGCTAGTCATTCAATCTGCTATGACCCTCCACCGCCTTGGTCGGGGCTTTAATGCTGGCTATGGCCATATTAAGATCCAACAACTTACCCTTGAACAAGTGACAACTGAGCGCCGACTCCAGTGGGATGGAAATGGAAGCTTTCGTGTCGAAGAAACGGAAAGTCGTGAACCACTCCACCAAGAAGTCTTAGACGCGTTGCAAGCTTTTCAACTGTACCTTAACGCACAAACTGGGGAGTCTTAAATGTATTGTGTGTTAATTGGACATACATCAACTCCTATTGTCAAACCCAAGGCGGAATTTTGTTGGAAGGGGACCCTTGTCCGAATTAGTCACACCCTCATCTCCACCCCTGACCATCTCTCCACCATTTACACTCGACCTCCCTTGCGCCGCTATTATGGGAAACTCACCGTGGGGAAACCTTCCTTCCTGTACGTCTATAGGTGTTACTATGGATATGTCTACGTGATCTTTCCTGTCCGAACACCAAGAGCAGGCGCTCGGAAACTGAAATACCTCCTCCAGCATGATCAAATGGGGCGTTTTGCTCAGGAAGGCATGGGCCGCGTCCGATGGCTCGGCGGCTTCTTTACTGCTACACTCCCCCCCAAACCACCTCGACCCCCCAAACTTCGAATCAGAAAAGGCATGCCCCCAGATCTGCCTGAGTCCATCAAAAAACTCCTCACACTCGCGATTCTCCATGATCTCGTTCATTGTAACCGGCACCAAAGCAAACTGATGTCTGAAGTCCAGATCCAAGATGAAGAGCTCCGTCGGCTTGCCAAATCTCATCACGCCCTCACAATGAATCCACTTTTACTTACCTTGCAAAAATATGATCGAATAGCGGCTAGAATTACCCGTAAGCATTGGTCTCCCATTAAAACCCGTTACTCGTGGCGGGCGAATAAAAAAGTCGATGTTCAGCATTTAGTACGACAAATTGAGGCGCATCAAGACAATATCTTAACTCTGTATAAAATCATAAAGGCTTCCAAGGAGTTGGATCTGCTGAATGAGAGTTTAGAGTATGGCCACAGTTCCCTCCGCCAACATCTTCTCATTATCGCTAATTTAATCGTGACAGATTGGTTGAAGGAGCGTTTAACTCTTTCATCAGCTGGAATTACGGTTGAAACGCCGTGAATTCGACGGAGAAACGACCGGCCCTGGATGTGATCAGAAGTGGTTGACAGGGTTTCAGGAAGGACATCCCCGCGAATACAGCCGTGTAAGCGGTTGAAAACTTATTAAGAGTAATATAGGTCATGCATTCCCGAAACATGGCCAAACCATGTCTTTTTTTCCAGTTCTTCAGCGAGGACTGTCTCCCATCGGTCTTTATAGGTGTGTTTTAAGTGCGCAAGCCGCGAAATCTCATCGAGGATGATTTCGAGGAGGTTGGGCAGTAACATGTACTCCTCTTCGTCTAGCTCCTCACTCTTGAGGAACTCATCGATGGCGAGCCCAACGAGCACCTGCGGGTCGGAGTAGTCGGTCTGGCGAAGGATTTCGTAGCTATAGAAGGCGATTTGGGACATGAGATGCCCATAAGGGTATAACTCTTCAAAAAACCCGACATAATTCCCAATAAGGTCTTCAATCCATTTATTGCGGGGGTATCCCTTCGGAGGCATTTTGTCTTTCAATCCAGTTACCCCGGTCCGGTCTTAACTTGGGAATATAACCGAGGGAGTGTTCCTAATTGTTCAATACTTAATAACCAACAGATTCCCCTGTCGCTAGTAGCGCAGTATTCCTTTCTTAAATATGTTTTTGTTCATTACATCAGACTCCACGAAGATCTAATTCCAGATAAGTTGATGAGAGTCTAGAGGGACCCTCCTCCAAGGAACGCCCGACGAAGAGGAGGTTTAAAGGTGTAATCCCAGAAAGTAAGGTGTCATCCAGCTCTCCTATAATGGATAGGAATGGGTTAGATTTAGATCAATCCATCTATATCAATATAGCAGCGATTGAAAAGTCCAGTGCCGTTTTCCAAGAGTTTAAGGATTGCAACTAAATGACATGGGAATGCAAGAGAAACCCGAGATTGTGGAGACAGGATGCAACTTAGTAAGACGTTAGAGGTACAGGAATGATGCGAAACCAAGGGACGTTGGTGCTCACCGAACATCGCAAACCAATGACTGTTCGCGTTTATTCGGTTCGCGTGGCGAATTTAAAGCGAGGGATAAGCCCCACGGAAGTGGGACGTGTCGAGTTTCACCTCCTTCGGGATAGATATCTTCGACCGACGACCTTCCACGTTGCAGCGCGGGGAAAGACCCAGCGGGTCTCGCCAGACAGGTTTGTCCGACTCCTGAAAGAAGCCACGAACATTCTCCTCAGCAACGGCATTCCAAGAGACTTAAGGGCACGAATCAGCGCGATGCTTAAGGAGTTCGCAGTTCCCGCGAAAATTGGAGTCATCCAATTATGTGAGTTCTGCTTGATCAAGGACAAACTAACGTGGATGACGGAACGGGGATATCAGGCATTGGGGCGGGAGGTGTGTGAGCGTTGTGCACTCAACGAGGTGGAACGCGAACTAAACCGCCTGCAGATCCCAATGGAAGCCGCAATACGCCGCATCGTGCGCCGTCTAATGCGAAAAACACGAGATGTCGATATGATTATGCAGAACCTGCAACCCGGAGCAACACGCCCCATTCACCCGGAATTGACGTTATTCAACACTCGGAGTGCCTTGGACTTCAGAAAGCAACTTTCGTTAGAAAGCTTAACCCTTCCGCCTCCTGTTTTAGAGGCCATAAAACAAGAAAAGATCTCGAACTTGCTACCTATACAGGTTCTCGCAATCCAGAATGGGTTGTTGGAAGGAAAAAACCTGCTTGTCCTTTCGGAGACGTCAAGTGGAAAGACGTTGGTAGCAGAACTGGCGGGGATCCCCAAGGTTTGGCAGACCAGGAAAAAAATGGTCTATCTAAGTCCCCTTGTAGCGTTAGCGAACCAAAAGAGAGGGGATTTTGAGAAGCGGTATGGGCAGCTAGGAATCAAGGTAGCCCTTCGCGTAGGAATTTCGCGGATAGATATTGGCGAAGCACCACTTTTAATGGATGACACCGATATTTCGGGAGCGCAGCTTGTAATTGGGACATATGAGGGTATAGATTTCCTATTGCGAAAGGAGGGGCGGGCGGCATTAGAAGAGGTAGGAACCATTGTGGTGGATGAAGTCCAAATGCTTGCGGAGGAGGAGCGAGGCCCGGAACTCGATGGGCTCATCGCCCGAATGCGAACGCTATACCCCCAGGCTCAGATCGTCGCGCTATCGGCAACGGTCGGGAATCCAACACAATTAGCCCAGGAGCTTGGATTACAGCTCGTACACTTGGAAGGACGACCTGTGCCGCTAGAAGAACACCTCCTTGTGATCATGGATGACGAGGATAAACGCGTAAGAATTGTGGAACTCGTCAAGCGTGAATGGATGACCCGGAGTAGCTATGGCTTTCAAGGCCAAACGTTGATTTTTACGAACGCGCGAAGGAAAACTCACCAGATTGCGGCGAAGTTGCGAAAAGCGGGGCTAAAAGCCGCGGCATACCATGCGGGGTTCAGTTATGGACGACGAACACTTGTGGAAAATCGCTTTACGGCAGGGAAACTCCAAGCAGTAGTCGCCACGTACGCCCTTGGAGCAGGAATCGACTTCCCAGCGAGTTTAGTTATCTTTGAAAACCTCTGTATGGGAAACCGTTATCTAACCGTCTCCGAATTCACGCAGATGACCGGACGTGCGGGACGACTTGGGAAACACGATCGAGGGCGAGCCTTTCTTATAGCCTCCCCTGGACAAGGGTGTGCGGGATATCACGATTTAACCGAGACGACGGCGGCCTTAGAACTTCTGAATGGGAAAGTGGAATCCGTCTATCCGGAATATGATGAAGAAGTCAGCGCAGAGCAATTTTTAGCGTGTTTAGCAGTTACAGGAACATTAACAGAAGCAGAACACGCGTATTCACAGCTTATAGGGAGGTCCATAACAAGTAAGGAGGCGATTTCCAGATTAGAGAAGGAAGGGTTCATCACGTCGCAAAAGGGCGAATTCCGGATTACCCAATTCGGGAAGGCGTGTTCGGTGTCATTTTTCTCGCTCGCAACAGCCACCAAGGTCCGAAACGCGTTAGCACAGGGAATCGCCCCCCTAGATCTAGCCCTTGAGCTGCAGTCGCTCAAAAATGTCTACATTGCCAATAACGTGCATTCTATACTCGAACGGACCTTTGGGACACGCTTTTCCACGCGTATCTTTACAGGTTCGATCTTGGATGTCATGGACGCCTCCCTCGGAGGGATGCACAAGCGATTACCCCCATGGGTGTTGAACCTGTTCAAAAAGTGGGCGCAGGCGTTCTTTGATTGTGATTGCGCCGAGAGGCCGTACTGTACCTGCGCACAGAAGAAACTGGGGAAGTATCTGGTAACTCTCCGGCTGCAAGGAACCACGCCTCGAAGAATGACCAATATCTTGCAGCGGGACTACTCATTTTTTGTATATGAAGGCGACATTTTCGACTGGCTTGATGGCTTAGTTCATGTCCTTGATGGAATATCTCGAGTAGCGCAAGCGCTTGAACATCCCAAATGTGCAAAGGCCGCGGTAGAACAAGCCCGGTTTATTGAGAACCCGACTAACAAAGTGAATTGAATCGATTGTAAGCGTAATCAGTTTTGATGCCACTACAGATCTTCGACAAGATTTAGTTCATCAATTGAAAGTGTTGAACAACCCAGTCTCCCTGGTTTAGGTCTGGCGAGGAAGCCATTCAGGCGGTACTGTCGATTATAAGTAGAAGGCGATTACACGAGTCTTATGGGAAATAGTTAGATTTAAGCATCGATAGGTTAATCCAAGCAAATCTTCATTCAAGTGAAAAAAATGATTTACCTAGGGTGAAAGAGATGCGAAAAGTCTCAGATTCCAAACTTCTAGCGTTATATGCCAGTTCCCACTACCTGATTCATTGTCCAACTCTGGTGTTTACAGCGCTAATCTTTCCGATTCTAAGACACTTTGAACTCGATTTTGTCCAATTTGGACTGGTTTTAACATTGAGAAACCTCGTTTCAGGACTCAGCTCCTTCCTCGGGGGGGCTCTCTCCGATCAGTTCAGTCAGAGAATCTTCCCGCCCCTTAGTATAATGATCATAGGAGGTGCGACGCTCATTATTGGGTTATTTGGAGGAACGAGCATATACCTGTTAGTAAGTTGCCTGATGGTTATGTCGTTCGCCACTGCGCTCTTCCATCCTTCCGGTATGACAACGATCTCTGATCGATTTCAAAAAGGCCGGACTAAAGCTTTCAGTATTTTTTCATTAGGGGGGCAGGCCGGATTTGGAACAGGACCACTGACAGTTGCAGGATTACTATGGCTCGGGGGTGGGGTGTTACAGAATTGGCAACTGGCTTATCTCCTCTGGAGTGTACCAATCCTATGTATGAGTTTGATCATGGTAATTACTCATGCCAGAGATCCCACCATAGGAGTGAACACAAAGAGGGAAGCCGAAACAAGCCGGAAACCGAAAGTTTCAACTCGTCCTTCTGCGGCAACAACGAGTCTCTTCTTCCCAGCTTTTCTTATCCTGTTGGTTATCATGGCGATACGCGGGTTCGGGCGGAACCTATTTGAGCCGTATCTCGTACCTTTTCTCAAACAGGTGCGACATATCAGCGAAGCAACGGCGGTATTTTATTTATCCATGCTCACACTGATTGGACTGCCCGGAACAATTCTTGGTGGCCTCGGGGGAGACAAATACGGAGAAAAACGCGTTTTAAAATACGCGTATACATTGGCCGTGCTTGGTTTAATCCTGCTCCTCCTTCTTCGGAGCCCTATCCTCATCCCACTGATCATTTTCATTCTTGCGATAGGACAGAATGCCGCAATGCCCAATATCAACAGCTTGACGGCAAAAATTGTGCCACTGAGAGCAAGAGGAAAGGCTTATGGGCTTACATTTTTATTCCCGATAATGCTGGGGAGTGTAGCTCCGACAGCGGCTGCGATTATCATTCGACAATTGGACTATATAGCGGTCTTTCTTCTCGCGATCGGTTTATATGTACTATCCATACTGCTGTTATTCGGTATTCATGAGCGTTCAGATACTAAAAAAGTATTAAAGCTAAATAAGTAAGAGCTACAAGGAACCATAAAGAACTGTTCACAGGGCTTGCGTGATGAAATATAATACTCCTTTTCAAGAGAAGATTGCTTATTTTTCGCCTTAAAATTGAGATAGCCAACAGACGCGGGGATTGATTTAGGAAAATCAATGAGGTTATCACCTACTTATTTTCTCGACACAAGGACGAAAGATTTTAGAGAGTTCGTAAAAAATACCCCGTATCATGAGTTATTTTATCCAGAAGGGGTAAAAAATGAGTCCTTTTAAAAGACCACAAATAGCCTTAGATCCGGACGAAATCCCTACAAAATGGTTCAATATCGCTCATTATATAGATATCCCCCCACCAAAAGAACCAGATCAGGCTCAACTGCCTGAACCAGACCCGCTAGAGGGTGAGAAACGGATCGATATGCTGCCCAAAATCTTAATTGGGGCATGTCTGGAAATGGAAGCGTCGACCCAGGAATGGATTCCAATTCCTGGGGAAGTCATCGACTTGTTCCTTCGCGTTGCACGACCACGACCTCTCATGCGCGCGATAGGGCTGGAAAACGCTCTAAAGCTACCTGCCAACGTGAAACTGTTTTATAAGACTGAATTTTTCAGCCCCCCTGGCTCCCATAAACTCAATACCGCCCTTGCCCAAGTGTTTTTTGCGAAGAATGAAGGGTATTCCGGGGTTAGCACAGAGACCGGAGCGGGGCAATGGGGGTCGGCATTATCGTTTGCATGTTCCCTTTTGGAGATGGAATGCAAAGTCTTTTGGGTGCGTTCCGCGTATGAACGGTTTCCTGAACGGTTAAAACTTATGAACCTCTATGGGGCTAAAGTTAAGGCATCCCCAAGTCACACAACGAAGATCGGCAGAGCCATGCTTGAAAAAGATCCTCATCATCCCGGATCCTTGGGGTTAGCGATTAGTGAGGGGTTGGAAGTTGCTAAAGAGCAGGGAGACGAAATAAGATACTTGTTAGGGAGTGTCCTTAACCATGTGTTGATCCAGCAGACAATCATTGGCTTGGAGGTCCAAAAACAGCTAGAACTTGGTGGGGAACAGCCCACCCATATGATAAGCTGCTTAGGAGGAGGGAGTAACTTTGGCGGCTTCACTCTGCCATTTGTTCCAACGGTGTTAAAGAAAAAAAGGGAGATTGAGTTTATTGCTGTCAATACAAAGGAGGTACCTAATCTTACAGGGACCTACCGTTATGATTTTGCGGATCATGCAAGTTTAACGCCAATGCTGAAGATGCTCACACTTGGGCATGAGTTTTCAATGCCGTCACTCCCCGCGGAAGGTCTCCTCTACCACGCTGCAGCACCGGCCATTTCAGTGTTGGTTCAACAAGGAGTTGTTACCCCAACGGCTTTAGAGTGGTCGATGGTGCAGGAAGGGGCACGATTATTCATTCGTAAGGAGGGATTCATTCCTGCTCCCGAATCGGCCTATGCAGTGGCCCAAGCCATCGAAACAGCCCAGGCAGCCAAGACCGCAAGGACCGAGGCAACAATTGTCTTTAACGTGTCAGGACATGGACTACTTGGCCTCGATTCATTTTAACAAATAAGTCATTTACCACTAATTGTTAGGACGATCTGTTAGTTAAGCCATCACATTCTGAACAGCTATTTTTTTTCTTCCACTTGATTACTCCATCCTTCATATTAGTACTGATACAATTTTACTGTTGCATGATGTGAATGGGATCTTAGAGGCTGCGTTGTAAGAACTGTTGTGATCTCCAAGGTGAGTGGGAGTGTGTTGGATCGCTAGGAAATCTCGGGGACGAACCATGAAGGTGGCAGCAATCAATCCGATGCTATGGATACTCTTAGAACTTGCACATCATTACCTATTGCATGTCAGCTATCATTCATTTCTATTCGTTTAAAGATTTCAATCAGCCAAAACCCAGATTTTCGGTAAAAACATCGCTTAAAGTTATGAGCGTGCACCACAGCATGAACTCCCTCCTTAGGATGAACAAATAGCCGAAATTTCTTACGTTTCACCCATTGAAAGAAGTTATAAATAGCTGTATATCCCTTCGTCCACCAAACGTCTCGGGGGTATACCAATCCATATAAATTTCTAGCATGCGTGATACTGTTCTCAACCAGTGGTTCTAAGTAAGGATAACAGCAGATGACGCGGTCAAGCGTAACCACATCAGCTATAGGAATGTTAGAGGCAAGATCAACATAATCCCCATGATGGAAACTTGTCCTATCCGTGAGCCCATGATGCTCTGCTTCTTCTTGTGCCGCTTCAAGATATGCAGAGGAGGTTTCAACATTGATAGCACTTGCCATTCCACTCTTTAACAACTCAAGTTGGATAACACCCACTCCCCCACCAATGTCTAAAAGTGACAAGCCTTCGATACCTTCAGACTTGATATGATTAATTAACAAACGAGTTGTTTTAGTAGGACCATTCTTGCGATAATTACGTAATTCTTTCTGAACACTTTTCTGATCGATACCAGCCTCGATTGCTTCGCATTGAGGGCAAACCATGAAAAACACCAATTATTAATCATTTCATTTCATTCTAAGAATATTTCCTTTAAAGATATGAATTGTTACAAATGAAGAAGAGAAAACGGCTCGCTGCAAGGGTAAGGACAAGAATTCGAGTTTGTTAAGTTAAAATTGAAAATCCTGAACAACCTCCTTTTCTTGAGAAAGAACTGTTTAGAGCTCCATCTGATGAAATACTTAATTATATTTACCGATAGAACTGAAGCAGACGATCGTCTCACTCCTTTCCTACGACAGGTGATGGACTTGTCAACACTTCAGGTTTCAGACATCCTCGGTTCGCGACTTATCCTTCTGGTGTATTACTCTAGTTTTCTCTAGGAGAGAGGAGTTAGAATTGATTCGACCTAGGAGTCTTCTCCTTCTGATCTACAATATTGCCGAGTATCCTCAGTTACACCCATCCATATGGCGTGACACTCTTGTAGGATCGCCAAGTGAACGCAGTGATGGCAGTGAGCAGTAGGATCGTCAGCCACAGTGGGAAGGGAGCCCAGACCTGCATCCCCAGTATGGCATCGGTCAGTTCCACGAACATGTAGATAGATGCCATGCGTTTGTGCGCAGGCGCAGCGTACCAATGCGCGGCGCAACATCTGCTGGTACAGGGCTGCTGGCTTGAGCAAACAGAGCGTCTATCTGCGGTTGCAGATTAAAATGGACAAAGAGCAAGAGTACGGAAATGAGCAAGAGCAGCAAGAATTTCAATCCCAGCAGAGGGTACGTGACCAGTGCATCTAGCCCGAGTCCTCGCAGCAGCACCAGAGCCAGCCCAGTAGCTAGAACAGTAACCTGGAATACAACGCAGGGAATAGTATGATTCTTGATAATATTCTCCATGTAGGTGTCTACGCAGTCACCCAGGGGTTTGCCCAGCCGAACACGTTGGTTGACGGAAACGAGCGCGTAGGCAGGCCACGCCATAAGGATGGCGGTGATAACATGTATCACTCTTAGAATCGAGATTAAAACAGCCATTTTAAGTTCTCCTTTAAAGCAGTATGATTTTGCAGAAAATTTCAGTGAATTAGGTACTAATTCCGAAATTTTTCTTGGGGATAATCAATACGGTAATTATTATAAATAAAGCAGTTACCAAAAAGTAACCTTAATGCGCGAAAGTGGTTGTAAAAAGATTCTGGAGAGTAGATGAAGGTAACAATTGTCTTTAATATGTCAGAGCATAGAATACAAAAACCTGATTTACTTTGACTCGTCAGTTTCTTACGATTCTGATTCCGACTCCGCTGAAAGGAGCGAAACCGTAGCAAAACCCGCCTTAAAAGGCTTATCGCCGAAGCAATTTCGGAGATGAGTCAAAATTTTTTTGCTGATTTTACTTATAAAGGCTTCCTTCGTCATGGAAGCTCGATAGAGATAGTGGTACCCTCCTCGGATCGCCTCGAGGCGGCGTGTCACGAGCCCTTTTTTGAATAAGCGAGCCATCGTGATGTTGATTGTCGACACTTCAAGGATTTTCTTCCGTTTACGGTTTAAGATTTCAAGGAGTTCTCGATTCGTGAGTTCTTTGTTTCGAGTCCAGATGATCTCCATGAGCTCGGACTCAAGATCTCCTAAGACCGCACGGATTCCAATTTTTTTTAGGTTGAACTCCTTGATTTCGAGGGGCAAGATGGGTCTCTCTAATACAAAATGCACTTGCATAATTCAGGGTCTTCGAGAGATTAAACCCTTTCTTTTCAAAGGTGACAAAGAAACGTGAAGGAACTCTTGATAGACCCTTTGCTCCATTTTGCCTTGTTTTTTCCCTTTAAAAATCCCTATTAGGAATTTATATCTTTCAATATTTGAGCTACTTAAAATATATGATGAAATAGAACTATCAGAAATCACCATTCCATTTCTTCGCATTGTTATAATTTGAATTCAAACTTTAAAGATCGAAACACCCACGAGTATTTGAGGGGTTATGTCAAACCCCCGCATCATAACGTAAGAAAGGAACTACAGCTAGAGCTCTTCGGCACTATAACTTTGGACTAACAATTCTGACCGGATTCGATCCTCAAGGATATCTTTCTCGGAGAGAAGCTGCCTTTCGAGCTTCTCTAAAGCCTGATAAAAGGCATCCTCAAGACCCCACCCATCACTACTACTAGTAAACAGAAATCCTTTGTGGGTTGAAAGGCGTGTTCGAACAGAATAGAGAAGTCTCTCGCGAAACTGTCGATTGTGCGTTTTAATATGGATGTGGAAGTCGCCCCCTCCAAGAAATTCCTGAAATTTCGCTAAGAAGTCTTGTGCTTCCTCTATAATACGCTCTCGATCCACTTCATCAAACCCCCGCCCATTAACCGTTATGAAATATTCCGTCTCAACTGGTTTAACACTGAGGGGTTCGAGCAGATCCTTGATCGTGATGATCCCCTTAGCACGATTTTGTTTATCCACGACAACAACACTTGATAACTGTCGTCCCATTTTCCGAATCACGTCCCGGAGGTTTGATTCTTCGGAAACGGTGACGACTGGATGATTCATCTTTTCCTTGGCAGGCGCATGTAGAACTTCAAAGCTAAACGGACCAGTTTCTGCTGAAGTTTTCTCTTTCCTAACTGATATGAGCTCCCGCACAAGATCATGCGCAGTTACGATCCCAACCACTTCGTCGGAGTCATTTACAACTGGAACTCGTGAAATATTCCACTCCCTGAACTTGTTGAAGATTTTAGCGATGGATTCCTCTTCCGGCACTGTAACTACTTGCTTTGTCATCACCTCAGCGACAGGCACCTCCCCAAACTCTGTCGTACCTGCGAGCGCGAGTAAATCGACATCCCGAATAATCCCAATAATTTCATCATCCTTGCTCACTGGAATTACTCGAAGGTTGTTCTCGAGTAGCAACCTCGCCACTTCTGTTAGCTCAGTCCCCGGATCAACAGTAGGGATGGATAGCATTACTTCATTGATTTTGATCTCTTCAGAGCGGAGTTGAAACTGTAAAAGATCTCTTTCACGGACAAGTCCCCGAAAAAGGTCTCGGTTAAAGACCAATAGCGCATGAGGATCTTTTTCAAGGTATTCTAAAGCTTTGGAAAGCTCATTCGCCTCATCAATTCTGAAATATTCTGACGATATAGCATCAAACCCACTAAATTCCGCTAAATATGCCTTTTCCATAGCCAAAGTGCTGGTCTCCAAAAATAGTGAATACACAAACAAACGTAACTTAGGATTTCATGCTTTTGACAAATACGTTTGTGACGGATCTATATAAACAACCAATATTGGTATTCGGATAAGGAGCTTAAGACCCTTAAAATCCAAAGGTTTTGGAGGAAAAATGTTTTTTATTCTCAAATACCAAAATCATGAAAGAATGTAGAATCTGCATCGTTAAGAAAGTTGCAATTCACAGGAAAGAGTGGTCCCGGCCCCCGGATTTGAACCGGGATTTCAGCCTAGGAAACAAAATTCTCTAGGAACCTGACGGTTTCTTCGAGCGAGGGTTGACATCTCATCATTGCTCAGAGATGCGTTTCGCCACTACAGCCGCCCGCTCTGCCAGATTGAGCTAGGCCGGGTATCGTTTATTCCCTTATGGGACAAATATTAGTTTTGAACTTTTTCTTAAAAACTTCCCTTTCCTGACAACTAGGATGTTTATCGAGAAGAATTCTTTGAGAAATTTGCATTAAGGGTCCTGATAGCTTTCTTAAGATTTGGATTACGCTATTTCATCAGCCATTGCTTCATGAGAAGTGGAGAGAATCGACCGGATCACGCCAATCCCACGAGTTCTCCCTTCCCGAAAAACGAAGCGATCGCCCTCTAAAAGAAACTCTGGTTGGAATAAGAACCGAAAAATGACTCGTGCACGATCACCTGTTCTCAAGGCGGGGTGGTCGGCCTTGAGGATTCGAGTAATTTTTGCTTGCTGTCGGATGGTCCGACAATGCACCATCGCTTCATAGCCTTGGCGAATCGTTGTCGCATGATATAATACCATCGTATCTGCAACGAACTCCCTTGTTACCGTCATAGTATAGTTTGGATCAAGCAAAACCATCCCCTTCCGAACCTCATCCCGGTCTACCCCACGTAAAGCGAATGTCGCCTCTTGACCAGCTGTTACTGTATTAACAAACACCCGTTTATAATGCATCGATTTCACTTTAACATCATAAAAATCCCCGTTTACATCCGGACCCAATTTTAATGGGCTCCCAAGCGAGTAGACACCTTGATTGATTGTAGCGGCAACAACAGTGCCAATTCCTGGTACAAGAAAGAGCTCATCAATATAGGCCAAGAATGGATGATCCACCTGTGATTCCCAACGTTTGTATGCAGGAATCAAGTTTAGGAATTGCGTTAACAGATCAATACCTTTTCCAGTCACATTACTGACTTTGAATATCGGAACAATCCGAGTAGTTCGCCCGATATTTTTAGCACTGACTGCCACATCGTCTGTATCTTTCACAAAAAAAGGGATGCGGGCCACACCTGGCATTTTTATGACTCGAACAACCTCGTGTTTTGTGGTTTGGAAAATCGAGTTAGGAGCAATATCAACTTTGGTCAGAACAACGAAGATAGGGAGTTTCAAGGCGAAAGCAATGCCTAAGTGTTCCCGCGTCATCGGTTGAACACCGGCATTTGCGGCGACAGCCAACATGGCGTAATCCGGTTCATGACCCGTGAGCCCAAAAACGGTGGTTTTTAAATATCGCTCATGCCCTGCCAAGTCAACGATTGAAATAATTTTCGCGCTTCGCTCCAAGATTTCAGCGTGAGATGGCGGAATCAAACTATGATTGACTAATGCCCCCATTTCATCAAAGCCTAGCGTCCTTACCGCAACAGAGCTCGTTCGTCCACTCAAGAGTTCATGCTTGTGCCGAAAAACCCTAGTTCGAGCAGATCCGTTTCCATTATCAAGTTCTCCCCCAAGTAAGACCCCAATGAGAGTGGACTTCCCACTATCTACATTCCCAATACTTACTATCGTGATGTCGATTGGAAAGCCCTCTTCCTTGAGGCGACGGAGGAGGACTTCCGCCAATTTTCCATGTTTCGCCTTTCCTGTTCGGATCAGGGACATTTTTGCCCCTACATGTTCTGCAATCTGTTCCAATACATGTAAGGAGTTCGTTAGTTCCCAATCCGGTAGGCCAACCGGTTCCCCCTCATCTGAGACTCCTAACTCGTAGAAGGCTTCCCCATCTCCTTCATTCAGCCGATAATTTAACTGGGTTGCTAATTCGACCAATCGGTCGTCGTTTGGGTGGATAAGTTTCAACTTATACTCAACATTGCCACGTGGATTCTCTGGTCCGACAATGTTCTCAAATGGAGGCATCACAGCTCAACTTCAGTAGCCGAAATTACCCAAGAGAGAGAAAAATCTATCGGTATCTGTGAGGCTCCAAACGGATCCCATTCAGCATCTGTTGCGAGAATCCAGCATTGAATTTCTTCAAAAATAAAGGCTAAATAACACCTTTGGAATCCGTTCAATATGGTTTCGCTTGATGAGCTTATGGTGATTAGTTTTATTGTAGGGTTTTCAGGAGCGGCGAGTCCTGGTCCCCTGCTAGTTGTCGTAATACGCGATACATTGTCTGGAACATGGCGAGATGGCACAGCTGCGATACTAGCACATGGATTGCTCGAAGGAATCATCATAACCAGTATCGTGGCGGGCCTTTCTGCCGTGACAATAACTTCTCCACTTGCAAACGGAATCGCGACGATTGGAGGAAGTATTCTAATAGGCTTTGGGCTACTAACCTTGAAAGGAATTCGGGGAACTCAATCAGCATCAGATCCTGTAAAAATACACCCACAAAATATCCTTCACTCCTTTAAGGATGGAGTGGTGGCAACTGTAAGCAATGGGTATTGGTATGTCTGGTGGTTCTCCGCGGGGTTAACGATTGTGACGCGCGCCCTCCCTTTCGGCATCGCAGGAATGTCCCTAACCGGATTTGCTCACTGGTTGTCTGATCTGACTTACTACTCCCTCATCATCATCTTGCTGTCCTTGGGACGGGGTTTCTTTAAGCCTCAGACCTATAGCTTGCTTCTCATCGGGTGTAGTGGCTTTATGGCCGTATTCGGAGCATTTTTCATATATCTCGGACTCGCAGGCCAAATGCCGGTGACCTTATGAGCTTAATTAGCATTGCGCTGTTCATATGATCATAAACAAAAGGAAAATTTTGGTCACGTTGCCAAATCATAAATGGATGAAGAAGTCGAAGTGTGCATATTATTGTAAAAAAATTGGAGGCCTCAAAATTAGATCCATTAAGTATAGGACTACTCGCAACCCTTATTGGAATGGGATTCACCTTCTTGGTGCTTGCATTAATTTCATTTAGCATTGACCTCTTAAAACTCTTTTTTGGAAATGAAAAATCACCTCAAGAGGCAAAGAAAATGGCAGCGAAGGCAGACCGCAGTAAGGTTGCAATCATCTCAGCTGCTATTTCAGCTTATATGAGTTCAAAATCTGACAGGTTTATAATTAAGAAAATTGTACCGGAGGCGGTCGGAGACCTGATACAAGACGAGAAAAGACAACTCTCCCTCCTGGCTCGCAAACCTTCACTACAAGGTGTTCAAGTACCAGTTTCGCCGTGGGTTTTAGCTGGACGTAGGGAGTTGATGAAAACAATAAGGCGACGAACACGCTAAAATGATTGATCTAACGGATAACTTTTACGACTGTTCTAGAGGCTGGGTGTCAAAAATCTTCGAAACTGCATTGAAAAAGCTGGTAACCGTAGCATTGGAAAAAGCTATAGGACGCGGAGGGAAAGATTGTCAATTTATTATTTATACTTAGAAAGATTGTTTATCACTCGCGTTCGCGCATAATTATTAATGTATAAAAGCCCCTTAGGATGTCCTATGCAAAAAATTGAGTAGCCGTGGTGAAAATGTCATGAGTTTTTTAGAATTCTTATTGAACTGGTTTAAATCAACAGGTATTGCAAATATGACACCAGGCCAAGTCATTATGATATTTATAGGACTTGGTTTGATCTATCTTGCCATAACGAAGAAATATGAGCCCCTTTTGCTCCTTCCAATTGGGTTCGGATGTATATTAGTAAACCTTCCACTTACCGGTTTAATGGATCCTGGAGAAGGTATAATTTGGTTTATTTATCGATACGGTGTTCTGACAGAAGCTTTTCCGGTTCTTTTGTTCATAGGAATTGGAGCGATGACAGATTTTGGACCGCTTCTCGAGCGTCCCCGTCTACTCCTTTTTGGTGCCGCAGGGCAATTTGGCATATTTTTCACCTTGATTGCCGCACTTCAATTCTGGGTACCCAGCATTATCCCTCTAGATCTGACATACGAAGAAGCTTTGTTACGTGAAGCGGGTTCAATTGCGATCATTGGCGCGGCTGACGGTCCATCTGCCATCTATGTGACCACACAATTCGCCCCACATATGTTAGGGCCAATTACGGTGGCGGCTTACTCCTATATGGCACTCGTTCCGATTATTCAACCCCCCATTATCCGGGCACTGACGACAAAAAACCAGCGTCGAACGCGAATGCCATCCGAATCGGAAAAGATCTCCAAACCCATCCGAACCCTCTTTCCAATCGTGGTTGTGCTCATTACTTGTCTTATCGCGCCGTTAGCAGCCCCCTTAATGGGCTCATTGATGCTGGGAAACCTAATGCGGGAAAGTGGAGTTGTCAAACGTTTATCTAAATCCGCCCAGAATGAACTGAATAACATTATCACGCTCCTATTAGGCATTACAATTGGTGCCACTATGTCAGCTCAAGATATCTATTCTCCGTCGAAAGAACTCCTTGTCCGCTCATTCCTCCATCCGGATACCTTAATGATCTTTGGTCTTGGATTGGTTGCCTTTATTATGGCAACAGCAGGTGGGATTTTGCTAGGACAATTGTGGTATGTCTTCTCGAAAAGTAAAATCAATCCCATGATTGGAGCATGCGGGATCAGTGCTTTCCCAATGAGCGCGCGTGTTGTTCACCATCTCGGGCGAAAAGAAGATCCTGATAACTTTCTAATATTTCAAGCTATGGCAGCCAATACTGGAGGACAAATCGGTTCAGTCACTGCGACAGGCATTCTCCTTCTGCTTGTTCCATTGTTTGGGGGATGATCTAGAAATGGAATCACAAGATTCTTTATTTATCGTAGAAAGGTAGATCATGAAAATCAAGATCGTTCTTTTTTGTTCACCATAAATCCCTCATAAGCAATCAGATGTTTTACTCCTAGCATGATTAATCGAATTGTCGTACTCATAACCGCATTAAAAGATCTGTAATATAATGAAACGCTTTTAGTTTGGATTTTGAAGTGTTTAATATGGCAAACAAACAAAACCAATCCAATCTACCATTGAATCACTTACTGAACTACCCCTGCCCAGTTCCTGGGCAGTACCTGCTTGGAACTAGGATTCAATACGTTCTTACTCACAAACATTACCCGCTATGTCTATGAGATCGTGATTCAAGTGAGCGGCGTTCCTAACATTGTCGTCACCTATGAGAACATCCAAATCTTACTAGCGATAGCAATCCTAGGTAATCTGATATCTATCTTCAGAAACACCTACAGGGTGGCGAGTTGTCCCAAAGTGTTACCCGCCTGAACATCCACTCCTCTTTTTTATTCAAAATCCGCACTTTTGTAAAAAACTTAGATCTGCTTGTTTGGTGCACCATAATTTACGTAAAAAAAGAGGCCAAAATTTCATTTAAATTCGAAAGACCTATTGGATGAGTTCTACACGTTTTAGGCGTCTTTTACAGACCGGACATTTCCCATTGATTTTGATCCATTCAGCAAAATGAGCATAATGGGCGGCCGCATAACAATAGGGGCAACGGACCACCTTATCCGTGCTTTTAAAAGTCCTTCGGCAAACGATGCATTGATGTACTTTTTCTTCTTCGATAGGAGAGGGTTTAATTACAGGTTTTTCCTTCAAGACACGTGCTTTCTCACGGAAGCGTGCGGCCAACTTTTGATTAGGAGTTTGTTTTGCAGCTTCAGCATATAAAGAAGATGCCTGTTCATGCGCTCCTGACTTCTCATGAGCTAAAGCGGCCTCTGCTAGAAGAGACTCGGGGAGTGTTGAAATTTTAGTGAGGGATTTTAGAGCCTGCGCATAAAGGTCAGCCGCCTCTTTATAGTTGCCATTTTTTAAGTGCTGACGAGCTTCAACGAGCTGTGAAGTGGCGGTCAGAGCTTTTTCAGCTTCTTTTTGTTCTTGGGCTAGTTGCAATTCCTTAGTGAGTTCATATGCTCGCTTGAAGTGATGTAATGCCTTTTCGAGTTGGTTATTATGTAACATCTGCTGTGCAACATTAATACTCAGAGTGATGGCTTTAGATTCCTTTCCAGCCCTTGCATAAGCTTCGATAGCTCCTTCGATGTGTTCACTCTTCTCATATTCTTCAGCAGCAAATACGAGAACTGCATCAGCTTCTTCCCGGGCCCCTAGGAACTCCAAAATTTCAGCCGTTTCAAGATACTTCTCATTCTGAAAGGCAAACCTTGCCAAGTTTCTTAATTCTTCCTCGACCCCGAGATTAGGATGGGCCTGCGTAAACCCGATGACAAGCCGCAGACCTTTTTTAACTAAGCCTGATCCAGCGAGAACAAAGTATCTAGCGGCTCGCAGCGGAGCTCCTGCCAGTTCGAAGGCAGCGGCTGCTTTCACGAAGTTTTTGGTGGTTGCATATTCATCTCCTAGTTTAGTGAAAAGGGACTTCTTCTTGGATGGCGAGAGAACTTTGGAAATATTCTGGAGGATGTCAGATCTCTCAATTTCCGGAAGCGCCAACGCGATTTGGGCCGCTTGGATATATTTTTTTGCTTTAATGAAAAGATCTGCTGCTTGGCGCATTCTTCCCTCATTTTGGGCGCGTTCAGCACGTCTGATTGTTTTAGAGGTTTTAGTCTGATAATTGAGCATAAGAAAGAAAAGGAAAAGAATGAAAAAGAAGAGCATGAGGCCATCAGGCAATGTATTCCACCTTTAACGATTCCAGAAGGCATGTAGCGATAATGTATTGTCAAGAAAGGAAAATCATTTTGAGACAATTAATTTTATTGAAGGACTACACAGATCATAACTGAATCCCAGTAAAAGTGACTAATTCTTTTCAGTCATGTTAATAACAATCTCTTCCTTATCTATTTTGTCAATTCGCCCAAATCCGATTCGTTCCAATTGGATTATATCCCCAATCTGGGCGTTTCGAAGGTTCAATTCTGCCAACCCCCTTTTGGCAATTAAGGAATTTGGATTCGGGGTGTTATTTTCCAACAAAAGGACATCAGGATATTTCAGAATTGTAGGAATAGAATTTTCAGTCACCCATTGGATTTTCGGAATACCAGGGGTTCTTTGCCTACAATACTCAGCCCATACATTAGTATTATCTCTCTTGAGGATATTTATGTCATAAAGGTCTTTGAGACGGATCTTTGTTCCGGGGTTTAGTTTTATGGCATCCTCCCGTGAAATATAGAACTGACCTGTAGTTGTGATTTTTCTAATTCCTAGTTCTGGACGAGTCGGATGATATTGTAATGTTACGTTTAAAGGGGGGGCGGCGTTCACTTGAAGAGTGAAGGGATTTATGACCAGAAAGAAGCGTTTAGCAATTGGGTCAATGATCTTTCGATTGATTGCAAGAACAATGCTCCAGTCAAGTTCAGGTTGGCCTGTTGTTAACCCGATTTCACAAACCAACTGTTTGATAGTGTCAGGAACGATCCCCCGCCGTATCAGACCAGCCAAGGTACTTAGTCGAATATCATCCCAACCGCTGACAAACCCAGTATTGATGAGATCTCGAATAACTCGACGTTGTACTGGAGTTCCTCTTATCTTAAACCGTGAATAATGAATAAACTGAGGCGATGGTAATCCCAACTTTTCGCGGATGAAGTTCTGTAGAGGGATTTTGGGGACAAATTCTTCTGAGCGAAGCACATGGGTGATTCCCTCAAGGGCATCTTCAATACTCACCGCATAATCATAAAGTGGCCACACCCGATACGCATCACCCTGGATCGGGTGGGGGTGGTCTACGATCCGCATGATAGTTGGATCTCTTAATGCAGATTCTTCTGCAGTGAGATCCCCTCTTAAGCGGATTACAGCCTCACCTTCCTGATAGGAGTGTAACATTTTTTCCCATTCTTCTAAATTTTGTTCAACTGATGCGTTATGATGAGGACAGGGTTGACCACTTCGTCTACATTGCTGAACAAACCTTTGAGTACACTTACAGACATACGCATTGCCCTGTTTGAGTAGCTGTTTAGTAAATTCATAGTATTGAGGAATACGATCGGATTCTAGTATTTCCTCGTCCCAATCAAGCTTTAAGAGGCGTAACCCTTCTCGAATAACCTCATAGAATCGTTCCTCTACTTTCCGTGGATTTGAATCTTCAAAACGGAGGATAAAGCGACCTTCGTATTTTCGGGCATAGTACCAATTAATGTACATGGAATACCCATGGCCAATATGAAGATAGCCACTCGGTTCTGGGGGAAACCGTGTGACGACTTGCCCCTCCTTTGCTCCTTTTAGTGGGGGGAGACACTCTTTTTTATGTCTTTCTACAAGTTTGATGGGTTCTTCGGAAGCGAGTTCAGCCCAAAGGGTCTCCTGTAACTTTTTAGACATTGAATTTACATGTTGAACTTGGAGCTTGACGTGTTCAAGAATGATTTTAGCTTTTGTTCTCCACTCCGGCTTTTCAGCCATGATATGCTTCATGACGGCGCCGATATCGGCTCGACCATTATGCATCACGGCATTGGCAAGAGTCACTTTCTTGATAATCAGATCGAACTCGGACATCATCATTCCAGTGGTCTTTCTTTATATGTATAAGTTTGGTTGCTCTCAAGCAGAACTGGTTTAAAAACAAAGATGTTTGTTAATAAATTAAATATTACAAATGAATTTCATCAATTCTAACAAGGATTCCTAGTAATACAGTCTCATTTGTTCATAAAACGTAAATCGAAAATCTATTAAGATTAAAAGATTAAAAAAAAAATTCGTCAAGGGTTGTCTCTCGAAAAGTTTGTTTCTTGTGTTGTTGATTGGTCATAAATGCATGATGTTTTGCAATCATGAGGATTGCACAAATTTTATCAGATTTACAACTTCCCTGTTCAATATACGTTCGTTTTTCGTAGTCATAAAAAAGCACTCCCTGTTGCCTAGGGCAACAGCAGATCTCCATTTCTCCTCCCTGGAATCTCTTTGTTGATTCGAGTCTAGAAGCAATTAGTTCTGACCAGCTAACCAAAATCAGCCCTCTTTAAATAATGTCGCCTTATTAATATATTATAGATTCCCTTTTTAAATATATAATGTGCATCCAGTATCACGAGATCGTAGAAATTAAAGGCTTATCGAAATGCACAATTCCTCTTGATTTAAGTGTTGGTGCATTATAAAACTGATGGGACGATTGTAAGTCGCTTCAACTCAGTGGTAATTGCTTTGAAGTACTCATCTCAGCTTATTTTCCCCTCATGTTGTTCCATGACCATACTACCAGTTCCTTAAGGAAAGTAATGGTTGGGATATTCCCTAACTCCTGAAATTCTTGCTTGGAAAAGAGCCCCACTTTCCCAATGAATGCCACATGATTATATTGTGCGCGTTTTGCGTCATTCAAGGAGTCTCCAACATAAACTAGATCGGAATATGTTAAACCATATTTCTTAACAACGTAATCAAAATGATCTTTCCCCTTTTCAAAGTCAAGTCGATAGCCCAAGATACAGTCAACGATGAGTTTATTCTCTTGGCAGTACTGTTCAACTAAGGGTTGGAGGGTACTACTCGAAACACACACAAGGAATTTTTGGCGTAGCTGCTCAATGGTTTCAACAGCATCAGCAAAAAGGGGTTGATCAAAAAACCGATTTTTTTTCTCTTCCTCAAATTTCGCAGCGATTTCATTATTTAACGGATCGTTCGGGAACAATATCTCTAATTGCTGCCAAAACGGTAACCCAGTTGTTCGAATATACCCTTTTCGAGCTGACTCACGGTCTTTCCTGTAGTTTTTTGTTATTAATTTTACTGCAATTTCCTCTAATAAGGGCATCGTGTCAGCAACAGTACCATCAAAATCGAGGATGACTACTTTGGAGGGCTGTTTACCATGTCTACTCATCTCTAGTCCCTCCTAGTGGTCAGTGTGTTGATAGGTATAGCGTAATCTCAATAAAACCGCAAGTTGAGAAAGGATTGTGATGAAGAGAACTGCGATAGTTAAGGCATCAGTGTACCAATAGGTCAAGATGGCACCGAGGGCTAATATGACTAGTTTTTCTTTTCGTTCAATGCCGATTCCTGCACAAGATTCAAGGCCCCCAACACTTTCGGCTTTAGCTCTCACAAAGCTTGCCATAATCATGCTGAAAAATGCAATATAGATCAGAGGAAAAGGCACATAGCCACCAAGACCGAATCCTAACAAGAAAAGGAACTCGACATAACGATCAAGGGTGTGATCTAGTACTGCCCCAAAATGAGTTAGTTGTCCTGTTGCACGTGCCACACTTCCATCCAACATATCTATTATACTGGCTAAAATAAGAAAGACAATGCCATAGATGAGCTGGCTTCTCCAAAAGAAATAGGTAGAAACGCCTGCGGTTACAAGGCTTAGGACAGAGAGCGCATTGGCTGTTATACCTGTCTTAGCTAATAATCGACCAACAGGTAGTAACGCCTGCTCATATTTTGTTCGAACACGTGAGTTGCGGTTCTCGTCCATGATTCCACCCGCATCCCAATCAAGATCTTTTTCCCCCTTAAAACATTTTCTGCAACGAAAGAGAAAAGGAGGTTTTCTTTGATGTTCCGGGTTGCCTCGTTATTTTATTTCTTCCAATAACATTTTTTTCAATGACTCAAGGACATTGACTGTTGTTTTAATTTCCTTAGTAGGTTTTGTTTGGTTTAAAAACTCTAAAATCTTTTTAATAGCTTTATTTAGTTCCATGGTCTCCATTTGGGATGAGGTATGTCTTTGGAAGGCCTTAGTTCGCTTCTTTTGCTCCTCGATGCCTTGCGTCAACTTTAGAGAAAAAGTATGGGGGCCAATGATAACATTGGCTCGCATTGCGTTTTTTATGGCATAATATTTTCGGGGAGGACCTCCAAGGCTCGCTCGTTCATAGCTATGCACAAATCCTTGTTGTTCAAGTTTTTTAAGATGCCGCATTATCGCTTGAGCCTGAACATTTAGCATGTCAATCATTTGAGTAATGTATAATGGTTCTTTTGATAATGATTCCAGAATTCTACGACGTGTTTTGTTCCCTAGTAAATCCATTAATTCTTCAATCATATGCTCTGAATCAGACATCATTCTTTCCTTCTAAGAATATAGTATATCTCTGATCTAGGCATATCTTGAGCTGATGGATCTGGCCGCTGGTGCTTGTCGGACGAATTCCTCTGCAATTTGCGTATACATAGCAAGGTCTCGGTCACTCATCGGACGGATCTTTTTCATTGCTTCGTCAAAGTGTTCTTTCGTGATTAATGCCTTTCCGTCTTCCGTTGCTTTTTTTGCCTCTTCACGGGTTATTCCCTGAAGTAACAAGCTACGAATTGCTAACATACTCGCTTCTCGGACAATTCCTGCAATATCGGCCCCTGTGTATCCGTTTGTAGTTTCTGCTAGTTTGTCAATGTCCACATCCGCCGCCAAACGCTTCCCTTTCAGATGAATCTTCAAGATCTCCAACCGAGCCTTTCTGTCAGGTGCCGGAATTAAGATCAGCCGATCAAACCGGCCGGGTCTTAAAAGGGCGGGGTCAACTATATCTGGGCGGTTGGTTGCGGCAATCACTGCGACATCCTTTAATTCTTCGATCCCATCGAGTTCAGTGAGTAACTGACTTATCACCCGTTCTGTGACATGCGAATCTCCTATACTCCCACCGCGAACGGGGGTAATTGCATCAAGCTCGTCGATAAATATAATTGTTGGCGCTGATATCTTGGCCTTCCGGAACAATTCGCGAACAGCACGTTCAGACTCCCCTACCCACTTTGAGAGGACTTCGGGACCCTTGATGGAAATGAAGTTCGCTTCACTTTCAGTGGCAACCGCCTTAGCTAACAGCGTTTTTCCGGTTCCGGGTGGCCCGAAAAGCAGAATTCCGTGAGGCGGGGTCGTGTGAGAAAGTTCGAATACCTCTGGATATTTTAATGGCCATTCGACACTCTCTAGTAATTCTTGCTTTGGGTCTTCAAGACCTCCAATTTCGTCCCATGAGACATTTGGAATCTCCACAAAAACCTCCCTCAGGGCAGAGGGTTCGATCTCTTTATGCGCATCCTCAAAATCCTTCATTGTCACAATGAGTTTTTCTAAGACCTCTGGCTTAACGGTTTCCTCCTCAAGGTCAACTTCTGGAAGAACCCTTCGGAGCGCTTTCATGGCCGCTTCTTTGGCAAGAATAGCAATATCCGCTCCGACATAGCCGTGTGTGGTCTCAGCAAGGCGTTGGAGATCCACATCCTCCGCTAATGGCATTCCTCGCGTGTGGATCTGGAGGATTGCTTTCCGGCTGTTCATGTCTGGAATCCCGATTTCGATCTCCCGGTCGAATCGTCCGCCCCGGCGCAATGCGGGATCCACGGCATTCGGTCTGTTCGTCGCTGCGATCACCACAACCTCGCCCCGCGCCTCTAATCCATCCATGAGAGATAATAATTGGGCTACTACACGCCGTTCTACTTCACCTGTTACTTCTTCTCGCTTTGGTGCGATTGAATCGAGTTCATCAATGAAAATTATTGATGGGGCGTTCTCTTGGGCCTCTTTGAAGATTTCCCGCAAGCGTTGTTCCGATTCGCCATAATACTTCGACATGATTTCAGGCCCTGAAATATTGTAGAATTGCGCAGCTGCTTCATTGGCTACAGCTTTCGCTAGGAGCGTCTTTCCTGTCCCTGGTGGTCCATGTAAGAGGACCCCTTTGGGTGGCTCAATGCCAAGCCGCTCGAACAACTCAGGATGGCGTAAGGGCAACTCCACCATTTCTCGTAATTTACGAATGGCTTCATCTAAGCCGCCGATATCTTCCCAGGTCACCCCTGTGGCAGCTTCACTTACTCTCACCGGCTCTGTCCTTAAGTCGACCCGTGTTCTTAGGTCTATAATCACCGCATCTGCGACAGGTTGAAAGTTGACGACTTGATATTCAATAACCCGCCCCATGATTTGCAGCCGCACATGATCTCCGCGTGTTACTGGTCGTCCTTCCAACGACCTTTTTACAAATTCGCCCCCGTCCCTTAATGCTAAATTCCCTGCTGGTGCCAGTGTGAGTTTCTGCGCTGGTTTGGCAATAATTTTTCGAATCGTAACGCGGTCATCTATACCTATCCCCGCATTTGCCCGAGTTACCCCGTCGATCCGGATAAGCCCTTGACCGGCATCTTCCGGGTAGGAAGGCCACACAATTGCTACCGTCTTCTTTTTCCCCATAATTTCGATAATATCGCCTGGAGAGAAGCCTAATGCCGAATCAACCCGGGCAATCCCTCGCCCTACATCCCGCTGCCTTGCTTCCCTCACTCTTACCGTAAATGATGCGCTCTTGGCCATTTATTTCTTAACCTCCACTAAAATGATAACCCTGTTAGAGTTATTTTATTGCGACGTTCACGCCTTCGTCTGCTGGGGGTTTTGCTTTCTTTAATACGACTTCAAGCACGCCAAAGTTGTATGTCGCTTGGGCACTTTCAGGGATGATCTCTGCCGGGAGATCAATCACCTTTGAATACCTTCTCTCCCCCTGCGCAGCACTGATCCGTATGCGCTTCGCCTCTGTTCGGATTTGGATATTTTCTTTCGCCACTCCAGGAACTTCCGCAATCACTCTAAGCGAATCTCCTAGATCATACACATCAATCAGTGGCTCTCTCTCTTTGCTCTCGGTATATTCTCTTCCTGATTCAGGAGATTTTGATCCAAACCGTTGAATCCTTGGTATCCCGTCGGGTCCAATTGACACACTCCATCCCATCACAAAGGGATTTGCAAGGAATTTTTTAAACGCCTCATCAATTCGTTCCGCGTCCGATCCACTGACTCCTTCAAACCAGCGATTCAAACTCTCGTTGATCACTTTCCATAGATCCCCAAATGGAAAGTCCTCTGGCCACGGTTTCGGTTTCTTCTTCTTCTTGTCATCATCTGTCATTTTTGAATTCCCCTTGAAGTATAAATGTGATTTTGCCTGCCTCATATAAGCGATTTTTCTAGTTATTCACTATATGTGAATAACTATCTAATAAATGTGTCGGTGCGTGAAGGATCTCAACCTCTCTTCATACTCCGCTTAGTTAATACGAAACTTTTCCCCACAATACAATAGTGGATAGAATTTGATTGAAAGGATTGTCCAAGAAGTGAGATCTCATGAAGTTGAAGTAACTATTAAATAAATATTTACTATAATTAAAAGGAAATCAAATGACACTACCTGCCAAAGTTATCATCGCGCGTACACCTTTCCATGCAATTAAATAATCTGTGTGCGTCAACTTTACCCGTGTGGGACTCACTCGCTCGGCAGAGGGCATTAAACTTGCCATTTCAGCCATGCCGGTATAGATGAACTCGAGATTGAAGGTAACTGGAGAAGCCGCCTTGTAGGGGATGAACTGGTGCGCATTTTCGGTTGCCAACTTCATCTTCGTCTTAATAAGTTGTTGCGCCTTTTTTGGATGCAAGCACTTTGCAGAGGTTCTTGTTTGAGCAATTTTTACTTCAACCATCTCTATATTAGGAATGAGTTTTCGAGCTTCTCGCACCACAACATTATCTCCACTCAATAATCCCACAGGAACTCCAAAATAACCTGCAATTCCTGCATTGATGGCTGTTTCTCCCGCTGGGTTGTCATTTATGGTAATTCCCCGTACTACCGTTCCACTGATCGTATGCTCGAGCGTTGCGGTCATGGAATCCCGCCGGGCATGGTAACCTATAAAGGCAGCAAGATCAAAAGATGAATCAATCCCCTGCATCATCGTCAAGGGTTTCGGGGAGCCTGTGACCAATATCGCGTCTGGGTGCAGGTCCTCAATTAACAGGTTCCTCATCGTTCCATGAGCATCGTTTACACAAACCTCCGTAGCACCCCCTGCAAATGCCCCCTCAATTGCCGCATTCGTCTCACCTACCATTAATCGCCGCGCTTGTTCATACCCACTACCTTCGACACGTGTTTGTTCGCTGGAAACTACTCCACTGATTCCTTCCAGATCCACAGAAATGAAGATTTTCATCGAATTTATTCCTCCAGAATATTTATACGAGATAACATTCAATGAACTACTGAAAAGTGATATCATAAAATATATTCATAAGTTTACTTTGTACTCGACGTTCGCGAGAATAAAATGCAAACAGAATTTTGCCTCAAGCTTCAGTCTATTATTTATAATAATTATTGTTTTAATTTATTAGTTATTAAGTAATTTGAAATAATTATTAAAATATTTAAAAAAACTATAACATTAGAAAAACCCGTTCTAAACACAAAAGAATTAAAAAAAGGTAAAACGACAGCGAATAACATTTGAATACTTATTTATGTAGGATACGTGATGAAATAATATCCTATTAGGATTTTAACCAATAAAACAACGAATGCTCATTAAAGGAATATAAGCCGTAACAGCCAACATGGGCGGGATTGGGATATGAACACTGATAAACCATTACCAATAGTGCCTAATACCCTTTGCCTTGAAGAGGAATTTTGCCCAGAATGTGGGGAGACACGCCTAATTCGCGAGTGGACACGTGGAGAGATCGTTTGCACCAATTGTGGACTTGTTGTTGCCACAACTTTAGATACTAATCCTGAATGGCGCGCATTTTCACATGAGGAAATGGAACAGACATGCCGTGTCGGGGCTCCGCTTTCTGCGCTAAGACCAGATTATGGACTTCAGACGCAAATAGGAGGGGTAAACCGAGATTCACGTGGAGCACCCCTTGCTGCGACCAAACGAATGCAAATGAACCGTTTACGGCAAATAGATAGTAGAACAAAGCGATCTGAGATGAGGAATCTCCGGATCGCACTTCGTGAATTAAAACGCCTTTGCAGTCAGTTAGGGATTTCTAGAAAGGTAGCGGAAAGTGCTGCAATCTATTACCGGAAAGCCCTCAAAAAAGGTCTAGTTCGAGGACGATCAATTGATGGAATAACTGCCGCGGCGGTGTATTTGGCTGCGCGTAATCAAGGAACAACTTTAACTATACGTGATATTGTACAAAAGACCCGAATCACTTCGAAAGAGCTTGGACGTTGCGTTCGGGTGATTATTGGAGAATTAGGATTAAAATCAAATCAGACGGATCCAAGAGTCTTTGTCCAGCGCCTCGGAAATGAACTAAAGCTGACAATGGATACACAAAAAAAAGCTATAGAGCTCATTGAACAAGCGATAGAGAGCAACATCACCATTGGTAAGAATCCTATTAGCATTGCGGCCGCTACCCTCTATATTGCCTGTGTAAAGACCGGAGAGCGACGAACACAGCATCAAATAGCTAAAGCGGCGAATACTACCCCAGTGACCATTCGAAACCGATTCAAAGAGCTTGAAAAAAAATTAAAAATTAAAAACTTACTAGTGAAACGGGGAGCAGCCGCTATTCCGGTCTATCGATCAAAAAGTTGGCCGAATGGCGATTAAATGAAAATTTTCGCTAGGAGTTCTCTAGTGGAATTAATGCGAGTTAAAAATTATTTAACATGGTGTTAGTAATTATTAACGATGAAAACTGGTTTCCAAGCCTCATCTGGTTCAATAACCTGTTTTTATAAAGGCGGACGGCGAACAGCAATCATTACTCGATTCTTTGTAACCTCAAACTCTCGAATAATTGTTTCTCTCAGTTTATGTCGGTTAGCATTTTGAAACAATTCAACTTTTCTAGGGTTTTCTAACGATTGAGAATGTAAATACTGCTGATTTCTGACAATTTTGCTTAATATACCAGTTTTAATCTTTTGAACAAAGATTATAACCGTACTTACAATTGAGGTCATCTCAGTTCCGACCAAGTGAAGCTTTGAAAAAAACATATATAAGATTATTTCTAAATATAGATCAAAATCTATATATAAGTAATATGGGAGGGTTCCTATTACCGTTCGAAAAATGTGTAATTGCACCTGTAGGTGTAACTGATACCTATAGAAGAATACGTTAAATCTGAGTTAAGCGAAAAATACATAAAATCTATTATTAGGAGGTGGGAAATGTATGTCATGATTGTTTCTTTGTGTTTAATTGTGTTAACTTTAAAGAGAGAAACGCATCAACGAACAAAAACATAACTTTGGAAGCTGATCATTTATTTATACGTTCAAATGATCGCGCTTCATCTCCTTCAACAAAGGAATTTCATTGAGTTTTTCTTGTGAGAGATATTTCCACAGAATCTTAGGTCTTTTTTTCCGGTTGAGGATTCGCAAGATCCGAGTTGGAGTTATTACCATATCTACAAGAAGATCCCATGGTTCAATGTCTGCGATCTGTTGGTCAATTATTTGCATATCATGACAGGTTGTGAGATAAGGAGTTTCTTGAGTTAATTTTCCGATTTCAAGTAGAATGGCGCTCTCTAGTTCGGAGTATCCCTCTCCTTTTCCAATGCGATGTCCTTCTCGTGTCACGGCTACACAACCCATGACCTTCAGGTCAATAACTGGGAGATCTGAAGGTGGGATTCTCTGGCCTAACTTGAATGCACCACGGATTGTTGAAGCGTCTGAGTACCTGTGTTCTGGGATTTTTTCGGAATGAATTAAAAGGAACCCTGAACGGATTCGTGGGGTGGGCATGACTAAAATCTTTCTATCTTGTAGAGTTGCAAGGCGAACAGGACGTTGGGGTGAATCCGGATTCACAAGGATTACTTGAGCCTGTGTATATTCGGGAATTGATCGGAGATATTGAGCTGCTTTAGAAGCCCCAACAAAATTCGGAATTCGGCCTTGGATCGGGTACGGAAAACGTGCAAGTTTTTGCGCCTCAAGAAGGCGCCAGATCATTCCTCGGATTTCTTTTTTTGTGAGTTCCATTTGAACTCCTCTTAGAGAGAGGATTTTGATATAGTTCATCAAGCTTTCAGAATCTCGTGAAGGCCGTGTTTTTCAATTAGTTACATAGAATATGTTTTATTTGTCTTCTTCGAGGGGCTTGCTTAAATATTCAATGTTAGGTAATTGTTTTAGATGGGATGAAAGATGAAAAACCGATTAGAAGCTTTTCGGCAGTATCGGGCAAAAATGAATAAGAAGATCATGGCGGAGGGCAATCGTTTTACTAAACGCTTGTTTAATCTGGATACGCGTATCTACGAAGAGGGCGCTTTATCGACCAAAATGAAGGAGATGTTAGGGTTAGTTGCTTCCACCGTCTTACGCTGTGATGACTGTATTGCGTATCATGTAGCAAGGTGTGTTGAACTAGGAGTTTCGGATGCGGAGTTTTATGAGCTTTTTAACGTTGCGCTTGTTGTAGGGGGTTCGATAATTATCCCTCACTTTCGACGTGCAATTGAATTCCTTGAGGAATGCCGGCGCGCTAAACCACCATTGCTTTGAAGGACTTTAATATTATATATTGATAATCAGAAACACTACCAAGAACGTATAGGGGTAATGCAATAGCAATGAAATACCTAGAATCAAATCGAACCCAATTGGAACTAGATGTTGCATAAAATAACAGATAGAAACCTTAGAGTGACTCCTAAGAAATTAACAGTGTTTAAGAACTGATCAATCCTTATGAGCGTCCATCAAAATGCAAGTCAACCCAATACAATGCGAAAGCCTTGGAACAAGGAGTTTAGTAACACGAGTTGATACGCCCGATATTAAAATCCTTCTTGATCCAGGAATCGCTTTAGGGATTCGATTTGGGCACCTACCACACCCGATCGAGTATGAAATAACACAAAAAATCACCAAAAAACTTTGCTTCGAAATTGCAAGTGAAATTGATGTGGTATTCATATCCCATTACCATAAAGACCACTATATTTCCTCTTCCTCGAACTATACTTTTCATTACCATTCGTTAGAATTGGCAGAAGCTCTTTATACTGACAAGATCATCTATGCGAAACATCCAAGAGTAGATATCAATTACTCGCAAAAGAAACGAGGGTTTTTTTTTGAAAAAATGGTGTCAAACATAGCAAAACAGTTGATTTGGTGTGATGGCTTACAATTTGCAATTAATGACACTATAATTGAATTTTCCCCAGCAGTCTGGCATGGGACTGAGAATACACCACTAGGATTTGTCATTCAGTGTTGTATTATACATGATGACAAGCGTTTTGTGTTTGGGTCAGATTACCAGTGTCTTAATCAATCAGCGATTCGATGGACGCTCGCCAAAAGGCCAGATCTCTTACTAGTCGGGGGACCTCCGATCTACTTAAAAGACTATAAAATTAGAGAAGATGCATTAGATCTCGCTAAAAAGAATTTGATAGAGCTTACTCAACAAATTCCTAGGGTTTTAGTTGACCATCATCTGTTAAGGAGTATAGAATGGAAAGATTGGTTAAAAGAGATCTCTACTGTAATCGAACAGGATAGACGACATGTATGTGAATGTGTTGCAGATTATAAAGGTGTCCCCCCAAAGTTGCTAGAAGCCCAAAGAAAGCAGCTATATGAACAAGATCCACCAGATCGTAACTTTCTCAAGTGGACGAGATTACCAAAGAAAATCCGAGCAAAAAGCCCGCCTCCAATCTAGGTGTTTGGCAAGATCATAACGGTGTAGAAAATAGAATCACCAGTTCAAGAAGGTTCAGGTGGCGGAGAATTAAAGCCAATTTATTAATAGGAATATCAATAAGTTTGCTTAGCTCTGTGAGGCTTGCTATCTTATCTTTTAGGGTGAACATAAGCATGTCAATTTGGTCTTTCTCCAAAGATTCACGATCGAGCAGAAGTTGGAACCCCTTTGAAGAGACGTGAATGGAGTCGAATTGCTCAATTAGTCCAGAAGTCGTTGAAAAATAGTAATTAGTTGCCTCTTCTGTTAAAACTTGCAAGGAAGGGGGCGGAGGGGGATGTTTCCGTAATAGAGCCGGTCTTAACTCATCTTTAACCCGTTCAACAATAGGAACATGACCGGTTAAATCACTGCTTCCGTCCTGTATTACATGTAGGTACTCTTCTTCGAGGAAAAGAAGAATCTTCCGAAGGCTGGTGTGAAGCATCGGTGTATAATGAGTAGCCGCAGCTATTACCGCTAGATTTTCGCTCCAAACTAAAATGAAGGGTAACTCTCCACGCTTAACAATTTGACAATCTGTTTCATATGGAGCAAGTTCAGTTGAAAGCGTTCGTAGGGCTTCTCTAAGACGTTGAGGAGGAATGATAATGGTCTTTGAGGTATCAAAGTGATGTTTGAACATCACTTGATCTGATCCCTTCCTATTGACGACTAAATAGAAGAGATTGGTTTGTTCTGGGGCAGTTAACTCTTCAACCGGATCAGTCTTCGAAGTGGCTATCTTTTGTTCCTCTACTCCTTGGGGGATCCAACTCAATAGGGAGAGCCTCCACAACTCCGTGTGTTTCTGGAACTGCACACTCCGGAGGATCTTGGTGTAATACCTAAAAGTTTGTTTTCATCCCTGAAAATTCATCAAACTCAAATGAAAAAAAAGTTCTGAAACGATCAATCCCTCATTACGATCATCTTAGGGGATTGACTGATTTATTAAATAACTTTAAATCTCATCTCCTATTAAGTTTCTATCTAAATGATTGTTTATGTTTTTATTTTGAGCTAAGATATGAAATCCGTGGAGAGTACTTGCCCTTTTCGGCTCCCATCACGATAGACTGTGACACCTTTGCAATGTAACTTATAAGCCAACCAATAAACTTCCTCTATAGCCGATTTTGGTGCATCATGGGGGAAATTTACCGTTTTGGAGACAGCATTATCGGTATAATTCTGGAAAATGGCTTGCATTTGGATATGTTGATGGGGGGAAATATCGTGTGCTGTTACAAACAACTCTTTGATATGAGGAGGTACTTCGTCTAAACCTTTTATTGAACCCCTAGCCTCTATGATCTTTTGAATGAGTTCCTCACTATAGAAGCCTTCACTTATCGCGAGTTTTTTGAAAACTCGATTTATATCGATCAATTTTTCATTATCCAAAATATTCCGAACAAATGCAACGGAATAAAGCGGTTCAATTCCGCTTGAGCACCCCGCGATAATGCTGAGGGTACCCGTTGGCGCAATAGTAGTTACTGTGGCATTTCTCATGAGAGGATGACCCGGTTTATCGTAAATACTCCCACGAAAATTAGGGAATGGGCCGCGATCATGAGCGAGTTCTTGGGATTTTTTCCGAGCTTCTTGGGAGATGAAGCTCATGACTTCTTCGGCGACTTCTAGAGCTCTGGGGGAGTTATAGGGCACTTTGATCTTGATAAGCATATCTGCAAATCCCATTACACCCAGCCCGATTTTCCGGTTCCCTTTGGTGATTTTATCGATTTCAGGCAGGGGATACTTATTTGCATCAATTACATTATCAAGGAAATGTACACCTAGTCTTATAACCTCCCGTAGTCTAAAATAATTAATAGCCGGTTCCCCATAGACATTAAGATATACCATCTTAGAGAGATTGATAGAACCTAGCGTACACGATTCATATGGGAGGAGAGGTTGCTCCCCGCATGGATTGGTTGCTTCAATTTTTCCTATATGGGGAGTGGGATTCCCTTCATTGATATGGTCTAAGAAAACGACCCCGGGTTCCCCATTTTTCCAAGCCATTTCCACAAGTAGGTCCCACACCTCTTTGGCTCGAATCCGTTTGACCGGTTTTTTGGTCCGTGGGTTGATCAGCTCATAGTCACGATCTTCTTTCAAAGCGCGCATAAATTCTCCAGTTAACCCCACTGAGATGTTGAAATTAGTGAAGGCAGTCTCTTCATCTTTACAGGTGATGAATTCAATAATGTCGGGATTATTTACCTGCAAAATAGCCATGTTCGCGCCTCGCCGTGTCCCACCCTGTTTAATTACTTCTGTACTGACATTAAAGACTTTCATGAAAGAAACAGCCCCAGAAGCAATACCCCCGGGTGATTTAACTCGATCATGCTTCGGTCGAAGGCGTGAAAATGAAAACCCAGTGCCTCCGCCACTTTTATGAACTAAAGCCGTATATTTGACTGCATCAAAAATACTCTCAGTCGAGTCTTCGATAGGGAGAACAAAACATGCCGAGAGTTGCTGGAGCTCGCGGCCTGCATTCATGAGGGTAGGACTATTGGGAAGGAATTCTAAATTTGTCAAAATTTGTAAGAATGCCTTTTCTGTTTGCATAATTTCTTCTGAGGTATGACCGTAGAGTGCATCTGCAGATGCTATATTCTTAGCAACCCGTTGAAACATCTCTTCTGGGGTCTCAATTATATTCCCTTCCTCATCTTTTGCCAAATATCTTGATTCTAATACTTTCAGGGCATTTTCAGACAGTTCCAGCTTCATTACCAGTTCACTCCTTATTTAATTTGATAAGCTCGAATCTCGTCCTAGAGAGTTTAAGTGTGTTGATTAATATTTATTTTACATCAAAGGATGTTTATTTCGAGTTATAAGTCTCTGCAACGATTTTGGGATTAATCTTAACTCGATGGGATATCCTAGATTATCTTTGGCTTTAGTGGTCTCCTCCAAGGTGCGGCCTTTTTTGGTAAATTTTTATTAACCCTATTTGTGTATTTATTAATTGTGCATAGAGTTTTTGGAACAAGCGATCCGAAATTGTTATGGATGGAATATTCAATTCGACAAAAAATATTTCTTAAGGTATAAGGGCAGTTCATTACTTGATTCCCTCTAAATTTAAAAAAATAAAAGTTAGGGTTAAAGTTCATTATAATTTTCGATTTTATATTTTCCATAGGGAACTATATAAAACCTTGACAATCGAGATTCCCTTTTAACTTTCATAAATTTTTTTCATATGAAACACTCTTTGAAGCTGGATCCACTCTCTTATGGGTGGCATTGTATTCAATAGTTTCAGATAAAAACTTAAGAAAAAGCATAAGAAATTTATTAATAAATTCTAAACCTTGATGTTAAATTATGGAAGAACTTAAGGAGAGCATAAAAGGCATTACACTAGTCTCAGAAGTCCTAAATGTCATGAGACAAGCTATATCTACGTATTTGGCTATACCTTGCTGTTTTTAGTAGGGTAGATCGTAAAATGAAATATAGAGAAGGTGTAAGGCCATGAACACCCTAATGAATATGAAGCTTCAAGAGATCCGAGAACAATTTAAACAAGACACCTTTGATGAAGTCCAAAAGGCAAAAGCGCAGGGAGAGAAGCTAATTAAAATTATAAAAAAACAAATACGAGATCTTCAACAAACTTGTAACGCCTTATTACAGGATACTGAATCCCAATTAGCAAAAGGCCAAGAAAAGTTATCAAAAACCCGTAAAGGGGGGGACTATTGGCGAACAGTAAAACTTGCTAATGAAATGGGGAAGATAACTCTAGAAGGGATTGAATCGTTAGAATTGCCCGAAAAAGTCTCATATGAAGCCCTTAGAAATCTGGCAAATAGTATTCCCCCAGTTTTGACTAAAGTCATTAAGACAAAGAGCGCATATGATCCCTATATCACTCCTTATTTTATTCGAGCTAGGAGAAGCATAGGGGCTTCAATCGGGAAACTTCAAGACTTTGTGAAAGAAATTGGGGAGTTCACATCCTCCACGTATCGAAGGGTTCGACACATCGAAAAAACGTTAGAAGGGATAGATCGACTTGAGATCTTATTTGACAGCCTTCCGCCTATCGAAATCGTTCAAGCACAGGAAAAAGCGCAGGTTGAGGAATTGACACGAAAAATAAGGAAACAGGAAGAGGAGCTCACGAAGCTTCACAAAGAAGAATTAATTGAAGCCACATCTAATATAGACCAAGAGATAAGATCCCTTGAACTTAAGGCATTTATGAAGCTCAGAGTATTTCGTGATCCACTAAAAAAACTGCTTTACCGCTCAAAAGGTGGCAGCGGACTCTCGCTAGAGGTAAAGGAGTTAGCAGAAGGTTATATGGAACACACTCTTGAGAGCTTTGAAGCAGAAGAATTGGGCCATTCGGGCCTATCTAAACTCTTGCAAGCCCTCAAAATTTCCTTGGAACAGGAGGCAGTATCGCTCAAAAAGCGTAAAGAAGAAAGGATAATGAAAATAATTGATGAAATCCTTAATAAGGATGTTCTTTGTAAAATCCAAGAGAATATCACCGAATTAAAAACCAGAAAGCAGAAAATGACAGAAACTGAGCAATATCGGGCCCTGAAAAGTCGAGAGAATGCGATCCAGGTGCAAATTCAGGAGTTGACAGATACGCGAGCAAAAAAGGAAATTAAGATTGAGAAAATAGAAAAAGAAAAGTGCAAAAAACTTCAACAAATTGATCGATTAATCCAACGAATCACCGAGAATATTTACACGTTAACAGAAAAACGTGTGTCAATTGCTATGAATTTATAAGCCTCGTAAAAACCATTGATTTTCGATTCAATAAACTAGCCGACTCCAAGTCGACCAAGGATCCGTTTTGTGATTTTTTCTCGACCAAGAGCGGCTTTTTCATCAACTTCTAAAGAAAGGCCAATTCCGTCCAGTTTCTGCTGGATAGCTCCCCGGCTACTACTATAAATCATCTTTTCTCGTATTGGACTCTCTAAAGGGCAGTAGAAAATTAGAATGATTTTTTCACTTTCTAATCCTGCACGATTTGTGAAAGTGAAATCTGTAATGATGTAGCGGGGGACATCGTCTGGAAGTTCCTCAACTAGTGTCTCATACCCACCTGAATAGGTCTTTTCAAGGGCTACTTCATCCTCTTGGAGCATCAAGACTAAAGATTTATATGTCCGGTTAAACCGGAGATCATTGTAGGCTTGTATAACATTCTCTGCAATCTCATAACCGGAAATTGCCAAATTATTCACCTCATCTTAATCCAGAAGGGTTCAACGGTTTATTTTATCAGGGGTTACCAAAAAACATTTCTGAACCCTTGGAGGAGTGCGGCAAATATTTACTCATTAAGGGACAAAGTACACTTTTTAAATTGAATGATGTTTGTAAAACTCTTCCAACAACTACATCTCTGTTAAATGAATACACTTTGACCTACATGATTTGCTTTGTTTACAATCATCTAAGCTTATTTTTGTTACTTGTAAGTTAGAATTATTTTCATTCAAACTCGACTTGAGACGAAGAAGCAGAAATCAGTTAAATTTCATTATTATTTAAAGGGAAAAGTTACTTTATACTATTTGAAAACAATAGGTTATTTTTAAAAGGTCAGGCGTCACAGAAAATTCCCACGAAAAAGAATTAACTGGTGATTGCATGGCAGGTTACGAAAAGATTGGATATGTACTTGGGTTTTTTGGAGGAGTATTAATGATCATTGTCCCCATATTAGATTTAATCGGAACAGGTAGTGTTCATATAGCGTCGTTAGAGCGGTTTGTAGGGGTAGGGCTTTCCGGGAACGAACTCCTTACTACAATAATTCAAATCATAATTGCTATTATAATCCTAGGCATGATAGGGACTGGCCCTCTCCAAGTGAGCAAAGAGCCAAATGAATTACTCGTAGGAATTATATTGATTATTTTAGGATTCATTGGTGGCACAATTGGAGGAGTATTAGCTATAATTGGTGGGATTTTCTATATAATTGAAGTAGCGACCAAATGAGTTATATTTGTTAGGAATCGAATACCTTAGCTAAATTGAAGAAACATTTTAAAGAGTATTAGGTCTTATAAACAATTCAAAACAATAATAGGTGCTTTTTCTATTAATTAAAGTAAAAAAAGCCGAAATTTGTACTTATGAACGTTTTAAAGTGTATACTCTTTAGGAAAAAGAATTACTCCGTTATAAGGGCCGGAGTTTTCCCTCTTATTCTACTTTAACGTCCAAGACCCCGCCGGCTTCCCGGTGGGGGGAATCCCAACCACTAACTAGGCAGCCAGATGGAGAGGCATATGCCCTCCTGGTAGATTCATGTGGTATTCTATCCCAGGCGGGAAGCTAGTTCTACCTATTCGACTCTACTCGAGAGACTTGCACACTCGGACTAGGTTTCCCGTCATACTGTTGGGAAACCTTCCTCTTTGAGAGAGAGGAACTGACCCGTTCTATAGTTAGAAGGGAAAAAGCATTTAAAGGGTTACCTTTTTTCCCGCTCAAAGGAGCAGGGAATTCTGCGAGATGTCATATTAATGACAATCAAGTGTAGACGACAAGTACTGAGCGAATCATGATCTCGTAAAAGATGCGGGGTAGTTTTGCTGATACCATACTTTCTATAGAGGGCTAATATGCTCTTTTAATTCAGTAAAAAAGGTTTACTTTGGGATAAAACACCCTCCAAGTTGTTTTCCCTATTTTGGATATATACATTTAAGGGTTTACTATATATATAAAGACCAACAATATATGTAACTTTTATAACTCTTATATTAAAGAACTATAAAAAAGCCGATTGGAATTCCCCTTCAAGGAAATAATTATTATCTTTTAGAGAAGGATTTGATATCAATGATTGTCGTTAAAAGGAAAAACATTGATGCTATTAAAAACATGGTAGGAAACCATTCGAACGTCCTGATTCTTGGATGCGATGGGTGCGCCGGAATCATGCAAGAAGGGGGAAAACGCCAAGCAGACTTATTAGCGATGGGCCTAGAAATGAAACGTCAACTTGAGACCGATGAGGAGCTAAAAGTCGAAACAAATACTGTTCTACGGCAATGTGACAAGACAGTTATTCTATCAACAGCTCGAGCGTTTCATGAAACAGTTAAAAAGAGCGACGTCATCATTTCCTTGGGGTGCGGAGCGGGAGTGCAAACACTGGCAGAAATGTTCCCTCAGAAAATAATTGTGCCTGGAACCGATACGTTGTTCATTGGAGCCCAAGAACGAGACTTTAGGACCCATATCGAGCTTTGTCGAGCTTGCGGGGATTGTATTTTATTCGATACGGGTGGTGTTTGTCCCATCACCAGATGTGCAAAGGGACTTATGAATGGTCCCTGTGGAGGAGTGATTGATGGAAAGTGCGAGGTCGGTAATTATACAAAAGATTGTGCTTGGTTTTTGATATGGAAACGGCTTAAAGAATTGGGACAATTGGAACGATTCACAAAGATTCGGCCTCCACGTAACTTTTCGCAATCCATGGGAGCACCGCGCGAATTCAAATATTCTGGTTCAACAGAGGCAGCTATGAAATAAAAGAGGTCACATGCGATGAGAAAAGCATTTGGAAACTTGATGAAAGAACTACAAGCGGGGAAATTTGTTTTTACAGGAGAACTAGAGCCCGAAAAGAGTACAGATATCTCCGATGTGCTACAAGAGGCGAGAGAATTGAAAGAGCATGTGATCGCCTGCAATGTGACTGATAACCCGGCTTCTTTTGGGTACATGAGCAGTTTAGCAGCTTCCCACTTGATTCAAGAGCAAACGAGTGTTGAGGTTATCTATCAATTACGATGTTCAGATCGAAACCGATTAGCTCTGTTTAGTGATCTCTTGGGGGCGGCAGCCTTTGGGATTAAAAATGTCTTGGCGTTGACTGGTGACTATGTCAGTTTGGGGGATTTCCCAAACGCAAAACCCGTTTTCGACTATGGATCTACAAACCTCACCTACATGATTCGAACAATGGTGGATAAAAGACAAGATCCGAATGGGAATGAAATCCATGGCCCACCACCTGAATTTAATGTGGGAGTGGCAGCAAATCCTGGGGCAAATCCTATCGAACCGGAAATTTTGAAAATTGGACGGAAAGTGGAAGCCGGAGCAGATTTCGTTCAAACACAAGTGATCTATGATATTGATGTGGCAAAAGACTTTTTGAGAGCCCTACAACCATATAAAATTCCTGTCCTCGTTGGAATTTTCCCCATGCGATCATATGGTGTTGCGAAGGGCTTTGATATGTTTGTCCCTGGAGTGAGTGTTCCCAAAGATTTGATGGCGAAGTTTAAGTATGTAAAAAAGAACATCACTGACAAGCAAGAGCAAAAGGAACATTATGACCGCCTAAATATTGAGTATTTTGGACCAATTATCAAAGAATTGAAAGCCTCAAGCCTCTGCGCAGGGATGCACATTATGTCGGTTCATTATACACGGATCACGCCCAAATTACTGGAGATTCTTAGCTAATGAAAAACACGGTTGAAGAGATGAATGTTGTAATTTTTTCATGATTTAGTGATCATTATCTGATAATCGAAAAAGAATGGAAGAATGGAAGATGACAAGCACAACCGAGAACGGAAACCACAGTATCGTGGTGATCGGGGGTGGCATAGCTGGGATCTCCGCGTCTCTCGATCTAGCAGAACAAGGTCATCATGTTTATCTTGTAGAACGTTCGCCCTCGATCGGGGGACGAATGGCCCAATTGGATAAAACCTTTCCGACCCTCGATTGCAGTATTTGCATTCTTGCTCCAAAAATGGTGGAAACCTTAAGACATCCCAATATTACCCTCCTTACCTATTCCGAAGTAGAGGACGTTCAGCAGCGTGAAGATGGCACGTTCAAGGTGAAAGTTCGAAGAAAAGCCCGCTATGTCAAAGAAGAGATTTGTACCGGGTGCGCCCTCTGTACCACGGTATGTCCAAGACGAGCACCAAATGAATTTGAGATGGGTCTTGCAAATCGTACTGCTATTTACATTCCCTTCCCACAAGCCGTGCCTGCTGTCGCTACAATCGATCCAAAGATTTGTCGACGCCTTACAGGCAGAAAATGTAATGCCTGTACCCGTGTCTGTGAGCGGGGGGCTTTAGATTTTGATCAAAAAGATCGTTTCATTGACCTTGACGTGACTTCAATAATCATTGCTACGGGTTTTGAGTTACTCGATCCTGAAGCGATGTTAGCATATGGATATGGCAGATTAGAAGATGTTGTTACATCGTTAGAATACGAACGGATGATGTCAGCTTCAGGTCCTTCCAGCGGAGAGATCCTTCGACCATCAGATAGCAAGCATCCAAAGACAATTGCCTTTATTCTCTGTGTAGGATCGCGTAACATCAAGAAGAAGAGCTATTGTAGTAAAATATGCTGCATGTATGCTACAAAAGAGGCGATGATCACTCGTGAACATGCGCCAAACACGGAAGTAATTGTCTACTACAATGATAAGCGGGCTATTGGGAAGGGGCATGAAGAATTCTTCAACCGAGCCGCAACAGAATTTGGAATCACATACAAGATAGGCTTACCCAGCGAAGTTCTCAGGGAACCCGAGACAGACCGTCTCCTCATTGAGCATGCCAATCTAGAGAAAGGCAGCCTTGATAAAGATCTTGTAGACCTTGTAGTTCTTCTTCCTGCTATCGTTCCCAGTGCAGGAACTGATAAATTGGCTGAGATTCTTGGAGTAGAGGTAGACGAAGCCGGCTTTATTTGGACTGACCCCAACAATCCTGTCCAGACCTCAGTCCCGAACATTTTTGCGTGTGGCTGTATTACAGGTCCTGAAGACATTTCAACTTCGGTGATTCAAGGATCTGCAGCCGCTGCTGCAGCTGCGAATGTGCAGCCACCCAAAGAAATTGTTCCAGTCGAAATTTCAGGTGAAACCCGATCAATTGTTCCTTCCCAATATACAGAACCACGAATCGGCGTTTACGTCTGTGCATGTGGTATAAACATAGGAGGAACTATTGATGTTCCCTTAGTTGCTGATTATGCCAAAACCCTCAAAAATGTAGTATATGCCACAGATATGACCTATGTTTGTTCTCAAGACGCGCAAGACGCAATTAAAAAGGCTATAAAAACATATCAACTCAATTGTCTCGTTGTTGCGTCATGTACACCCCGTACCCACCTCAAATTATTCCAAGAAACCGCCAATGAGGCCGGACTAAATCCTTATTTGGTAGATATGGCAAGTCTTCGCGAGCTCGACTCATGGGTGCACATGACCGAACCGCAAAAAGCAACAGAAAAAGCAAAAGACCTTGTTCGAATGTCTGTCGCGCGGGCGCGCCTCCTAAGTCCCAAAACAACTACGATCACGCGAATTCTACCCGTGGCTTGTGTTATCGGTGCGGGAGTTGCTGGGATGACTGCTGCGCTCACAATCGCTGAAAAGGGGTATTCAACCTATTTAATAGAACGAGAAGCCGACATCGGTGGTTTTGTTAGAGAACTCCATTTTATTGACTTTCTGGAAACGCGAGGAGAAACAGTACTCAAGGCTCTAAGCGATAAAGTCTGGAATCATCCACACATCACCGTGCTCACATCAACAGAGGTGCAGACTGTAAATGGGGCTATTGGCAATTTTGAAATAGGTGTGACAGGTCACGACAAAATTCAAGCAGGTGTAATCATTATTGCCACTGGAGCGGAGCATTTCAAGCCTGAAGGTTACTACCATTATGGCGAGTCTCCAAAGATTCAGACCCAACTGGACTTTGCGCAAGCAATTCGAGATGGCACCGTCGGTGAAAACGAAATTATTACTATGATCTTGTGTACTGGCGCCCGCGAAACGAACGGACGGGAGTATTGCTCCCTCGTTTGCTGCTCAGAAGCCATTAAAGATGCCTTATTTGCGAAAAAGAAATTCCCCAACACCCAAGTAAACGTCTTATTTCGAGACATTCGAGTACACTATGAAGGAGAAGACTATTTCAGGAAAGCCCGAGGGCTAGGCGTCCGGTTCCTCAACTATACCCCTGAAGCTCCTCCACAGGTAGAAATCAGCCCGAATAATGGTATAACGGTTAGAGTTCATGAAACAGTCACGCGAACGGATCTTAAACTGCCTTCTGACCGTTTAGTTCTTGTCACCCCTATAGTTGCTAACAAGGATAACCACCGATTAAGTGAAATGTTGAAAGTTCCCCTCGAGACTAATGAATTCTTTCTTGAAGCACATGTGAAACTACGCCCCGTCGATTTCGCTACAGAGGGAATCTTTGTATGCGGGACCGCTAACGGTCCGAAGAATGTGCGTGATTCTTTGGCTCAAGCAGCCGCGGCCGCTTCCCGCGCTCTCACATTCCTAATGAAAGGCATTTCTGAAGCGGAACCACTCACCGCAGAAGTCAATCGGTTACTTTGTATTGGCTGTTCAAATTGTGTTTTCGCTTGTAGCTATAACGCCATTTACATGGAAGACGACAATATCGCAGCTGTAAATCCGGCACTCTGCAAAGGATGCGGAGTCTGTGCTGTAACCTGCCCCGCAGAAGCCATTACCATGCATCACTTCACCAATGAACAAATAATGGCTATGGTAGAAACCGTTCTTGAGGATCCAGGTCTACCAGAGGAGCCAAAAATTGTTGGATTGCTCTGTAATTGGTGTTGCTATGCAGGTGCGGATAATGCAGGGGTTAGCAGATTCCAGTACCCACCAGCGATTCGTCCCATTCGTGTGATGTGTTCTGGCCGCGTCGACCCCTTAATCATCTTACGAGCCTTTCAATTGGGCGCTGATGGTTTCTTTGTCGGTGGCTGTCATCCAGGCGATTGCCATTACATCGCTGGAAACTATCACGCACAAAAGGAACTAACTGATTTGAAGAATGTTTTAGCAGAAATTGGTATCAACCCCGAAAGATTACGCCTTGAATGGGTTTCGGCATCTGAAGGCAAACGATTTGCAGACGTGATCACAGAATTTACCGAACAAATTCGAGCTATGGAACCAATCGAATTTCGAAAGAAGCGCCTTACGATAACAGCACAACAAATCAGCGGAGAACAAGCGTTACTAACAACCGAAGAAAGCCCTAATCAACTTGGAGGCCCCACAAAAGACCAACCAGAAACGAGCGAAGGTTCAAATGGTCCTGATGAAGATGAATTCCCAATTACGGAGGAATAAGAATGACCAAAGCAATCAAGTTGTATAAAGAAGACTTTTCATTCTGTTTTAGGTGTGGTATGTGTTCTAGTGGGTGTCTAGTCTTTGATGAATTCGACTACAAACCCCATGAGATCCCATTAACGTTAGCTTTTGGGGATATCCAGAAACTGATTTCAAATAAAAAGATTTGGCTTTGTTTGACTTGTTTAACCTGTTCAGAACGATGTCCCCAAGGAGTGGAAGTTGCTGAACTCCTGATGGATATCAAAAATGATGCGATAAAGGCTGGATTCGTCCCCGACCCTGTCCGAGAAGAAGCCCTTCTATTCATTGATTCAGGAGTTGTAGTGCCTTATACAGCTGCTAGTAAACGGATGCGACAACAAATGAAATTAACTGAACCAACGACACCCAATATAGAGGAAATACAAAAGATTATGGAAGTAACAGGGTTTTACTATCGCTTTAAAAAGAAAGAATCAATGGAGTGATCCAAATGCCCGAGTATGCATTATATCCAGGATGTCTTGTAAGCTATCGGTATCCTCATCTGGAACTAGCTGTACGAAAGATCACTGAGACTTTGAACGTTCGTCTTGAAGACATGGAAGGCACTTCATGCTGTCCCGAGCCTCAAGGGATTCAATCCACTGATAAAAGAACATGGATGGCCTTAGCGGCACGAAACATAGCAATAGCAGAAGAGATGGGAAAAGATATTCTGACACTTTGTAATGGCTGCTTTGAAACCCTCAAATCAGTGAACGTTCGGTTAAAGCGTCATCCCGAACTAAAAGAAGACGTGAATCAAATACTGGCTACGATTGACAAAGAATTCAAAGGTACCATTCGGGTTAAGAATATTATCCACCTCTTTGATGATATCGGCATCTCAACAATGCATCTCAAAATCGAAAAACCCATGACCCATATCCGAACTGCAGTCCACTATGGTTGCCACATGCTCAGACCGTCCGATATCCTTGAAGTTGTTGCCGCTGATCGACCCACGATGCTAGACCATCTAGTCGAACTAACTGGCGCAAAACCAGTGGAATATGAAGGGAAAGTTCACTGTTGTGGATACCCGGTCAGAAACTTTGATCCAGAGCTGTCGTTACGTCTTGCACACGACAAACTATTCAACATACAGCGTTCAGCAGCTAATTGTATAACGTTACTTTGCCCCTGCTGTTTCTCCACATTCGATACCCGGCAAGCCCTAGTCAACCGGACGTTCGGGACGTCGTTTAATATTCCTTCTTTCCATTATGCTGAATTGCTAGCGCTCGCCCTAGGGTACACTCCAGAAGAACTTGCTTTAGATAGACATCGAGTCAAACTCCCTTTATAATTATAATTTCATCAACACTGCCCAAAGAATTCTAACCGCAAAATCTTCACTACTTAATGGAAGAACACTTCCTTTTTATGTTCTTAAATAATATAAAAAAGGATTATACACTTTATTTGTCCAGATCCGAGTAAACTCTAATTGAATGTAAGATCTCATCGGATTTAGAAGTGCTTGCCTTGGCAGGACCCTCTAAGGAATCACTATAAAGTTGGGCTACATGCCTGTCTCAAAACAAACTAAGGTTGTGGTGCTTTTAATTCCTGGAATTAAATGGATTTTTTGTTCAACAATACGCATAAGATCAGTAATGGAGTCCTGTTCGACCTCTATAATTATATCATATATTCCTAAGACTAAATGCCCTTCTACCACTCCAGGAATGCTTAAACATGCAGTTAGGACATTCCTCATTTTTCCTGGCTCTGTTGAAATTTGAATATAAGCTTTCACCATTTTTTTAATCGCCTCCTTTTTCTCTTTCAGACGCTTGTTCCCACTTGTATAGAATATATTCTCTCAATTGCATTATACGTCCTGTCGGGAGAAATATTTTTGTAACGACATATAATGTGTATATAATGTTTTCGCTGGTTTTGAGATTTAAGCAAATTAACTTCAAGAAGACACAAAAACTTACCATGCGTTTGAGAGGACATCAAGAATGGTACGATTCGGAATTGAGTTTATTCCACGCACTGAAGTGATTGATATCGCATACTATGCGCGGATTGCTGAGGAACGCGGCTTCGATGCTATCTGGATTACAGACCACTATTTTAACAGACCATGTTTTGTAGCTTTGACACATGTTGCGCTATACACGAATTCGATTAAGATTGGTTCGGGTGTTACAAACCCCTACCATATCAATCCGGCGGTTATTGCCTCATCTATAGCTACAATTGATGAAATCAGTGGGAAGCGGACAATATTAGGAATTGGAGCGGGAGATCGGCTCACACTCAACACATTAGGAATTACTCGTAAAAAGGCACTTGCGGCCATGCGAGAGAGCATCGATATCATCCGACAGCTCTGGGTTGGAAAAAGTGTTAAATTTAAGGGGGAAGTATTTAACATTCCAAATGCAAAATTAGGTTTCAAGGTAGGAAGAATTTTACCCATTTATCTTGCTGCCCAAGGACCAAAGATGACAGAGCTAGCCGCTGAGATTGCTGATGGGGTCTTGATAAATGGTTCGCATCCTCGAGATTATGTGATTGCCAAAACACATCTCGATCAAGGTTCACGAAAAGCACAGAAAACATTGGAAAATTTTGATATTGCAGCATATACCGCATTTTCCATTGATAAAGATCCCAAGAAAGCTCTGACACTCGCGAAAGAAGTTGTTGCATACATTGTAGTGGGATCTCTCCCAGAAGTGCTGGAACGCCATAATATCCCCTATGAGGAAGTTTTACGCCTTGAACAACTTTTAACCCAAAGAAAACGCCACGAAGCCATCGAATCTGTCACTCCCGAGATGGTAGAAGCCTTTGCAGTAACTGGGACCACTGAAGAGTGCATTGATAAGATTGAAACCCTTCTAAAAATCGGAGCAACTCAAATCGTCTGTGGGGCTCCATTAGGGCGTGATGTGGCTCGTGCAATCAAAGATATTGGTAAAAACATCCTTCCCGCCTTTAGGGAATCCTAAAGATCTCAAGAAAACAGATATAAATCTGAAAGGGGGCCAGATTCCTATGCCCATGAAATTTCGGTATTGAATTTGTTCCGTCTACCCCAACATTAGACATGGCTTATTATTCACGAATCGCCGAAAAATCTGGTTTCGAATATGTATGGATAACTGATCACTTTGTCAATCGAAATGTTTTTGTCGCCTTAACTCAAGTAGCCCTTTATACAAATACAATCAGGGTCGGAAGCGGAGTTACCAATCCTTATACTGCCAATCCAGCTGTAGTGGCCAGTAGTATTGCAACAATTGATGAAATAAGTGGAAATCGGACAATCCTTGGAATCGGGGCAGGAGACAAGGTGACTCTACGTAATCTTGGGGTTAAACGCAAAAAGGCACTCCACGCGATGCGAGAAAGTGTGGAAATAATCCGCAAGCTCTGGACACGAGAGATCGTCACTCTAAACGGAGAGGTGTTCAAAATACCAAAGGCGCAGCTAGGGTTTCGCGTTAAAAGACCTCTCCCGATCTACTTAGCAGCCCAAGGGCCAAAGATGCTTGCTTTAGCTGCAGAAATAGCTGATGGGGTTTTAATTAATGCTTCTCATCCAAAAGACTACATCTTAGCAAAAAAACAATTAGAAATTGGAGCAGAAAGAGGACAGCGGAGCCTACACGACTTTGACATTGCGGCCTATACTTCTTTTTCAATCGATAAGAATCGTGATAGGGCCGAAAAGGAAGCCAAACTAGTTGTTGCCTTTATTGTAGCAGGATCCCTATCATTAATTCTTGAACGGCACAACATCCCAATCGAGGAAGCCAAGAAAATTGATACCCTACTTTTTGAAGGGAAATTCAAACACGCGGCGGCGGCTGTTACTCCAGAGATGCTGGATGTTTTTGCAATTTGTGGAACACCGGATGAATGCATCCAGAAAATTGAAAAATTGGCAAAGGTGGGAGTCACCCAGCTCGTTTGCGGCTCACCCCTTGGGAAAAATATTCCGGAAGCCATCAAATTGATTGGAAGGACTATTCTGCCGGAGTTTCTGAGTAGGTGGTAAGATTCTAAAAATATCAAAAGACCTTAACTTTCAGAACTTTCAGCTCTCTTCCCGCCGTCCCAACCACCACTTCATTTTTGTTATCACAATCAAGGTCACCAACCACACAACACAAAATAGCTTCGTCAAAGTGATACTTACATAGCTGGGTGCCTAAAGCATCAATAATCCTCAAACTTTTGTCATAACAGCCTACGAGAAGTTCTTTTTGGCCATCTCCGGTGAGATCTTCCACAAAACTACATCGGACGACACCAAAGATGTTCAGATCCCATAACAGGTCTGTTAGTTGAAATACGCTTAGACTACCAGAAACAACTTCTTTTTTCCCATCTCCGGTGAGATCTTCCACAAAGCAATGACAGACGGGGCGCGGAAAGGACTTTTGCCAAAGAAGATCCCCATTCAGGTCGAGTACTCTTAGGCTTTTATCATAACTCCCAACAAGGAGTTCATTTTCCCCATCATTATTGCAATCTCCAACATAACAACTGAGCACTGCTTGCTTTAAGTGGAGTTCCCATATCCCTTTTCCCGCCCCATCAAGAATTTTTAGAGTCCCATCATCTAACCCAATAAGGAGCTCATTAGTTCCATCCCCAAAAATATCACCCATGTAACAACACCGTATGGAATCATCATGGATTTGTTCCCAGAGTTTTAAACCATTCAGGTTCAAAGCGGTGAGGGTTCCGTCTGCGCACCCAGCAATCACTACGCCTTTCGGATCCCATGCGCTAGTTCCGATTGAACAACACCAAATACTATCTTCAAACTCGTGTGACCAGGCTTGATTGCCATAACCATCAAACATGCTCAATGTTGCATCTTCACTCCCAACAATAAGATCATGCTGTCTAGGATCCCGTACCCCGACAGCGCAACATGTTACACTATCACCAAAAGTTCTCTTCCAGAATTCATTCAATTCCCAAAGAGGTCGCTGGGGCAATTTCGAGCACCTAGATGTTGCCCATCGATCAATATATATTATATAGTATATTATGTATTTACTCTTTTCGCAGCCTAGTCCACGGACAGAGTCTCACCCCCAATTATTTCTGAAAGAACTAAGTGGAAATCACAATTTTTGCTGACCTTATATTAAAAGCAAAACCTGTTTTATTTTCTAAAAATAAACACTAACAAATTTAAAGCATACAACAACTGTTAATTTTCAAAATTTAATCGATACCTATCGGTAATTAAAAGATTGTACAAGCTGGTTAAATTCTTCCCTTTGTTTGAAGTCTTTTGATAGTTTCTTACGTCTTGACAGGCTATTTAACACGCACATCCTCTTGAAGGTTTATTGATCGAATTGCAAACAATACCTTGCGAAAATAAATTATAAAATAATAAGTAATCGCAACCAACCAGAGCAACACAGTTGCCAAAAGACCTAGGACGAATAGAAGCGCAGTAGAGATATTAGCCAGTAGATTGTAAACCTCAATTAAAAGCAAAAGGATTGGAAGATAGTCTATACTAAAGTGAAGTGCTATCGAGCTATGGAGGCCGACCCGAAGGAATAGGAACCCCAGTGCAATCCCCCCAAGGGTTGCTTGGCCGAATTTCCACCAACCCCAGCTACTGACATGTGCCAAACCAAAGACGGCTGAAGAGACGCATAAAACAAGAAGTTCCAATTTACCAATCTTAACCCCACCCCCCAAAAGATAGGGTTTGATATCCCTTCTTGCAAACTTTCTCTGTTGTATGCTCCTGATAATCAATAGAGGGAGTCCGAGAAACAGAACCCGAATAATTAACTCCTCATAAACAGCAGCATTTGCCAGAAGAAATAGAAGCTCCACAAAGGGTATCCCCTCCAGATTGGGAGATGTGATATCGAAGCCGATTGCCCAAAGTATCCCTACATAAAGAAAATTGAAAAAAAACATTGCAAAAAACAATTGACTGATCAGAATTAGAGAATTATCTGACACTCCTGAAAGGAAATCGCTATTATTGATCGGATGTCTTAAAATCCGGAATCCTTGTGAACCATGCTTTTGAAAAAGAAATAAGAATGAACTAACGATTACTACAATTATAATGGCAAAATAAGCCATAAGAAGGCTTCCTTTTAGTTCAAATAAGGGAACCTGAAGAGGAACGAAAAGAGAAAAGACAAATGAAAGGTTTGAAGCTCTTCCCAGAATAAGAAAAAAGAGGGGGATAAGTGCGATCAGGTTAACAAAAATTATTAAGAAGAACTCCCCCACAGCAAGAGCAACAATGCTGAATCCAACTTTTTCCAAAGTGGTATGTTTTCGTTCAGTTTTAGTTAAATCTTTATCAGGCTTATAGCTTCTTCTTACCCAATATGGATGAGGGGATGGATATGAATAAAGCCCAAGTTGTATACCACACTTCGGACAAAATCGGAATTCCCTTTTTATCTCTTTCCCACAATTAGGACATTTAAATTGCTTAGAGTTGTCCTGAAAATCATCAACACGGGAGCCACAATGCCCACAAAAGTGGGAATTGGGTGTTAATGGCACACCACAAACTCCACAATATCTTAAAATAGACCGTTTCGCCATTCCTTTTCTCCCATTATAATAAAGATCCTAGTTCTTTTTTAACTTCAGGTCACTACTATCCAAAATCGTTCCAATATGGTATTTTAACCGAACATCATTATTCTTGTTTCAAGTCCAAATGTTCTCAACAAGCTTTTTGATCCTTTAAAACAGAAGTTTTCCTGTATAATAAATAGAGATAAGGCGAAATTAATATATGTTATATTAAAACTGAGAGAGCTGCTTGTTTAGTGGTTTGGGGGGCCCCAAAAGCACATCTCAAGACCCCAATGATATGAGAATTAAGATTATAGAATTTCCTTGAATGTTCTAAATCGCATAATATTGGGGCAAGGATTACTCTGCAAGCCTTTGTGGAGGAGATCTCTACTTCATATTCCAGCTTTGGTTGTGATTAGGGGGACATGCCACCTCTATGAAGTGGGAAGCCCTTAGCATATATGCGAGGGTAGTTCACTTCAAGCATCTAACCCAACCCACATAAAGAATTGATTCGTCGGTGTTAAAAACACATGATTTCGAAAAGAGTGAGAATCCTTTCGTAAGAACATTAGCTAACTCATACCACTTTTGAACATCTCATTGTAATTGAAAGATCTCTTTTAATACAAATCAATGCGTTAATTAACTACTAGCCAGTCCTTGAGGTATTTATATTACTTTTTATGGTGCTCGAATTTTAAAGGGTGAGAGAAGACATCTCTAACTTTTTTCAT
>JBHIFL010000013.1:0-64016 GCA_046761065.1 Candidatus Heimdallarchaeota archaeon
GAACAGAATCTTGCTACAATTTTGAGAAACAAAATCCCTTTCAAATTGAAAGTTGGAAAGCACTTTTTGTGGTTTCTGGAAAAAATGGCTTAAATATCTCCATGAATTGGATTGAATGGTACAAAACAAGATCCTATCATTCTTTGTGAAGAAGGAGAAGAGTAAGGGTTCCCCCTAGGTTCCTTAACCCCAGAACATTTTTATGATGAATTTGAAAGCTTTTGCTTGTGAGTATTATGTCGACAGCGATGGATGCCGGATCTACCCCTGAAACAGCTATTCCAGTTAAAAGTGTTGCTGAAGAATATGAATATCTGCAGCGTCAACAGTGCCCCCAGTGTGGTGGTTTCGGTTATCAACTCAGACAACAAGCACTCCTTCAAACGGAAGCGGGTCCTCGTGACATGCTGAATACTGAATGTATTACATGTTATGCAGTTCGAACTTTCTATTTTGATATAACGGAGGTTTTTGAAGCCTACAAGCGTATGTTTGAAACGCCTTGAAACTATATCTTACCGAAAACCTGAAGAAGGAGAGGGGGAGGAGTGAATTAAAGAGAGAACTTGTGTATACATTCTTTCAACCTTAATGCATAATAAAAACTTGAATACTTCGGAGCTAGAGCTATGATTGAGCTTAAAACTCATGACTCCCCTAAGAAACGTTGGGGAATGGATGAAAAAACGTGGGTTGCCTTTTCATCGGTTATTGCAGCAATGGTTTTAACGGGAACAAAAGTTGTCGTAGGAATATGGAGCCACAGCCTTGGTATCCTTTCCGAAGCCCTTCATTCCACTCTTGATTTTGTTGCGGCAACTATGACATACTTTGCTGTAACATCAGCTGCAAAGCCAGCCGATCCAGACCATCAGTTCGGTCATGGGAAAATTGAGAATTTTTCCGCACTTGTAGAGACTATTCTTCTCCTGATCACTATTGTATGGGTCGTATATGAAGCGGCACGTCGTATCATCCTTTCGCAATTAGAAATAAACACTAATCCGATTGTATTCGCAGTAGTTCTTTTTGCAATCATTATTGATTATTCTAGGTCACGAGTCCTATATAGAGCTGCAATAAAATATGATAGTCAGGCACTAAAAGCCGATGCACTTCATTTCAGCACGGATATCTGGAGTTCTAGTATCGTATTTGTTGGGCTATTCTTTACCCATCTTGGATTCCCCCTAGGCGATCCTCTAGGCGCCATTGGGGTCACAATTATAGTTCTGATCATGACAATAAAGTTAGGACGAGAAGCAGTTGATTCTTTGTTAGATCGTGCTCCTATAGGTTTCAGAGAGAGTATCTGCGCTGCGGTAGAAGAAGTTGAGGGCGTTATGTCCTGCGGACGTATTCGAGTAAGAAAATCAGGTCCCTTATCCTTTATTGATGCAGAAATTCATGCTAATAGGCATTTACCTTTAGAGAGAGCTCATAAAATAGGGGAACAAGTAAAATATACTATAGAAAAAGTTGTTGGACCAGCGGACATTATGATTCACATGGACCCTGAAGCGGAAACATATCCACTTTTAGTTGAGAGGATAAGAACGGAATCCAAGCAGTTCGAATGGATAAAGAGTGTACACAAAATTTTTGCTTTTGAATTACAGAATCAGGTGAATGTAGTTTTTCACATTGAAATTAATGCCGAAGAATCCCTAGGAGATGCGCATCGGCTTGTAACGAGTTTTGAAAATCATCTTAAAAACGTGTTCCCAAATATTAAGAACATAATAACTCATATTGAACCATTTAGAGATACCAAAAAAGATCAAATAGATCTAGAACTAGTGAAACAAAGAATCCATTTGCTAGCTCAGAGAGTTGGGGATCTGCAAAACTGTCACGATGTTATAATATATCCCTTAGCTGCTGGAGACTATCACATTACATTGCATTGTGATGCAAAACCAAGCCTTACCATTAGGGAAATTCATAGAGCTACGACGCGCTTAGAGAATGAAATACAAGAAAAAATGCCTATCTTCTCGCAAATTGTCATTCATATAGAACCGTTGACCTTATAACAGTTGTTCTGACAAGAAACTTAAAAAAAGGGATTGGGGAAATCAACATACGTTTTCTGCGCTTTTTTGATTGCCATCATGATTAAAATTTGCTTTACACTTTAATGTGCGATTTATTAGCAAAAAGGCAATGGTAAGAGCATTGGACAATTCATACAAATGTTCTTACCAGTTCTCAAAGGTTTATACGTTTTTTTGAGGTGCCCTTCAAGATATTTTGTGTGGATTAAAATATCTTCCCAGTTGATGTCATTGCCAGCTCTAAGTGTTTGGATACACTTTTCAATCGATCAGCTAATTCTTGGATATCGTGGGCTCTTCCTCGAACAATGGTGACTTCGACACAATATATTTCATCGAGATGAATATGCATTGTAGATAGCACATTTGCATGATGACCGTGTTGGATTTTTGTTAGAGCTTCGGTTTTATGATGATCATGCAAGTATATGAGTGCCCCGACTACCTCTTCATTTGTTTTCCATTCTTCTTTGACAAGATAATCTCGAATAAGATCTCTAATAGCTTCAGATCTATTGTTATAAGTCCCATGCTGTTCAATTTTATCATCAAATTCGTCTAGCAGAGCCTTTTTAAGAGAAATACTAAATCGCGTAGTATCTGCAGATTTCGACGTTGCAGATGCGTTGAGTTGAGAATGAAGACTATCCAACTTCGATCACTCTCATCGGGTTCATATGAATTCAAAGGAGGGCGATTTGTGCTCCCGATATACTTTCTTAAGCTCTTCGGGATCGCCTAAGATTTTTTTGATCGTTCCTTTTCGGAGACCAATTTTGGAGTTGCCAAAGAAGATATTATGTCCTCCATTGAGGACTAGCATATTGTCAGACCAATTCTCAATCAAATTACAATCATGTGATGAAAAAATCAAAGTTACATTTTTGTCAAAAACTATCTGAGTGAGAAGGCGCATGAGCGCGATCGTCGAGGGAAGGTCTAAGTTGGCAAAGGGCTCATCAAGAAGCAAGAGTTCAGGATTCATAGCGAACACTCCGGCTATGGCAGCCCTCTTTTTTTGGCCGAAACTAAGTTCATAAGGTGAATGATCTGAATATTCTTCCAATCCTACAAGTTCAAGCCATTCTTTGACCACTTTATCGACTTGTTCCTCAGGCCACCCGAGATTCCGTGGCCCAAAGGCCACGTCTTCATAGATCGTTGGAGCAAATAACTGGTCTTCAGGGTTTTGGAATACATAGCCTATTTTCGTCCGAATTTGGGGCAAATTGTTCTTCTCAACTTTCATATTCAAGACATGAATTGCTCCTTCGTTGGGCATGAGAAGTCCAACCATCAAGCGGAGTAGGGTGGTCTTCCCAGCTCCATTTGTACCTGTTACCGCAAAGATCTCTCCTTGTTGGACTTCAAATGATATGTTCTTGAGGCTAAACTTACGACTCGGGTAAATATATGAGACGTCCTCAAATTGAATTATAGGATCCATTTCCACACCCCACTCCACAGTTCATTCCAAACCTCCATCCTGCCGCCTATTACTAAGAGCATTGTTAAACTTACCACAGTTAAGATAATCCCCACTTCAATGACCGAGGGACGGTAAACGCGGATCGGCATGCTACGTTTGAACCCACGAAGCAGCATGGCGTCATATACACGTTCTGCTCCTGTAATGGCACGTATAAACACCATCCCGACAAGAGCCGCCATTGCTTTAAATCGTGTCATCCGAGTCGCCGTACCTATTCCGCGAAGGGATTGGGCATTCCGGGTTTTAGAGGCTTCAGAAAGGATCAAAGGAAAATATCGAAGGGTTAGAAGGACAATAGAGACAAATGAGGCCGGGATAGCAAGGGCACGAAGTCCTTCTGTGAACTCCCGCATTGTCATTGAAGAGGTGAATGAAAGAACTAATAGAATAGCTGAAATTCCCCGGACAATGGCAAGCGTTGCGAAATTCAAGCCTTCATGGTAGATTTTGAGAGTAAACGGTCCTATTTGGCGAAGAAATATTACAGTCGTTCCCTTGAAGAAGGGAATCCATGAAAAAAGAATCAATATGAGAGGGAGGAAATGTGAAGCGTGATCTATTACTTCAGTTAACCTACTATGAACGAGTTTTGCAAGTAACAAGCCCATTAAGACAATAATAAAGATAGAAAAATAAGAAGGGGTTACTAGAATGAAACCAACCAATAGCAGCATCAGAAGGAGTTTGATTGGAGGGGAGATGCTGGTTGGACTCACTGCTCGCTCCCGAAATGGCAGGACAAATCCATGATGGCCTTGCATGCTAATACACCTCGTTTTTTAAATCAAATTTGCACTAGGTAGGACGTTCGAGCTTTTTTAAGACTAGGACTATCGCTATTAAGAGCAAAAAGGCCCCAGTCATTCCAATAGCCATGGTTAGCAAATTACTAGCAAGTGTTTCCCCAAAAGAGATTAATCCAGACTCGGTGCCTACGACACCGATTTTTTCAAAAGTTTTTTCCAAACCATCTGGATTCTCAGATGCAACAATACTAAAAACAGCCATGATTCCGAAGATCACACCTGCTGTAATAATAACCCACTGTGGTAGCAATTTGCGTTTTTTTACTTCTTTAATAGAGTTAACCACCTGCACTCACCTCTGCAGCTCCAAAAGATGGCAAATAGAGGAGGTCAGCACGTACCATCATCACATATTTGATGATCGTCCAGCTTATTACTGCTTCACCAATTCCAATTATGGCATGAAGGAGCAACATCCACCCAAAGACCAATGATACTGGTTCCAACCCCGCTAGTACCAGCTCAACACTCGTCATGAAGGCCGCGGCCATTGTAGCTATGAATCCTGCAAGTCCAACCGCTAAGGCTCGTGATCGCCGAGGATCCACATCTTTCATTATTTGTTGGGCATATCTTATAATAAAGTAACTGACGAATGCAGCGATGACACCCATGTTCAATAAATTTGCACCGTAAGCCAGAATGCCACCGTCACCGAACGTTGCTTGAATCAATAGCACCGTTGCTATCACAAGGATTGCACCATAGGGGCCCACTAGAGCGGTGGCTAGGGCGGTGCCCACTAGATGTCCACTCGTTCCCCCCAAGATAGGAAAATTAAACATCTGTGCCGCTAAAAGTCCAGCACCCAACAAACCCAGTAGTGGGATGTGTTTATCACCCAAAGTCCTTTGGATGCTTTGTAAAGAATAAAGTACAATCGCAGTGGAAATTATTAAGTAGAATATGGCTTGTATTGGTGGAATTATCCCATCAGGAATATGCATTTACTCACCAATACTTAGTATTATGAATAAACGAAAAAATGTTACGTTCCGCACCTAATATTGTAAAAAAATATTACTGTATATTAAACTGACGATAATGATACAGAGAATTAAGAAATCTTTGTTATTTTATTCTTTTTTGCAACTTTTGGGCTAAATCTAGAGTCATATTATGCGTTTTGTAGATCCTAATCATTATTATGAACATCTTGGAACTCAACTACCTTGTAGATTCTGGTGGGTGTAAAGAACAATAGAAATTTTGAAACTCTTGAATATCCGAATTGATACACCATTTTGAAGTTTCAATTTATGAAAAAAGATTTTTCTTATAATTTATAATCAATTAAACAAAATTCTTATATTTATAAATAATAATTTTTATATATTGTAACAATTTTACAATACAATAATGATCATGCAGGCTGTTAGAATGGGGTGAATACACTTTGGAAAAAAGATTAAGAGTAAAAGTAGGTTCATTTGAGGGTCCGAACCTTAAGGGAGAAGGGCTTGAAATCGCGGTAGGGAGTTTTATTACATCAGAACTGGACGAACCGGAAGGTCCCACCCCTTTTCCTCGAATAAAAGATCTGCGAGCTTGGGATTACAAATTGATTGAGCGTTACCCTATGCTATATAAACCATTCTGCGATATGTGTTGTTACTGTACGTATGGCAAGTGTGACTTGTCTCGAGGACGAAGAGGGGCCTGTGGTATTGATACCGCTTCACAACAGGGACGAAACATTCTCCTCTGGTCTACCGTAGGATTGGCTTGTCACGCTAGCCATGCAAGAGACGTGATCGATCTATCAATTGAAAAATTTGGTTATGACCTTCCTCTTTCTCAAGGGCCGGGGATTGAGGTGGAGGCTCCTCTGACACGTTTAGTCTGCGGTATTAAACCGGAGAAAATATCCGACCTACTTGATGTACAAGAATATTTGGAACGTGAGTGTACAGAACTGCTTGCAGCCGTCCATACTGGAATGGAAGGGCGCCCAAAAGATTTTGAGAGCAAAGCGTTTCATGCGGGCATGCTCGATTTAGTGGCACTGGAGATCTGTGATATTGCGCAAATCTCAGCTTTTGATTTCCCCAAAGCGGATCCGCAAGCTGCGTTGGTGGAGCTTGGATTAGGTACTATTGATGTGACAAAGCCAGTAGTGCTCTGCATCGGGCATAATGTGGCCCCGGGCGCTGGTGTGATCGACTACCTTGAGGAAGTAGGTCTTGAGAATCAGGTTGAGGTTTGTGGCATCTGCTGTTCTGCTCACGACATCAGCCGGTATCATTCTTCTACAAAGAAGACGCGGTCAAAAGTGATCGGACCAGTGTCCCATCAAACCAAATTCATCCGTTCCGGAGTCCCTGATGTCATTATCGCGGACATACAATGCATCCGCACCGATCTTGTGGAAGAAACGAAAAAAATTGATGCAGTAGTTCTTTCTTCAGACTCAAAGGTGGCTTATGAACTTCCAGATATGACAGAACGCCCTGCAGACGAGATTATCAAGGCACTTATTGAAGGAAAAGTTTCCGGCGCCTTAATCTTAGATCAAGAGAAATTAGGCGAAGTTGCAGTAAGGACCGCAGTTAAACTAGTTGAAAAGCGGCAAAAGAAGAAAGCGATCCCTAATGAGACGGAATTTCGAGCGTTGGTGGACAAGTGTATTCTCTGTGGCAAGTGCAGGCGCGCATGCCCCAAAGATCTCAAAGTTGATCAAGCGATGGAGTTAGCCCAAAAGGAAGGGGACACACATTTCTTAGCACAGCTGTGGGATCTTTGTATAGGCTGTTTACGGTGTGAAAATGCCTGTCCCGAGGACATTCCCTGTGCAAGTCTGCTTCAAAAGTCTGCAGAACATAGAATTAAGACAGAGAAGTACTGGATTCGTTCAGGTCGCGGAGCAATCAGTGATACTGAGATCCGGAATGTAGGCCGTCCAATTGTATTTGGAGAGATTCCCGGAGTCCTCGGATTTGTAGGATGTGCCAACTACCCTGAATCAAGACAGGATCAAGCATTGATGGTCAAGGAATTTATTGATCGAAACTTCATCATTGTAGCGGGAGGCTGCGCGGCAATGGATATTGCGCAGTGGAAGGACGAAGAAGGAAAGACGCTTTACGAGCAGTATTCGGGGGAGTTTGATGCCGCATGTCTGTTGAATGTGGGATCATGCGTCTCGGATAGTCATATTGCCGGGGCAGCGGTTAAAATTGCAAATATTTTTGCGAAGAGACCCCTAAGAGGGAATTTTGAAGAGATTGCAGACTACATTCTAAATCGAGTCGGGGCTGTGGGCATCGCATGGGGAGCATACGCTCAAAAAGCGTTAGCAATTGCTACAGGGTGTAATCGACTTGGCATTCCAGTAGTAGTAGGTCCCCATGGGAGCAAGTATCGACGATCATTCTTAGGAAACAAAGTAGATGACTCTAAGTGGATAGTTTGGGATGCAAGAACCGGCAAGGAAGGGGTGTACGTTGGTCCCGTGCCTGAACACTTAGCTTATCCCGCTGAAACATTAGAAGAGGCGATTCCACTAATTGCAAAACTCTGCATGCGTGCGAACGATACCCCAAAAGGACGGATGATCAAGATAGCCCATTACTGGGATCTACACAAAAAATATGTTAGAACTGAGCCAACTGACATTCATTACTTCATCCGAGCTGACAGTGACATCCCAATCAATTTGGCTGATGAAATCAAAGATGCACTATCTGCTTCAGATTGGATCCCCAAACAACAGCCAGATCCTACTCTTATCCCACGACTTGCTAGGAGATATGTGAAATGAGTCGATCGGCGCCGTGGCAGGTTGGAAATGTTCCGGGGTGGGTTGTAGCGAGAAAACTGACAGGAGAATCCCTCGAACGGCTTCTTAAAAAGGCAACTAACCCTCTACTGATTGTTTCCAAGCTGGATGATTTCGAAATGAACGTGGCGATCAAGTTCATGAAGAATCTGGCAGAGCGAGGGAACACCATTGTTTTCACTCCTTGGGCCGTGAAGGCGTTCCAGGGGCAGGACATCAGCTATAATGCAATTTTGGGGTTGGTTGAGGTAACAAATCGCCTAGTCAAAGGAGGCCAGATAGGAAACAAAAACGGCGACTTTGACCTTGTCCTATTCCTAGGCGGTCTTTATTACTACCAGAGCCAAATACTCTCGGCTATAAAGAACTTTGCGACCCATCTGACCACTGTTTCCCTTATGAGATATTACCAACCGAATGCGACGTACAGCTTTCCCAACCTCAAGGAAAAACGTTGGATCTCCGAAATGGAATCCGTTTTGGAAACCTTAGCTGAATAGATGAGAAAATGTTGAATAAGAGAATTAATTATAAGCTATCCCAAAAACTAAAACCAAGGTTGTCCGTTAGAAGCACCCTTACTGTTTTATCCTGTTTGAAGATACTCTTCTGGGGTTTGGACTTCAATACCTGTTCGGTTGATGAAGTGTTTCTTGTTCCAAGTAATGAAGTTCGAGCAGTTATTCTGTTCAGCCACATTCAAGATCAATGCATCGGGAAAATGCATTTGCTTGCATATCTTTTTGAAAATGCTCTCAATTAAATACGCTAAGAAGTCTTCAGGGGTCATGAAGGTTGTGGATGGATAGAGGACTTGTAACTTATAAGAAGCTGCAAACATTGTGAATAAAGATGTGAGCTCATCACGATTCAAATTGAATGATGCAATTCCGACAATCTCTAATACGTTAAAAATAGAAGTTCCCGCATTTGTTTTGGCAGCCAGATCTAAAAAATCGTGATTCGTTTTACCGCGTTCGTCGTCCGGGAAGAATCGATCGATAACGAAGATGTCCGTATCCAGAAAGATCATTCGCGTCCCCTCAACGTGGCCATGACTTCTTCAGGTGTTTTGCCGTATCTTTCTTGCCATTCCGTGCTTGCTTGAACCTTCCTCCAGAGATAATCAAGTTCTTCTTTGTTAACTTTGCGTCTTGGAACTCGCTTACGTAGCCAATCTCGCACAAAACTACCTATCTCGCTAGGAGGATTCATAGACACCACAAAGTGCCGCGCTGCATCAATAAGAGCCTCACTACGATTTTTAAAATACCCTTGTTGGATGAGTGAGTCAATCATCTCAACGATTTTGCGTGGCATTCGAACTTGTACTACAATTGAATTCAATTAACCCACCACAAAATTATCATTACAAAATTAGTAATAAACCTTTTCACTTGGAGAAGAAATGAACCCTATTAACGGTATCACTCACTTTAGATAATTTACAACCATGGTGTGGTGCTGGAGAGATTAAAGTCGCGTGCTGAGGATGTCTGAAAACTGAAGAATTGACAAGTCCTTCTCCTATCTCCGGATAAGTGCAAGATGACAGTTTATTGCAATATCATCAGGGGAAAAAGTGAGTATTTCTTCAAGTGGAGCCCCTGAGAAGTTCTATCTTATGATAAGGAAGGTGTTCTGGAATTTCAACAAAAAATAATGATGTTAACTTGAGCTTTGCTATAATTGACACTTATGCAGAAAGCAGGAAGTTACAGATTCAATAAGTTATAGTTTTCAGCTAGTTATGATTAATAATCCTAGGAGAGGTCATCTTCCTCTAATATTTTTTCTATCTGTGGGATCAAGCTGGTTTTTGAGTTGAGCAAGGGTTTTCTGAAAGGATTCTGGATCTGTCGATCTTATTGATTTACCTGGGATCCCAACCCAAACTGGAAAAATGTCTTTTTCCCCCATCTCTTTCTCCAATTCCTCCATAAAAACCCCGCGTCCCTCAATGAAGACAACATCACGGGGAAACTGGCGTTCGTTCTTTGGGATATGGGTGAGCCATTTCCCAACCTGATGTATCCCACAAGAGGGACTTCCTTCAGCTCCAATCACTGCAACAATTTCATATCCTTTCTTAATAAATTCTTTGAGCTGCTTGACAACCTTATTGGCCATAGACTTGTAATGAGTTCTCACCTTCAAACCCTGATAAGCTTCCTTCGGGAGCGGTTTTCTTGAAATCCCGAATAGGTTCATTTCAGGACAAGGAAGTTGATAGATGCCGACTTCTGCGGAGACCAGCAGCTGGATAACCTCTTCTTCGAGACCTGGGTAAATGGCTAAGTTGTCTTCGAGTGAGTGAACATTCAGAATACAATGAGATACGACAACTATCTTGCCACTTCTTACATCATTCAACACTTAGTCCCCTTTTTACTTCTTGTAGGCAATGAATTTCATCTTATTGATTGTTCTGATGGATAATTCTGCTTGAAAAATATTACCTGGAGTTCTTTCGTTTATGTCGGAGACTTTTGAGATAAGATTGTCTTTTGTACTTCTTCATTCAATTCCTCTAATATAGAAGCCCGGATATTGACAAATTTTGAACTTGTACGATTCCTAGGGCGGGGAAGAGGAATTGAAACCGTATTTTTGATAGAACCGGGTTGCGCTGACATGAGCAACACGCGATCTCCAAGGAAGACGGCTTCATCAACTGAATGGGTGACAAAGATAATTGTTTTCCCTGTTTTTTGCCAGATATCTAACAATTCTCCTTGCATGTAATTTCGTGTTTGGGCGTCCAAATGAGCGAGGGACTCGTCAAGTAACAGGACCGAAGGGTTTGTAGACAGCGCGCGGGCGATCTCAACTCGCTGGACTTGCCCTCCCGACAGTTCCTTAGGGTACAAATCTTCATAACCTAAGAGGCCAACCAGTTCGAGTAGGCGAGCCGCCTCTTGAAGATATTTTGTTCGGGGCACTCCCATGATTTCCAACCCCAAGACGATATTTGCTAATACTGTCCGCCAAGGATACAGACTGGGCATTTGGAACATTAATCCAATGTCTGGAGTTGGCTTCCCTATTTTCGTGCCATCGAGGAGAACTTCACCTGTATTGGGCTTTTCAAGCCCTGTAATGATCCGTAGTAGCGTTGTCTTGCCACAACCGCTAGGCCCAACAATCGAGAGGAATTCGCCTTTAAACACATCAAAAGTGACCTTATGAATTGCAGGAACGATCTTTCCCTTTTCTCCTTTGAAGGTCTTTGATACCTGTCGTACTTGAAGTTTTATTTCGCTCATTTGTTTTCTCCTTAAGTTATTCAGTTCGCTCTTCTCTCCAGACAAGGAGGTACTTTTCGGTTTTCAGGATGATAGCATTCATGAGATATCCAATTAGTCCGATGGTGATCATCCCAGCAAAGGCATCACCCATCCGGCCGAATGTGACCATTGATTGAATCAGATAGCCTAAGCCGACAGGACGAAGCAATCCGATCATTTCAGAAGCGACCAAACACATCCAGCCAATCCCAATTCCGATTCGCAAGCCCGTTAAGATATCAGGTATTGACCGTGGAAAGACCACTTTTCGGAGCATTTGCATTGATGTTGCCCCAAACAACACAGCAACATCCACGTAGGTCTTCTCTGTGGCACGGACAGAGCTCGTGGTGTTTGTTAGAATCGGAAAAAAAGCCCCCAAGAAGATGATGAACACATGAGATTTAAGACCGAGTCCGAACACCGCAATCGCAAAGGGGATCCACGCAAGTGGAGGAATCGGACGGATACTATCAAGAATTGGCATTACAAACCAATTAAACCGACGAGACCACCCTGCAGCTAAACCCAGAGGAATTCCGATAATAGTCGCTAAACATACCCCTAACAAGACCCTCCAAAGACTGTACAAAGAATGTTCGAGGAGGGTATGCCCCTGAATGTCTCCGATGTATGTTAGCGTGATGAAGGCACGTATCACGTTTATAGGGCTAGGGAGGTACCGAACAGAGTAGATGGTGGCAAAAATCTGCCATATCAATAAAAATAGTAGTACTGAAAAGATCGGGAAAACCCGATTAGCTGATATTCGTGGATAAGACACCGAATTCACAGGCCCTAATCTATGGATAGGTTTTCAGCGCCTCTTCTAGAAATACCTCGTTAATAAATTGCGCTAGGAATGTATCAATATCTGCAGGTACATTTCCCTCAGTGATAACTCCATATTCGATCAATTTCTCCAGATATTGCCGGATTCCTTGAATATCAGGCACTTTTATGAATTCAATGTTCTCCATGGCTAATTCAACAACTTCTTGGGGGAGATCCGCAAATTTTCGGAAGATTGAAGCGGCTTCACCCGGGTGCTCAAGTATCCAGTTTGTTGCTTTTGCATGGATGGTCACCACCTTTTGCACCACCTCTGGGTGGGCTTCCAGAAATTGGGTGCGCACGGCTATAACACAGCAGGGATGATGTGGCCAGATTTCTCGGGATCTGATCAAATAACGACCGACTCCATTCCCAACAGCCTTTGCGTCGAAGGGTTCCCAGGCAATGAACGCATCAATCCCTCCACTCAGGCTTCCTTTCTGTAAGGCGGGTTCCATGTTAATGACGGAGGTTTCTATAAAGTTACCATCAGACAAATCCTTTCTGCTCAGTCCGTGCTGTTCTAAAGCCATTAGGGCAAGAAAGTGTTGAACGGTACCGATTCCAGGAATAGCGAACTTTTTTCCGGCTAAATCGGCTATAGATTGAATGTTGGGATCGGTTCTAACAATTATAGCCGATCCTTCCTGATTGACTCCTGTTACGGCAGTAATATCTATTTGGGCATTTAGGTATTGGACAAGGGATGGTGCGATACCAAGATATCCGATGTCTACGGCTCCAGCACCAAAACCTAACATCTCTTGCATGCCGTTCTCAAATTCGGGGGTTTCAACATCTAACCCCACTTCTTCGTACCACCCTTGATCAAGTGCCACAAAAAAGGCTAAATGGTGCAGATCTCCACGTAAATAGGCTAGACGTACCTTCTCGACTATAGGTGTGGTAGTTGTTTCGTCCTCTTCCTGGCCTATGCAACCAGCTAGGAAGATTACGGTTGTCACTAATAGAATAACTAGTGAAGTTACTCCTTTGCCCCTTTGACTCTGCTTTTTCCTTTGAACCGGATAGTGAGGTCTCAACATACCATCTCCTATAATTATTGTTAGTGTTTTAAGTTATTAATGATACATCCAACATTACTTGGTGCTGTTATTCCATTATTTACTCCTCATAGTCGTTTAATACGACTTTCAACGCATTTTCAGGACAGGACTCTACACAAATCAAGCAACTCATGCCTTGACATTGTTCTGGATCAATCACAGGGAATCCATCTTCAAACTGTATAGTGTTTGTTGGACAGTTATGAAGGCAACTCTGACATTGTTTGCAGGTTAAGCGACAATTCTGATCGCATCGTGGAATTGCTCTCATTTAACTTTCCATATAAGTCCTTTTTACAATCTATCTGTGTTTAAGATTGCGGAGTAGGTATTCTTACAGAGACTTAGTAAAAATTCTTGAGGGTTCCTTCCGACAACAATGGAAGCGTTTCCAAGAGATTAAGTAAGGAGGTAGCTCACTTATCTTTCTTCTCAAGAAATTCTAATATTTTATTTACAAACATTGGTTCGGGGATAGCACCTTCAAGGTGAAGCTCTTCGTTGATCACTGTTTTTGGGACACCTAATACATCATATTCCGCAGCTAACTCCTGAAACTCCATGGCTTCAACCATGTCCCCAGTAATGTTTGGATTGATTATTGCCAATTTGTGCACCAAACGCACTTGCTGTGGACAATAGGGACACATCGGTGTAACGAAAACTTGCATATGAACGGGTTCAGTAATCTGGGAAATCTTCTCGATTGTTGCTTCTTGTAACTCTGGGTTTCCTGTTGACACATCTACAATCGTCTCAATGAAGGACCCATATTCAAGCCCTCCCGGTAACCCAAAAAATCGGACATTGAAGTCGTTTTTACCACGAACAACGATTGCGGGGTGTTTGTCAATTCTATACTTCTTTGCCTCAGCCGTATCGGTCTCACGAACATAATGAGTGACTTTAATCTTAGAGGATAAATCTGCTACTGTGGCAATCAGTTCACTGAGTTCGTTGCAAAACAAGCAGTGATTTTGGGTCGTAAATACGATTAATTCAACTTCGTTCTCCATCTTTTGGAATAATTCTTTTGTATAATTCAGAGCATCATCTGTTATTTGAATTACCATTCCACTCATCATCCATTGTAATTTTTCTATTTAATTATACTAAGTTTTACGTTTGCACGGGATCTTAAACAGTTTTAGGTCTCTATGAATCAATAAACAGTTTAAAATTTATGGTTGATGTCTCGTAAAGTATGGATGACTACTTAAGACGCCCTTAAGTGCCCTGATAAATGTTATTTATGAAATAAATACAAACTAACAATCTAAGAGAGAGCGTTGAGGAGCCCTATATGGAACCCGAATTTGAAGGGATGTGGCAATGTCCAAAGTGTGGTGAGCGGTTCGTAACAAAGAATATGGCTCACTCCTGCGGGAAGTTTGAATTGAAAGCGTTGTTCTCTCACTCTGAGCCGCATGTATTTGAATTATACAAGAAGTTTGTTAACCTTGTGCAGTCCATTGGCCCGGTGAGGATCATCCCACAAAAGACCCGAATTGCATTTCAGGTACGTGTACGGTTCGCAGGAATTATGCCACGGAAATCATACCTTGTGGGCTCTTTCTGGTTCACTCGAAGACATAACCATCCTAGGTTCTGGAAGATCGAGAAGTATGCTCCACGCGCGTTTGGCCATTATTTCCGAATCGAGTCAGAAGATGATCTTGATGAGCAGCTCACGAACTGGATACATGAAGTTTATGAGGTTGGACAACAAAAACATCTAGGTAAACAGAAACCGGATTGATAGATATGGTCTCATTTCTATCTTAGAACCCTTTCCGGAATGGATACCGCCTTCTGAGCTCTAAACTGATATTAACCTCAAATCTGAGCTGCTTAAATTTTTGAGGGTGTTGCTTTTGAAATTGCTCAATCTGGTTTTTCAGCTCTAAAGCTTTTGATTGGAGTGGAAACGCGACGATAGGAATTGCTTTGTATTCGACCTTTGTACAAAGGTGAACTTTCTCTTCAATTTTCTCCATAAGGCCATATCTAACCAGATCATCCTTCACCCACCTTTCGATCACCTGATAGGGATTTGGTACAGGCGAATCCCAGAAATTTAGGATGATATCCCTTACCCGAACATTTGGGCCGGAAAGATGCAATGCAACTCGGCGCTCAAGGGCCTCTTGAGGGAGCTCCCGCTTTTGATGGACAACCAATTCGGTTAATGAAACTCGACCAAGAAATTTCCTTTGTTTCTTGAATACTAGTTCAATGATATCCCGATTTACCAAGTTGATGAAGGTTGCAATTACCATTTTTGCGCCTAAGGAATCCTTCCAACTTCGAAAAACATCCTCAAAGAGAGCAATCAGACCCGCAGGAGAGGCTTTGGCTCGTCGATTCCACATTTCTCTTGCATCCGAAAGTCACTCAGAATCTTATAACCGAGAATGGAATAACCCCTTCATAATTTCTGCGTTAGATGATCTTTACATTAATAATCTCTAAAAAATCGCATATTTCGCGTACTAATTATTAATAGGTAAAGATAAATTGATAATAAGGCGGTTAAACTGGCGGATAGAGGAATATTGATGAACTTTTTTTTGGTTCTCATATTTGTTTTAATAGTCGTAATTTTTTGCTTATTTCTCGGGAATTTTTTTGGAGCGCCTTGGGCACCGACCTCCAAGAGTACAGTTCGGAAGATGCTTACTATGGCGGAGGTTAAACCAGGTGAAGTAGTGTATGATCTTGGAAGTGGGGATTGACGAATCATCGTAAAGCGGCGAGAGAGTTTCATGCGAAGTCGGTGGGAATCGAAATAAACCACCGATACAACAATTGATATTCACCGAAATGTTGCCTGAATTGCCTTCGAACGGACAATTCCTAGTCATTCTACAAAAATTTAGATTCCTTGATTCCAACATCTTCATTAATTATTTATTTTATTTGTGTGCTTCATAGAGCTTTTTTTGTAGTAGCTTGAAGCTGTATATAGTGCTGCAACAGGATTATGCGCAAGAACTCGATCTTTAACGACCAAGCAGGTCACAGGCGCCTTAGAATGTTTGATGAATAACGAATCATGACCTACACAGAGGCCGACGATTACATTTAAGCCAGTTTTTTCTGCATTTAAGACCATGGCTTGCCCCACAGGATTACAAACAGTCTCATAATTGCTAGGCTGTATTTTCTCATTATCTTTTAAACCAATATCCTCCTTAGGAAAGCTGCCACTTTTACACAAAATCGACGCAATTTCAAATCCGTTTGCTTCGAATATTTTTGCCAGAATTGCGGCTTCGCGTCTTAAGCCGATACAACAAGCAATTCCAAGCTTTCGAACACCTAAACGGCGGGCAAATTCCATGGTCTCTTCAATCCGAGACCATTTGCAGTAACCGGTCGCCTCTACTCTTGCAGCAACCTGCGAAAACTTTCTGATGTCTGGATCATTGTAGATTTCTCTAGCTTCTGTTAGAACATCTTCGTGGATTCGCATAGGGCAAAATCCTTGAGTTGGGAGTTTGTCTAGCTCTCCAGTCCGACATGCCCAAATACCACATCTAGTGCATTGAACCATATGATTTACCTCAATTTGACGCTGAACATGATTGAATATTGAATCTTCCGATCTATAATACAGTTTTTCTTTTGTATGAATGAGAAAATGCAAAAGGCTATGATCAATGAATTAAAGATATTTTTGGCGGGATTAACATGACTATTGCCATTGAAGTTTCTGATCTCACCAAATTTTACGGGAAACTTCGAGCCGTAGACAGAATAAGCTTCAACGTCAAAAAAGGAGAAATTTTTGGATTTTTAGGACCCAACGGGGCAGGAAAAACGACTACGATCAAGATGTTGGCCTGCTTATTGAAACCAGATAATGGCACCGCCACCGTGGAAGGGCATGATGTGATTCATGATTCACGAATTGTACGGAAATTCATAGGATTAGTCCCAGAGCGATCCAATCTATACAACGAACTCACTGTTTGGGATAATTTGATATTTATGGCACAATTATATGGGGTCCCTCGCGAAAAACGTGTTCAAAAAGCTCACAAGTTATTGGACATGTTTGATTTGGATGAACATTGCCATAAACGCTTTGAAATTCTTTCTAAAGGATTGAAGCGGCGCCTGACAATTGCTGCTGGCCTTATCCATGAGCCCCACCTCCTTTTTCTTGATGAACCGACGGTAGGATTGGATGTACAAAGCACACGCTTCATCCGACGACTTATCACGACTTTGAAAGAGCAAGAGGTGACAATCTTCTTAACTACTCATTATATCGAGGAAGCAGATCAACTATGTGACAGGGTTGCAATAATAAATAAAGGACGAATCATTACAATTGATACCCCAGAGAAACTCAAGGCACGCAACCAGACCAGGACCATTCTAAAAATGGTGCTCGATCACGGTGCGGATCAACTGAAGGAAGAGCTGGAGAAAAGAGGTCTTGGAAGTGTTACAACGAGCCACGACCGCCTGAGAATCTTGACAGACAAGCTTACACCGGTCTTAACATTCATAAGTAGTTTCATTAAAGATCACGAACTGGAAATCCAAGCAATTAATACGATAAACCCGACCCTTGAGGATGCCTTTGCCCGTATAACAGGGTTAACCCCAGAAGAGATGATAGCAGATAAAAAACAAAAAAAGTGAAAGAGCGATGGCTTGGATTGAAGATTTAACAAAGGTCCCATATATTGTTATGAAAGATATTAAAACATACTACTTCAAACCCCCAAATATTAGCTGGGGAATCTTGTTTCCAGCTGCGCTAGTTCTAGCTTTCTCGATAAGGAATCCTTCGGGCATCCGGGATATGATTCCGGGGCTGGTGGGAATGTCAGTCCTCTTTGGAACAACTTCGATGTGTGCAATTGTCATCACCTTTGAGAAACGAATTGGATCGCTAGAACGCCTCCTCCTTGCCCCGATCTCGGTAGAAGGAATAATCTTGGGAAAAATCCTTGGAGGAACCCTTTTTGGGATGATAAATGGAGTTGTGATGGTTCTTTTTTCAATTTTTTTCCTCAGCACCGTAATAACCGATCCTTTCATTCTTATTGCTGTCTTAATTCTTTCAGCCCTTGAATTTTCGGCGTTCGGTGCATCAATTGCGAGTATGGTAAAGGAGGTCTTCGAAGCACAAACGTTGTCAAACTTTTTTCGGTTTCCAATGATCTTCTTGTGTGGAGTCTTTATTTCGGTTCATTCGCTCCCTAGCTTTATACGGCCTAGTGCATATATTCTTCCCCTGACGTGCGTTGTTGATGCACTCCGGTATTGCCTGATTGGTCAGTATGAAGTCTTACCTCCAGTATTGGCATTCATTATTTCCCTTGGCTACACCCTGTGCTTTTTTGCCCTCTCTGTAAGGGTTCTCGCGCGGCGAGCCCAATGAAAGTTGAGAGCTCGAATAATTCAGTCCAATTGAAATATTAATTTCTCCTGCTTTACTCAGATGAAAATTGAAAGACTTTATTTCAGAAAGATGATCTCTGAAAACGATTCATATTAAAGGGCATATTATTCATGAAGCCCTTTATACATGAAGCTTTTTCAGGACATGAAGTATTAATTGCAGGAAATCCACAAAGATTTAAGTTGTTCGACCTCATTCAAAAGTTATCCTGCGAAACGCTTCGAGGTCATATTGCTGATTTTCTACAGATTAATTTGGTTTGGGATGACAAAAGATAAAGATATACTCAAAAAAGAAATAGAAGGAAGCGATTTCCATGGATGAAGGCCCACCAAAAGATGTTAAAATTGGAGTGTTCGTTTGTCACTGTGGTGAGAATATAGGAGGAGTGGTTGATTGCAAATCGGTGGTGCAAGTCGTCAAATCGCTCCCCAACGTGATAGTAACTCGAGATTATACCTATATGTGCTCAAAATTCGGCCAAGAACTCATTCGAAGCGCCATCAAAAAGAAAGGGGTAAATCGAGTGGTCGTGGCCGCATGTTCTCCAGCTATGCATGAGAAAACGTTTATGAAAACGCTTGAAGACGCCGAGTTAAATCCTTGGTTATTGGAAATCGCGAATATCCGCGAACAAGTCTCCTGGGTGACGAAAGAGTCGGACAAAGCAACGGAGAAGGCCGAACACATTATTCGTGCGGCCATTGAAAAATCAGCTAGGTTACGACCCTTTGAAGCGAAAGAGATCGAGATAGAACAAGCGGTGCTCGTCGTGGGAGCCGGAGTTGCCGGTATTCAGGCTGCATTAGATGTCGCAGAAGCTGGCCATAAAGTCTACTTAGTTGAGAGAAAACCTTCTATTGGAGGAAAAATGGCCCAACTGGATAAGACGTTCCCTACCCTGGATTGCAGTTCGTGCATATTGACCCCATTAATGGGAAAAGCGGCAGATCACCAGAATATTGAACTTTTCACCTTGTCGGAAGTCAAGAATGTGGAGGGAAGTATTGGTAAGTTCGAAGTCACGATTGCACGAACCCCTCGCTATGTGGATGAGGAGGAATGCACTGCATGCGGTAGGTGCGCGCGGGAATGTAACGTGGAAGTCCTAGACGAATTTAATGTAGGTCTTAGTATGCGAAAAACGGTTTATCTTCCGTTCGCACAAGCAGTTCCTCGAGTTTTCGTCATTGACAAAAAGCACTGTGAAGATTGTGGAAAGTGCGCGGAAAAGTGTCCAAGAGGAGCTATTCACTATGACATGCAACCGGAAGAAATTACCGTCACTGTTGGCACCATCATTCTTGCGACAGGCTATGAACTTTATGACCCTGCCAAGATTGTGAGTTACAGGCATGGAATCTACCCCAATATTCGAACAAACCTTGAACTTGAGCGAATCTTATACGGGATGGGGCCGACTGGTGGAAAAGTGGTTTTAGAGAATGGAGAAACCCCGAAATCGATTGCAATCATTAACTGCGTGGGAAGTCGAGATCAGAATCACAAAGAATACTGTAGCAGATATTGTTGCATGTCTGCGTTAAAGAATGTCGCCCTCCTTAAGGAGAAGTTAGGAGAGGATCTAGAAATCATAGTATGCTTCCGAGATTTAAGAGCGTTCGGCAAGGGCTTTGAAGAGTTCTATCGCACTGTACGAGGTATGAATGTCCATTTTATTCGTGGAACTCCCTCGGACATTCGTCGGACACCTGAAGGGCAGTTATACTTTGATGTCTTTGATGCTACCCTCAATAAAATGCTTCGGATCGAGCCAGACATGATCGTCCTCCAGATGGCTTTGGAGCCGACCCCAGGAACTATGGAGTTATCAAAAATCTTTGGGACGCCCGTAGGCGCCGATGGTTTTTTCTCAGAGCGGCATGCCAAACTGGGACCAGTCGAATCAGTTTCCAGTGGCATTTTTATCGCAGGTTGCTGCAGAGGGCCCGTGGACATAGCCGACTCGGTTTCGCAGGCGAGCGCCGCCGCCAGCAAGGCAATACAGCTTCTTGATAAGAAAATTGTCAAACAGGATTGGGTTGTTCCCCACCTGAACATTGAACTCTGCTCCGGATGTGGTGTTTGTGTCGATGTCTGCCCATTCAAGGCCATTACCCAAAGAGAGGATTTGAGGGCGGAGTTGATTACCGCAAAGTGCAAGGGTTGCGGTATCTGCACCGCTGAGTGCCCAACTGGCGCGCTCCAATTGCATCATTATGCTGATGACGAACTTGTTGCACAGTTGAGAGGACTACTTCAGGAGGCTGCTTTATAGTGCCTTCAGAATTCGAACCACGCGTAGTCATCTTTTGCTGTAAATGGTGTAGCTATGCGGCGGCGGATGGTGCCGGTTTAGCGCGAATGGAGTATCCTTCCAATGCGGAGATTGTCAAAGTCCCTTGTTCCGGCAAAGTTGACGCGCTCTACATCTTGAAAGCCTTTGAGTATGGAGCAGACGGGGTCTTGGTTACGGGATGTCTCCTAGGCTCTTGTCACTATCTCGATGGAAACTTTAAAGCTGAAAATCGCGTAAAATTTGTTCAAAATCTCTTAGATGAGATAGGATTCGGATCAGAACGACTTCGCTTACGCTTTCTGAGCTCTGCAATGAGTAACACCTTTGTTGAAGAAGTGAGGGAAATGGTGGACCATATTCGCGCTTTAGGTCCATCTCCGCTAACACTAAAAAAGATTACAGTGAGTGAATAACATGGAAATCGTGTTTCTTTCGAAGCTTAAAAGCAGAGAGTTACTAGCGAAAGTGAGAGGGATCGTGGGTGACCATGATCCCCAATCTTGTTACGAATGCATGAAATGTACGTCGGGTTGCCCGGTTTCAAAGATTTACCCCGAGTTCGCACCCCATAAAATCGTAAGTCTAACCCGAATGGGCTTTGTGGAGGATCTCGTTAAGGGTCAGGAAATATGGCAATGCGCGCAGTGCCTGACATGCAAGGAGCGTTGTCCTCAAAGTGTTGCCCCATCAGATCTAATTATCGCGCTACGAAATATCGCATATATTGAGAGAGTTGACGTGCCAAAAGGATTTAAACTCATCACCAAGAAAATTTACGGGCGGGGAATGATTGGAGACACTGCTGAAATCATGTCTCGGGAAATGGAATTCTTTGACCGGGAGGTACTCGGACTACCAACTATAGAACTCAAGAATGTGGAGCTATTTCAAAAAGAGATGGACGCTACAAAACTCGTTAAGGAGAAGAAGGACAAAGATGCCTGAGACAAAGTATGGGCTCTATCTGGGGTGCGTGATCCAGATAGAACAATATGCTTACGAGTTATCAACCACTAGAATTCTCGATGAACTTGGAATATCTTGGGAGTATTTCCCAGTTCAGACCTGCTGTGGACATCCAATCAGGAACATCAATTCATTTGCTTGGCTGACTTTGGCCGGACGGATTCTCGCAAAGGGAGCTGAGCTCGGAATCGAGCTTTGTGTGCCCTGTACTGGGTGTTCCCTATCGCTCGAAGAAGCGAATCACATCCTGAGTGAGAATGCAGATTTGCGGGAGAGAGTGGATCAGGTGCTGAAGGTTGAAAACCTGGAATGGCAACCCACCCGAGTGAAGCATATTTTACAAGTGTTGCATGATGACATTGGAATTGAGACTCTGCAGAACCACCAGGTGGCCACGATAGAGGGGGTACGATTTGCCACTCACTACGGTTGTCACGCGATTAGACCAAGTTCGTTGCCAAAAGCTGATCATGCTGAGAATCCTTGGAAAATGGAACAGATTATGGAAGGCTTACAAATTGCCACAGGAGACTACCCCGAACGACTAGACTGCTGTGGTGGCCCCACGCTCTTGATGGACGAGAAGTTGGCCGTGGAAATGACGGGGAACAAACTCCAGATCCTGCCAAAGTGGGATTTCAATGGTCTTGTCACTATTTGTCCGACCTGCCATAAACAGTTCGACGGGAAACAAGAGATGATAGCAAGACATCGAAAAGAAGAATTTAATTTCCCCGTGATATATTTAACACAACTGATAGGCCTTTGTCTTGGAATTTCAGAGGAAGATCTTGGCCTACACCTCAATCTAAGCCCAATAAATAGCCTTAAAGAACATTTAAAGAAAATATGAACGGATTACCAGAGAGTAGGGGGATATTCGAGGACACCTTTTGGTCCAAATGACAATATACATCTTTTGCACATTTAGCAACAAAAGGTGTGGCTCTACCTTTATTAGACGTAATTTTCAATAACAACCACTGTAATAGATTTTATACCTCTTTACAGTCTAGTAGTGGTCATCTCTCAAGCAAATTAGACCATAATTATCCTATGGAATAATTGTGATCGATTATCATCCCCTGTCACTATTTTTTGAGCCGTTGGAATATCCTTGGCCACATTATATTCAGCAGCAATCCCCTTTTGCCCATTATAACACGACAAATACTTCCCTTCACCCCTATAAATACAGACAGTTATTTCATTTTGAAATACGAATATCAACTTATTCGGACCAAAGAAATTTTAGATCAATTTATATCACAGTCTTGTTATAAAAAATTATTTGGTTAGACAGGAGAGGCACCTTGTGGCCAAGAGAGAAACTTCTGCTGAGGGAACTGGTCATTATTTCGCACTAGCAAGTGAAATGGTTGTATTGACGTTAGTTGGTCTATTTCTCGGGCAAGCACTTGGCCAAAAACTCGGTGCTCCTTTTGATACTCTCGGAATTATCGTTGGAGCTATGCTTGGCTTTATTCTGGGTGTATATACTATCTACAAGACTATAGAAAGACTTGACAAAAAGACTGTTACCAAAATTGGAAAAAACCTATGCCCGGAGTGTCTTCGAGGGATCCCCATAGATCTAGAGGAATGCCCTCATTGCGGATATCGTCGAAGGACAGAGGAGTGAAAGCACTTAGGAGACTTAATCGACAACAGAAGAAGGTATATACCTTGACAACAGGTTGGCGGCCCTCTAGAGGCGAGAAAATACGATATTTTATAGTTGCTAGTTTCATGATAATTGTTCCGGTCCTTGGATTGCTCTTTCTCGGTCTATTTCTAGGTCGAAGAGTGAGCTCCCTCTTAGCTCTTTTTGGTGCAGTTCTAGGAGGATTGGTTGGGCTAGTATTAGGAATCGTCTTTTTATATCTCATGGCCATAAATTGGGAGCAAATGGCGCTCGAAAAATTAGGTAAACAACGTTGCCCTATGTGCAAACAATCTTTCGCAAGTGATGTCACAATATGCCCCAACTGTGAGTATGAGGTCATCCCAACGACAAAGAACTCTTCCCGATCTGACTGATTCCCGCCTATAGGTCATACTCAACTCTCAAAAACTAAGTACTCATGGATCACACTTATCTAACAAAAATTAGAGACTCACGAATTTTACCAGAAGTAACGCCTTCTGCTCTTCCTACAAGAATGGTCCTTAAATTCTTGTACTCGGTTTGTAATAGATTCAAAAATGCCAAGACTGTTCCAATGTGAAATGGATAGCTCACGAATACCCGAGCATTCTCACGTGCCAAAAATCCTTCCGTGAGATGCTCAATCTCAACTAGAGACCGATTTTCTTCGATAATCTCCCTAATTGAAGTTATGAGTTTCTCATAGGCATGGACAGCAAAGAATCGAATTGCTTCAAGCTGCGTTTTGGCTTCCACAGCGCGTTCTAGGTTTTTCTTGAGCTGGTAAGTTACTGGTATTATGAATTTTTTCAACGTTGACGAGTCTAGACCCATCTGTATGCCCCGTAAGACAAACAAGAGGTTTTGAAGATCTATTTTCATTCCAATAAGGCTATAAGCCCATTTACGGTCTGATTTAGCTAAGGAAGCGATAGTATCCCACCAATGTGTATAGAGCACTCGATCCATGGCGAGTTCGAGGGGAAGTGTGCTGTTTGTTGCCTTGTATTCTTCAAACGCCTCAAGAACCGCTTTTTTGGCGAGTTCATCCTGAAACGCATCTTTCAATTGCGCAATTGAGTCGAGCGCAATCAATTCCAGAAGTTCTTCGGTTTCACCTGAAATTGATGATAGAAGGAGCCTCCGGATTTGATTGGGGGGAAGTCCTCGGTGAATGGCTTTTATTATTATTTTCAGATTATCAAATTTGATCTTTTTTAAGTAAAGTCCAAGAAACTCTTGGGTATCCTCCGGACACATTTCCACCAGCTTGGAGTGGACCGCTGTAAAGCTTTGAGTTAGCGCTTTGTCGAAGTCTGCTATTGCCACCTTTTCACCACTACTTAACAAAAATGTAAGTTCTTCAGCAAGTTTTGAGGGCATAACTAGGCCGATGATCGTTCGGATTCCTTCTACAAGGTTATCTGCTTGGATAATACGATCATAATCTGAGAGTCCAAGCAGTTTTGCCTTCATCGCCCGAATCTTTACGTTCACAGCGGCGTAGCCTGCGGCTTTACCAACCATCAGATCGCCTCCGCTTACGTTTTGTTAATCATTCGCGATACCTTCCATTATAATGATTTAGTGAATCTTCGAGCGTAACCAAATGGTTTGAACAGATGTCCGCGCCCTTCAAACCATTTACTGAAGAATTCGACCCAATTAAGTCGTAAGGTCTGTAGAAAACTGATTAGATTTTCCAAGGTCATGATTATCAAACACTGAACTATAATACCTACAATACCTACAGCTTCCAACGGTCCCAGAGCCGTATTAATGTGATGAATACCTGGAATGGGAAGTAAAGCGGGCATCTTTACCAGAAACAGCCCTGAAAGGATCGCATGAACTTTGAGTATAGCAAGGATACGCGCATAGCTTAGTGTATGGCTGATTAAACTAAGCGCGAAATCGAATACCTCTGACATCCCCTCGATCCCATGCAGCTTCATCATCGATAATAGCATAATGAGAAGAGGCGTAAGAAATCCTCCCAGGAATAAGAGAAGGGCTGGGGGCATAGACGGGGTAATTTTCGGGAGTAACCCGAAAGTCAATTCTCTTTGTGTCATTTTCATCCAGTTTAGAGGATTAAGATCATATGTGAAGACCAAGAGGAAGCCCGAGAAGTAGAAGATGATCAACATGACTGGGAAAGTCAGAGCTTCCAGTCGTTTTCCTTCTTTGACCGTTATGTAAGTCTTAAGAAGAAGGCCTAACGTGATATGAATCATTCCAACCAATATTGACAACTCAAGCATCAAGATAGTTCCTGAAATTCCTAGATATGGGCCCCCGAGCGCGTCTTTCAGGTGCTCAGCGTTGGTTTCCCAAGCTGGACTAAACCAAAGAGGTCCAAACTCGAAATGTTTCCATTCAAATTCTTCCATCCCAAAAAAGCTCCCAAATACGAATCCAAATAAGATCGAGCAAAGACCACAGAAGATCAAAAGCCAACCTCCCTTCTTGAAATAAGTCTTCAGCTCATCCATCATACCTTCTTGCACAGGAGGGATACCACTACGTTTTTTAGCAATGACACCTGCCAATCCCATCAAAAAGAGCAAAAATCCGTGTCCTATATCTGCAAACATGAGCCCAAAGATAATTGGAAAGATTAGGGCCATGAAGATGGAAGGATCTAGCTCGTGATAACCTGGAGCTCCGTAACTCTTTGTGAGCTCTTCAAGAGGTTTAACTAAAGTCCCGTTCTCGAGTCGCGTCGGATAGGCTTCCTCAGGGAGTTCAGGATCGGCTACACGGATCATGGCTTCATTGTTCGTAACTTCATTAATAACCTCCACCACTCGTTCAATGTCCTGCTCGGAAATCCATGCCCAGAGGCCTATCGAGGTTTCAGTCGCTCGAAAGTTCTGTTTAGCTTCAATTTTACCTTCTTCTACCAGAAGTGCTTCGTGGGCTGCTAGAAGTTGCGTTTGATAGGTTTGGGCGAGCTGTTCCCGCTGATCCCTTAATTCCTTCAGTTTACCCTCAATTCGGTCTATTTGTTGTTGGGTTTGTTCGATGATCTCTGGCGCCCTTCCTTTGATATCTGGAGGGATAGAGAGCTTATTAAACCCAAAAGAAGATAGGATATGATCGACCATGCTCTGTAGCTCATTAGGCACGGCAATAACTATGACGCTATCTCCTTCACCAACATATTTCTCAAAGAAAAGGAATTTTTCATCGGTAGCTTCCTTTAACTGCCATGTGAACTGCTGAGTATCTTTAAATTTCATAGTTCCAGCGGTGATGTAGATGAAAGGACCTTCTCCGATGTCTTCGAAGAACATTTCTGGCATTGCGGACATTAGTTTAGCGAGACGTAGTGTATTTTGGAGGTCTTCATGCTTGGATTCGAGATCCGCCACCTCATCTCGAATCTTGGCCACTGGGGGTTCAACATTCTCCACTATGCCATGACAGTAGTCTAGGACTTGTATAAGCTTATTATCATCAATTTGTACTTGCTTGTTGGGAGGAAACATCAACGGAGCTCGGATTCCAAGGAATTCGATAAGTCCAGCCACGTTTCGAACCAATGAGAAGATTTCTTGCTCTTCGTCAGTTGGCTGGATTCGCCCATACGTTTCCTTCAACTCAACATCGATAAATTCCACCGCATTCGTATTTTGAAGGGCTTTGAGCAAAGCTCTCTCATGATTTTTGTGTGCGGTCACCTTCATGACTTGCATTTTCAGAGGACGAGGAAATCCAACCATTATGGTCGCCTTCTCCATATGGGTTCAAGATCAGAAATTCTTTGATTGATCTTCCAAAACGGACTTGTGAGACTAATGAGAGGGATCTTAGAGTGTCGTCATTGAATAATCCTTAATAAAAGGTCTTAAGACACCTCCGAAGAAACCCGTCATACCCGAAGCTCTTTGTAATCGAATCCCTATATTATTATATATAATATTCTCAAAAGAGGTTTCTAGATGTCACATGCGTTAACTTGGCCAATCAACCTAATGTACCAGTCAAGATAATGCTTACGATCAGCCCATATATGGCAATCGCTTCAATAAAGACCACATACAGGACCGTTTTGCCAAAGATTTCGGGTTTTTCCGTTATAGCAGCAATCGCTGCTGATGACGCTATACCCATTCCATACCCACAGCCCAGACCGACAAGGCCCATTGTAAGGCCGACACCTAAACCAATTAGTTCCGAGACCAGTTCTTATACCTCCTACTTAGAAACCGTTGAAACACCACTTTACATGCTTATAAATTGCTTGCCAGTGTTCTATTGTGGATTTTATATCTATCGTTATGATCCTTGCTGCCCTTTTTCCAGGAATTTTTAAACATTTTGCAGAAGTCCTGACTTTTTGATATATATTAAGAAAATCATGTTTTTCATAGGGAAGACAAGATAAAGTTTTAAACAGCTGTTAAGGATGTCACGAACTCGAGAAGACGACATACTACTAGAATATAGCCATTAACAGATGTTTCAGCACTGTAATAGCATAACCATAATGATAACGTTATCTAGAAGGCAAGTCGGTTTCACTTTAGTTTTCACAGTCCTAAGTCCACCAATTGTCCAATATAACAGCAACAATCATATTCGTATATAAATCTAAATTTGGAAAACCATACGTTTTCTCAGCTCTTGAGCCATAAATTGTTCGACCACATATTTTGTTTCAGTTCTTTCTGTGAATTTTTCCTTCACATAATCTCGGAAAAAAATAGGAAAATTCTCAATTTTCTCTCAAAGCTCGTACGACCATTACTTTGCCTTTTACCACGCCGAAATGGCCATAGCCTGTGTTATTGGACTTTAAATCAATAATTTTTTCGAGATTTGTCATGTACAAATTGAACTTGAAATCAGGAGGGTATATTGTACTCAAGGTAACGAGTTTTGTTGGATGTAGGTAGAACCCGCTGTTTTACTAGAAACATGAATTCTGGTTTGTTATTCTTGAAAAAAGTCGGACTAACATGAGCAGTTGTGTGCCTAGGTGTTGAGATTAACTCATATTACATTGACATATCCAATCCAGTGATCAGGATGGGTTCATCCGGATCAATTATTTCAAATGTTTCTACAAAAAACGGTTCCAACTTCCCAACAAATCCGCTAAGGGTTTTATTAACTCTTTTGATGTGGTTAATGGATATCTGTAATCGCTTTTTCGTTTTTTCCACTATTAAAATCTTCATTTCAGGATTAGCTTCCCTGATAGTCTCCTATAACTTCCAACACCCGCCGAAATGATCTAAATGATTATGTAATGGAACCAAGTAATTTCCCTTTATTAAAAAAACATTTTTTCATGAACTCCAAAATAGAACTTACATCAGTGTTAGTTTCCGTATCCATGATGACGGCCAATTCCGAGGTTAAAAGAATAAATGCTGAGCATGTCCTTGGTAATTTAGACTTGTAAAGATCAATGAGAGATATTTCATCAGTTACATTGTCAGTAGTTGTTATTATCGGATTTGAGTCCGATCAGTAGGCCTCCACGAGCTTTTTTTAGTTTTATTGATTTATGAAGAAGTACGATCGATATCGTATTGATTCGGTGTATTTCTAATAGATGTTTAATAGTTTTAACTAATCGTCTTCTGAATCACAAGAACTATAACGGTGAAGAAAATACATGAAGAGTCATTTCCTAAGCCATTATTTCAAGCAGACCATTCACAATGATTCTTAATGGGATTCTTGACTACAGAAAAGAACTTCCAAAAATTCGCCACTTTAGTCAGTGCTGGATCCGAACCTATGGCTCATTTTTGAAGGGGTGCCGTGCCATCCCTGATGCTTTAAGAATGTCATTGATCGAATCTCGTCCCTCAACCGCCTTGCGAATTGCTTGGAGGGTCGCCTTTCGATTATTCACATAAATTCGGCGTCGCGCGACTGCAGAAGGGTGCACAAAAACATTCGCAATGATTGCAAGATCATCTACTGCTTCTTTTGGGATAAACCCTTCTTTTACAGACTGTATCACTGCTTCTGCTACCGCTGCTTGTGCGGGGCCAAAAATCATTGATGCTTGGCGCATATTTCGTACAGCAACTGTGGGAACAATCAATGTCTCCGGCTTGACCTTCTCATTTGGCTGGGTCACTGCAAGAAGCGGCTCATGCCCTTTTACCGGACTGGCTAAGCTCTTTGCGATAGCTGCTCCAACTGGTCCAGACCTTAACCCAAGCAAGAGGTCGACATGGGCCACCTCTGCCCCGGTTCCGAATAGAGCTTCCCCGACTTTTAAGGAAAAGTCTTTGATCACGGGAGGAGTTACACCAACCACGCCAAACCGTTCTTGCAACGTCTTTTCAGGCGTGATTTCCACTTCTACCACGCGAGGTTCGATCTTCCCAATGCGCTCTAATTCCATTCGTAACTCTTCTCGAATCTCATAAGATATACTACCACCGATCTCTAACGGCAGCCGAGGCTGGCCAACCTCTATTCCCATAAAATTAAGAGCGACCTTCGTGCCTACCGCGCCCGTCTTCGTGATAAATCGTGTAATCTTGTGTATCTCGAGTTCGAGCCGGCGCGCCTCTCCTAAACGTCCTTGTTCGATTGCTTTCTTGATTCGGATCCATTCATCTCCAAGAAAATTCGCAGATGCGAGAATCAGCCCGTCGATTCCCGCCGCAAGCGCAGGCAAGGCGATCTCGTCAAACCCGCAAAGGATTTTGAAGTCCGGTCGCAAGGTTTTGACCCGTTCAAGAAGCTCCATAATATACGAGATATTTCCTGAAGAGTCCTTTATGCCCACGATGTTGCTATGTTCATCAGCTAGATCCTCGACAATCGTTCGAGGAAAGCTAACGGCAGTTAGCTGCGGAATATTGTATAGGACGATGGGGAAATCCACCTTCGAGGCAATTTCTGAAAAGTGTTTGAAGAGTCCCCGCTCAGCTGGTTTCAAATAAAAAGGAGTGACAAGTAGACACGCATCAGCTCCCGCGTCTTTCGCAAATAGCGACATTTCCAACGTCCGCTTGGTTCCTGTAGTCCCTGTTGAGGCGATAACCGGAACCTTGCTGTTGGCCTCATCTATAGCTATTTGAATAACCGTTTGCTGCTCTTCCCAACTCAGTGAGGTGAATTCCCCTGTACTTCCGGTAGGCACTATGCCAGTTACCCCTAACGTATCGATGACAAATCGGATCAGCCTTCTGAATGCGGTTTCATCCACTTCATCGTTTTCGGTATATGGGGTGACTAGGGCAGGATTCACACCAGTGAGTGCATCGTCAATCATCAGATTTCCTCCAAGCTCAAACACGAGGGATAGCAAGATCTGAGGGCCCCATCCCAGATAATTTAGCCTCCGGATAGTTCTTTTCTACAAGTTGTATTAGATTTTCTGCATATTCGACTTTTCGTCGAATGAACTCGGAGTTATCAAACCATGGAACATACATACCACTGACACTAGAACCTGGCTCTATTTTAAAGTAACAGGGACTTGTCACCCGCGTCATTTCCGGTGCCTCGTAGAGGCGATTGAACGACCCGAATGAGCTAAATAAAACAATATGGATGTCTATGGGGATGTCCACAGCTTGCCGAATGGCCGCCAATTGGGGCAACGTGAGGTCACCGACTGGATTAAATGTATCCGCTCCAAGCTCTTGAAGGAGTAAGCCGCCTGCAGGATTGGCATGCCCCGCAAAGATACTCACTTTGAAAACTGTATCTCTGGGAATAATTTCATTCTTTTCTCGGAGGGCTACTAACACCTTCAGAAGCCCTTCATCTACTACCAAGAAACCCCTAAATCCAATATCAATACATCTTTTCATATCTTCTATAACCTGAATGAGTCCCTTCATCCCGCGATATCTGATACCTGAAATAATTCCCTCTGGTGTGAGGGCTTGTCGTCCAATATCCCAGAATGCTCGGGGTCCTGGAGTCATTATGCATTCCATTTTTTTCTCTGCAGCTAGGTGTGCAAATGCCTCTAACTCATCTTTCGGGAGCCATGATGCACCTTGCACAGTGCAAATGAGCCGATGAATGGGAACATCTCGATTTTCAGCTTCATCCACCAGAGCTTCTAGAACAGGATACCGTTCTACTCCAGAGATTTCAATTCGGTAGTGCGTTCCATCCAGGAAGGTCTTCCTCGAGGTGGGGAGGTCGTATAGATCATTTTTCGGTAACCCAAGCTCCTGTAACGCGTTTTGAATATCTTTTTGGGTGGTCATACTTTTCACCAATAAGTTGATATTACATTCATATGGGCTTTAAATTCATTGCCTGAGGTGGGCAGAATTGTACTGATAACACAGTAATACAAATCAGATCTTCAAGATTTTGCCATCGTAGAAAATTGACTATCTTGGAGGGATCTTGAGGACCGTATCGATTATATTTTTGTCATCCAGTGTTCTCCAAATATGAGCATTCCTCCTTATAGTGCATGAAAAAAGGAGCAATCCCCCAGAAGATGTCCAACGCTAGTGGAAAAAATACCCTCATTTTGTAAGTGAAGGTAGCACATGTGTGCGAGCCTATAGAAAAAGTATCTTTATTATACAGCAGGGAATTACTACAATATTGCTATTGCACAAGGTGGTTAGGAACCCCCTGATTGTTTGATCCCGTTATAGAAGGTCTATCTCATTAGCAAGTAGATGTAAATTTCTACAGACATATGGAGAAATTTGCAGATGGATATACTGGACGGTTGGATAGTAGATTCCAAATCATTTGACAAGTTCAGTATACTAATTTCAAAAAGTATGAACCATACTAGTTCCTTTATGGAAGATGAATTTTCAATAGAGCAGGAAATTCACATTAATGGATCGATCAATAATCAGAAGGAGCATTTTACGTTTCAAACAAACTTCTCTTGTACAATCATTGTTGATGGTAAGAAAATTTCAATAAAAGAAGGGACTTTAGGCCAAAAGAGGAGGAATGATATTTTATGGAAAATTCTTAAAGTAGAGATAATCGATCCTGGCATGGGAGAATTAACTATTACAGCTGAAGAGAGCGAACAAGAACCCGAGAGCAAACTTTTCAATTTTGTTTACTCATTCGATGAAGGAAAAACATAGCAACGAGCACCAATGAAGTTTAATGGTCGTTTTTATGTCACACATGTTCAAGTTAAGTCAACATATCCAATGATTTGGACCATACTGACAAAGAGTTTTAAGGATAATGGGGACAAGGCTGAATTGAATGTTTGGATAAAGAATCCTTATATTATCACAAATCATAGGTGTTCCTTTCATATTTTTTCCGGAAATAATTGTTGGTGACGCCGCTACAACAGAACTCCCATTCCAGAAGTTCAGGAAAGAGGAAATCGTTGGGATAGATAAAGAGCGCGTGATGCGCCGGGCAAATTCACTTTCTGATAAAGACGTAATTGCTCAGATAGATGATCATTCCTATGGAGTTGTCCTTTCCTATTTTGATCAGTTTGAGGGTCCTATCCCAGCAATTAGCGTGCCTCCATTGTTAGAGGATAATTTTCAGTTCCTAATGGATCTTTCTGATCGTTCATTTAGTGCTACAGGCTTTGTAGAAGAGACAATGGATGTAAAAATTACCACCTTTGACATAAGTTTACAAGGTACTCGTGTGAAGTGTATATCATATGCATTTTCTATAGATGTGTTAGAAGCGCGTGGAGGGAGGGATAATATGACCCTTATTTTATTGGTAAATCTCACATTTGAAGAGCTCATCAACAACTTTTCTTCGGAGCTGATTCCGATGGTGAAATGGATCCGCTCATTAATTGAAAATAAATCACCTAGAGAGAATGTTGCTACCCAAATTGAAGGTTTACGTAACTTAGTAAGCCGTATTATTATCGCATATCAAGAAATCTACGTGAAATGATATTTTTCGTTCACTTATTAGCATTAATAAGCATAAATTGGCGTTACATAGAAACTACAATAGACCACATTTGGTATCTCTACTATTACCTGCTTTTCCAATTCTTCAGAAACCTCTTCGAATTCTGCCTCAGGGACGTCTTCGGCTGCATTGATATCAGCAGCAATAATGATTTCCTCTGAAGATTCGGCTATCACCCGAAAGGAGTGATAACTGGTTATACGAGGGAATTGCTCCACAATTTTTCTGAACTGCTCTTCAATGGCTTGAACCTTTGGAGATGGTTCCAGACGGGGGTCTGTATGACAGATTATTTCGCCACCATACTTATTTTGTAGTTTAGCTTCACATTGTTCCATTATTCCATGCATAGTGGCGGGATTGTGTTTTTCGGAAACTTCGACATGGAGAGTAATAAAGTACTTGGAGCCATACTCATGGACAATGATTTCATGAACATCTAGGACTCCTTTAACGGTTTTTGCGGTTTCTCGGATCTCTTGAAGCATCTTTTTGCTAGGCGCCTTTCCTAGGAGGGGGATGATGGCTTCCCGACCATGATCATAACTGAGATGCAACAACCAAAGTGAGACAAGAAGGCCGACATAGCCATCTAGCTCCGGTCTATGAAACTGATGCTCTGCAATCAGTCCCACGAGAACTGTTAGGTTCAGAATCGAATCTATACGATGATGAAATGCATTAGTCTGTATCGTATGGGACTCTACCCGTTCACCAAGGAAGCGTACAAACTGCCCTACCCACTCTTTGATGAGAATGGCTACTACAAGGATCCATAGGAGGGTTGACCAATAATGTATAGAATGAGGTTCAAGTACCTGATGAATTGCACTTTCAGCTAATTGGATCCCAGAAACAAAGAAAAATACCGACATAATGAGTGGCGCAACATATTCCATCCGTCCATGGCCGTAAGGAGTTTTGGCTGTGGCCGGATGGGACATTACCCAGAAACTCACTACTAAAATGATGGAATTAACAAGTTGGGAAAGAAGATGGAAGGCATACGCCACAAGTGAGATCGAGCTGGCTAACCATCCAAGAACCATCTCTACAATGAATAGACTGAGTATCACAATAATAGACACCCATCCGGCTACAAACCCATATCGAATTCGAACCTGTTGATTTTCAACATCATCAAAGTCCTTGATTAGTCCTTTACCTAGTGTTTGGTTGATTGATTCAAAGAATCCCATTTCCAGTCATCCTTTAGGGCACAAGATAAGTTGACTTCTAGTGTTTCTGACCCAATAATGTTTTATTGCTCCGTATTAATCATTATATAATTTTGTTGAAATATATCTAGCGAAATTTGACAATCTTGGGTACAATGACTATTTGGCAATAGCTTGATTGAGATTTTTGTGATAGTTAATCTTGATGGTGCTCTTCAGCTGGGTAAAAGGCACTAAAAGATACATCCTCCGTAACAATCGGTTTTCCTAAACATTAGCTTCCTCCAATTCTGCGATTACCTCACTGGCTATCTTGAGCTGTTTTTGTAATGATAGAAGATCACAGAACGGTACTAAGGTCCCAAGGTAGTCCCCTGGCGGTTGAGGGTGGTAGGGTCATGAGTTGTAAAGAAAACCTTCAAAATCTCACAAAAAGTTATCTGATTTCGATCAAAGGTCAGTTGCACTACTTCTGCATGCTTGGTTGTCCCTGAGCACACTAGTTCATATGATGGATTTGAAACTACACCTCCCGAGTAGCCTGTACTACCAATTCAATACCTTGCAGTTGTTTGAAAACTGTCTTTTGATTCCAAAAACAACCACCGCCAAGAGTGGCAACATTTTAACTCCAGTAATTCCTTTTAACTACTGTTCATCGTTCTACATCTCATATTGCTTTAATAACGATGAAATTGATCTTAATAAATCTATTTTGATGTAAACCTATAACTTTGGCTATTTTTAAGCATACTCCAACTTGGTTTTTTAACTCATTTCACATGTAGCAGAAATATATCCAATTGGTCTTTACACTGGACTTCACAGATTTCAAAATATAAAAATCACAAATATTCTATATCTGCCAACTCCAAATACAACCTCATAATATTTACATAGCCAATTCCAAAATAACAATTAATTCAAAACAAGCTGCCTTCGTATATCACCAAGCCGTGAATGCAGTGAACAACATTTTCCAACGATTCCAAGATAACTTTCAGACGTCATAACTTTTTTAAAGCTATTGATACTTTGTATTTACATTGTATCAAATAAAGAAAGAAGCATAATTTAAACCTATAATTGCGAAAAATCTGATTAAAATTATCATTATGAGAGTAAGTCGAGATGAAAAGCGTGACTGAGCCTGTTGAAGATCAACCAGCAGAATTCAAGGTTAATGGATATGAAATGCTCGAGCGAATAGTGAAGCAAAGCGGCAATTCAGGGCGTGTCTACTTACCACCGAATTGGATCGGGAAGCGGGTAAAGATTATACGGGTAACAAAACTAGAGCCGGAGGACCTGAAATAGAGTACGAGATGATCAAGATGAGTTCAACGGATGAATCCATTATTGTCCGAAAGATGGAGGTTAAGGATATATCCGCTGTCATTGCCATCGATAAAGAAATTACCACCCATTATCGACCAGATATTTGGAAATCTGAACTACAACACTATCTAGGCAAAGATGAGAGCATTTGTCTTGTAGCTGAAATTCAAGAGCAAGTTGTGGGATTTATGATTGGAGCGATCCATCCTTGGCTCTTTGGTGTTGAAAAAGGGGGATGGATAGAGATCTTGGGAGTTCATCCAACACAAACTGGGAAAGGAGTGGGAAGAAATCTCGGAGAGAGACTATTCGAAGAATTTAAAGCGCGTGGGATCAAAATAGCGCACACAGCTGTTGATTGGACGTCCAGTGATTTGCTAGAGTTCTTCAAAACTCTAGGAATGATTAAAAGTGGTCTTATTACTTTAATGAAGGAATTATGATTTTATTATGTGATAAGCTATCTAAAACGTATAGGAAAGTGTTTTGTGGAAAAATTGGTTTACAGAAACGTGTTTGAAAAGATAGAATCTGTATAATTGGAGGAACATGGCATGTTTGAAAAGTTCAAAGAGTGGTATGAAACTCGGCATCAATACGCCAAAACATGGAAAGAACAGACCGGTGGCAAAGTGATGGGTTATTTCTGCACTTACGTCCCCGAAGAAATCCTCTATGCTGCAAATATTCTCCCAGTTCGTATTTTGGGCAGCCATGAACCGCAAGATGTTACCGAACCCCATATTTTCGCGATGTTCTGCCCGTTCTGTCGGGATTGTCTCGCCCAAGGACTGAAAGGCCGCTACGACTATCTTAATGGAATTATGATTGCTCAAAGCTGCCTCCATATCAGGCAGGCCTTTACGAGTTGGGATCTCCACATTCCCATAGACTATAGGTACTATTTGCCCCATCCAATGCATGTCCAGAGCCCTCAAGCGATCCCTTACTTAGTAGCAGAGTTGCGGCAATTCAAGAAATCCATTGAAGAGTGGACTGGTCAACCTATTACCAACAAGGATCTTAAACGCGGAATAGAACTCATGAACACTAACCGGCGCCTTTTACAGCAAGTATATGAGCTCAGAAAAACCCCAAATCCGCCTTTGTCAGGTTTAGAAGCCATGTTTTTAGTAGTGACAAGTCAAATGACGGACAAACAAGATCACAACCTTGCCTTGAAATCATTATTACAGCAACTCCCCACTAGGAACCTCGAGAAACCTGGAGAGCGGCTAATGATTTTGGGATCTGAAGATGATGATACCGAATTCGTAGCAATGGTTGAAGATCTAGGAGCAACGTTTGTCATAGATGATCACTGCACTGGTAGCCGCTATTTCGAAAGAGAAGTGAAAGCAGATGGAGACCCATTAGAAGCTATTGCTGAACGTTATGTAAAACGTGTGCCATGCCCGAGTAAAGATTGGCCGGAACATTCACGTCTTGACCACATTGTACAGTTAGCAAAGGACTATGATGTCCAAGGAGCAATTTTGATTCAGCAAAAATTCTGCGATCCCCATGAGCTAGATATCCCAATCATCAAAGAAAACCTAGAGACCAATGGCATCCCAACCCTGTTCCTCGAATTCGATGTTACGGTGCCAATCGGCCAATTTAAAACGCGAGTTGAGGCGTTTCTTGAAATAATACGTGAAGAAGATCTTTTTTAGGAGGAATTCAGATGAGTGGAATGAAATATCCAATGGAACGGCTGAAATGCTGGGGGAAGGCAAAGACTCTTCGGGAAAAATATTACGAAGATTATGCGAAAGCTCATGAGCGGGGGGGGATTCGCTGGGCAGGAGGTGCTTGGTCCTTTGATGCCATTCCTGCTGGTTTGGGTGAAGATGTATACAGTTTGACTGGAGAACCATATGGAGCGACGGTTGCATGGAACAAAGACTTTGCTGTTGAGTGCCAAGAAGCTATCGAAGCAAAAGGCTATGCACGAGACCTTTGTGCTTATATGCGGAATTATTGGGGATCGATCCTCCTCAACAAGTACGCTTGGCCAGAGTTCTCAGAAGAATTCCCGATGCCGGATTTCCTTTGGCAAGATCACATTTGCTGCTCCCATGCCAAATGGTATCAAGTGGCTAGTGAGCTTGAAAATGGGACTCCAATGTACTGTATCGACGTCTCGGTGGGTCCGTACGACGAACTAACAGAAAGCAAACTCAATTATGTAGTAGGACAGATGCACGATGGAATCAAGTGGCTTGAAAAGGTGACTGGCCGAGAATATGATGACGAACTCCTAATCAAAGCAGTCTACAATGAGTTCCGCTCATGCCATTACTGGGCGGCGATCTGCGCCCTTAACAAAACAATCCCAGCGCCGTTAGATGAAAAATCCATGTACTCGCTCTACGTTCTCGGCACCTTGAGGAAATCTGCCCAGTGGACGGCGGATTTCTATGAAAAAGAGCTGTATCCCGAAGTGAAAGATCGTGTAGCACGTGGTATAGCTGCCGTGGGAAATGAGCAATGTCGCGTGATGACCGATACGCAACCGCCTTGGGCATTCCTGCAAGTCTTCCGCTATCTAGAGAAATATGGCTGCATTTCGGTGGGAAGTCTCTATACTTTCGGGCTCATTGGGCTATGGAAAATCCAAGAAGACGGTACATGGGGTCCGAGAACTATTCCTGAAATTGAGATAACTAATCGCGACGAAGCCTTGCGAGCTCTGGCGGAATGGAACCTGAGTAAGCCAGAATGGCAGCACTTCTATCATCCAAAGCTCAAATCGGATATGATGATTCGGATCGCACGCGAATGGAAACTCAATGGAGTTCTCCTGCACTTCAATAGAGGGTGTGAGGGATTGAGTCTGGGAATTGCGGAGAATCGCCTAGCCATACAGCAAGCCGGCATCCCAACGATGCCCTTTGAAGGGAACATGGGCGACGAAAGGGAGTTTGACCTCACCAGGACAATGAACCGGATAGACGCGTTCATGGAAGCATTGGGAATGGAGAAGCTAGTAGATTAAGATCATATCTTCGCGAATAAGAAAAGGTGATTTGGGATGGTAACAGCTGGAATCGATTGCGGAGCTAAAAATACCAAAGTAGTAATTTTGAAGAATGGCCAGATCCTGTCCACTGCCTCGGTTCTGAGCGGGTTTGACCAAACAATTGCCGCAGAACAGGCGTTGAACTATGCACTACAGAAAGCGGGAATTACTCGAGCCGACCTCAAGCATATTACGGCTACCGGGGCGGGAATGAATGTTGTTTCCTTTGCAACCGATACAGTGACCGAGATCAGTGCGGATGCGCGCGGAACACATTTCATTTTTCCCTCAGCCCACACTGTGATCGATGTCGGTGCGGAAGAAGGGCGAGCTATCCGACTCGATGACCAAGGAAAAGTGACAGACTTTGGAATAAATGAGAAATGTGCTGCAGGAGCGGGTGCCTTTACTGAAGCAATGGCGAGAGCCCTAGAATTAGATATCAAAGAAATGGGGAAGCTTTCCCTGAAATCCACGAAGTTTGTCCCAATGAATGCTCAATGCACGATCTTCGCCGAATCGGAAGTCGTCTCATTGATCCACCAAAAGACACCCAAGGAGGATATTGTTCGTGCAGTGCACGATGCGATTGCGGATCGGATCACAAGTATTGCTCGTCGGGTCGGCATTGAGCAAGATGTCGCATTGATCGGAGGTGTGGCGAATAACATTGGGTTTGTCGATGCAATGAAACGCAACCTAGAATGTGACCTCTTGGTACCGAAAGAACCGATTGTCCCAGAATATGTGAGTGCGTTGGGAGCTGCGCTTATTGCTCGTGATAGAATTGGAGGATGAAAAGAATGTCAAACACAGAATATTGGAGATGGACTGAATCCCGTTGGACAAGTCCAGACCTGGACTGGCGAGATGGCGATATCATTTCAGCAGGAGTGGATGTAGGATCAGTCAGCACCCAAGCGGTGGTCATGATAGATGGGAAGCTTTACTGCTATAGTAATATGCGTACTGGAAGTGACAGTCCAGATAGCGCCAATAGAGCCATGACCTGGGCACTAGAGGACACAGGCCTATCCTTGGATAAAATTCAATATACCGTAGGAACAGGTTATGGCCGAGTTAATGTTCCCTTTGCGAACCGAGCCATTACCGAGATCGCCTGTCATGCCCGAGGTGCCAACTTCATTTACGGTCCCTCAGTCCGAACCGTGTTGGATATGGGAGGCCAAGATTTGAAGGCGATACGATGCAATGGACGCGGCAAGGTAATCGCATTTCTCATGAACGACAAGTGTGCGGCGGGAACGGGAAGGGGAATGGAAGTGTTTGCAGATCTCCTTCAAGTCCACATTAATGATGTAGGAGATATGTCACTCCAAGTAGATGAAGAGCCAGAACCCGTAAGTAGCACCTGTGTGGTATTCGCAAAATCTGAAGCCGTGGGGTTGCTGCGGAAGGGGTGGTCCAAAGAGAAAGTGTTAGCGGCATATTGCGCGGCAATGGCGCACCGAGTAGTCACCCTCTTGGAACGACTTGGAGTAGAAGAGGCCTTCGCGATAACCGGGGGCATTGCGAAAAACATTGGGGTCGTCAAACGAATCGAGGAAGAGCTGAAGACCAAAGCCTTAGAGCCAGACCTCGACCCCCAAATTGCGGGGGCAATAGGGGGTGCCTTGTTCGGCAAAGCTTTAGTTGAGAAAGCACGACACAAAGCCTAGCCTTGTTATAAAAAACTGGATAAACCCCAAACCCGGGAGTTATGAAAGGTGAAAGCGAATTATGGGTACAAAGATGGCTCAGGTGAATACTTCATCACAGTAGACACAGAAGTGTGTAATGGGTGTGGAAAGTGTGTTGAAGTGTGCCCTGTAGGCGTCCTAGAAGTGGTCGAAAACGAACTCGATCCCCTAGCGGAGGAGCTTGTAGTGGCGGTCACTGAAGAACATCGCAAGAAGATCAAGTACTCGTGTGCTCCCTGTAAACCTACCAGTGAACCAAGAGAGCTGCTTTGCATACAGGCCTGTGAACCAGGGGCTTTAACTCACTCTTGGTAACGCAAGCGTCCTTCTTACTTCAAAACTCCTAGACAATGTAAGTGTTAGCAGTAAAAGGGAGTTTTGAAGATTCATTATACACCCTAATTTGTTTACCAGTGGAAAATATTTTATTATCACACAAACTCTTTTAATTTAGAAGGAATTTACACTATTGTCGCAAACATGGAGTTTGATACAATATCAACTTAATTGGCTTACCGCCTGTTCAATTCGGTTAAAACCTTCCTTAATCGCTTCCAATGGGGCGGAGTAAGATATTCTGATGTAGCCTTCCCCCTCCTCTCCAAAGGCGGTACCTGGAACAGTCACGACGTGAGCTTCTCTTAACAAGTACTCGGCAAATACATCATGGTTTGTGTGATTCTTTCAGGAGACATATAATTCGGCACAAAAACAAAACATTTTACTCCAGCTATCATAGCATATGCTGCAGTAGCAGGGGCAACATTACCATCCGAAGCAACTACAATCGTTTTGGGTTTAATTTCTAATGCCTTGCTAACTCCTACACTTGCGGGTCTATCTTTAAATGTCCCTGTAGGATTGCTTGTTTCATCTTTAGCGTACAGATTGTTAATCCCTAAAGTTTCAGAAAGCCGATCACATTTGCGTAGTCTTGTGCCCCCTCTCCTATTGAGACGATCTTTGAGTTATCCAGTATTGGAAGAAGCTCTGCATACTTCCAGATCCCTAGTTTTCTTTTTTCCAGTGTTGTTCTATCGATAATATCAGCAAGTTGGTCATAAAAATACACGATTTCCAAGCGTTTTTGATCTTTTCTGCAACAATAAATGTGCTCTTTAGAATCATATTCTTCATTACAAAATGAACATCTTAAAACATATTTCAATTTCTACTACTCTCTTTCCTCAATCCGATTTACTAATTTACATTAATTTTTTCTTCTATGATGTCTTATCTGACTCTATTTAAGCAAGAACAGCAACCCGGCTTCAGGGTGTTAAACCAGCAGGTCAAAAAGAGAGTTTATTCAACTATTTTTAAATTTGCTTATCAAAAAGTAAACTTGATGGAAAAAAAATGCATAAATACATACTTTCAGCGAAAAAATGGATAATTTAGAAAATTAAAGAGGTAAGAGGTATGATGGTAAATGAGATAAGGGAGTTTAAGGAGAAATTGAAAACCCGATCAGCATATGGACTGTTCTCAAAAACCAACGACCCTGGTATGGTAGAGACTGCTGGATATGCGGGGTTTGATTTTATTATATTAGATTTAGAACATGGACCGAATAGTGTGGAAAACGTTCAAAATCTCTTGAGAGCCGCGCAGATCTCTCATATATTACCGATTGTCAGGTTGAAAGTGGAGAATCCTTCAGTCATTGGTGAAGTCTTGGATATAGGGGTTGCAGGGATTCAAGTACCACAGGTCACAAATGCCCAGACTGCTAAAAATACCGTCAAATTGGCGAAATTTGCCCCAGAGGGGGAAAGAGGGGTATGTCGGTATGTTAGAGCTGCAAAATATTCGTCAATGGACCGATTTGAATATTTTAAAACCGCAAATGAAGCCCTCGTTATCCTCCAACTAGAAGGCCAAGAGGCGTTAGACAATTTAGACGAAATATTAGACGTCCCAGGGATCGATATAATATTTATTGGCCCTTATGACCTGTCCCAGTCACTTGGGGTCCTAGGAAAAATTGACGATCCAATTGTTGAGGCCAAGATGCGAGAGATTATCGAAAAAAGCCGGGTGAAGGGAGTGTTTGTTGGAACATTTGTTGAAACCATAGCGGATGCCAAGAAGTGGAAAGCTGCGGGTGTGAAATATATCGCTTATTCAGTTGATATGGGCCTGTTTTATGACCAATGCAAGTTCATTGTTGAAAGTTTAAAATAAGTGAGAAAGTAATGGATCTTTTGTTAGACACCGGGATCAACCATCATTCCATGGAAACTTCACACCTTTTTATCAACTCCTATTTACATTTCGATACTCAAGTAGACATGGCCTGTAAGCACCTCCGTAAATTTCATAAAGTGACTCTGCTATTTTGTCATACAAATAACCTGTGACGGAGTGGAAACGCCAATGGAGTATGATGTTGTGACTTTTGGGGAGGCCATGGTTCGCTTAAGCCCCCCCGCTCACAAACGAATCGAGCAAGCAACCAGTTTCGATGCAGTCGTTGGCGGTGCTGAGTTCAACGTTGCTGTGGCGGTGAGTCGACTGGGATTGAAAGCAACGTGGGTGTCAAAACTGCCAGACCACCAAGTTGGATGGCTGATTCGCAACCGGGCCCGGGAACATGGCGTGGACGTGACAAATGTGATTTGGGATAAAAGCCCTCGGGCTCGCGCGGGAATTTATTTCATGGAGTTTGGAGCAGCCCCCCGCTCGAGTAGTGTCCTTTATGACCGGTGGCATTCCGCGATCTCTCAATTGCAACCCGGTGAAGTCGATTGGACAGCCATATTTGAGAGCGCGAAGGTCTTCCACACCTCAGGGATCACACCGGCCTTGGCGCCGAAGGTGGCAGAGGCAACCGAAGAAGCACTGAAAGTGGCCAAGGAGATGAGAGTTAAAGTTAGTTATGATTTGAACTACCGTGGTAAACTGTGGACCCCCCAAGAGGCTAATCAATTCACAGAGAAAATCTCAAAATATATAGACATCCTGATTACCACGGAAGAAGACACACGAGTCGTATATGGGATCGAAGGCGCCAAACAAGATGAGGCCTTCACCCAAGTAGAGGACGAAACATACGTGCAAGTCGCGAAAACCCTATCTGAAAAATATAACTTTGAAGCCGTAGCGATCACCCTGAGGGAGAACCCCTCGGTGTTGCGAAACACCTGGAGTGCTATCGTGTATCATGATGGGAAGGTCTACACGGATAGGCGCTATGAGATCGAAGTGATTGATCGGATAGGCGGGGGAGATAGCTTCAGTGCGGGGTTGATCTACGGCTACTTAACGATGGCGGATTTCCAGAAGGGCTTAGAGTTTGGGAATGCCTTTAGCGCGTTAAAACATTCCGTCCCAGGGGATCTCAACTACATCACCTTGGCGGAAGTCGAAAAACTGATCAAAGGCCCCGGACGCGGCTTGCGTATCAGCCGGTAAGAAGATAGCTCCGATTTCGGCTGACCATTTATTAACCTCAACTCTTTAGTTCCACAAAGACAGGTTTTAAATCAAAACCAAAGCGGGTATGATTTTATGGAATGGAATAAACAGACCATAATGGATACAATCTATAAAATCGGGCTAACTCCCGTTGTAAGAGCAGGTAGTATAGATGAGGCGTTAAAAATCACCGAAGCCTTGATTGAAGGCGGTTTGAATGTGATTGAGATCACATTTACTGTTCCAGGTGCCCATAAAGTCATAGAAACTTTGACCCACAAAGTGGGAGCGAACATGCTAATTGGCGCCGGCACGGTTTTAGATCCAGTAACAGCTCGAACCGCCCTGCTTGCTGGGGCCCAATTTATTGTCTCTCCGATCTCCTCCCCGGAATTAATCGCCATGTCCCGAACATACGCCAAACCGGTTTTTCCAGGTTGTATGACCCCAACCGAAGTGTACCACGCATGGAAATTAGGAGCGGATGTGGTGAAAATCTTCCCCTGTGATAACGTGGGTGGGGTGAAAATGATTCAGGCGATCAAAGGGCCTTTCCCCCAAGTAGAACTAATCCCCACTGGGGGGGTGAACAAACAAACCGCCGCGGAGTTCATCAAAGCCGGAGCGTGGGCCCTCGGGATCGGGTCCGCATTAATCGATAAAAAAGCGATCAAAGCAAAGGACTGGAACGTAATTACAGAAAACGCGAAGGTCTATCTCGATATTATTAAAAAAGCAAGAACTGAAGCTTAACAACCAAAAAAGGGAGAAAATATCCTTTAAACTCATTTTAAATTTTTATCTAAATTTGGCGGCGTGTTTGAGACAGCTCCGCCCTAGCCGAAATACTTTATAGAACTATTCATAAATCCTTATAGGAGGTAGAAAAAATTGAGTGGAGCAGGTTATTCCCTTACAGAACTCAACAAACCCGATTGGGCTAATTTGACTGACATGGATAAGAAGCATACACCAATTATTGAGTCACCCGATTTGATTGAAGCCAATAAACCCTTTGAAGTAACTATCAAAGTGGGTGGAATCGACGGTGTCGAACATCCAAACATGTTGGGCCACTGGATCACTTGGCTCGAACTTTATGTGGGCGAACGTTATATCGGCAAAATAGAATTTGCACCGGAGGTTAGCAACGGCTATAAGGCAACCATGTCTGTTGCCCTGAAAGAATCGGGGAGTCTTCGAGCGCGGGCGTTTTGTAATCTACACGGCCTCTGGGAAGGCAAGGAAAAACCGGTTACAGTACGCTAGAACCCCATCTAATCTTTTTTTTATCTATTAAGAGACTAAAGCGAAACAACATTTTTTCTTACCTGATTATTATTTTTAATTCAGAGAAAATTCTATAGGAAAAGATCACGCTAGATTTTCTAGGATTTCGACTTGAATCTGAGAGTTCCCGCTAGAGAAGAACTAGTCAAATGGCCACTTGCTGACAAACCATGGGTAGTTTGTCGCATATTATCTGATCTTTTAAAGAAAGAGGAGAAAGATAACCTATTCGTAAGAATGAGAATAACAATTCATAAGCACCCTCCTATAAGGATGGTTTTCGAAGGATAGAATAAAAACGGTTACTGGGGACGATTGAAAGGCATTCACACATAGTAACCAAAGAAAGAATCCGTCACCTGAATACTTCTTATATCGGCAGATTTCGCAGATATACGTCCGAATTAATCCCTAAAGTGTGGCCTGATTTTAACTTTGGTCAAAAACAGAAACCTTCGAGATGGATCCCTCATCTAGCTTTGAGTTTATGAAAGAGGACCTAAAAAAACGCGCGAAGGCGGAGTCAGGGAGTATGCCTGCATTGATCAGAGCATAATTAACGTTTTACTGCCTCCCCACATCGCCAACAATACATTGCGGTTTTTGGGAGGGTTGTTCCGCATCGATCACATTTCTTTTTTCCTGGGTCTTCTAGCGCCTTCTGTATTGTGTCTTCTATTGTTTCAATGGCATCCTCGAATTTCTCTGTCGCAGATGTCATCGCCTGACGCATCTTTTCCCGGGCTTCTTTGAGACTTGGGTCACTTTCGATTTTCTCATTTACTATTTCAATGGCGTCTTCTACTTTCTTTGCAGTATAAGCAATCACTTGACGCATCGCAGCCATGGCATCTTCAAATGTTGGTTCTTTTTTGGTCGTGATGTCAAGTTTTGTGCCACAATGCGTGCAAAAGACATTATCCTGAGAAATAGCTGCACCACATTCTTTACAATACCGCATCTCGGTTCACACACTCTTTCCTTTTTGCACTTAACTCATTGTATGCTTTCTTCTCACCATCCCCGGTTTAAAACTCACTCGAGCAGAGGCGCTTGCTATATAGGCTGGACTTCTTTCATCTCGGGCTAGCACATGTTCTATTGAGTATGGAACATCTTCCCAGTCTTGCCAAGTCGTGTAGCATTCAAGTACTGTTTCCTCAGAGGGGCTAAAAATATGTTGAATGTTGTGCTCACTTAACATTTGTATAAGTACTTTTGCCAATTGCATCTCTTTCCACCTAGAGTTCATGCCGATCTTTTTCCTTAAAAGCTTTGCAGTTTGTGTTATTTTAAGCGGCTATAATTCGGGTTAAAAAAAATAAAAAGAGGATTGGGTGGGTATGAGGGTTACATTTCTATCTAACGTGGTCTAGAATTTCTTAACTGGGATTTTATCCTTGTGTCCCAAAAAGCTAGGTGCGGGTCGTAAAGCTCATAAGGATTGGTAATCGGAGGAAAAAAATAATTGAAACCTCTTAAAAACAGGTATCTGCTTTTTTTTATCTTACAGGTCTACTGAAAGCGTGGGAGTGTGTGTAATTGGTGATTCACATGCCGGTGGAACCAATACAAGACAAGTAAACCGGGAATTGGCACGCATAGAAATATAAGGGTGACCCAAGAGGGCACTGAAAGGGAATAGGCAACAGCCATCAGAATAGGCCAATCTATGCCGATCACAACAATGGCGATAATGAGTCCATCTTTTATTTCTTGTAATCGAAGTTGTTCACCCTTTTGCAACTCTGAATCGAGGAACGGAGCAAGTTGCGGGGCATTCACTTTTAAAGCTGCCACAAATGCTTTGCGTTTATGAGTAAATTGGGCAAGTTTTCGAGTACCATCGCTGGCGGTTAGCTGGACGTCTTTAGCGGTGAATTGCACGGCAAGTATCTCTTTCTTATTGATCACTTCTTGCGATGACCAGCGCTTTATACTCACGTTGTCTGCTGAGACAACCACTTGAAGGTAGAAAAAGCAGAATAAAAAGTCAAGATCCCTATTGCAAGGATTCCGCCGGCAAGTGCCATGCCCGTTACAGGAACATAGGCACGGGCTACACTATAACCCATAAGTACACCCATTGGAACTGAAGTAAGTAACACCCCGTAGCCAGTTCGTAATAGAGGTCTCAACTCAAATGGAATAGGGGTTCTTCGGACATTTTAGTGTCGCTCTCAAGAGTTAATCAACAAATTTTGGAGACAAATGTGTGTTTCGACTTTACTCGTGTATCAATTAGGAAAAAGGTATGAAAAAGCGAGTTTATCTATGGGAGAAGTTTTAACAGGTCAACGTCATCATATGCGTTTCAAAATATTATGTCATCTTTGTCTATACCTAACAATTTGGAGATATCATCTTTTTTCCGCCATGAGGGGTCCTGTGCCCACGGTTGCGGGACCAATAGAGTCCATGCCTAATTTTTCATGTAATTCTTAGTATGTTTTTTCGTAGATCTCATTTTTTTCCTGGGATGCTTTGTGACATCTTCTTTAGCAACTTTGATGAGTTCGTCAGCAAGTTGCTCTAATTCTTTCAGTCGTGTAGTTGGTTATGTATTCTGCGGTGATATCCCTCCCGGTTCAAGGATCGATAACGCGCTGTATTATCCGGTCTTAAGGATTTTATGATTTTCAGCTCTGATTAGTACCGTCCTCCATCCATTCCACTATGGATTCATGAGGTCTCTAGGAATATACCTTTTAGCTCTTTCTTATTTCAGACATAAAATCTTTAATTCAACAAATTAGGGAGATTTATAAATTTATGATTTTGAAAAAAGATTTTTTTAACTAGTATGAACTAAATAAGCGTCTTTCTTGTTATTTGGTAGAACTTCTACACACTTTTACCTACTTATCGGTGATCGAGTGCCATTACATTAAAAAATGCATAATGAATTTCGTACATCTTGCATTAAACAAATAGTAATTGTCTTTTTTAATATGAGAAATTGTTTGCCTTAACTACTCAAAAACCAACACACAACGAATATGATGGTTTTAGAATCAGCCATGTTGATTTATGATACATATTTGTATAATCTAAAAACAACAACTTCATATTATACTTGAGAGCCCACAATTAACCGAAAATAGAACCTGATTATCATTGGATTTGAGAGCCCAAGTATAATTTGAGCGCGATTGTGATCCCACCATTTGAAGGGGTAATTAAGGATGGTATTAAAGGTTTATAATAGCTTGACTAAGAAGAAAGAAGAATTTATCCCCCTTATTGCAGGAAAAGTAGGCATGTATACCTGTGGACAAACTGTCTACGATGAGCTCCACATTGGGAATGCGCGAACCTATAGTAATTGGGATGTGATCACCAGATATCTCCGGTACAAGGGGTATGAGGTCTTGCACGTTCAAAATTTCACCGACGTCGGGCATCTTGTCTCGGATGCGGACTGGGGCGAGGATAAGATCGTGCGTAGGGCCGCTGAACGCCAAATGCATCCCATGGAGCTGGTAGAGAAACAAATTGCGAACTACTTCAAGGATACGGCTGAGCTGAAAATAAAGCGGCCAAATATTATGCCGCGGGCCACCGGGCATATCCTAGAAATGATTGACTTAGTAAAAGCCCTTTTAGAGAAAGGGTTCGCCTACGAAACCCCTTCTGGGGTTTATTTTGATATTAGTAAGTTCTCAGACTATGGGAAGCTATCTGGAGTAGATCTAACAAAACAACAAGCGGGAGCACGTATCGAAGCGGATCAACACAAAAGGAACCCTCTGGATTTTGCCTTGTGGATTAAAGCGGATCCTAGCCATATCATGCAATGGAATAGTCCATGGGGATCGGGCTACCCAGGATGGCATCTAGAGTGCTCCGTCATGTCTATGAAATACATAGGGGAGACCCTGGACATCCATGGTGGAGGGAAAGACCACCTTGGAACACACCACCCCAATGAACGGGCTCAATCAGAGGCTTATACTGGAAAACCGTTTGTCAGGTATTGGCTTCACTCGGAATTTCTGAATATGGAGAGCGAGACCGGTGAAGCCGCGAAGATGAGTAAAAGCAAAGGCCTTTTTATCACGGCGAGGGAGCTGATAGACAAATACGGGGGCGATTTGGTTCGGTTTTACCTAGTTTCAGCCCATTATCGATCTCCTCTCACCTTCTCTGAACGGGCACTGCTTCAGGCGAAAGAGAGCTTTGTTAAGTTACAAACCACTTTTGCCCTTGTTCGGTCTATTTTCAAGAATCAATCCACAGAGGTAGAGAACCCATCGCCAGAAGCTCTTCAGTTCAAAGAAGAATTTGAAAAGGCCATGGATGATGACTTTAATACCCCTAAGGCACTGAGCGTGTTGTACGCCTTCTCGACCCATATAAATAAACTAGTAGAAAGGAATGCGGAAAAACCCAGACTTCGAGCAGACTATGAGCTATTCTTGAAATTAGCAGCGGTGCTTGCAATAGAACCGCCTCCGATCACGCCAATGGAGCAGTTGGTCGAGTGGATCTTGGAATTGAGGGAAGAAGCCCGCCAGACGAAAAATTTTGAACTCGCAGACCGAATTCGAGTGGCACTAGGGAAACTCGGGTACGTAGTAGAAGATAAGCCATGGGGAGCCATTTACCGAAAGAATTAGGGATCCCTTTATACATATATCTCGTTAAATGAATGAATGTTCAAGTTTTTAACTACTCTTCAAGGTTTAAAACATTAAAGTGAAGTTCAAACTATTCGCACCTAGAGAATCAACGATGGGATTAAAAAACTCATAATCTTCTTTTCCGCCTTCCGTAGATGCTCTTCGTACGTTCTTCGATGAATGTTCATATCTCCTGCTAGAGTCTCTAAGAAAACCTTGCGGGGCAGCTCATAGTACCCCTTATTATAAGCCTTGGTGAGGACCTGAAGCTGTTTAGCAGTCAAACTGTTCTTTAAGCCATCTAAAGGGAGAAATAGAGGATAGGGATTGAAACTATTCTTCAAAGGCGCGAGTTGTAACACCTTCACTTTTGACGCCGGATCTTCCTTTCTTATGTTGTCTAAGATTAACCCGGCGTCTTCGGGGGTAACTAAAAGGTTGATGATTTCTCGACCTGCGACGTACCTGACTGGTGGGAGTTGTAGACAGTCGTATCTGTCAATAATTGAAGTTAAGGGCAATTCGATACACTTACAGCGCTTCATTATGAGTTGAACTTGGTTGTGCTCTGGGAATATTCGAAGGACGGTTCCTAGCTCCGTTTCAAGATCTGTGATAGCCCTTTCAAGAACAGTGGGTTCTCCTTTTAACTCTAGAATATCATGTTGGTGATTACACCATTGTTGTATTTCAACTTGGGGATGATTTCGGGAAAAGTTCGAAAAGGGACACTCGTGTTGAATTTCAAGCAAAAAATTGTAAAGCATGAGACTCGCCGTTAAAATATGGTTGTCTCAGACTTTTTATAGATTCCTTTAGGTATTATATACAATAATATTTCCCTCTAAAAGGAGGGTATATATTTTTATATATCCTCCTCCAGAGTTAATCCATGCAATCTCGATACAAACCACAATTCGTTCTGGTTAATACGGCCATAATTTGGGGAATCTCCGCAATATTTTTAGAAGCAATCTTAGATTATCTCACTCCCCTTCATACCATAACAATGCGATTTGGAATAGCTATACTGATATTATCTATTCTCTTGCTCTTATTCAAGAAACAAGATGGGTTCTCATTATTATCGTCTAAAACATGTATTCTTTTAGGTTGGTTAGATGCATTTGGACAACTTACCGCAACTATTGGACAAGATATGACAACCGCAGGACTTGCCACTTTGATCTCCTCTTCTTTCGTCTTCATTGTACCTTTTTTAGCTTGGAAAGTCCAGGGATCCAGACCACAATCAAAAATGGTATTATTAGCATCTTTTGCTCTGACGGGTATTTTTCTCATCAGCTTTGATGGTAACTGGGCGAATTTTACTAGTTCATCAATTCTTGGGATACTTACCTTGTTTTGCGCTGCGTTATTCTTTGGGGTATACGCGGTTGTGGCTGATAAATTTTTAAGGGTCTCAAATCCCGAGTTTAGAAAAAGTAACTCGATAGGATTCCTATACGCAATTCTCTTTCACACTTTTCTCCCGCTCTTCATCCTTTCAATGATAACTACCAGATCATCTTTTTCTGTATCCCTAAGAATAGTCCCGATTCTCTTATTTTTAGCAATATTTCCTACATTAATTGCTTTTAGTCTCTATAACTGGGCAATCGCAAGAATTGGAGCAGTTCGAACCTCATTTTATTTGTTACTGCAAGTTATTATTCCATTTATAGTCGAGTTTGTCTTGCTACAGCAATTTTACTCAGGATGGGTCTATTGGGGGATCTTCGTTCTTCTCATTTCTCTACTGATGATTTGACCTGAAAGAGTATATCAATCTCCAAAAAGAAAATAATATTCAGAAATTGGTGAACAAAATGACAATATCCTCGTCAGAGAAGGAGCCATTGGTTAAAAACCGTTTAGAAATTGGTCGATTAACTTCACTCATTAGCACAGTACGTAGATTACTCGAATGGAAGCGCAAACCCAGCAAAGCAGACCCACCTTCTAAAACTGCAGAAGAACAACTCCGGAGACATGAAAATGTCAAATTGCAAATGCAAACACAAGTTAGAAGTTACATTTTATATCGCTAATCTGCAACTATAGTGTTTTACTCATATTTTTCAAATACAGAAGCAAAAATAGACAATGCACCGATAGATTGTGGGTTGATGTGTTGGACAGAGAAGAAGTCCTCCAGTTCTTCAAAGAGGACCATGGGAAGCTGGTGAAGGTCATCACCCAACTGGATGAAGACCAGATGGTCAGCCATGCAGTTTTGGGGGAGTGGGATGTAAAGGATATCATCACCAACATTTCGGCCTGGAATTGCAAGATTGTCAAGGCTGTTGATGTCGTGCTGGCCAATGGGAAACCTTGGTATGTCGGAGTTCCACTAGGAAGAGGTCAAGAGGTGGAGTTCAACCGAAGGGAGGTCAAGAGAAGGAGGGCTTGGTCTCTAAGACAAGTGGTAGAGGAGTGGCAAGACGCACATGATGCATTGATCAAGAGAATCGAGTGCTTATCGGATTCGAATTGGCTTCATCAATCAGATATTACTTGGGCAGATGGGACCAAAGTGTCGATTCCATCCCTCTTCAGTTACCGCTACAGGGGGGAAGGACACGAAGGAGGGCATGCACGTCAAATAAAGGCGCATTTCGGTTAGAGGAATTTCTGGATTTCGATCACATAGCCCTCTGGGTCTTCCACAAGAAAACACCGAACCCCAATTTCTTCAACATCATGCGGTTCAGAAAGCAGTTAACTCCTTTATGCCTGATTCTGTCATACCAGGGATCGACATCAGAGGTCACTAACGTGACCATTGAGCTTTTGTCAGGAACCCAATTAAAGTACCCTCTCTTTTCGTCAACCAACCCAATAAAGGCCGATTCCGAGACCTTGTAAATCTTTGCCCAACCTTGGTCGATTTCAAGCTCAAGCCCAAATACCTCCTCATAGAACTTACAGGCTCGTGGGAGGTCTTTATAATAGTGAAATGTTATTTGAGAGTTAAATTGCATAGTTAATCTTCCTAAGGCTGTCATTTTATTTTTTTGCATCGATCTGATCCAGTACTACAGCTAAAAGAAGTTTTCATCCTAGATTTCAATTAACCTAGAATAAAAAGCTCAGCTCAAAAACATGGGAACAAGCATTAAGGACACTTAAAAGTTTAAGAGTTCTTGTGGGATTCAATTCTCTCGCAATAGTGGTGATATTGCATGGGGATTGGATAAAATAATAAGCTCAGAAAAAAATTATTTTCAGATTGATCCTGAGGATGAAATGGAATATAGAGGATGAAATCAATGGCGAAGGGACTGCATGAGCTTGTAACAGAAGTGCTGGAGCAGGATTTATGCACGGGATGTGGGATGTGCGTGGCATTATGTTCCAACATCATTGCTGTGAGGGAACGGGTGGCAGTGATTCGTGACTGTCGTCTAGTGGAGGGGTTGTGTTACACGGTGTGCCCAAGAACGGAGACGGATGTTGCTCCGCTTGAGAAGCAAATATTTGGAGGGAAGGAACGGGACCCTATACTTGGGCATTACAGTAAAATTGCGATGTCTCAAGCGACAAACAATACGGTACGGAAAGTAGGGCAGTACGGTGGAACAATCACAGCATTAGCGATGTTGGCACTGGAGTTAGGAATAGCTGACGGGGTTTTATTAGTACAAAAAGTGGAGGATGGGCAATATGCAGCTCGAAATGTCCTTGCACGCTCGGTAAAGGAAGTTCAGGCGTGCGCAGGATCGAAATACACGGCATGCCCAAGTTTGAAGCAGTTGAGCCCGGTTAAACAGAGTGGCCTGAAGCGAATCGCAGTTGTGGGGCGGCCATGCCAAGTGATTGCGTTGCGAAAGTTGCAATTTGCCAATTTAGAGGGGACGGTAGCTCCAGAGATACGGGAGTCAGTGAAGTTGGTGATAGGGCTATTTTGTGTGTGGGCGCTCGAGTACCGGAGTTTTATGGACTACTTACAGCAGAATTTGAACACGAGAAATTTCACACGTATCGATATTCCAAAAGATGCAGTAGTCATAGAACGCGGGACAGAGCGGATTGAAGTTCCGTATGAAGAGTTGAAAGCATGCCGTCTGAGGACCTGTGACATATGTGAGGACATGACAGCCGAGTTAGCAGATATCTCAGTGGGCTCAACGGAGTGGAAAGATGATTGGAACACACTCATCGTACGAACAGAGAAAGGACGGGAGCTGGTGGAAGCGGCACTGGCATCAGGAGTCATAACTCTCCAAGACCTGCCGGATGAGCGAATGAAGATATTGAAACAAGCAGCGAAAGGGAAGAAAGAACGCGCACGAGCAGAACTATGCACAGTAAGAGGACATCCGCGTTAAGGAGTTGGGAAGATGGATCTCCTGGTAGATACTGTTGGGCAAATATGTTTGATGTCAGGAAATGCGGCGATCGCGCGTGGAGCAATCGAGGCGGGTGTGAATTTCAGCACCTCGTATCCGGGCTCACCTGTGTGGCAGGTATCCTCGTTGTTGGCAGAGGCTGCGGTCGAGGCAGGAATGCATGCAGAATGGTCTACAAATGAAATTGTGGCATTAGAGGCAGCAACAGCGGCATCACTTGCCGGATTAAGGGCTATATGTGTGATGAAGTACAATGGCTTGAACGTCGTATCGGACTTCCTACTAACGATGATGATGCATCTTAAGGGAGCGCTTCAAGGGGGGTTAGTGCTCGTTGTTGGAGATGACCCGTCGGGACACTCGAGTATTTCCGAGCAGGACTCGCGATTTACGGTGCAACTGGCGGAGGTCCCGCTACTGGAGCCCGCAACGTTCCAAGAAGCAAAGGATATGACGCGATGGGCCTTCGAACTATCAGAACTGCTACACCAAATAATAGTTATACGAGTCGTGACGCGATTGGCCCATTCCCAAGGTGTGGTGAAGCTTGGTTCGATCGATCGAACAGAACGGAAGGGAACGGTTCCAGAGGGCCATGTGACCACTTATCCACCGATAATTTCACATCCACTGATGCATGAGAAGCTGCAGCAGGCACAGAAGGCTTTTGAGGAGTCGACATACAACTCATACGAGGGCTCCGCGGACGCATCGCTGGTGATGATCACAAGTGGACCATCGTGGAAATACTGCCAAGAGGCGAGGCAAATGCTGGGGGTGGGGAGCGAGGTAGGGGTCTTGAAGCTAGGCACCCTTTGGCCGTTGCCAGAGCGTTTTATTGTCAGGCATTTGAAGCATGCGCAGACGGTGCTCTTTGTGGAAGAGTTGGATCCATTCATCGAAAGGAACGTGATGGCTCTGGCGGCAGAGCACGGTTCGCGGGGAGTAGGACCGATAACGTTTTTCGGGAAGAAGAGCGGCCACGTAGCAGGACCGAAGGGACCGGGAGTGGGGGAGATGACACCAGATATTGTGATAAGGGCGCTAGCAGCGGTAAGAGATGTAGAACTAAAGGAGGAGTACAAAGGGTTTCGATTGGCAGCGGAGGAACGTGTTGGGCACATGGTACCCCCGCGGACATTGGCGCTCTGTGCGGGTTGTCCACACCGGGCATCGTTCTGGGCGATACGTAACGCGCTCAAAGTATATGGTCGGAAGGGGTTTGTTGCAGGTGATATTGGGTGCTATACATTGGGATTGTTCCCGACAGGGTACTCGGTGTTGCAATCATGCTACTGTATGGGCTCTGGGGTTGGAATTGCGAACGGGATGGGAAACCTGACAAAGTTTGGAGTGGACGAACCAGTAGTCGCGGTCATCGGTGATTCGACCTTTTGGCACGCAGGTATCCCTGCATTAATCAATGCGAAATACAACCAAGTAAAGATGACCTTGGTGGTGTTGGATAACAGTGCAACAGCGATGACCGGATTTCAGCCGCACCCGGGCATTGGACGGGACGCAATGGGGCGAGCGGCGCCTACGGTGGATATTGCTGCGCTTTGCCAGGGCCTTGGAATTGATGTTATCGAGGGGGACCCGTACAACGTTGAGGAGACAACGGAGACTCTTTACGATCTGTTAGAGAAGGGAGGGTTGAATGTCCTGGTGCTAAAACAGCCGTGCGCCCTGCTTAAGACGCGAATGCACCCCGAGCGGGTGAAGCGTGTGTATGTGGATACGGAACGGTGCGTAGGCGAGACGTGTGGCTGCAATCAGTTCTGTGTACGCGGGTTTGGGTGTCCTGGGATCTTCTGGGATAAGGCTGCCAGAAAGGCGCAGGTAGATGATGTGGTCTGCACAGGGTGCGGTGTGTGTGCTTCGTTGTGTAGCCACGGGGCGATCGTAATTGAGGCACCACGAGAGGTGGGACAATGACCGACCCCTTGAACATCGTGATAGCGGGTGTGGGAGGTCAGGGAAACATCGTGGCGGCGCGGGTGCTGGCAGCTGCGGCGGTGCGCGAGGGCATGTTTGCCACCGTCGGGGAGACGTACGGTGCGTCGCAGCGTGGCGGGTCCGTGACGAGCCAGGTGCGGTTGTCGGCGACGCGTGAGTACGGACCGCTGATCCCCGCAAACCGAGGGCATGTAGTGGTAGGGTTCGAACCGAGCGAAACCGCGCGTGTTATACCGATCCTAGCGAACGCACATACGGAAATAATCGTGAATGATCGCCCTGTATATCCGGTGTCGGTGTTGGTGGGGGATTCAGAATACCCTGCGGTTGAGGAGTTGGTCGCGAGGATGGGGGCGTTGGTGGCGAAGGTGCGGTGCATCCCTGCAACTGAGATGGCAAAAGAAGCGGGGGACGCAAAAGCGATGAACATGGTAATGATAGGGGCGTTGGTGGGAACAGGGCGGGTGCCCGTGAAAGAGGAGACATTTTCGACCGTGTTTGAGGAGCTGTTTCAGGGGAAAGCTCTGGAGGTTAATAAGAAGGCTTTTCGATTGGGAATGATTGCGTTAGGGACGCACAAAGGTTAAAAGCCTCCAGTGTGAGGGAGTTCTCAACACAGAAAATGGAGGATCCTAATGCCACTTCTTCTGATTGTGTATGATTCAAGAACTGGTAATACCGAAAAAATGGCGCACGCAGTTGCCGAGGGAGCCAAACAGGTCGGAGGTATCACAACCAAGGTGAAAAAAGTGGATGAGACCAGGATAGAAGACCTCCTAGAAGCAGACGGAATCATCATTGGGTCTCCGACCTACTATGGTCTTATGTCTGATAAAATCAAGGCGTTGATTGATCAATCGGTTAAGATTCATGGGAGGCTGGAGGGGAAAGTCGGAGCGGCGTTTACTTCGAGTGGAGGAACTGCCAGTGGGGCTGAGACCACACTTCTTTCGATCATCCAAGCGCTCTTAATTCATGGGATGATTGTTCAAGGTCGGGCAAAAGATAAACATTATGGCGCTGCTGCTGTGACGGCCCCAGATCGCAAAGAACTCGAATCTTGCCAAGAACTTGGAGTTCGAACCGCAGAACTCGTTTTGAGATGTAAGTAAGCATACTTAAAGTAAATTTTAGTCGATGTGCATGAATATTAATAGAAGAGGCTATGTCCTATGCTAATAACCAGGGAATTCGCAGCTACTACAAAGTCGAAGTAAATAATCATAAAAGCATGGAATGTTCTTATTGGCTAATATTGAGGAATTCGCTGGGCGTTTTTACGGGAATATGGGTTTTTCCTTCGAAACGTCGTTTATTCCAAGTTACGATGGTGGTCACATCGCTCTCTTCTGCAACTGTGAGGATTTTTGCATCCCCATATCGCATTCCTCTTTGCATGTGCTCCAAAACCTGTTCAATGAACACAGAGAACAGTAAGTAATCCCCGTATAATTTAGGGTAGAGAATAACAACTCCACGGTCGGTATGGAAGGCTTTAAAGAATTTTTCCAACTCAATTTCTTGGGTAGAAGTGGCAACTATGCCACAAAACTCCAAGACATTATAGACCGTTGTCGCTTTGGCCGCGGCGGAATCTAAGAATACACGGTTTTCCTGATAGTTTTCATCATGGGTGAAAATCTCATCAATGACGAAGATATTGGTATCTAGAAGTATTAAAGCCGGTTTTTGCTCCATTCACAAACCTCCAGTGCGGTTAGTCCCTTAAAATGGTCTAAAATTGCTTTGCGTTGTTTTTCGTTAAGTAATTTCTTTTCAGGTTTGAGTGGTGTTTTACCTGCGAGAGCCACTGCTTCGCGAACAGGACTACCTTTGGAGTATCTTGCCAGCAACATCCTCGTTGCTTCAAAGAGGAAATCACTCCTACTTTGAAATATTCCTTTCTCAACAAGAAAGTCGATAGATTTGACGAGTTCTCCAGGCATTCTAACTTGAGTTAAGATCGTTCCGATTCTTTTCTTTCCTTTATTTGAAGGCATAATGACCACTTAATGTATGATCTTATCATGCATAGGTAAATATAAGTTTTTGCTTCAGATCTTGAGGGAGCTTCTAAGGGGATTCCGAATACTCTGCGGTTGTGGAATTGGACGCACAGATAGGAGTGCTGGTGGCGAAGGTGCGGTGCATCCCCGCAACAGAGATAGCAAAAGAGGCGGGGTGATGCGACAGCGATGAACATGGTAATGATAGGGGCGTTGGTGGGGATAGGGCGGGTACCTGTGAAAGAGGAGACATTTTCAGCTGTGTTTAAGGAGTTATTTCAGGAGAAAGCTCTGGAGGTTAATAAGAAGGCTTTTAACGGGGTATGATCGCGTTCAAGGCCCACAACAGAACAGTAAAGACTCTATCGCATAAGGGAGACCCCAACAAGGGAACCAGATGATCCAAATGCCACAGATCCCCATTATCTATGATTCTAAGACGGGAAATACCGAAAAAATGGCATATGCAATTTAAACTTTGAGGAAATTTTTACTGTCTTCTACTTTTTGTTGTCAAGTTTTCTTTTTAAAGCCAATATAAGTTCCTCTCCTGACTCTAGTATGAATGTGCTCTTAATTCCCTTCACCTTTTCAACAATTTCCTCGAGGCCTTCTGTGTTTGGCCTTCCTCGAATGTCACTTAAACACCCACCGATAAAACGGTCGTTGAATCTATCAGTCTTATATTCTCCCAAAACAATCCATTCTCCTACAATAGGATAACCCAAAATCATTAAGATCTTTAGGACAGTTAGGCCTTGTATAACTGCTTTGAATAGGAGATGTTAAAATGCAATTCTGGAATAACCTATTCTTTTGGGCCTTTTTATCGATGATAGGTTGGTTTTTGAGCTTGCTCGTTATAGGAAGCAAAACTTTTGGAAGGAGTAACCTATTTGGTGTATTTGTTGTTGCACTTGTTGAAATTCCCCGAATCATTCTCCCATTAGATTTCATAACTCAGCCAAGATTTGGGGAGGAGACGATTTTGCCAACAATTGGCTTCATCATATTGATCGGAGCTTTAGTTTTCGGGACACCCGCTTTTCTGATAAAGCCCTTTACAATGCCGCAAAAAGAGGAGGAGCTACGAACAACGGGTTTTTATTCAGTGATACGTCATCCGATAATGTTTTGTGATTCTTTTTGGCCACTGGGATTATCTTTGGTTTTCCGATCTTCAATCGGGACTGCCCTCGTAGGAGTCTGGTTTATCGCCGCGTATCTGTTAACATTTTTAGAAGAAGAGAAATTAATTGAGGAATACGGAGAGGACTATCTCAAATATAAGGAAAAGACACCAAGGATTATTCCATTTTTGAAGTTTCTCTAATGTTATCTACATACTGCCCAATACAAGCGTACAGATTCTCACGCACCGACATTCCGGTCTCCTATAAGGCAACCGGAACCCCATCCAACTGTCCTAGCGTGGGTTCTGTGGTCCCCAAGCCCTTTCCGAGCTTGGCAGTGACAGGTGGATTTTTGTCCTAAATATCTACTACAAAAGGAACGGTGCTAATTTGGCAGAACAGATAAATAAATAGACAGCAATAAACTGAGGATTTTTTGCAGATTCGTTCTTGTTAATCCTCGTCTAAGGGGATGTGCACACACTTCACCTGAAAAGGACTACAATAAATCTCAAATTCATAACAATACTAGTTACCTAATAATAATTCAATTGGACAACTCGCAATTGAAACCAACCTCTAGTGAAAAGTGGTGAAATGAATTGAAGAAGGATGCTTCTCTGGAGTGTCCAAGATGGAAACGATCTCCGTAACAATTGATGGGATGAAAATCGAAGCACGAAAGGGGGCGACAATTTTAGAGGCGACCCAAAATACCGGGATCTACATCCCTAGCCTTTGTGCCCATCCGGACTTGCCCCCTATGCCAGGGATGAAACCCGCAGACGTCATCTTTCGAGGCACAATGCAAATCAAGAATGAGGACCCCGCGTTCTCAGCGCAAGGGCACGACGGCTGTCGGCTGTGTGTGGTGAAAATAGAAGGGATGCAAGGGTTCCCGACATCCTGCAGTACTCCAGTAGAAGAAGGTATAAGAATCTGGACAAATACCCCAGAGATTCAGGATCTACGGCGCGAGAGATTGATGCACATTCTTTCAACGCACCCTCACGCCTGCCTAATATGTGCGCAACAGGAAGGTTGCAGTCGCGAACCCTGTTCGACGAATGTCCCAGTTGAGGAACGATGCTGTCCAGAATTTGGGAGGTGTGAGCTGCAAAAGGTTGCCGAGTACATTGGGATCCGAGAAGATACCCCCCGCTACGTGCCTCGAGGGCTTCCCATTCTCGAGGGTGAACCCCTTTTCATACGTAACTACGAGCTATGCATTAGTTGTACACGGTGTGTAAGGGTCTGTAACGAGGTTCGTGGTGTTGGGGCGCTAGGATTCGTCTCTTCTAACGGGGAGACGGTTGTGGGAAGCATCGCCCCAACGCTAAAGGAGTCAGGGTGCAAATTCTGTGGTGCATGCGTTGAAGTTTGCCCTACAGGAGCCCTCTCGGACAAAGACATTTTGTGGGCCGATCGTGAAAGGATGCTTGTCCCTTGTCGGGATGCCTGCCCGCTAGGGGTAGATGTTCCACACTACATTCGGCTCATCGCGGATGGCAAATTTGGGGAAGCGTCCGCAGTCATTCGAGCGAAAACCCCGTTCCCGTCGGTTCTTGGGAGGGTCTGTTTTCATGTCTGCGAAGAGAAATGCCGCCGGGGTCAGCTAAATGAACCAATTGCAATCTGTGCGCTAAAACGCTTTGCTACGGAGCAAGAGAGCGGGATGGGGCTCCCAGAAACAAGATTTGCTCCCACAACGGGGAAGAAAGTGGCAGTGGTGGGATCTGGCCCCGCTGGACTCACGGCTGCCTATTATTTAGCGAGGGTTGGTCATTCAGTAACCGTGTTTGAGGCCAGCTCCTATGTGGGAGGCATGATGAGGCTAGGGATCCCCGAGTATCGTTTACCCCGCGAGATCCTCCGTGAAGAGCTGGGACACATATTAAATGTAGGTGTCGCACTCAAGACAGATACGATCTTTGGAAAGCACGTAACTCTTGACGAGTTGAAATCCCAAGGTTATGCGGCCATATTTCTTGCTATTGGGGCTCAGCAGCCGAAAAGACTTCAGCTTGAAGGCATAGAGCTCGAAGGGGTCCTCTGGGGGTTGGAGCTCTTGAAACACGTCAACCTTGGGCAGGAAGTCAAAGTAGAAGATCGTGTTCTCGTTATTGGGGGAGGAGGGGTGGCAATCGACGCGGGGTTAACTGCTCTTCGGTTGGGCGCGAAAGAAGTCCAATTGGCCTGCTTAGAATCTAGAGAGGAGATGCCGGCTCACGAATGGGAAATTCAAGAAGCTTTAGAAGAGCAAATAACACTCAATTGCTCATGGGGGCCTAAAAGGATTCTTGGAACGAACGGAAAGGTGTCAGGGGTAGAACTTATCCAATGCACCTCCGTCTTCGACGAAGATGGCAAGTTCAATCCATCTTTTGATGAAACAATCACAAAATCTATTGAAGCCGACATGGTGATAATGGCCATCGGTCAGATTCCTGATTTATCACCCTTCGGGACCGAAAGCCCGATCAGACTCACCCCAGAAGGCCTAATTCCCGTCGACGAGGAAGCGATGGTAACTGACGCTCCTGGGATTTTCGCAGGGGGGGAGGCTACAAAGGGACCGCTTTCTGTTGTAGAGGCTATTGAAATGGGGAAGAAAGCCGCACGCTCAATAGATAAATATTTGGGAGGCACAGGTGAAATTGATGAGCCACTCATCGAACTAGTAGCCCTCGATCCTTGGCTTGGACGTGATGAGAGCTTTTTTGACAAGCCACGTATTCCGATGCCAAGGTTACCCCTCCCAGATCGTCTATGCAGCTTTAGCGAGATAGAATTAGGCTTCAATGAAAGTATGGCTGTTGATGAGGCGAATCGATGTCTACGATGCGATTTCCGGTTGCAAATCTCACCGGTGATACTCCCCCCAGAGAAGTGGTTGGCATTCTCCGTAGGGAATGTTCAAGCCGTCCCCGAGACTGAAGGGGTCTTCCAACTCCTTAATGAGGAGAAACAGATCATCCACATTAAGGGGACCCCGAACCTGCGTCAAGCGTTGGAGGAACAGTTGAATACAAATGAAAAGGCCCGGTACTTTATTTACGAAGAAGATCCAATGTACACAAAGAGAGAGAGTGAATTACTTCAGCGGTACCTGCAAGAGTTTGGGAGATTGCCAGAAGGTGAGGAGGAGTTGGAGGACCTGTTTTAAACCGCGTGGGGCAATGAAAGGGATGTGAAAAACTTGACACATGGAAACGAACCCAAGAGACCCCAGTTAGAGAAAGAAGGGTGGACAAGGCAATTTACAATCGAAGAACATCGAGTGAGCGAGTACGTAGAACTGTATGAATCGTTGGGGCACGAGGTGCGGGTTGAGCCTGTAGAACCCAGCGACCTTGAAATGGAAGAATGTCAAGCCTGCTACGCAGCTGATTGTGAGAAATACCGGACGATTTATACACGCCCAAAGCAACGCAAAGAGAACGAGGGAGGTCTAAAGCAAGAACACTGAGCGGAGGAGTCACACCATGCGAAAACACCGATTTTTTCATGTGGATGTGTTTACAGAAACCCGTTTTGGTGGAAATCAACTGGCTGTCTTTGTTGATGGCCAATCGTTAAGCGCTGAAGAGATGCAAAAAATTGCGTGCGAAATGAATTTTTCAGAAACGACCTTTGTCCTACCCCCGGAAAGTCCTGAAGCAGATTGGAAGGTAAGAATATTCACCCCGGGGCGAGAACTCCCCTTTGCAGGGCATCCAACCTTGGGAACAGCCTATGTACTGGCGCAAGAAGGGATGGTAGGCCTGAAAGAGCCTCAGACCGCAATGAAGCTGGAACTAGGGATTGGGATTGTCCCAGTGGAGCTTGAGGTGACCAACCAGAAGATTTGGTTTCTTCAAATGGAACAACAACAGCCCACCTTCGGCCAGAGACTCAACCAGATTGCGAGAATTGCAGAAGCGTTGGCTATCGATGTTCATGAGGTCGAAGCGACTGGGCTTCCTGTCGAGGTCGTTTCCTGTGGGTTACCATTTCTATACGTTCCCGTCAAATCACTTCGTGCGCTAGAAAACATGAAACCAAATCTTTCGTTACTCGAAGACCTCTGCGCGAAGATGGAGGCCACAGGAGTCTTTGTCTTTTCAAGAGAGACAGTTCACCTCGAACCAACTACCTCCTCAAGCATAGTTCCAGGTAAAGACCTTCCTGACCTGCGAGTCCACTCCCGTATGTTTGCCCCGGGAGTTGGAGTGCATGAGGATCCCGCCACTGGATCCGCCAGCGGTCCTCTCGGGTGTTATTTAGTAAAAAATGGAGTTGTACCATTTAAATCAAAAATAAAGATCATCAGCGAGCAAGGCTATGAAATCAGAAGACCAAGTACACTTTATATTGAAATTGGGATGACGACTAATAACATCACGGATGTTCGAGTCGGCGGTTATGTCGTTCTCGTCGTAGAGGGTACTTTGTTTATAGATTAGATATCCT
>JBHIFL010000014.1:0-63326 GCA_046761065.1 Candidatus Heimdallarchaeota archaeon
GGCTTGCCGGGGGGCGTCCAGCAAGGGGGTGATCACGCTACTTTTCCGAGTACTGTTATTATACATGTGTTGGAGACACAATAGCGATTTCAATTTGACATGATTGGTGTATATTTTTGGATATTAATATAGCTGGGGGACTAATCATCCACAACCACGCCACTATGTGAAAGACCATTTCCTCAATTTCCTTGAAATAGGCAAAACTTGTAATTAAGGACTCAACATGCGGCGTAGCCATTTCTTTACCTCTTATCCGCGATACTTGCGTAAACTCGGATTAATATACCTACCACATTTTTGGCTGGTCTTAATGACATACTTCTTCTGCAAATGCGTCTTTATCAATAGCGTTGGATTCGTTTTGTGCATCCTTAGATATAATCTCGAAAGTTAACAATGGTTTCAGTTCAGTTTTGCGATATCTGAGGTAAATGCATGCCCTATTATGGGGGGAATCATCGCATGCCATGACACACCCCTTTCCCACTCGTCTTAGAAGAAGAGTTAGAACATAACAACCAAGATATATGGGCATACAATAGCCCCAGTTCCACTCGGTTTCACTGATGATGCCCAACTCAGGATGATTAACAGTAAACCAAGGGATAAATAAGTCTCGAATCTCTATAGCTAAAGCTGCTAAATCATCTATTTGTCCCATGGGAATATTAACAGAAAGAGTATCGGTTGCTGTTTGTGGATAGCCCTTTTCGCTCTCCTCTGGTGGTTATTGTCACATTCTGACCTTCTTCTGGGTTACAGTGACTTCCGGGATTACAATTACCTCCACACTTTATCCAATTGTTAATGCTTGAGGGATGACGATTACGGCAGATTCCGGGGCTGAAGCTTCAATATTTACAGCTTCTCCTCCGCCACTTCCCTGTCCTTCATCTGCAACGGCTACTAGAAAAAACACATCTCTATTCAGGAATTGTGTCCATATTGTACTCCGGAATCACTTGCAAGGAAAATGTGGCCGTGTGTAGCTTCTCTTCTTAGCTAATATAGCCAGGAAGAGTCATAAAAAATATTAAAATCAGGGTAAACTTTCAATTTTATTCAATTGGTTCATTTTTCAATATTCCTTGAATCTTAGGAGTACTCTGTTACACCAATATTAAGGGGAGATATCTAAAGATATGATGAACTCACTTCAAACATTCCTTTGCTGCCAGTTAAACGTATCTGGTTACCTTAACCGAGGTGAACGCACCTCATTCAACTAGCATTAGGAAAGAGAAGTAAGAAGGTGGAGCTGACAACGGAATGAGCAGTGGAAAAGAGTGGATTGGCCGTTTATGACGGTTGTTGCTCGAATTCGTCTTAAGCGGCTTTACCCACCACATTCAGAGTAACTGAGTAGGAGTTTTCAATCTAATATATTATTATAGTTAAAATGAGAGTTATATTAAAAAACAAATAATTAGAGTAGAGAACATATTTCATATGCAATGTTACTGAACAGATCAACCTTCATAATAAGTCTGTAATCCACTAAAGCCTCCTCTAGTCTTGAAGCGCTCATGATTGGTCATTACCTTGCTACGACAAACAGTAAAGGGTTGGCCTGATTACCATGCAACACCAAGCTTTTTAAGCATAGGTAGCAAATTTTAGCTCAGTTTCACCTTCCTAACAGACAGTTAATGTGTTCTTATTTCCCTTCTATCTCGGCGCGTATCCACTTTACAAACCCGAAAAATCTCAGCAGGAGTTAATGCTCTCACTCAGTTACCATCCCTAATACAGGAATAAAAGATGTGAAAATAATGCAGGAAGTTCTGGGCCCCGACAAGATCCTTGTCTTGATCGTCTTTCTCTTCGTTTACATTCTGATTATGACAGAAATCATTGACAGAACTGTTGCTGCATTAATTGGAGCTGTCTTGATGGTGTTCTATCAATTTCTTAGCATGGAAGCTGCTCTTTGGGAATTGTATGAAAATCTCAGTATACTTTTATTAATAATTGGCATGTATATTATTGTTGAAGTGACAAAAGATGCCGGACTTTTCCAATACCTCACTGTCCGAATATTAAAAGCCTCAGGTGGCGAACCTATCCGATTGTTGGTGCTTTTTTGCGCGCTGGGGGTAGGACTATCCGTTTTTCTCAGCAACGTGGCAAGCATGGTAATCATCGGGTCTCTTACTCTGGTGGTCTGTGAAGCGTTGCGGCTTGATCCCAAACCCTACCTGATCTCTGAAGCATTGATCATGGATGTAGGGGGACTGACCACCATTGTGTCATCTATCCCCAATATGATTGTAGGACGTTCAGCTGGTTATGATTTTGTCACATTTTTCTTAATATTCGCTCCATTCGTACTGATTGCTAGCATCACAGCGATTTATATCTGTAGAAGAGTCTTCACCAAAGAATTAATACCCAAAGAAAGAGCAAGGGTTCGTAAAGGGGCCTTTACATTCCTAGATGAATGGGAAGTTGTGGAAGACAAGATGCTCTTTTACAGGGCATCTGGAATTCTTATCCTTGTTTTAGCCTGTTTTATAATCGGAGGGAAATTAGGTCCACCATTTGATGATCTTGGCTTCATAGCAATCATGGGTGCTATCTTAGCATTATTTCTGAGTGGTATAGAGCCAAAACGTGTTTTTAACGGAATCGAGTGGTCTTCGCTATTCTTTTTTGGGGCCTTGTTCATTGTAGTAAAAGGGGCGAAAAATGCAGGGCTACTCACGGATTTAGCGCATATTCTCGCAAATGTCGCTGGTGAAAGTCTACTGGGAATAAGTCTACTGATCTGTTGGATTGGGGGGATTGCTTCCAGTCTTGTTGATAATATTCCTATATCTGTAGCCTTTTTACCGGTTATCGAAGAATTACCAAGTGTTTCCTCTAATTTTGCAATGAATGGTGCACCCCATGACACTTTATGGCTCAGTCTAATTCTGGGTGCTAACTTGGGAGGGAACTTTACTCCAATAGGAAGCCCATCTAACATAATTGCTCTAAATATGTACTATGGGGAAGTTAAAAGCCCGAAGAGGCAAAAAACATTTTTCAAAACATTTTTCCTTATTGGAGTCTTAGTGTCAATTGCACTCATGAGTATCGCAACAATTTATATAATTCTAAGCCGTTTCCTCACTCCTACAACATTAAGTGTGCTATCAGTAACAATTGGTATTATAGCATTGGCTATTTTGATTCAACCTTGGGAACGTTTTCGTTTTCGAAAGTAAGATTGAAACTGACATTATAAGACCGAACTGGAAAGGCATAAAAACAGTTTGGATGCACTGGAATAATTTGAATCCTGTTATAAACATTTCCGCAATTATGAAGCTATGTCACATCATTGTATGCCTATCAGAGCTTCTTGCTATAAATGAAATTCTAAATAAAAGTTAAACTCGGTCATCTGGAGGCAAAATGTTTGTTTCGTAGTCAAATCAGGGAAGTTCTCTCAGGACGAGCGATCCGAAAAATTACTGATCCTTCCAGTCGGAGAGCTGCTGTATTAGTCCCTCTCTTTAAAAAAAATAATATCTATCACCTTCTTTTTATAAAACGAACAACTAAAGTGAGTCATCATAAAGGTCAAATTTCTTTTCCAGGTGGTGCCTATGATGATGCCGATCAAACATTAGAAACTACCGCGCTTCGAGAAACGTTTGAGGAAATTGGAGTAAACAAAGATGCAATCGAAATTCTAGGGGGACTCGATGATTCTCGGACTATAACGTCAAATTATATCATCTCTGCTTTTGTTGGCTATTTTGAATATTCACAAGTTAATTTTAAGTTTCATGAATTTGAGATCGAGGATCACTTTGAGGTGCCTTTGTCAGTTCTACTACTGAGGAATAATTTTAGTGAAGGGTGGTATTCTTATGAAGGGAAACTCCGTCCAGTTTATTTCTATCATTATAAACAGCATGTAATTTGGGGCGCCACAGCTAGGATTCTTAAACAATTTCTGGATCTCATTAGACCCCTTTTTTAATTCTCATTCGTAATTCTTATTCATTTATAACGTTATTGAGTACCATCACTAGGGGTGGGGAGTTTACAACAAACAATGCTGACTCTACCTATAATTTTAGGATGAATTACCATCGATACACAACTTTTAAGGATAACATGGAAATAAAAATTTGAGAACGGTTTAATTTTACTTATGGAGACAGGAAATGCCCAAATCAATAACCGATGAAAAAACTAGAACGATCTTTCACATCGATCTGGATGCCTTCTATGCATCTGTCGAAATTCAACGAAATCCAAGTCTTAAAGACAAGCCAGTAATTATTGGTGCTGATCCTAAAAGCGGCACGGGGCGTGGAGTGGTCATGACATGTTCGTATAAAGCACGTGAATTTGGAATTAGGTCGGCAATGCCGATCTCCCGGGCTTATGAACTCTGTCCAGATGGAATTTACCTTCGCCCCGATATGAACTTATACAGGATCGTATCTCAGCGAGTAATGGAGCTTCTACGGAAATTTTCTGATCGATTCCAACAAACCAGTATTGATGAGTGTTTCCTAGATGTTACGGAAACCGTACGCCAGTATAAAACTCCTAGAAAACTAGCTATGCGGATACAACGAGAACTTTTCACGCAGGAAGGTCTTACATGTTCCATCGGCATCAGTCCAAATAAACCCGTGTCAAAGATCGCATCAGATCTAAATAAACCTAATGGGATCACTCTTGTCGAACCCTATAAGATTATGGAATTCTTGGCACCTCTTCCAGTTAGTCGAATTAGTGGGGTAGGAGCCAAAACACAAGAACGCTTGAAAGAGATGAACATTAACACCATTGGGGACATCCAAGCTCACGGGTTAGAAAAGTTAGTGAATGCTCTTGGGAAATATGGTGAATACATCTGGCGGATTGCAAATGGAAGAGGAAGTAGTAAGGTGTCCGAGAAACGAGAGATAAAATCCATCAGCACCGAACGTACATTTGAGGTAGATATGAACGACTTTAAGTTAATATCCGAGACATTGGACAAACTTGCAACAGCCCTTCACAAACACTTACAGAAAGCTGCCCTTTTCTATAAGACAATCACACTAAAGATCCGTTTCGAGGATTTCTCAACATTTACCAAAAGCAAGACGATCGGAATTTATAATAACGATATAGAGACAATTGTCGGCACTGTAAAAAAGCTCTTTGAGCAATTTATGCACAAAAAGAAAAAGATCCGCCTAATTGGAATTCGGTTATCAAATCTCCGAAAATTAGAAGATAGACAACAGTTACTTACAAACTGGTTGTAATACGACATTATAGGACTTCTGCTCCGTTTCAAATAAATCGAATATGAAAAGTTATCTTGAATATTTCTAAGATGAATGCTTTAAAAACAAATCTATATTCGTTTTTTAAATCTTTTCAGAGACGTATGTTCCAACCACTTTGAAGGTACTCCGAAAACAAATCTTTATTATGATTCTTAGTTTTCCCTTTAACAATTTTTATTATGAATCGAGGATGTGACATGTTGTCAAAAAAAATGGCGAATGTTGACCAAAAAAATTTCACTGTCGACTTGAACCTTATAAAGAATTTTCAATTTAACGTGAAATTTGACATGGATGTGCCTGGCCTCCTCCTAGATGAGCCTGCAGATGCTGGGGGTGATGGAAAGGGGCCTAATGCCTCGAGATTGATCGGAGCTGCCGTAGGGAACTGCTTAAGTGCTAGTTTACTTTTTTGTTTGCGTAAAGCTAAGGTTGACGTTACAGGAATCAGAACGTTAGTAAAAGGAATTATTACACGGAATAAAGAAGGTTATTGGCGAATTCAACAGTTTGAGGTGAATATTCAACCCAATTTACATGAATCCGAGCAGTCTCCCGGATTTGAACGATGCAAGGGCTTGTTTGAAAACTATTGCATAGCAACGGAAAGTGTCAGGCAGGGGATCCCTGTTAATGTCACAATCGTTCCAAAAAGAGTGATGTAGACTTCACTGGTTACAAAGGATGAGGAACTGTGGTGAAAAACGCCAATAATAACTTAGTAATCAGATACGAATTTCCACCTTTATGGCTTTTTCATTTGGAAGATAACCTAAAAAGTTCTTATTTCAGTTAGTAACTATTTAGTAACTGTTACATTTATTAATATGAATTACCTATCCAATCCTGCTAACAAGAGACCCTTCAAGTATAAGACATAAGCATTAAATAGAGGATTACATCTTATTATATTAAAAGGTATTATAAATTGCCTCGAATGAAGATTCCTCACTAAGATATTTAGAAACTTTTCTTTGGGAAAAACATTCAAATGGTGATTAGGAGAGATAAAATAAAAGCTAGGTGATTTGTGAAATGGAAACTCAAACAATTACGAAAGATATGCAAATAGGAGAGGTTGTCCGAAGATATCCTCAAACAATTGAAGTATTCCTGCGGCATGGGTTAATGTGTGTTGGTTGCCATGCGGCTCAATTTGAGGATATAGAACAAGGTGCTATTGCTCATGGGATTGATGTTGATCGTTTGATGAAAGCTCTGAACCAAGCTATAGCTGAAACATAACATTAACTCAATCTATCTTTTTTTCTATAAGAATTTTTTTCAATCTCACATTCATAAGATAGGATGACATAATTCTTTACAGAGTGATTATACGGACAATTTTAGCTGTTTATGATCCTCTCCTGAAGATTCGCCCCATAAAGCTCCACCAAAGTAGAAATAATCTCTCACCAATTATTGGATTTATCTGTTCTCTGTCTTGAAACTCTTTTAGAATGCATCAAGTTTATTAAAGGAGCTGAAAGATTGAAATGTAATCTCTGTGGCTTGATGTGCCTTTGGCAACAAACTAAAATAGTCTTGAGTAAAAGATAATTTGGACTCAATAAGGAGACTTGAGTATAAAATTTTGGGGAATCTCACAGGAAACTGTTGGAATGGGTTTCCTTTTCGTATCAGTTTCCCCCTTTTGGAAAACACAAGTTTCAAATACGAATCAGTTTGAAGAATCTACTGAGGCCAATTCAGAGATGTCTAATGGTAGCAAGGACGTAACAGAAAAACTTACTAACGTCCTAACTCATTTACCCAGTAATCGAGTTAATACCATCGTTAATGAAATGATTAAGCTTCGTAGAAAAGAGTGTGATGAATGTCAAGCAAATAAGGTATTATGTATTTTACAACCAAGATGCGGCCCAAACCGTGATTTTCTTGATATTCTTATAGGAATTGGCTTTAAAGATATCCCGAAATTCTGTTATGGCCAACGCATTAGAGAAACAAAACGCCAATTAGACCTAGACGAAGAAATCTCTAACGGAACAAAGATCTATCTACCTGATTATCTGAAATTGAATGGGTTTAAGAGAAAAAAAGACATTAAACTAAAAGATTTTGAAAAATTTAAAGGGTTCATTGCAGGAACCGATTTGGGGAGTTCTTTGGTCATTCTCGTTAATAAAGATATTGTCGTGGCTGATGTCGAAGCAGGCACTGTGACCTTCAATCCGTGGGATTTCCGATTGACCCAAAAAAACATCGAATCATTTGTAAAACTCTTGATCAAAAGGTATGACTTCTTGGAGCTCCATCAACTAGTCGAAGAATATAGTGGACTCTGGATTTTGGAGGTTAAGACAAAAATTGCCCCAACAAACGTCGAGACTCTCGAAGAGGCAATAAAACGCTCACATTACGTACTTGCTTATGAATTAAAAGAGTCAGAACTTTTGCGATTAATCGCAGAAATTCAATTGTTAAGATCGAAGGATGCGTCAGTTCTAACATCCCGACAATATGAACCAACAATATCCTTGGGCGAACTTAGAGATGCTCTTGATGATATTGCATCCATAATAAAAAGTCTTCAAGTGATTAAAGTAAAACCAGAATCTACTTCTTGACATCCTCAAAGATGGTTCCGTTATTTAGGACATGATGAATCTTTGTATGTTAAGATTGGTAGCTTTTAGGATCATTCTTTCTCACCCATAATGAAAAGAGATCGAAATCAGCGAGTTCCCTCCTCTATAAATTCCTCCGAGTATTTAATGCATTACATGGAACCATCGTATAATATAAAAAGATAGACGATAATTTGTTTAGGTAGCTTAATGGGTAGAGATTGTGGGGGAGAATGTTATTTATTTCATGACTAGAGATTTTTTTGAGCGGATTATGCTTTCTGGGATCACGTGAATACCATTAAAGTAAATGTTACCTTCATTATCTACGGTTTTCGCAAGAGCCAACCGTACAAATCCCCCATGCGTGCCTACGTGGTAACCCGCCCAGTAAACGAGACCCGCTTTAAAGTCTTTTGCTTCGTCTTTTGTCAAGAAACCATCACAACTTTCAGGAGTCTCAAAAACAACCTCTATTATGGGATGTTCTTCACTAAAACTTGTTCTTCGTAGATAGTTAACCTTTTCTTTCCGATCGTCCTCTGTCCTCACGAATCTTTCTGTCATTGTATCGTCCCAATGGAAAGGCGAATCACCGATTTTGTGAATAATATGTGCTCCAAGCATAGTTTTGCCTGTATGCGTTCCAAGTACATCTCCTTTTCCTATGTAATGTTTAAAATCAGTCTCTCCAACCACATATCGTACATGGAAATGGCGGGCTTCAATCTCCTGATCATCTTTTTTGAATTTTATGCGATCTAATTCATATTCTACAACATCAAATGGATTCTCGGCTATTGGATTCAAATTTATTTTCCTCCATATGTCGATGAGATTTCGTTTTCCATCATTGAAAAGATCCTTGTGTTATACTGGTTCTTTCTCAATGTATTGAATACATAACAACCATTAATAAATGTAGCAGTTGCCAATTGGTTACTAACTGACGTATTAGTCGCTTCTCTGTTATCATTTGATATTATAACCCAACTATTCTATAAGACTCCTCTTTAAACAAGAGTTAATGTTCTGGTATGCTATCGTATCTATGGCATCTTAGTCCTCACAGATGAGGAATTATAATCGTTAATTAACATATCAAGTTTTTATGCATGAATTCATCTTTATACCTCTGAAACTCAAATATACGCCTGGTTTCCTAGTTAAAGAACGACCAAATAATTTGAAAACAAATATTCAAGCGCTTGAACACAAAAATTTTTATTAAATTGTATTAATCTCAGCCATACTTTTTCCACAGAGGAGACATTATATTTATTCGATTATAGCTAATTCATGAACGTCATTTCAATACTAAAATTAAGGAGGTAAAAATCATAGATAAGTGGCAATGTATGGTATGTGGTTATATTTATGATCCTGAAGAGGGTGATGAAGTTGGAGCAATACCACCAGGTGTTCCTTTTGAGGAACTCCCAGATGATTGGGTATGCCCGGTCTGTGGAGCCCTGAAGGATCAGTTTGAGTTAATAAGTTAACTTAACAAAAATTCAGGAAGCCCTTTCGGTTTCTTTTTACTACACTCAACAGATCAATTACCTTCATGACAGAATATATCAATCACAACGTGTCAAATCACCCTTCCCTTTATTGTAATAAAATTCATTTAATAAAAGTTCAATCTGTAGCATTCCCCTTAAGATTTGAAAATCGTTTTTCCACAATTGTAACGCTTTCACACCTCCTTTATTAACACCTTATTTATCTTTAAAATTTTCACTGTTTAGAATATTACCGAATGGGCGACTAAGCTTCTGACTAGATATATGTCATGTCACTTTTTCGTCGAGTTTGGATGAACTCAACACGCCCGAAATGCCTTTTATCAGGAGGATTATACATTTCGGGATGTGAAAAGCGATAAGGAAAGAAAAATGATAGCCCATCAATTGCCATTTTCGTGACAATATGCTCTTTGCCAAAGGCTTTAAGACAGATAGAAGTTACTAATCTTCGTGTATCACGTTCTCCGAACCCAAGACTATGAATATATTCATGAAGAAGTAAATAAAACACATATGGCTTGTATAAATCAGGATGTTCGTGTTCTATCATCCTTAATGCGGTTTTATTGAGATAAATCTCATTCGTTCCAATAATATGAAACCCGCCAATGAATTGATTTTTGTTCACGCCCATTTCCACAAGTCCAATCATAATCCCTGGCCGATGTTCTCCTAGAATTTCTTTAACCGTCACTTCAGTTAACTCAAAGAGATCTGTATAGTTTGTTGCTTCTTCATATAAGGCTGGCAGTTTCTCCAGTTCGATTTCACCACCTATGATTATTGATTATTAAGGGGGAAGTGGAGGAGTTGGTTGTAGTGGAGGAGGTGATGGGCGGGAAGGATATGGTCTTTTAAGGGATTTAGCCCTTTTTTCAAGGAGATAGGGTAATCTTGAATTCTTGATTTCGATCAATCCTATCAGACTGTCCCATAAGGTACTTATGCTGTGCTTTTTGAAGTTAATATAACTCATATTTTTCATCTCGAAGATGGTAAGAGGGTTTGTTTTCTTTCAAAATAAATATTTCATTAAAAATATTTCAGTTGACATAATACTTAAGTATTTTGATTGTGAAATATAAAATGAGGAGAAATGTCCCATAAAACGAAGATCAATGAGCACGAAAAACCAATAGCTCCACTCCAGTTCTTGTTTTTAATGATCATCTATCAAAGAGCAGACTACATCAGTGTAAAAGAGATCCTTCAGACAATTCATGCTCACTTACCTGAGTACGAACCATCTACAGGTGCTATTTATAATACACTTAAGGAGTTAACAGAGCGAGGGCTAGTGGAGAAGGAGCAAATCCAAAAGGACGATGAACGGATCAAACATTACCGAATAACAAATAAAGGAGAAAAGAAACTTCGTGAAATCTATTTAAAACGACGTCGCTTCTTGCGATTTATGGAAAAGTGTTGCGCCCATCATATGAAAAAATAGCCCATTAATGAAAAACAAATCATCATAGTAGTGTAGGATGATGTTTACCCAGAACCAAGATCAACCAGAGAAAATAAGTGAAGGTGTTGATTTTCTAGAGTGGAATCCGGTTTCCAAACTTCTCTCTTGTCCTTCTTTGCGATGGGAAAAAAGTCCAGAATGGGAGAAAGATCCAGATATTGCTTTTAAGACATTCTTTTTAGGACCAATCGGGGAAACCCTCGAACGTACAGAAATTGGTATTCCTCAATTCCGTTTCGGTCTTAAGATAATCCCTGCTCCCTCAGTGATTGCAAAAATATCGTATCATAAGAATATCTATTCTCCAACTTCCCGGTATATCTTTAAAACCAGAGATCCTCTGAGACGATTTCGATTTGAATTTCCAACACCTTCGTCAACTAGAGCCTTTACTCGAATCGAAGTATCCCGCAATCTTTTTGATATTATAGCTACTGAAAATATAGCAATTGGCACAATCTTAAGATTTCTTGGGAAAGCTTTCTTTTGGGATGGGGAAGTGCTTAAAAAACGATTTCGTCAAGTAGGTTTGCAATTAGTAAGTGGTGTATGTGGTGGAAGATTACTCCAGAAACAGCATATCGAAAACCAAAGAGGGTCAAGTTCTGTCATAGATATTCAAATGCTTCCAAGTGTTAGCGAATTAACAGGCTATCTGACAAGAATCTCTTCTCAATATCAATTAATTGTGAATCATAACCGACCAGAACAAACTCTACTATTGAATGAGTTCTTTTTTGCAGATGCTATGCTTTTACTACTTCGAGACGTGGAATTTAACCAAGTAGTTGAGTCAAAAAATGAGAACAAGCTCTCTAAGGATTTTTTTCTATCGTTTGACGATATTGTGAGTGTATCAGAGAGAACAACAATCTTCATTACCACCTTATCAGGGATTTTTGTCCTCCATGATAAAAAGTTCAAAACCTTAACACAACATACTCCTCCTACAGAAGATCTCTTAGTTAAGACCAACGAACCTTTAACACTCTACGATGCTCCATTTAGTTTGAAAGAAGACAAGAAATGGTACAGTTATTCTGGAATCCGAGTTATTGCTACAGACGAATTTGAACTTCAAGAAATCAATAAAATTGTACAGGATTTTATTGAGTTTGACCAACAAAAGACGAAGCCTTCACTGAAATCTTTACCCCCATCAATAAGGACCGAGTTCACTGTATCATGCCGCCTCTTAAAGGATTTAGGGGCCCCCACGGGGGGGGTCTTTTTAATACACACTCAAATTCCGCATATGAATAGACTAAGCCAGCTTAACATTTTCAGGTATCACCCAACTCAAAATCAAAAAGTAGAGCACATAGTAGGAACTTCAGCAGAAGTTTCAATCTTATTACTGAAACGGCCAGGAATCCTCTCAAAATTGGATTAGCTCTTTCGAGTGATTGGGTAAATCGTGTTATTCGTAGTTCTGTGGTATTGTGGTTATATATAATTTTCAGGGTCTTTATCAAAAGCTTTCTTACATCCAAGTGCACAAAAGTAGTAAATTTTTCCTTGATAATTCGATTTGAACTTCGCGGTTTTTTCATCAACGGTCATTTTACAAACTGGGTCAATCGCCAAGTATTTCACCTCACTCTTTTATTATAAATTGATTCATTAGGAGATCTTATTTTTGTTTAATAAGTCTAGACTCTTTATTAGGTTTTATTGCTTATTGAATAACAAAGTATTCATGGGTTGTTAAACTTTTGTTCAAAACAATATCTACTTATACTCCATTTCAGATATATTAAAATAAGATATATCTTGAAGAAGCATTATTAAATCAAAGTGAACAGCTTGAATTTAGTCAAATTTTACGGAGGATTGAGGATATTATAAAAACTTTAAGTGAATACAATGAAGGAGCAGACATCTTATCCTTGCGAGGAGGTATCTTCATTACAGTTCAATCATTGCTTTGGAGCTTTGGTACAGGAATGATGGGAGGGAAAGGGATGATGGGGCTAACGAAGAGCAGTCGCTGGGCGTATGAGCATATGGTTGAAGAAATAGGTGGTGAAGCCGTCTAAGGCATCTGGTTGTCTGGGACAGGTGGTATCTACTCTAGGTTTTTCGGTGCATATACAAATGTGACCATAATACTAGGAATTGTAGTTTTATATAGCGCCACCATGATTCAAAGAGGTGAAATCAATAGTGAGGAGCCGATTGCTCTGGTTATCGGTATCTTTAGCTTGCTCTTTAAAGCTTGGCTGGGTGGACTTCTCGCAAGTATTGCAGGAATCATAGCTCTTGTAGAGTAAACCTCTTCACTATCTCAAAAAAATCTTGTTTATTAAAATTGAAAACCGTAAAATGATGATAATCCAAAAAAAACATATTTAGCACAAATAAGGAAGGATTTCAAATTGACAAAGGAAAAGAAGACTACTTTAGCAATCCAAGGAATGCACTGTGCATCATGTGCTGTAAATATCCAAGACGGCCTTTCCGAGGTAGATGGAGTCTTCAATGCAAATGTGAATTTTGCAACAGAAAAAGCAACGGTTCTGTATGATCCTGATATCGTAACGCCCACAGACCTTGTTAATGTCGTTCGAGACACTGGGTATAACGCCTTTATCGAGACAGTCACTATTCCTATTAAGGGGATGACTTGTGCCACCTGCGTGGCCACAATCGATAAAGCGCTAACCACTGTGAATGGCGTTCTCAACGTTAACGTCAATTTTGCAACTGAAAGAGCTACAGTTGAGTTTTTACCCTCTGAAACAAGTGTCGGAGAGTTGAAAAAGGCGATCGAGGAAGCAGGATACACAGCTCTTGAAATTGGCGAGAAAAAAAGTTTCGAAGATCGAGAAAAATTGGCTCGTCTTAAGGAAATCCAAGATCTTAAAACAAGGTTCATTGTTGGGGTCATTCTTTCAGTATCGGTTCTTGGTGGGAGCATGTTTTATGAATGGATTCCACTATTACGCTCTCTTGAAGATCAATCCCGATTTTTGGTGCTACTGTTCCTAACAACACCAGTTCAGTTCTGGGTTGGGTGGCGTTTTCACAAAGGAACTTATGCTGCACTGAAGCGAAAATCGGCAGACATGAACGTTTTGATAACGACTGGAACGATGTCAGCATACCTTTATAGTGTAGCTGCAACGGCTAGACCCGATTTCTTCTTGGCATCCGGTTTAGAGCGGGTTGATGTATACTTTGACACCGCTGCAATGATAATCACTTTGATCTTGTTGGGCAGATTACTTGAGGCACGAGCGAAAGGCCAAACCTCTGAAGCGATCAAGAAATTGATGGGCTTGCAAGCCAAGACTGCTCGTGTTGTTCGGGACGGTGAGGAGGTCGATATCCCTGTTGAGGAAGTCCGGGTCGGAGATCTCGTCGTGGTGCGCCCCGGAGAGAAAATCCCCGTGGATGGTCTGGTGAAAGAGGGATACTCCACCATCGATCAAAGCATGATTACAGGAGAAAGCATTCCTGTTTCGAAGAGGGAGGGGGATGAAGTCATTGGTGCGACGATTAATAAAACTGGGGCGTTCAAATTTGAAGCCACCAAGGTGGGCAAAGACACGGTCCTTGCACAAATAATTAAGTTAGTCGAGGATGCGCAAGGGTCGAAAGCTCCAATTCAGCGTCTAGCTGATTATGTAGCCGGGATTTTCGTTCCTATTGTGATCTTGATAGCGGCTACTACCTTTGCCATGTGGTACCTGTTTGGTCCTGAGCCAGCATTCAATCGCGCATTACTAAACTTTGTTGCCGTGTTAATCATCGCCTGCCCCTGTGCCTTGGGATTAGCTACGCCGACGGCCATCATGGTTGGGACGGGTAAAGGGGCAGAGAACGGTGTGCTTATCCGAGGCGGGGATAGCTTAGAGATGGCACACAAGATTACCACTATCGTCTTTGACAAGACAGGGACTCTCACAAAAGGAGAACCTACAGTAACTGACATTGCCCCTTCAAATAGCTTTTCAAGTGAGGAAATATTACTACTCGCAGCAATCGTGGAGAAGAGCTCAGAACATCCTCTTGGAGAGGCTATTGTCAGCCGCGCTAAAGAAATGAAACTGAAACTCGGCGATGCCGTAGAGTTCGAAGCAGTTCCAGGTCATGGAGTGAAAGCTAAAGCACAAGGTAGAGCAGTGGTTATAGGTAATGTCCGCTTGATGGAGAAGGAGAACATTGACCTTGGAGAATTGGAAGCCACCGCAGTGGCTTTCTCAGAGGAGGGGAAGACGCCAATGTTTATTGGGGTCGATGGGATCGCAGCAGGGGTTATCGCAATAGCTGACACTCTCAAACCAAATTCTAGGGAAGCCATTGAGAACCTACACAAGTTGGGGATTGAAGTGATCATGATTACAGGTGATAATGAACGTACTGCGAAAGCCATCGCGAGACAGGTTGGCATTGACCGGGTCCTTTCCGAGGTCCTCCCTGAAGAGAAGACTAATGAAGTCAAGACCCTTCAAGATGAGGGGAAGATTGTAGCGATGGTTGGCGATGGCATCAACGATGCCCCTGCTCTGGCCCAGGCGGACGTGGGCATTGCTATCGGAACCGGGACGGATGTGGCGATGGAGGCCTCTGACATCACGCTGATTACAGGGGACATGGAAGGGGTAGTCACCGCGATGCAGTTGAGCAAGAAGACGATGCGAACGATCAAACAAAATCTGTTTTGGGCCTTTGGGTACAATACAGCGTTTATCCCACTCGCAGCTTTTGGATTAATCATTCCAATCTTTGCGGCGGCAGCAATGGCTGCTAGCTCAGTGTCGGTCGTCTCGAACTCGTTGCGGCTCCGGAGGTTTTCCATTCCCCGACTGGCGCCGAAGGTTTCACCTACGGCTGGCAAACCTATGGTGCCTACATGATCGTTCATTGTTGGTTGAGTGTCGACTAAGCATCTGGTGACGGCAGAATGATACCTCGCCAATTCTATTGATCTACAAACCCGATAAGCACTAGCACGAAAAATGGATCTTCAGCGGCATTATATTAGCTAGTTGCCTTCGTACCTGTCAGAAATACCAAAGATGCCTCTATTCGATAACTAAACCCCGAAAAATGGGCTGTTTAACGCGCCCAGATTTGCGAGTTAGCTCTTATATCTCGTATCTCTAGAACGGAAATTACACGCATTCAAGATTTTTCTTCTCCTCGAAAGTCAACGAGAGAGGGGTCAATCGTTCCAGGGGACGCAAGGGAACGCTTAATGGAGGTGACCTCTATCATTTAGGATACACGTTCTTGAATAGCAAAACACTTAAATGTATTCGAATATACGAATAAAACAATTAATATGGTGGTTGGATACTTAATTGAGAAATGCTCAAGTTGATAAAAGGATTTTCAAATTGCACGCTGATCTCTGTAAGACCCTCGCGAATCCCACCAGGTTAGAGATTTTGAGTTGGCTTCGGGAGGGTGAAAGATCTGTAAGTGAGTTAATCGCCCTCACGGATGTCCGGCAAGCCACTATCTCCCAACACCTCGCAGTATTAAGGCAAAGGAGAGTCGTCTCCACCAGGAAGGAGGGGGCCAACATTTTCTATAAAATTGCACATCCGAAAATAGTCGAGGCCTGTGACCTCATAAGGGAAGTCATGTTTGAACAGTTAGCGGAGATGGAAAAACTGGTCAAAAAGGCGGTGGTGGAGATAGGGTGAGAATATTAATGCTCTACGTTGATCATTTCAGTAGCAGCATCACCAAAAGAGGAAGAAGGTCAAAGCTTGTAAGGACTACAACTCCAACTCTAAGACCACCGAAGTGGATGAAGCGCTCCTCCTCCTTGCGAGCGTAGAGAATTGCTTAAAAAGCTGGAATCCTACGGAATCCTCCACCAATGCGTGAAAATCTAACATGCGAAAGAGGCGCCTGGATAGATGAAACCCACAAAACCCATCTACTTGGACTACAATGCTACAACCCCCATCACCCCAGAAGTTCTTGAAACGATGCTCCCTTACTTTAAGGAACATTTTGGAAACCCCTCAAGCAACCACATATACGGAAAATTAGCCAAAGAAGCGGTGAATAAGGCAAGAGAACAGGTCGCCCAATTAATCGGCGCAGAATCCAATGAAATTGTCTTCACAAGTGGAGGGAACGAAAGTAACAACTCTGCCATTATTGGAGCGGCGCTCGCCAACAGAAAAAAGGGAAAACACATAATTAATTCGCGAATTGAGCACCCCGCCGTCCTTGAAACAGTACGGCACCTCGAAGAACAGTTTGGATTCAAGATCACTTCTTTATCTGCAGACGAGTATGGAATGGTGAACCCTTCAGATGTAGAGTAAGCGATAACGGACAAGACGATTCTCATTACGATAATGCACGCCAACAACGAGGTAGGAACCATCGAGCCTATTGAAGAAATAGGTCTGATAGCCAAAGAAAAGGACGTTCTCTTCCAAAGCAATGCTGCTCAGTCGTGTGGCAAGATCGAAGTCTATGTCAACAACCTGATCGTGAACTTGTGCACTATAGCAGTGCATAAGATATATGCCCCAAAGGGGATTGGTGCCCTATATGTCAGAGACGGAACCAATCTTTCTAAGCTCACCAATTGATCAAGTGAAAGATCAATTGATCCAAGATCTTTCAATTGATCCTAGAAACCACAGCCGCCAAAGAAGGATCGATAGCTGCCGAAAACGCCCTTCCTAAGAAAGGACGAAAGATGGATTATTTTACAATTCCACATGCGGTTTTCACTTCCCCTCAAGTTGCAAGTGTTGGATTAACAGAAATCCAGGCTGAAGAAATGGGAATTAGATGCCGGTGTAGCACCATCCCAATGACTCTTGTGCCTAAGGCGGTTACGATCAATGATACACGCGGCTTCATTAAGATGACCATTGATAATGCCACAGAACAAATTCTTGGGGTGCATATCTTGGCTCCATTAGCTGCCGACATGATTCACGAAGGAGTGTTGGCGGTCAAATACAAACTGACCTTAGATGATATCATTGATATGGTGCACGTATTTCCTACAATGTCCGAAACCATAAAACTAACAGCTCAGTCTTTTAAATGAGATATTCGCAAAATGAGCTGCTGTGCAGAGTGATGAACTTTCATAGCATGAATATTGCGATAAAGAGGTAGTATGATTGGATCCTATTACAATTATCATCAATGATGCGCCCTATGGGGCAGAACGGCCTTGGAACGCCTTAAGATTAGCATTAACTTTGACCTCAACAACCATAAAATCGAAGGTCAATGTATTCCTCCTGGGAGACGCCGTTTTTCTTGCAAAAAAAGGACAGAGACCACCAGAAGGTTATTATAACCTGGAAAAGATGCTGACCGATCTCATTAGAAAAGACGGAAACGTACGGGCTTGCGGCACATGTCTAAGAGTAAGAGGATTAAACCAGGATGACCTTGTTGAAGGCGTAAAGATTGGTACCATGATGGAACTTACCAAATGGACCACAGAAAGCCGTGGTGTCCTATCGTTCTAAGGTGAAAAAGGAGCTAATCAAGGTATCGGTGAGATATGAAGTGAAAGGATTTGTCTGAGGGAAATAAACGTTTATTATTCCCATAGAATTAACCAAAACGTTAAAATAAACTCAAATATCCTTAATCTCATAGAATTAAACCTAACTGTCATGATATCCATAGAATTCTGGAAATAATGAATTCGGAAGCACCTAAATATGCTCTGCGAACTCTGCAAGTTGAATGAGGCGACTCAGAAACATCATTTGTATCCGAAGAAAAAGAAATCTCCCATAATATGGGTATGTTCATTATGTGGACGGCTAATTCACGCTCTTTTTACAAACCAAGAATTAATATCGAATTTTAATACGCTTAAAAAACTTCGAAGTCATCCTCGTATTAAAAATTATGTCAAATGGATTTGGAGGAAAAAACCACGTTCTGTAAAAGTGCGAACCAGTCGACACGTCAAGAAACAACGTAAATTTTAATTTATAAACTTGTAAACCGAAGTTAGTGGTGATTACCGCAATCATTGTTCTCTATTATTGTGATCTCTATCTTAAAATCTTTTCAAATGAATGCGAATATTTGCTAAATAGTACCTCTTCCCCTACCAATAATTGGAGGAAAATGAGTAATTTCAGAATAAACGGAAGAAATAAAAACAGTAAAAACTGTTTGCAATCTGCTGTCCAAAAAAGGAAGTTGAATGCGAAACAGGATAGAACTTCAAAAATTCAGCGAAAGAAAGTGAAAAGGAGGCGACAAAGGTTCCACAAAAAAACGATAACACCGTTTATGTCGGGTCTAAGCCGATCAACGCGTACATACTTGCATGTGTGACACAATTCACAGAAGGTGCAGACGAAATCATGATCAAAGCACGTGGTAGGGCTATCAGCCGAGCTGTTGATGTCGCAGAGATTTTACGACATAAATTCATGCCCGACATCATCGAACTAGTCGACGTTGCTATCAGCACTGAAAAGATCGAAGATTCTGAACGCGGTGCAACCAATGTTTCGGCTATTGAGATTCAGCTGAAAAAAAAGAAACCCAAACCCTAAAGTCTTGCAGGAAATCGACCTATCTAATCGGCCAAATCGGTTCGAACGGTATTGTAACCATAGTTTTCAACTAGGTAAAGCTGGCCATGCCTTGCTACCTAGATAAAATTCGTTAAGTAATCAAGACTGAGAGGTGTAAATCCTCTGAAAAAGACTTGTCTGTCCTACATCAGAACGTCATACATAATCACATTATCTTTGACATCTATATTTCTTCTTAAGTTCTTTATTTATCAGAACTAATAAAGCAGTTACGAAGCAAACTTCTGGTAAACGAAGTGGAGGAGGTTTGATCTCCTAAACTTCAACGTTTAAAAAATGCTTCACAATGATCCCAATGATGAACGTGATCGCCGCTACTCCTAAACTGATTCCAGCAACTTCTAGGAACCGTCTCTTAAATGGGAGGTCTTTTGCGACTGAAATATAGAACGTGAAAATGCTAATGATTATAACTGCACTGAGAATGGTGATGGCTAAACAAATCAGTGGGTTGAAGTCACTTAAGAACAGGTATGGGGAAATCAGGAGCAATACGGTAATCAAATAAGCTGTCCCCGTATAAATTGCCGCCTTCTTGGGGCTTCTAGAATCTTCTTCAGATTTCGTTGAAAGGTACTCCGAAGCTCCCATTGAGAGGGACGCTGCAATTCCAATAATCAACCCTGTCAAGGCAATTAAATCGGTTTTCGAGAGAGTTAATGTTAGTCCAGCCAGAGCTCCGGTGAGTTCTACTAAAGCATCGCTTAAGCCTAAAACCACAGATCCGACATAGGCAAGAAATTCCTCATTAATTAACCGGATTAACTGCGATTCGTGTACCTCTTCATCTTCTAAGACGGATTTAGCCTCCGGAATAACATGAGTTATCATTTCATACGCAACTTGCGCCGCACTTTCACCCTTCTCCATGAGTTTAATGCCAAAAGTTAATCCGAAAATTCTTGCTATAAGATAGTAAAACCACTGTTTCAGTCGTATTGGTCGTACATCGCGATTTGTATATTTTTTCCAGAAATTATAATGTTTCCGCTCATCTTTCGCAATCTCTTCAAGTATTTTCTTATTGTGAGGATCTGTAGTAGATCGTGCTAGCTTCTTATAAATGAAGTGTTCTGTTATTTCATTTTTTTGAGCTGTAAGGAGTGTTTTTTTGATTGTTTCATCCAGCATTTTCTATTTCCAACTCTTTATTGGTCTGCTATTTCCAAGCATAGTAGAATCTTCGAACAAATTAGGAGAAATATTCTTCTAAACTAGTTTTTATGATTGTTTCAATTTGTGCTCTTTAAAACTATACAACATATCCTTTAGAGATTATCACGTTCTAAACGGCATGAACAAGATGATTAAGAACTAGATAAAGCTTCTTCTTGTTCCCCTATAAAAAAAGCTTGATCAACCAGGCGAGAGGAAAGACCCAACGAGTAATAAATAGGTGATTTGATTGACTCAATTAAAAATAGGAGATAAGGCACCTGATTTTAAGGCTGTAACTGATAAAGAAGAAAAATCAGGCTACTCCTCTTTTAATAGCATAAGTGCTTATGGATTTGTATTCAATGGAAATTTTGATGTGTTGTAAAGAAAATTTTCCAAAAAAACTTATAACTTTCATTTTCCTTTTCACAGCATGGGAACTATGATATCGTTAACTGAACAGTTATCGGAAAAAGAGCTTTCACGAATTTTCGACTTATTAAAACACCTTTTACGTAGGGCAATTCTTAGACAATTATCTGAAAATCCGCAAACCTATTCACAACTTTTAAAGAAGCTTAACATTAAGGAGAGTAGTTTGTTGAATTACCATTTGAGGAAAATGGAAGGACTACTGATTGAAAAGGATGATGAGAAATATAAATTGAGTGAAGTTGGGAGAATTTGCTTGCAGCTTATACTTAAGGTCAAGGAAAAAGAAGGCGTTAAAAAATTCAGAAACTTACAGCAATTGGTGGAAGACTTAAAATTAAAAGCTTTTGGGGTTCAAATAGCCTTCTTTCTGCTTGTAACAACTTTATTGTTGGAACTCTGCGCGTTAAATGTGATTGATTCTTCAACAATTATTACGAGATTTGTGGGAGGTATAGCTTTCAGCTCTACGCTTCTCTATTTTATGAACAAAAAATATAGTGGAGTGGTAATTGATTCTAGAAATAAAGAGAAAATAGAAATTTTTATTCTAATATTAACCATATGGATCCTTATCCAAACAATTATTCAAATAACATTTGAAGCATTATAATAGATAAAATAACCGGTATTGCTGCTTCTAATCATTATGTGACATAGAAAAGTGATATAATTTTTCAGGTAAATTCTCAATTCATATAATTGTGTTTATTTCAAACTTTTGTATGTACATTTCGAGATGCAGTGTTTCATTCCTCGAGGTAATTTCTAATAGTATAACATAACACACCAATGATTCCATGACAAATATGAAATAAATTTCCCACTTATAAGCGATAACAGCAAAGAAATTACACAGGCTTATAGTGTACAAGAAATTTATTAAGAGAATGGCTCAAATCTAAAACCTATCATACAACCTTCCAATGTTGCCCTATGAGAACATTTGATAAACCAATCGAGCTAAATGATACGAAAAAATCAAAAAAGGTGATTTAACTGCCCCAATTAAAGGTTGGAGACCAAGCTCCTGATTTTAAGGCTGAAACTGATAAAAAAGAAATGATACGACTTAGTAAGTTTAAAGGCAAAAGCCATGTCGTGTTATATTTCTATCCCAAAGATAATACTCCAGGATGTACAAAAGAAGCGTGTTCTTTTAGGGATAACATGGCTAGACTTACCCCGTACGGTATTTCGGTCTTAGGTGTGAGTACTGACAGTGTGACATCACATCAACGATTTCGCGATAAGTTTAATTTGAATTTTCCACTTATAAGCGACAAAAGTACGAAAATTGCTCGAACATACGGAGTACTTCCTCAAGGGAAAAAAACCACTCAACGAACAACATTTCTCATAGATAAAGAGGGAAAAATTCGGTTTATTTGGCCAAGAGTGAAAGTTGCTGGACATGTGGATGAAGTCCTTGAAAAAATTCAAGAGTTAGGTCTTAATTGATTCTGTTCTTTGATTTACATCCTTATTTTTGCCAATTCTGCAGAATGTTTGTTTAAAGATTTAGATTAAAACTATTCACAATTTCTTCAGACTTAAACAAAAAAGGTGATTTTTCTGAGAAATATTAAATGTTTAGAATTCATGAGTTTAGTAGATAACTAAACTCTATAAATTTAAAATTTAGCCGTTTATTACAATTAAAAAAGGAAAATGGGAGGGATGAAATAGTGCTGTTACCAAACTTTCTTGAGAAGCCGGAAAGCGTTGCCTCCGATGATTTTTGTAATCTCCTGGTTAGAGTAACCATGTTTAACCATCCACCGGGTGACGTTTTGTAAACATTCAGTGGGATTTTCCATCCCTTTAACATAATCCGGCAAGGTCTCAAGATCCATATCAATGCCTAGAAACCGAGTTTCCTTTCCGCATCCAAGCCGAAGATAGTGTCCGAGCCCTTCGGTTTTGGACCGCTCCACACCAACCCGATATAACCCAGCATGATCCCCATAGAGGGTGTCCGGACCACAACCGACATAGTTGATGCCCATGAGGTCAATACAATATGTGATATGTTCCATGTAAGAGTCGATGCTATGGACGGGATGCTTCTTGGTAGCAGTCAGACCTGGGGCAGCTTCGATCCCGATGATCCCTTCTTTTTCTGCCAGTGTTTGAAGGACTTCATCAGGGAACATGCGGCTGGTTGGTGTTAGCCCCCTTGCTCCACTGTGAGAGATGATAATTGGCTTTTTACTAGACTCGATGGCATCCAAGGCTGTCTGGTCACTAACATGACTCGCGTCGATGAGCATTCCAATTTTGTTCATTCTTACAATGGCGTCATACCCGAAATCTGTTAATCCCCCGTCCCGCTGCTCTTTTAGACCAGACCCGAGCATATTGGACTCACTGTAGACTAACCCCATTGAGCGGATGCCGAGCCCATAGAGAACGTCGATCCGGTCCACCTCATTCTCAATACACGAAGCAGATTCAAGTACAGCAGCCCAGGCCAGTCGTCCAGTTTTATGGGCTGTTATTATATCCTCCACCTTCTTGCAGTGGATAACAAAATCTTGATGAGCAAGATCACACAGCCGTTGGCCCAAGTCATGAATCGTATCACTCCATTTCCAGCCATGTTTGCTTGTAATAATTGCACTCCCATTCATCAAGTTGTCGAAGACCGCGTCGAGGCCAGAATGACTCATCGCTTCATAGGCCATGAACTCCTTGCCCTCTCTATTCATGTTGACCTCTTCGCGAGGGTCCTTCGCCATGAGGACGGGGTGTTCGTGGAGATCGATTACAATATTCTTTTCAATGATCTCTTCCACACGGTCTTCTTCGGGTTTTGTTAGTGGGACAGTATATGTCCAGTCCTCCTTGATAGCCTCCCGTAATTTGAAGGCCTTGTAGTCTATGCCGGGCTCCAAATATTGATAGGCCTTGTAGCCGGAGTATTTCTTGTTTCTACCCAATTTATATCCTTCCTCAATAGTTATAATTTGTCGGTTATCACACCAATAACTTAGAAAACTGTTTATATATTCAAGTATCGGTTGATTCTTGATTTGCATTCGAACTCTATTCATCCATGGTTTGATACATGGTCCTTTTCAGATCTCCCGGGACTATGCCTATGGAGTGACTGATAAGGGGAAATGGTTCCTCAATGAGGTAGCTGAGCTTTTCCCAACCTTGATATTAGCAAATAACCCATGATGAGACCATATAATATCGATTGATGTGTGAGATATTTGATCAAGACTAAACCCAAAATTCTAGCGCTTTTTGGAGTTCGGGGTGGGTTTCAGCATATTTTTCTAAGGAAACTTTTTGCACTATGGCCTCTACTGTTTGTCTTATAGCTTGAGCGCCCTTTTTACTGCCCCACGGGTGTCCATGACAGCCGCCCCCGAACATGCAAGCAACATTCATGCCGTAAAGCGCCACTAAATCTGGAAGCAGGCCCGGATGAAGCCCACCAGAAGCTACGGGAAAGACGGGATTGTGCCCATAGAACGGACCCTGGAGGAAGCGCCCCAGCTCAAGAACTTCAGTTCGATCGCCCTCCATTTTCCCGACAACGGTACCAGTATGCAGAAGATCAACCCCGGCAAGGCGTAAAAGTTTAGCAAAAGCAAGATTAGTGATGCCATGATCTTTCTGGCGGGTAAACGCCCCATGCATCGCACGATGCGCGTGAATGATCAGCCCCAGATTTTGATTCCGGATGTACTGGACCGCAGAAAAACCCGCCGTAAAGACATCCATCATGATACAAAGACCACCCTGGGCTTTCACGTACTCGGCACGCTCAAGCATCACATCGGCAGGGGCAGTGATGTTAGCAGCGTACAGAACTTTCCGGCCAGTCTCCTCATAGACCAGATCGGCTTTCTCTAAGGTTAAAGTAATTCGGGACTCAAAGCGATTGAAGGTTTGATTGGACAGATTCTCATCATCCTTGACAAAATCGAGGCCGCCAGACCACGCCTCATACGCCACCTGGGCATGGTGTTCAGAATCCAGGCCGAGTTTCGGTTTAATAATGGTCCCGACTATCGGTCGGTTAGATTCCGCGTTAATCGCTTTACGAACCCCGTCAATCCCAAAAGCGGGACCCGGAAAGGTTTTCGCATAGGCTTCGGGAATAGCCAAATCCATTAAGCGAAGATGATCAAGCGTTTTCATCCCAAAGACATTCCCGGCAACGTCACTAAGAAGTTGCGGGATATTGCCATCCTCAAATAATGCAAGGGGGTAGGCAATTTGGATTAACCCCGAATCTTGGATGTCAATAATCTTGGCGGCCAAATTTTCGATAATTTCGGGAGAGAGGGTATGGACTTCAGTCCATGTACCAATACTACTCTCTGCCGCTAGTTCTAAGGCTCTATCTTGTAGATTGACTTTTTCGGGTAGACGAAAAGTTACAATGATATTGTTTGAAGGATCTATTTCTTCTTCGAGCCCAAGATAAATCTCCGATCGATACGTCAAATGACACCCCTTCTGTTCATTCATGTGGAATTAAGAGACGTTTTTTGAGCACAAACCAAATTTTAGTGGAAATTCCCGAAGAAGAACCTTCCCCTATAGTCAATAGATTGAGAGTCCAATTTCCTCATAAAAGGTGAAGTTGTTTTCTAAGTAGTAATAACTCTAGATTTAAGGTCTGGCGAGTGAATTTAACAGCTCGCAAAGGGATTTAGCACATGTAACCAAATCAGCAACACCTATATATGCTGAATTTATTCTTGAAACAGATATAATCTTTAATCTCTTTAGGAATTCGTCTTCAATATAGCTTGAGACCATACACAGAGTGGGAAATGGAGGAGTCTCTATATGAAATTGAAAGGTGAACTCAAATTACATCCACGGGAAACTGCTGTTGTAGTAATAGATCTGCAAAATGGGTGTTGCTCACCCGAAGGTCTGCTTGCCAAAGTAACCAAGCAGGACACTTCATTGATTGATGCAATGGTCCAAATCCTGCCAGATTTCCTAGATAAAATGAGAAATCGGGGGGTTGCAGTCATCTGGGTTCGGACAGATCAATCTCGAGAAGGCATGCTGAACAATGTTCTCGAGGCGGAAACTCTAGTCTTTGGGGAATTCTTTGACACTTGCAAGAAAGGCACTTGGGGACATGACTACTTCGGACCTCGTCCCGAGAAACAAGAGAAAGAGTTTATAAAACGCCACCCTTCAGTATTTCAGAACCAAGAGTTTGAAGACTATCTTAATGAGAGAGGTATAACAACCCTACTATTTGCAGGAGTGTTTACATCTCGATGTGTGTTCTGTAGCCTCGCTGGTGCGTCAGAAAGAGGGTACCGTAGCATCTTGGTCAAAGATATGACGGCAAACTGGGTTGAAAAAGAATATGAAACCAACGCCGTCGAGTCGATTATCCATGGAATGCTTGGATTCGTGTTGGATTCACTTGATATAATTGAATTAATGCAATGGAAATAAACTTTGAACCCCTTCCTAGAGCCGTATTTACGTAATCACTGAGTTTATTAATAATTAGCAAAGTGCATGTGAGCGATGCGGTATTCCGCTCCTGTTTGTAAATATACGATGGTTACAGGCCCATGTTGAGTCTTTGCCGTATCTTTTTCCCCTCTACGAAAGTACCATACTCCCGTAACAATACCCAAAGGCCCAAATATGATTGTATGAAGATCTTCTACCCATAGCTTGTTGGGTTGAACTTTTCCCCCTTCCACAAACCCAAATCCTTTATGGTGATCCCGAACTGCATTAATGCCTTTGATAAGCCCTTCTTTTTCAGATGAGAAGTATGTCACACGTGAATCAGTAAGAAACAATTCATCTACTAGGGATAGATCATAGGAATTCCACATCTGAACCCAGGCGCGTACCAATTTCTCTGTATCAAAATTCGGATTAGACTCGTCTTTAGGATCTCTTTTTGCATTTTTCAGCTGGTCATTATTCATTTGAGCACCTCAAAATCCGTTTATGACAAAATCAACCATTATTTTACATTTGTTGTTTTTGAGGTAAAACATGTTGAAAATGGGCCTTTAATATTTTAAAACTCATACGAAAGTAATTAACCTAGGATTTAAGGAAAATTTAGTAACTAAAAAGTCTTGCAATGAAATAAAAAACAGATCACATAGATTTTGAGTTAGATGAAGTTCAAAGATAGGATTCGAAGAGCATCTGAATGTCATTCGATAATTTCAGGACATAACCGTTGCAGTTCGCGTTCTACACTTACTATATACTCATAGGTTTGTTCAATTTCTTGAGCTACTTGGGGGAATCTGGCCTTTAGAAGATCAATTCGCTCTCGTATAGAGACAATTCTGTCCTCATTGACCTGCTTATCAGCATAAAATACGATCTTTTCTTCGATTGTTTGTGGTCGAACTCCCAGGTGCAAATCTTTCAATCCATGCCTTCGAACAATCTCGGCAATGTGAAGAAACCCGGCGTCTTCAAGAAAGCGTGCCCCACTTAAACTATGGTTTTGGGATAACCGCTTGACATCATGAAGTAAGGCCCCTGCCATTGTGAGTGCGATATTAACGTTAATACCATGCTTTTGTAACTTTGTTGCGATTTTCACAGCCAAATTAGCAACGACTTTTGAATGCTGGATAATATTCTCTGGGACTTTATTTTTCGTTAGAATCTGTATACATTCCTCCTTCGTAGGAATCGACATAGGACTCACAAACAGGCAGATATTTTATCTTTTGGGATTTCAGAATGTGACATTCTCCGATTTCGTATCTTGAATATTAGGTACAAAGAAAATCGAACAATTTTTGTATTTGGAAGGGCATGTTATCTATAAATTTTAACATTCTTCGAAATGCAGATGTGATCTACAAGTGATTACTGACGTACACAAATATCATGAAAACTTGAATAAACCAATATTGGGGGTTGGTTTAGAGAAGGGGGTTAAAATGATTAAATCCGTGTTGATGATGGATGAGGCGGGACTTCCTATCTTTTCTTTTGACAATGGAGACCCTGTGGTTGATCATGCACTTATTACAGCGTTCTTCACGGCAATGCATAATATTACAAAAGAGGTCTTCTTAGACAGTATTCAAACCCTAGAAATGGGAGAAAATCAATTGGTATTTGGGCAGCGACCTACTGAACATGCGGGTATTCTTTATGGTGCGATCATTTCTGATGTGAAAGATCACCCCGATCTGATTGCAGAAATTTTGGACAATTTTCTTGAAACTTTTGCGACCAAATACGAAAATGAAGTGCAGATCGGTGCTCAGAGTGGAATCAGGAAGAAATTTGAGCAATTTGAGTTGAATATAAAGCGTGAAATGAAAAAAAGACTCCGAAGGCTCCGGTTCCTACGAGAAAGAGGTAATAAAACTCGGGGACTGGGCTTAGCAGTTGGTTTGGCGCTTTTTTTCTTAGGGATGTTAATTAATTTGAAGTTGTGGGGAAAAGTAGGAAGGGAAGTAGCGGGTCTAAACATGGTAGTGACCTTATTCTTGGTGCCCAGTGGGGTTGCGGGTTGGGTCACGGGAAATGGACGAGATGGGCTGATAGCTGCAAGTGCAAGTGGTTCTCTTGGGGCGCTAGGCCTTGCAATCATAAATGTGGAAACCTTGATACAAGGGGTCGAAAAACTAGGAATTATAGGGGAAATTGGCACTGTGATTGCCATCCTGGCGGCGCTCTTGGTCCTTGCCCCCGCCTATGGGCTAATCGGATATATCTGTGGCGCTTGGGTAAGTCGAAGGTGCTTGTCCCCCCCTGAGGAGGTATGACCCGTTTATTAAGACCCAGATGTTGCCATATGGTATTTAATGAGATTCACCCTTTTATAACAATCATTGGCTTGACTTGGACCACTTTGGTGGATATTCCAGAGCTGTGCATGACATTGACTACATGTGAGACATCCTTGTACGCGCCCGGGGCTTCTTCGGCAACCCCTGCTTTACTGTGACCTTTGACGAGGATACCTTTGATCCCCAGTTCTTTTATTACAGTGGCTCCCCAATAGCGTTTCTTCGCTTGCCTTCGGGACATAACGCGTCCAGCTCCGTGGTTCGCGCTTCCCCAAGCGTCCTGCATCCCTTTCTCAGTTCCTTTTAAGACGTACGATGATGTGCCCATAGTACCGCCTACTATGATCGGTTGCCCTACATCTCTGTATTCGCGCGGAATCTCTTCTCGTCCTGGTCCGAAACCTCTTGTTGCCCCTTTCCTCATGACTAGGACTTGTTTGGATGTTCCATTTATTGAGTGGGTTTCAAGTTTCGCGGTGTTGTGCCCAACCCCGTAGAATGTCTTCACATCATCTTCTGCGATTCCCATGACCGAGACAAGTGTTTGTCTTGTTAGGTGTGTGATAGCTTGTCTATTGCAAAAAGCGGCGTTGATCCCACAATTCACAGCTGAAAAGTACTGTTGTCCCTCTTCACTATTGAACGGGGCGCAAACCAACTCTCGTTCACGGATTGGGATCTTATACTTCCTGCTTGCAGCATCTAAGATCTTCAGATAATCGGTACCGATCTGATGACCCAGTCCGCGACTTCCACAGTGAATTGAAATGACAATCTGGTCTTTGAATAATCCATATACCTTTGAAGCCTCTTCATCAAAGATTTCATTGACATATTGAACTTCTAAATAGTGATTTCCTGATCCTAATGTTCCTATTTGTTTCACTTGTCGTTGTTTGGCTCTGTGACTTACATTTTCGGGCTTGGCTCCCGGAACACACCCCTTTTCTTCGGTGTACTCAAGGTCATCTTCCGTTCCATACCCTTGCTCTTCAACAACAAATCTAGCTCCTCTACGAAGCACTTCGTCAATTTCTCTCATAGTGAGACGCACATCACCTTCAGACCCCAATCCGGCAGGGATGTTTCTAAATAGGGCCACGCCAAGTTCTTGTTTTTTACCTTCGACCTCTTGGCGTGTGAGGGGAGTTTTGAGCATTCGAACCCCACAATTAATGTCATATCCGACTCCTGCAACAGATATCACCCCTTCGTCAAGATCAAAGGCACCAACGCCCCCGATCGGAAACCCATAGCCGGGGTGGATATCCGGCATCGCAAGGGACGCCTTTAAGATACCTGGTAGATGCGCAACGTTAACAATTTGCTTTAATGCATTCCATTCCTTCCCTAATCTAACATCCTCGAGTAGGTGGTCGATGATTGCTTTATCTCCGAATATCTTTCCTGGGACTAACATCTCTCCCCGTTTAGGAACTTCCCACTCATAAGGTGTCATCTTCTTAACTTCAATTGCTTCGGTCAATTCAGTCACCTCAAACATCTAAGACGCATTGTGCGTGATGCTTTCCATTTTTCCATACTTTTAAACCGAAATAAGTCGCGCCTTTCACTTCTGTCTTTATATTGTGCTTATTCGCATCCCGAACTTCCCCGTAAGCACTCCCTTTTAACCGATAGATGCTCTCAAGAAGTTCGATTTGTTCTACGCGAAAATTTGAGAAAAACATACCGTTTATATCACTCTGAGCTAATAATTCGTTTAACCATTCAACAAAAAGCGCAACAACATCAGTCGCCTCAACCGCAATCTCTACTTTATGTTGATCCACTACGGTATCTAGATCAACCATCACATCAAACATTGCTTTTGCACCTTCTTCAAACGTCTCCTCTAGGGTATCGCCAGTTGAAATTATTCCTATGTCTGCCTCATGATCTAAGTATTGATAGGGCATTTCAAAGAACTCCTCAGATGGTCACAAAGGTTTCTTTCATTTGTATAATCTGATATGGTTGAATACGGATGTCTTCAATAATTAGTATAAAGTGTTCTCATTGAAATTTTTTCCGGATGTAACTCAATACAGCGCCTGTTAGACTTAGTTCTATTGCCGTTTTTTACCAGAGGTGTAAAAAATTCTTAGCGAAAAAATTTTTGTCCATAAAAGTTGGAAATCCCAGCTTGAGGGAAAAGAAGAAGCTGAAATGTAGTTAGAGATTCATACAAAGCCATTCAAGGGGTAATAAACTCGAGAGATGCGACACAACTGCGAAAAAATTTTGTAGATGTCTGCCCGGCTCGGGCCTTGACCAAGACCTTGTAAGAGTTATAAGGAACAATATTCGGACAAGAGGAACAACAGATTTCAAATCTTTATCCGCTTTTTTTACCCGTTATAACACAACTTACTCATTCGAATTTGACCATTCATTTCATTATTCAACTTCAACTGACCCGGGGGACCGCTTTGATTCAAGTCAAGGTCCTTTAAGATCCCCCAAGTTGCTTGTCTGAGCTGAGGCATAAATATCCCCCTATTTGGGATGATTTTCTTCTATTTCTGTTTTCTCTCACTTCTGTTCGATTCTTCCAATTACAATTAGGTGGATCATGCGACTCCAAGTCGGTTCAGGTATGTCTGAGCAGAACGACCAATCGGTTTCTTTATCTGAATCATTTATAGTACTTTCTTGCCCGCTGATGGTCGGCTACATGATCATTATCATCTAAGGTGTCTTCACCTACTTTGTAGGGGATTTTCTTTGTGATTTAAAGAATCTTAGTTCATTTATGATTCACCAAACATCCGTCTTGTTTGTCCTATCTAGTTGTAGGTGCAGATTGCTTTTGTCTATTGATCCATTGTATCAGGGTTCGGTTTAACAAAAGCCACTTTCGTACTATTACAAAACTGACCTTCTTCTTAATGGTAGTCCAGTCCGAATCTATCTCATTTTTTCCTACAAAACCAACAATTTTCCACTATGGGGGTATGGGTTAAATATAGATATCCAATTTCCTGAAAGTATATATCCTATAAACCTAGGTCACTCTCAAAGGTTTGCCTTTTAAATGAATGGAACACTCTTGTTGTTTAGCTTTAATCGCTTCATGATGTTGTTCATTGTTGTAAATTCTGGTCTTAGTATTGTACCCTTTGATAACGCGCTAATTATACCCAAAGTTCAGAGGAAAATAAATGAATTAGCATGAGCTAACTGGGGAAGTAAGACCTCATTTCTCTCAAGAATAGTAATATACAATCATTATCTATGTAAATATCAATATTCAGAAAAATATATTAACAAAAAATGTTTTAAAAATTTAATACGCATCAAATAAAATATATATTTGGGGTGAAAATATTGATTTATCAACATAAAATGAGAATCGTTGCCTTTGCTCTAACAATATTGGCTTTTTTGTCTTTCAGCACACTAGTAATCTCAGCAACTTCATCGGGCATTTTAAGGCGAACAGGACAACCTGCAGCTACACTAATATCTTTAAAAGTGTCGAAAGCCCCAACAATGGATGCTGACTTTACAGATCCCGCTTGGGCAGAAGCGACTAGTATCACAGTAACCACTAGTGGCGGCAGTGGCACTATATCAGTGATGGTGAAATCTGTGTATACAGATACGGATCTGTTTTTCCTAGTAGAGTGGAACGACCCAACCATGAGTATGACTAGGAGTGGTTCTTGGACCTGGAATGGAACATCTTGGGTAACAACAGATCTCACTCAATCAGAAGATAGAGTAGCATTTCTATGGAACATCAATATGTCTGATTTCTATAGCACAGGTTGTATGGCAAAATGCCACCCACAGTATGAGGAGGCCGGATCATTCCTAGATAATCCCGGAGAGACTGCTGATACTTGGCATATGAAGGCAGCAAGGAGTCTGGGTGTCATATCTGCATCACAATCTGAAACTTTAACCATTGATTCTGCGACCCATGAAGTTACCAAGGGTACCATAATGATGAATGGTTACTTGGATGACAAATACCTCAGCTATGAAGATAAGGCAAATCTTCCCCTCCCAGATGGAGGACGTCATGGCGATGGTGGTAGTTCTACCTACAGTCATAATCGAAACGCGGATAAAACCGCACCTTTATACATGGAAACAGATCCCGCTAATTACATCGATGCTATGATCCTGAGACAAAGCGAAATTGATGGGGGCGAAACCATAGAAGTAGAAACCGCAACTGTGGAGCAAATTACGAACTCATGGAACAAGTATGTTCAATTTGGTGCTGTAATACCAGAGAGGATACTTACCACTCCAAGTGGGAGTCGAGGAGACGTAATGCAATCAGCCGCTTGGAGTGATGGGACTTGGACAAGTGAATTAAAGAGAGCTCTTGTCACAAAAACTGACGGTGTCATAAATTCTGATGATATACAATTTACTGATTTGACAGCATCCTACGGCTTTTCCATTGCAGTTATGGATAACACTGGAGGAGAAGCTCACTCTACAGCCGGAACGACAGTATATAACTTGGTATTCAGCGAAATGGTCAGTGAAACGGTCAGTGAAACGGTCAGTGAAACGGTCAGTGAAACGGTCAGCGAAATAGGGATTGGAATCGGCTCAACATTTTTGCTTTTAACAATCGGGGCAATCACTATAACAATCTGGGCAATCATTACATTAACAGTAATTAATAGAAAAAGAAAAAATTAAATTCCCCAATTCCCTTTTTTTTATTTGGCATTTCTCACTTTGTTATGCTTTCCTTCATTACTAGTCCAATAACTCACAAGATAACATGCTTTCTCACTTACATCAAATCCTCAACTCGTTTCTGTTCAGCTCATAGAGTTCCTTCAGTCGGTTTATGGTTCGTTTGGCACTCTTCTGGAATTAATTAGGAATTTCCACTCCCTACTTTCTCTCGCAATCGGAGAATTATTTCTCCGGAGAGATTTTTGGGCGTGCTTCAAAAAAAGGTTGTGATCGCGAAGAAATCCTAGGCACCTAGAAGGATGTCATTCACGTAGTTGATATCAAGCATACATAATAACAAGCATTGCTAATAAAGTGGGTCCAAGTCAAGCCGATAATCGTCGTAAAATGTAACTCTCCGAATAATAACCGTCCTATTGTATACATCATGCTTCGTTTAAGTTTCCTAATCAATAATTCGGTGAAGTTGAAAGGTTTGGAGTCGAAATAATTCCCAAGCTCCATTTATTTTAGAGGAATGAGCTTCAAATACCCTATGAGGGCAATCTGCAAAAAACCAAGAAAAGTTATAACACCTTTGGATTGGAATATAAGAAACTTTAATTTGGGATTCCCTTGTTTATTGATATTCTTGTTTATCAAAGGTGGAACTCTCATGCGTTCAATCCAACCAGTAGTTCTCAGTCGAATCGGTAGACGACAAAAAGGAAGGGGCTTCAGCAGAGGTGAACTTAAACTTGTAGGTCTAACAGCCTGGAGTGCCCAACGAATTGGGTTACCAGTAGACCTAAGGCGAAGAAGCACCCACGAAGAAAATGTTTTATCTCTTAAAGCATACCTCGAAGAAAGATATGACGAATTAGAAGAGAAAAAGCAAGTAAGTAGTGCAAGAAGAGCGGCTAGGGCTGAAGCAAAATTACAGAAAGAAGTAGAACGGGCAAGACTCGTAAAAGAAGCGGTTCCTGTAAAAGTTGAGGAACCGCTCCCAATTGAAGCGAGCAAAGCAGAAATACCAGAGTTGGTCGAAGACGAAGTTACTCAAATCGAAAAGTCACTTACACCACTATCTAACCTGGAAGGAATGATTTCTGATGAGGTCGAGATGTTGAAGTCGCAGGAAATAGAGTACGCTGAAGATCTATTGGGCCTGAGTTCAGAAGATATGGATGACATTGTAACCGCGTCTGGGATAAGGCGCGAAAAGTTAGAGCAATTTGTTTTTCAAGCTATTGATAAACTTGAGCAACCAATGGCATTAAATGACGTACCTAGTATTGGTGAAAAAACGGCGGAACGGCTAAAGCAAGTGGGGGTCCAAACCGCCAACCAATTAGCCCGAATGAATCCTAACATCAAAGTTGAAGGTGTCTCGAAAGCTCGACTTAAGACCTTAATAGATAATGCATGGACGCTTATCTTAAAGACTTAATTTTTATTACAATCCCTACCACACCTCTTGGAATTAATTCTTGATGCTTGATACGAGCCTCTTCGAAGATGAACTCATTTAAGAAGACCAGCCAGCAATTTCAAGAGACTAGGATCTTTTCGCGCAATGCTCGTAGCTAACTTTACTTTTCTTAGCTTCCCCTTAACCAACTCTAAGACGTCTTCCCCAGTTAAAACGGAAGCTAAATTGTTGAGTTGGCTGTCAGTTGCTTTCTCGAGTGCTTTCCGCATTTTTAAATGATTTTCGAACGTTTCCCCAAAGATGTCTAGCCATTTCTCTGTATAACGTAGCAGGAATGTGCCTGATGTATCAGCATGATCAAGGGCTTCAGCTGCGGTTTTCCCGGCTAACTGTCCTCCTACCATTCCATAGCTCATTCCCCCTCCCGTTATTGGAGATACTTGTCCTGCTGCATCGCCCACTAGCATTATATTATCTGCTACGATCCCATTTTTGTTCAGACCGCCCAATGGGATCGCTCCAACTCGAAATTCAATCATTTGCGCCTTCTTGCATTTTCGTGAGCCAATAGGATGTTTTTCCACAAAATCTTGCAGATAATGTAGCGCATTCTTTCCCTGCTCCCCAAAGCCAACACCAATACCTATTCCAACGTTTGCTCGTGTTTCCCCTTTTGGGAAAATCCAAACATAGCCACGGGGAGCTATTTCTTTTCCTACGTAGAATTCCATAAGGTCTGGACGGTCAACCTCCACATTAACCATCTCATAGCCTACCGAGGTATCCAGCTCTCTTGGAGGAATTCTTTTTCTCAGTCCTACGGCTTTGGCGATTCTGCTATTAACTCCATCTGCTCCTATCACTATTCCGGCTTCTGCTTTAAAGGGTTTACCTAAAAGCTCCCCCCTTACCCCTTTAACTTTCTTGTTTTCATAGATCACATCCAAGACATTTACTCCCAAAGCGATCTCCGCCCCAGCCTCCGCCGCTTGTGCTAAGAGCTCTTTGTCAAAAATCCTTCGATCGACTATGTACCCTTCATGTCGACCCGATATCCAATCCACAGGCGTTCCATCTGGGCTATAGACCCGGAACCCGCGAATTTCTTGGATAATTACGTGTTCTGGGATCTCGATCATCTCAAGTTCCTTCTTAGATTTCCCAATGGCCTCCCCACAAGACACCGGGACACCGACATGGGTCTTTCGCTCAAGGATCAACACATCAAAGCCTGCTTTGGCTATTGTCAAACCGCATGAAGTGCCTGCAGGCCCAGCTCCAACAACTATGACGTCATATGTAGTAAATTTCAAAGAATCGCCCCGTTTTATCCTCAAAAGATTCCAAAACACCAAACAATTGAGAGGGATATTAAGTTCACACAATCGACTAATTCATCATCTTAATCTCATTTCTAGTTGGCTACATATTCTTCTCTACCTGATTGTTTACAAGACTCAGGTTTTTTCGTATTAACCTTACATAATGATCATGATTTGGGTTTAAATGGGATAAAAAGCTTCAACCTTTCCATAATACAGCCTTTTTCCCAGAAACTAAGATAGTTATATTGATCACTTTTGAAGAATTGGAATGATGATCGCATTGATAGAGATTGATAGAGCCCGATGCGGGCAATGCTTTGGGTGTGCCTCAGTATGTCCTCCGGACGCGATAAGGTATTCTCTCGCTAGTGGCTTAATAGTTGAGGATACTTGCAATCATTGCTTAAATTGCTTGAAAGTCTGCCCAGTAAGTGCTATTACCTTTAAAGAATCGGTCAAATCGACTTCTAACGATTAGGGCTACCATAATCTCTTGTTCCCATGAGTTAATATCAAACATTACAAAAGGTTTTTCTTCTTATTAAGGGAAAAAATTTTAACGTGTACGCTTTAAGAAGCAAAGAAAGATATATCCCTAGATACTAGTAATGGGAAAAAGGTGGTTGGTTTGCCTGAAGAAGAAAAGGAACATCTCCCTGAAGAAGTAGCTGAAGAGTTCTTTGCAAAAAAAGAAGAAATGAAAAAAGAAAAAGAAGAAAAGGAGCGACAAGCAGCTGAAAAGAGGGCTAAGATTTCTGAGACTTTAGAGAAGCACATTGAGGAGAAAAGTGAGAAAGGACCTCCTGAATAATAGCCCAATCTAGTTGATGATCGCTCAATGGGTGGAACAGATTTTCGAAAATCCACTCCAACAATTAAGTAACTAATTTTATAGCAATTTAAGTAGCTTGTTCTAACTAGATTATTTTTAAGAACAATCGAGCTTCATTGAAGAGAGGGGGTAAAAAACATGTCCAGTGATAAGGATCTAGTGGAACTCTCAGATACTGAAAAAGAGGGCTTGCGTGCAACAGCACAGATTGTTGAACTCGAATGGCACTTGAAAGAATTGTATGAAAAACTGGAAATGTTGGAGATCCGATTTACTGTCGAAGAAAGTATAAACAAGGCTCATTATTTGGAGAAAAAGGACAAATACCATAGGAAGGTGGAGGAAACAAAGAACTCCCTAGATGAATTGCGAAAAAGTGGGAAAAAAGTGGAGCTACTTACCTTATTGGATGCTGGAAGACAGTTTCAGAGCAAACGTGAAAAATTAATAGACCTGTTAAGAAGTAAAAAGATCTCAGAATCGACATTTTCAAAGATGGATTCAGATTATCAAACGAAGATTGATGAAATTGAGCAGAATATTGCTACTGAAATCATGCGGCTCGAAAAAATTAAGAGACAACTAAAAAATACTCCTTATGATCTCCAATTGGAGGAAGCTTATGCAAGAAAAGCTGTAGGTGAACTCAATGAAATTGATTACGAAAAAACAGTTGTTGAGCTCAAAAAGAAACAGAAAGAAGCAACTGAAATATGTTCTGGAATTGAAAAAATCCTCTCACGTTTGGAATAAACATTAACCTCCAATTTCCATAACTTATCCTGCAAATACCTGCTTGTTTTCGAAAGGCTGGAACTCTTGTTTATTGTCTTATGGAAATTATGACTACTTATACACTTAGGGAAAAAATGTGAAATGTGATATCAATTGGCTAACCAATATTATTTAAGCATAAAGCCGCTCAATCAACTATTAATCCTTCTAGAGGAAATAACTAATGCAAGAATTCCTCCAATTTTTAGAGAAGAAGGTGTCTTTATCTTCAATTGACAATCCTCAAGGAAATATTGTAGATTCAGCCGTGTTCCAACAATTTATTAAAGTACTTCCACGGTTCTGCCAAGTTCAGGAGGAAGGGCTTCAAAAAAACCCGGAAGAGTTGCAAAATACCATGCAACATACGTTAAGGGCGTTAACGGTTTACTCTCAGTTCAGAGCGGGGATGTTCGAGAAATTTAAAGGATTTAACCTCTCGAAAGAATCTATAAAAAGCATCCAAAAGCTGCTGAATGAATGTAATGATCATAAAACTCCCTACTTATCACTTATTTTGGCTCTCCATGACATCGGTAGACCCTTTGATAGGGCTAATCATTCATATGAATCTGCCCGCTTAATTGAGACTTTTAATCTTCTTGGCAAGTTTAATATGACCGAAAAAGAACGCCTACTCGTTTCTAAAGTTATCAAATATCACTTGCTCGTGGGATCGATCTATTCTGGTGAATCCACCTTTTATTACTTGACAAGTCTCTGCCAAGATCAGGGGTTCGTATTGTTACTGGAAGATCTACGGTATCTTAAACTATTTTCCACTCTAATTACCGTTTTTACGGTTTTCGACATTTGGGGTTACTCATATGGGCGAATTTTTGAACATTACATACGCCACTATATTCAAATTAAAACTCAAGTGGAAACCCTTTTGTCTCTTTGGCCCAACAGGGAGATGTTAGCTCATCAAGCTCGGATAATTTGTCAAACTCGTCTTGAGTGGAGATTAGCATCGGCAGTGCGTATCTTTCAATATATTGAGACTTCACCAGAGCTAACCTATAATTTTTATGTCCAGAAAGTGAAGGAGGCCACGGCTGCCTATCTGCAGCAAGAACTTAATGATGAATTATGGCTACACTTCAAGCGTGACCAACTCTCTGAACTTTATAAAACCCAATTAAAATACGGATTAAGTCTACTCCAACGACTGGCTTCCGGTCAGAACTACCATCACGTGCGTAAAGGGTATGTTCCACAGCAAATTTCTCCCGATCTGATTCGGTTTTGGGTTCTTCTTGACCAAAAAATCCGTGAATTGAACCAAACCTCTCCTTTTCCCCATGCAATTTGGAATATTTTCTTTGATGGACTACCACGACGTTATTTGGATGCTATGCGTCTGCTACTCGAACTAGATATGACAGATTTTGAGAAAATGCTTGCTTATGCCACACCAGTGTATGATTCTATCCGTCAAGAAAATATTTTGCATCTGGACTTTTCGACAACCTTTTAGAAATGAAGGGTTAAAATATGAACGTATCGCTCTAAATTTCTTTCTAGATTGAGCAGTTGTGAACATCATGTCAGATGTTTGTCCAGAATGTGGTGTCAAGTTACGCCGTGGAGCACGATTCTGCCATGAATGCGGGGCTTCTATTACCGTACCAAGGCAACCTGAAACCAAACTTAGAGGTAGAGGTAAGGGCTTACTTTCTTGTGAACAATGTGGAAATCCTTTACCAAAAGGAGCTCGATTCTGTGGTGTATGTGGGCGCCCTGTGAAGATATCTAGTAAAAAAGAAATCAAATTAGAACCTACTATCGCACAAGAAGTTATGACCGCGCCTAAAGTAGAAACAAGACCTCTAATAACAAAAACAAGAGAAGAACCGAGTTTACATGAAATCCCAATTTTGTCAGAAGAGTCTTTCCAGTCAAGTGCTGAAACTATTGAGAATGAACTGGCAACTCAAGAGTTCGAGATCCCAGATGAGATGATAACGATATTATATGCTCGAAAACGAGTTCCAGTCCTCCAAAAAGAACTTAACACACAGAGAGAGGAATTAGATGCTCTGAGCGAGAAAATGAATGTTGGTCTTCTAACGAAAAAAGAAGCTATGGATCAGCTTAAGGTGCTGAAGAAAAAAATCAGCGAGCTACAAGCCGAGAAAGAGCAATTAGACGAGGCTGCATCAGTGCTCCTGGAAATTGAAAGCCTAGATGAAGAACGAAAGAAACTTGTTGAATGGGTAACAAAGTTAAAGGAACTAAAAAAGACAGGGAAAACCAGTGAAGCAGTTTTTCAAAAGGTTAAGCGAGAATATGAAGACAAACGAAACAACATAGAGAGTCAGCTCACTGAACAGATACTGAGACTTAAACAATGGGCAAACTTGCTTAAGAAGAAAATTCAAAGATTATCACAAGAGCTTGAGACGTTGCGAATAAAACTACAAGTAGGGGAAATCTCCACAGAAGATGTTACTGAACAAATAAAGGAAACAGAAAAAGAACTAGAGAAAACTAAATTAGCAGAAGAACAAGCTCGGGAAATTCTTCAACAATTTCTCTAGCCTCTATAGCTGTCTTCCAAGTTAATACACTACAAAAGACATATCTCTAATTAGAATAAAGTTTTATGCGTTTAAGACGATTTCCACAAATTTTATATCAAAATCTAAAATCTACAAGTACGATCAGTGCTTAGCGATTGCTTCTCGAACTCAGCAATCCTCTTCTTGCCCTTACTTGCCTAGCTAAACTGTTGTTAGAATGAAGTAAATCTTAACTTTCTTCCCTCGGTGGTAACAGTGCGGAAATCGGATAAGCGAATGTGAAATAAACTATCCACATAATCGAAGTGTATTTCCAATTCCATTGAAGAATCGTATCAGAAAGATCAAAAACCACTCCTATTAGAACGATTAATACGGAAATTACAAGTACTGCCCTCTGTTTGACATGATAAACCCACGCTTTAACTTTTTCTATGTTATTCTCCCCAATTCTCGATTCAAATTGTAACTTTACTTCTATTAAGGGAATTAAATTTTCAAAAACAACTAACAAGAGCACACTGAGAACAAGTAAAGATCCAAGATGGTTTGTAAACTTGAACAGCATTAATAAAATCAATAGATATGTCAAACTAGGAAATAGGCGTAGTACCAAGTAATTATGCTTGATTTCTACTTTTTTTAATAATTTACTAGGTGAAATCATCGACCATACACCTTTTACTCTTTACATGGGTTTTCTGTGAAGTATGGTCTTTAAGGAGCTGAACTACGTACTATCATGGTTACTGTGTTTGTAATGCCTTCCAATTGTCGAATATAGGTCAAAATCTGCTCTATCTGATTCATATCTTCAATTTCCTTTGTTTTAATAATCATGTCATAAAGACCAAATACTTGGTGTATCTCAGCAATATCCTCTCTAACGAGCTTTTTATATATCTCTGTGTCCATTCCCGGCTTAATCGACAATAAAATAAAAGCAGTGGGCAGGTTCCATACCTCCAATTTATGTCATCCGTTTGTACACATCTCTCTTAAAAAGTTCTCCTACAACTTAATATCTCAGATGAGTTTTGTTCATCAATCAGCGACTTTGTATTTACTTGTTTCCTATGATCAGTCATATCCTAGTAAAAACGATACCTTAAGGTCAGAGAATGGTGTTTTAGTCGTGTGATGGTAATTTTGCTTACACCGCATCTCACTTGGATTCTTCCTGGCAAATTCTCGAATTCAGACATTTCCAGCACCAAACTCCACATTTTGCGCATATTTTGAAATGTTTTCTATCGTTACGTTTGTAAAGCAAAAGAGGATCCTGGCATATAAAACATCGCTGCGAAAGTAAAAAAATCTGCCCTTTTGGGGTTGCGGGGAGTGGAAAAATCTTCTGACATTGAGGATAATTCGAACACCGGATCCAACGTTTCGTTTGCTGCTCAAAATAGAATGTGTCAGCGCCACATAAAGAACAAGTACCTATTTTCTGATTTGTCCGGATTAACCTTGGCGATCGAAGCTGAATCCGTGTCTGTTGGTTTTTTAATCGTGAATTGTTAATTTCTTGCTGTTTATGTATCATTCTTGCTGTAAATGTATCGATATTCGTGGAAAACACGTCATACATCGTTAATATGCGGGAACGAAGCTCTGTGAGGACCATTTCATAAGTTTTCTCCCCTTTCTGAATCGTCATGATCTGTCTTTCCATATACGCACGGATTTCCGGTTCAACTAAGATAGGAACAGAATTCTCCAAGCTTTCGATCAAAGCAATACCCCGCGGTGTAGGGTGGATATTCCGGTTAGATGAGATCATAAAATAACCCCGTTTCAGATTAGTTGTTATATGTTGAGGGATTGTTGCATCTGTTCCCAATCCTAGTTTATCCATACGTTTAATTAATTCTTTCTCATTGTAAGGGGCTGGAGGGGATGTTTTTTCTTCTCTTAGCGTGATTTCTTTTATAGCGAGGTTCATTCCTTCTTTTAATTTGGGTAAATATTTTTCACGCACATGTTCGTAAGGATACACTTGGAGGTAGCCCGGAACAAGCAACATGTGTCCTCTGAGTAAAAAGGGAACCGTGGCAATATTGAGAACAACTTTGGCTATGTATATTCTTGCAGGACGTGACAATGTGGCGAAAAAATGTCGTGTAACCAGTTCGTAGACCTGCCAAGCCTTGGGGTATTTCTTTAGTTCGGAGATTCGAGTTAGAGCTGTCTTACTGACAGCAGCTTTAACAGGATGGATGGGTGGGTGTGCTTTATCATCTCTCTTACCTTTGGTAGCTACAAATCCATGCTCTAAAAGGGTTTTTGCGTATTTTGACCATTCAGTTTTTGTTTTAGCATGATCTTCTACTATTTTTTTAAGGTTTAGTGTTTGATGATAGATCTGAGTTTCAGTTCGAGGATAAGAGATCCATCCAGTATTGTATAAAGCCTCTGCAATTTCCATCGTTCTTCCACTAGCCATGGAGAGTGCTTTGGCTGCAATGGATGTTAAAGCTACCGTATTAAGAGGTGGCGGGGGAGATTTTGGAACAATTTTACTGACTACTTTAGTGATGACAGCTGTCTTTGCTGTTTTTATCCGTTCAAAAATCTTTTCAACTTCTTCCCTGTGATAAACACGGCCTCTCTCCCATCTAGCTTCAAGCAATTCTGATCCGACATGAACAAGCGCAATCAGATACCAGAAGGGTTTTGGCTTGAACTTTTGAATGACCTCCCAACGTTTCACGACTAGTCCTAAAGTTGGGGTTTGTACAGGACCAATACTAATGACACCCGTAGGGGTTCTCTCTTGAACACTTAACGTTGCTTTACGGGTGAACGATGAACCTAATCGCAAATCAATTTCCTGACGAGCCTCACTAGCGTTACTCAATGCGAGATTTAGTTCATCTAGGTTCCGGTAAGCTGTCCAGATCTGTTCTGGAGTAACCGCCGAAAATCGCATACGTTTCACTTGAAGGGTGGGTGAAATCCTTAGGGCAATCTGTACAATTTGCACCCCAATGTTTTCCCCCTCTCGATCGTTATCACACATTATTATTAGGGTGTCCGCTCCACGAACCACATCCTGTATAGTTTGTTCAACAGCCCTCCGGATCACTTTCTTTTGGATAGGCACATTAATGAGAACACGAGGATTCACTCGCCTCCAGTTGTTAAATGTGGGTGGGAAATCAGTTTGAAAAATATGACCAAGAACGCTTGTGATCGCAAATTTCTCCCCATTCATCGAAAATTCATAGATAGGGTTGTACTTACTTGCTGATTTTTTTATAACAAGTTCACTATTGTTAGCGAGAATTTTCGCAATTCGTTTAGCAATACTTGGTTTCTCAGCAATTCCGATAATGATTTCAAATCACCTGATAATAAGATCTTGTAATGGTCCAGCTAATTCCATCCGATTCATACTCTTTTTTAATATTTTATTGGTTGAAAGGGCATTATTATTTCTTCTAAGGAGTTATTCATCATTAGGTGTTGTAAATCGCAGAATAAAATTTGTAGCCATTTGAATGAAAACGTGATGATCAGAGTTCTCGGAAACGTTTATTATTAGCGCAAAACTACTCTTTTATTTATTGAAGTTGATAATCTTGAATAAAAGCTCCACCAAGTCGCCCAAACAAAAAATATCGAAGAGATTTCCCTTTTTAATCTACTTTATCGATTAAATGTCCTTTTATTAAGAAAACATTGTGTAAGTTAACTGATAAACCTCCTTAATTAGGCGTAGGAATAATTCATGTCCGATAGCGTTATGATTTCCCGTTTTACTTCTCTAATTAAACCATAAAATGAAATCATCTTACGGTTTTAGAAATTTGCACGTTCCATTCATTTTCTCTAAAGTGATGTTATGTCAAATATCCAAGTGTTCGTAAATGATCTATCATCATGATAAGTTCCCGTACATAAGCGTAGTTGAGTACTTCTATTAATTCTCGAATTGTATGGGGGCGTTTACCCAACTTTTCACACAAAAAAGCTGTACTGGGATATTGTGATGCAAAAAGCGATTCGTGGAAATCAAGGAAGTCATTGTAATTATTAAATTCAAGTTTCTGTTCAAGTGAGGTAAGAAGTAAGTGTAAATATTCGGGTTTTATTTTCCTTTCAGTATATATATCTTCTTCGAGAAGGAGAATTGCAATGAATATTGCATAAGCTTCTGGAAATACTTCCAATTGCGCAATCTCTTTGGAAATGGTTCCTAATTCTTGCATTAAAAAATCAAGTTTCTCCATTTCGATAGGTATAAATTCTAAAGAGATATCTCCTTCCTTTACTGTCACAATTGTGCCGGATTCTACCCGGTGAATCCCTTGGATTCGCTTATCTCCACTTCTTATGTTGAACCCTCGGATATACCTTAAATTTTCAAACAGGCGTGGGTCAAAAGTTGTTACTTGGATCTCGCCTTCTTCTACATAAACCGGTTCGGGCGCCTTACTAATTGCTCCAGAAGCTTGGGTTCTGACTTTGAAGGAGTCATCTAGAAACAACATTAAGGCATGGTCTTTATGTTGGTAGACCACACGCCAGAGTCCTCCAACTTTTATAGTAAGATGACTTCGCCGTATTGGTAAGGTTACTTTTTCTTTGCAGACATCACATTGAAAATACGCTGTTCCAATTATTTCCTCTTCGCTCAAGTCTGCATCCCCGAGTTTATGATTGAAACGTTTAATATCTACTAGTTATTAAATTTCTTTCCCTTAAAAAACTTCTAATTTAACTCAAATATTTTGTAGATTTAATATTTATACGACTTTAACTTATCTAATGGTCTTGTATAGCTAATAACTACGCAATTAGGAACTTCAAACACTCTGTTTCTTCAAGAAAAATCCTAGCATTAAGTCTTGATTCATTTACAACATTTGTTCATATTTCTTAAGTTACTGGTTAGATAATTCCCTAGCCATAAAATATTTAAATAAAAATAAAAATCTTATTAGATAATAATCAAAGTAGAAAAAGAAATCATCAAGGAGTTTAGTAAAACAAAAAAATCTTGTATTTTACTTCAAAAAGAAGCGGTTTGGATGCGATTAGGTGTGTATAATGACTGATCTGGTAATTGAAACGGATGATCTGACCAAATATTACGGTTCTGTAGTTGGAATTGATGGTTTAACTATAGGAATTCCTAAAGGTGCTTATGGGCTCTTAGGACCAAATGGGGCTGGAAAATCCACTACATTACGGGTGTTATTGGGATTGTTAAAGCCCACCAGAGGAACTGGCACTGTTTTTGGATTTGATATCGACAAAGAAGGACTAGAGGTTAGACAACGGCTTGGTTATATGCCAGAAAACCCTGTGTTTCATAACGAATTAAAGGCCATCAAATTTGTCCAACACTTCGCGCAGATAGCTGGCTTACCTCGGAACGCTGCCCTTCAACGAGCTCATGAAACCCTGTTTTATGTAGGCCTTGAGGAAGCGCGTTATCGCGAACTTGGAACCTTCAGTCAAGGAATGAAACAACGAGTGAAGTTGGCTCAAGCATTAACTGCTGATCCAGATTATTTGTTACTCGATGAACCCGTTGCGGGATGTGATCCCCGTGGGCGAACTGAAATCCTTAATCTGATTGCAAGTCTTGTTAAAGATGAAGGAAAGAGCATTCTTTTATCTAGCCATCTCTTGCCGGATGTAGAGCGGGTTTGTAACAATGTCATTGTTCTAAATCACGGGAAATTGATTGCCCAAAGTCCAATTAAAGGTCTTCAAAAAACAAGTGAAGGGATTATCGAGGTTCGGGTCCGAGGAGATCCTACACTTTTAGCCCACACCCTGCAAGAAACGGGGCTAAATATTCGAGAAGAAGGTAATTTTCTGAAAGTTGAATCAACTTTAGAGAATCAAGATGAAATTATTAATCATATTATTAAAGCAGCCTACGAGCTTAAGGTTCAATTAAGATTTTTAGGACGTAAAACTGATACACTCGAAGATCTATTCCTGCAAATCATGGCAAAAGAAAACCAATAGGAGAAGATTATATGAGTATTGCTGATTTAGGATATCGAAAATATGTGGGGGAAATCAAAGGAAGATGGTATCGAACTTGGACTCTTGCTTGGGATCAGTTCCGATCTTTTTGGCAAGGTATGTGGATCAAACTCCTTCTTGTGGCCTATTGGCTTCCAATTGTCATAGTGGTTACCGTATTTTCCTTAATTCCATTTGATATGCTATTCATCGGTGGAACAGGTGTAGAACAGTTAACAATGTTCGAAGATTTTTTCGTTAGCCTGATGACTGTCCTAATCATGGGTGTTACGTTTGGTGTCTCCTGGGTATTTTTCTCCTTTATTGGTAGTGGAACGATTGCAGATGATGAGAAAAACCGAACACTTGAGCTCTATTTTACGCGAGCCATTCATCGGACAGATTATATTTTAGGAAAAGCCATAGCACTCCTAATTGCCGCTTTCCTCATGGAACTTCCGCCAATAACCGTTTTGTTTGCGTCTTTTGCAACGCGTTCTCCAAAAGGTATATCCATACACGGTCTTGGTATTTTGCCCTTGTATTTTGGGACTGCTGGGTTTATTTTCTTGGCGAATATGCTCTATATTGCGATGATTCTTGCATTTTCTGCTTCAACCAAGAGTAGGAGATATGCTGGGATTAGTTTTTTCTTATTCATTCTCTTTTCTGAGGCAATTGCCGCAATCATAACAGCGTTTGGAGGACAGCGGTTTGCAGTTCTTTCCGTATCAAATAATTTGAGTGGCATTCTCAATGCAATCATGGCCTCTGAAGGCTTTTTTGGGCTTTTTGAAATCCAAAGTGCGAGAAGTAACCTTCTAATGAACTTTACTATTATCGGGGGGTTGATTGTTCTCTTTTCGGCTATCTTGACCTATCAGGTCTTTAACAAGAAGATATAATGTATTCGATGAGAAGAGTTGAGACGAATGGTTCGCAGAACGATTATCACGGCGAGAGGCCTAGTTAAATTCTATGGATTAGTAATTGGAATAAATGAAATCGACATTGATATAAAACAAGGAATAACCGCTCTTTTAGGACCGAATGGGGCTGGAAAAACCACCCTATTAAAAATTATATGTGGTTTTCTGAAACCCCAGAAAGGGGAAGCCCGAGTGTTTGACATGCCTATCTGGAATAATACTGAACTGAAACGACGCATCGGATATGTTCCTGAAGTTGAAGGGTTGTATAGTTGGATGACGGGCGAGCAATTCGTGACTCGAATGGTTGAACTTCATGGGTTGTCTGGGATGGCTGCTAAAGGAGCAGCGATTGAAGCGCTGAAAAGATTTGACCTATATGAGAGTCGAAACCGAAAAATAGGGGGCTATTCAAAGGGTATGCGGCAGCGCGTGAATCTGGCGCAAGCAATAGCCCACGACCCCGAGTTATTCATTCTCGATGAGCCATTGGCTTCAATGGATCCAATAGGACGGGTTAAAACAATCCGCTATATTCACGAACTCGCTAGAGACGGAAAAAGTGTGCTTGTCTCCTCCCATATCTTGCATGAGGTGGAACAGATGTCTCGTGAGCTAGTTTTGATTTCACGAGGGCGAATCCTTGCTTCTGGTTTCCTCCAAGAGATCCACGAGATTTTAGATGCCCGATCATACATGGTTTCTGTGGAGGTAAGTGAAGAAGATCGTTTACGGGTACGTGAACTTGGAAAGGCTCTCTTAGATCTATCAAGCGTCAATTTTGTTCGGATAGGAGATAACCAAGTGCTAATCCAAACTTCTGATCCAAACACTTTCCATTTGGATCTTTTGAAAGTAGCTATTGAAGGAGGTTTTCATCTTCGGCGTATTGCCTCACCGGATGAAAGTTTAGAGGCTATATTTGAAAAGTTAACTAGTAACCATATTGTTCGAAGAGGAGGAGATCAATAATGAAGGTTATAAAAGGTAATCCCATTGAATTTGATATGATAAAACGCGGACTTCCTCTATTTCGAATGACACTTTTGTCTTTCTACTATGATCTTAAGATCAGGATTCTTTGGGGAGTCGCTCTTTTACCTGTGGTGGCTTCGGTCCTTATTCGCTTGCTGGAGGAGGTTCCCCGATCCATAACCTATCTTATTCGAGAGAGCTTTAGTCCCATTGCTTTGACTGTATTCTTAAATCTTATTGTGGTATGGTTCTCACTGGTTATCGGTTCTTCCCTTATTGCCGATGAGAAAGAGAATCAAACCTTTGCGTTTCTCTTGATGCGCCCCATTTCACGTGAGGAAATCATATTTCATAAATTCTTAGCCTATATAACAGCTATGGCTATCTTTTCTCTAGTCCCTGTCTTCGGGACTTACATCGTACTATTTAGTTATAACAGCTCGTGGCTTGTTTACAACCTAGACTTGGCTTTCGGCTTTTGGGCACTCATAATTCTTGGACACATTGCATTTGGAGCCATTTTCCTCTTAACTGGAGTGCTTTTTAGGCGTCCCCTGATCATTGGGTTGTTTATAGCACTTTTCTGGAACTATCTCCCTATTTTACTGGGTGAAGTCGCGGAACAATTTACTCTCACTTATCATCTGGAAAATCTCTTCAATAAAGTATTCGGCTTGTTTCCTAGTACCGGAACTTTGGTATCCTTCGCGTTTATCGGAGGATTGACCCTTATAAGTGTCTTGGGATCTATGATTTCCTTTAAAGGGCAAGAGATTCTTTAAATTTTTTTCTGCAACAGAATATTGCATCTAAATTATTTGTGTAAAGAATGGAAATTTATTTATATTAATCACTATGTTCTTAACAATCTCTTGTACCTAATAAATAGACGAAATCACTGTAAAAGAACCGAATCACCAAACTTTTGCATTTTGATATCTACGAAGGTTCAAGATAGAACTCACAGGTGGCATCACCCTGAACTCGACACCGCATCTCTTTTCCCATAAATGCTTGACCATGTACAACCTCGATCAAAGCTGCAAATATTGCAGCAAATACATGACAGACATTCTCATCTACAGGGAACGGGTAGTTCTCGGCAATTACACTATTTGCTAGAATGATATGATATTCACGACTGATCTCATTGAAGACCATCAGTTCTTGTTGTATTGCGCCCCATCCTAACGCATGAAATTCTTCGAGAAGGTACATTACAATCTGTTGTAACCCAGGACTCTCTCGTAAACTATAGGCGATCTTAGGAGACGCACAAATATCTCGCATAACATTTACCGCATCAAGATAAAAAATGTTATAAAGTTGATTAACAAGCTCTTCTGGTTCTTTATCTAGAGTTAGAAACTTATGTTGCAGTTTCGGGAATATCCCGGCCGGAATAAGCACTAGAGGGTGCCCAAAGAAGTAAAACCATCCTTTTTCAACAAAATTTAGATTACGACTAAGTAAACTGATGTCTTGGAGGGGGAATCCCCCTGGAACTCTTTTTATTAGATCTAAATCCTCTTTTAATGGGGTATCCAGTATTTTAACTCGAAAGGAACAGTTGGGGTCATATGAACTAGTGCAGGATTCTTGAATAGCCTCACAACTCTTGTGATAAGCAACTTCAGCAGCAGCTGCGATTACAGGAGTTAGAAAAGCGCAGGCGGGTTGCCCTGATAAGCCCGCAATATGAGCCCAAATCGAATCAACAACATTGATGGTGATCTCTTGTTTGAATTTATCGAAATTTAAGACTTCAAACCATCCATAGCCTAGTTGGTTGGTTACCTCCATAAGGGCGGGAAAAACATTTTCGGGTTTGGCAATTGCTACTCTTGAAGAAAATGTTGTTTGTTTTAATACTTCCTGGAATAGATTTAGAAACTCCTTCTTTATTGTATTGTACATAAATGATTGTGTCTTCCCCTCAAATGCATTAAAAGCTTCTAAAAATCGAGCAAAACTCTGGGCAAAAAAGAAATTAGTTTGGATATTCAGCCACATAATCCGCCCTTTCGGAGGATCTACTCGAAGAAAAAGTTCCAATATTTATCGCCTATTATTATTCTTTATCAGAATCCACTTTTTTTTCATTTGAAAGCAGGAAGTCCCAGCCTGTAAGGTTTATCGTGATCTCAAAATTCTCCCCATCAGGGCAATTTACCCGCAAACTAACGTGATCTTTATCTTGGGATGTGATGATTGGGGTGAGACACCCTTCCTTGAGTTTTTGCACAAGATACGTCACAAAATGCTCGCTAACAAGCTCAAGACTCCCACTGACAAGCCTCTCCCCCAGCTTCCCAAGAAACACCCGAACTTCTCGCCCATCCCGATATCGCTCGACTAACCCAACACCTTCAAAACGGGATAAATGGTATCTTACTGTATCATGATGAACTCCTACTGTATTGGCTATTTCTTGTTGATTCATGCCCGGGGTATTTATTACTAGTCGAAAGATTTTTTGTGCGGTTCTACTCCTGAGTGCCGCAAGCGCCCTCGCACTTTCAACATTCGATAACTTCCGGGGGTAGTAAATCCGTTTCCCCCAAAATTTAGTTGAATTGAGTAGTCCATCTTTCTCTAATTGACGCAGATGCCAATCCAAGGTCCCTTGAGATGTGGCTAACTCCGATGCAATACGGTAAAAATGTATTCCTGGTGATTCACATACTACCTCATAGATCCGACGGCGAATTGGATTTAGAAGTAAACTCAAGCGTTTTCGGGCCTTTGGCATGAAATCATCAACTGTGATCTCTTTGCAAAAATACTTTGAGTTAACTCCAATAAATACAGAACGGAATAACATTGTACAGAAATAAGTGAATTAACTCAAGATATATTCTAATTGTAAATTATCATTTAAATCCTTCAAAAAGAACTCCTATACGTTTATATATTTCTTGTATCTTAATAAAACAAATATCTGATTAAAGGTATTCAAAATAGCTATAGCCTAATCTGATTTTTAGGTCCAAATTTTCTCAATATATTCGAAATCACCTAAGATAATGAGTCATTCGTCTAAATACCATAAAATATACCCCCTATGAAATTTGAATTGAGGTATTAAATTTGTTTTTTGTATAAACAAGGGATTCGTATATTTTTTTGAAAAGTAAAGCGCCTGGTTTTTGATAACGGCATGAAAACTTTAAAGTACCCAATCTAAAAGATTGAATTTCCTCTCAGACCATGTTACTTGTGACGTTTGATATGTGAACTGATTTTGGCGTCAAAAAGGATATTTCTTATTTTATTTTTAATAACTGGTAAGTAAAAACTCAAATATAGAATGATCTGGTCTTACACAAGTGATTTTCCTGAAAAAGATATGGGCAATTGAAAATACCTGTTCCGAGTTAAATGCCAAAAATAAAAAGTGTTTTATAGTTCGTAATGCTGGATGGTATAAAGCAAAGAAATCGACTTCCAATTATGAAAAAGGTGAATGGAGGCAAAGTGTTGTCCTCATCAGCAGTAACGATTGCGAAAATGGTACGTCTGAAGGAAGATGCGCCAATAGAACTACCAGAAAGCTTTTTAAAGTCCTTGAGACCGAAAGAAGGGAGTTATGCCGTCATGATCTTAGCTCCTAGTACCAAAATAATTCGAATCATCCCGACAGATAGTGATGAAGTAATTAAAGTAGCTATTGAGATCAGTGAGTTATCCCCCGACTTTTTACAAAAACTTGGCTCAATCCTCACAAAACACAAAATCAAAACACTATACTCAACAGGTCTCTGCTTTACTCAGGATACATGTGTTTATGAGGGCTATGTCGACAAATCGGAACTCAAAGGACTCTCAATGGATGGTTTACAGAACGAACTAAATGGGATCAAAGGCGTTTCAGCTGTAGATATCTCAGTTCTAGAGGCAATCTGAGACTCTAATAGTAAATCAAACGTTCATCCAATTCTGATACGTTCCGATGTGCGCATCCGGAGTAATAATAGGTATTTCGGCGGTGATTACCGCTTAAATACCAAAAGTGATCACTAACTAACGGATGTTTAATAAGTAATTGTACAATCTTGATCTAGTTGTTATCTTTTCATTTCTTTTTTGAATAGCCGAGTAAAGAAGGAGTAATTTTCTTATGCGCCCGAATGATCATACCAGTATATCATCATACAAGGGTTTAAAAATCAAGTAGAATTCACATACTCGTTGCTCAGTTAATAATCAATTGCAATATCTTTGAAGAAAGAATAGTGAAGTTATTAATATAAATTTGCGCCAAACAGCCAGTTGAATAAAAATTTCTCAATTTTGTAAATAATTAGGTGATAATATGCCTGAACCAGATGGTCAAATAATAAATGTAACAAAATTGTGTAAAGCTTTCAGTTCTGAGAACCGAGTAGAGATGTTCTTGAAACTATTAAAGAAGAAGAAACCCGTAGATATCGCAACAGAGTTAGATATTTCCCGAGCTGGTCTTCAAAAACACCTCGAAGCATTACTAGAAACGGGCCTGTTAGTTAAGCAAGGTAGTGGCCGCAACACAAAGTATCTGCCAACAAAGACCTCGAACCTCGTATTGACACACTTAGAACAATTAGGTGTATTACTCAAATTACAGCGTGAAGTACTCAAGCTCGAAGAAACGCTGGCTGCAATTAAAACCGTACCTGAAAAAATAGGCGATGCAAATAAAACCGAATTTGTGAAATCTTTGAAAGCTGAACTGAAAAAGAGAACCATAAAGTTAGATACAACATCCAAGACGTTGCGTACATGCTTAGAAAGTACTCAAGATCTTTAATTTAACGACTCTTTCTATTACGTTTTCTTTTTCCCTTCTTAATGAAACGGTCTAATGTCTGATATGCCGGTTTATCGGTCTCAGAATCCACGGAATCCATTTTGGGTGTTAAATCGAGCTTTTTAAGAACTTCTTTTGAGATTTCCGGTTTTTCTAATTTTCTCTGGGTCTTATCTAATGGTGTTGACAATAGAGTTGATTTCAAGCGTTGTCGACTCTGTTCTTGTTTTTGCACATTATACTCTTTCCTAAATTTCCTGATTTCTGCCCGGATTGGTTTCATTTCTTTTCCTGCCAAATATTTGACTTCATCGTCTGATAGTCCAAGCCAGATTGAGATTTTTGAGGCGGTTTCAGGATTGTTTTCAAATAGGAAATTTAGAAGAAATCCATACTCAAGAAGTGCACAGTACGTTGATAGGTGCGCCCTCTTTGCAACTTTAGAATAGATATCGTTTCTTAATGTTCGTATTTTTCGACTTTTAGAAAGATCACTCAAGCGAGTAGGAAATTGATGTCGAACCCAGTGATACCCTGATTTTTTGTTAAGAGTAACCCCTGCGGTCATGTGATGTATGAAATAGGGAAGTAGTTTCCAGTTTTGTGTCTTTCTAATTCGCGTCCTAATAACATCCGCATGGGCCAATTCCTCGTACATATTAAAGAGTTCCTGAGAATTCCCAGCATGTTGATGAGCGTTTTCATAGATCCACTGGAAAAACATGTCAGTATCGAGGTCTAGCCCACGCGTTGTGGCGAGAGCTTCTCGTACTGTTCGGGCTTGGAAAAGGGCAGTCAAGGCATTAAAAATATCTTTGGTTTGGTCACGTGGAGTTAATTCCATCCCTAAGAGTTGATCTTCCTCTTTAAACGTTATTTTAGCCTCTAAATCGTTTATCGCGGCTCTTAAGTCTCCTCCACTGAATCTTGCTAGCTCATCCAAAATCTGTTCCGAGACAGCAAGATCCTGGTCAGTTGCGATCTTTTGAAGAACCTTCTTGATACTACGTGGGCTTAGTCGCTTAAACTTAATAGTCTTACAGATTCTCCGAAGTGAAGCAAGTTTCGGGTCCCAAAGATCGTTGGCGGTCATTACAACAGGAATTTTTGAAGTTCGGACTACTTGAGAAATTGCACCGATCCCTCCAAAATCTTCTTTTCCAAAAACTCCATCAACTTCGTCCAGTAATAGAATGCGGGCTTTTTGTTTGCCAGTAAATACTCTATGAACGGTAGTCATACCTGCAATATTCTGGATTTGATCCCGATTTCGTTGATCACTAGCATTCATCTCTATAACTTCACGTCCCTGTTCTCGAGCGATTGCATAGACTGATGCGGTTTTTCCCACTCCTGGGGGCCCTACTAGCAGAACTGTCTTTTTTTCTACCTCTGGCCACTGTTCCAACCAATATGCAAGATCTCTTGCAGCTTTTTGATTGCCTACGATATCCTTAACACGCGCTGGCCGGTACAGTTCAACCCATGGGTTGACCACAGCAATTCTCCTCAAGCAGGATTCCTTTCAATTTTTCTTGAATCTTTCGATAACTATGAAAACTTCTTAGAGATCCATAAAAAGCATCAATACTCCTTCTATGATATCAAGTCGCTTTCTCATGTCTCTATAATAATGAAATGCCTTTTATTTAAATTTTCATTGGTTTATTCTGTACTTGTAAATCAATCATTAATTCGATGAAGATAGGTCTTTTATGGCATTGCCAAAGTTTTCAATGATCCTATTAACCCCTTTATCGCAGTTCTCCAAAATCTGTTGCAATTCTAGGTGACTTGGATTATCTAGATGTATTCCTGCCACAACAACAGTGGTTCTTGCGAGAGTTCTGACTAGCTTTTCGGCCGCTGGACGAACGATTAAGTCTTCTCTATGCGGTGGGATGGTATGAACAGAGATAGACCCTCTATATTTAAACGGATCTTTTCTTCTTGGTACAGGCACTCCAATAGCTACTGCACCTATATGTGGAACGGTACCTCCCGTACATATAACTACAAGATCTTTTCCTGCTTCTTCATACGTTATTCGAATTCGTGTTCTTCCTTCTCCGATTTCAATCCAATCCTTATCTGTCTTTCGGGGTTCGCTTCTGTTTTCTCGATCATGCAAATAATTTCCCCTCATTTGCGGATCTATTTTACATTATCACCTATAACATCTCTAATCATCCCTCCTATACCAAAATATAATTGACATCTCAATAATACAAAATATTACTGAATTCACATCTTTAGAGACATCAGTTTATAGTTAGACAATAAACCTTTCCTGCATCAAACTGATTCAATAAGACTTAGGCTCAGATTAGACATGAAAAGAGATTTCTCGCTTTTTCAAAGCCTCGAATATTGCATCAATTAACGTATCTGGGTTTACCAGCCCATCTAGGGAAATTTTATCGTTAATAACTGTTTTAGGTACCCCAAACACCCCATAGTGCATAGCCAGTTCTCGAAACTCCATTGCATCAATCATGTCACTTGTGATCTTATCATTTATCATGGCAAATTGATGAACCATTCTAACGACTTTAGGACAATAAGGGCATGTGGGCGTCGTGAAAACTTGAATGTGGATTGGATCTGTAATCCCCCTAAGTTTGTCTATAACACTTTGTGGGAGGTCGATCATTCCTGTTGAAACACTAACAATAATTTCTATAAAGGGATTAAATTCCAGGCCGGAAGGAACTCCAAAATATCGAATATTGTAATCTTTAAGCCCATGAATGAGCATCGCAGGGTGTTTATCTATCCGATGCTCTCCCCTCATTGCATCATTATCGAGCAGTCCACTTGTTACCTTAATTTTCGGAGAAAGTTCCGCAAGTTGCGCTGCCAATTCTTCAAGCTCATTACAAGCTAAGCAACGTTCTTTTTTGGCAGTAAAAAGGAGAAGCTCTACTTCATGGTCCAGCTTTGTAAAGGATTTCTCAATCCATTTTCGGGTAGATTCAATAATTTCATAGACCATTTGGGCTATCTCCTATCGTTGTTAACTCATGAAAAGATATTCAGAACTCTCAATGGTGTTTGGTTTTACTGATTTTGACCATATAAAGTTATTGTGCTTAAAACGAATAAATGTGATATGCAGATTTTTTGATTCACACTAGGCTTTATTGTGACAAATGCTCCAAAAGAGAAGTTATTACTTACAGAAGTGTTCAAAACTCTTTCGGTTGCCACAAAACTTCACTTTCAAACTCCCTGGAATGTCTCGTTCGGCCCAAACTTGATTCGACCTTTCCACGGGTCAAACCTATGAAAAAGCAGGAATATTGTAATCTATTCAAAATAAACGTTCATTCTACTATTTTAGATCTAAGAATTCGATCAAGTTTTATTTCATAATTTTAACCGTGATCTCTACTACCTGAGGATATATTTTAGATTACTTAGCAGAGGCGTAGGTTTGTCGATCCATCGCAATTATTCACTATTATTTCGAGTCCTGAAATGGCTTGCATTCCAATGAGAATGGCGTCTACCCTCGGACTAGTACATACTAATCCATCGACAGAATGGCCCAATTGTGGATATTCAACTGTACCATATGTGCAAGTCATCAAAACATGTTCTCCAGTTGCCGTGATGGCTTCTTTTTGTTCATTGTAAATTTCTCTAAATCTGATCCTGTCGAAAAGCTCAGTTGGTAAAAGTAAGAATCCATCATAACCCGTGTCAAAAATCACATCGAGATCTCGCTCTTCAGTAAGAAACGTGTTTACTACTCTTATCCTTAGGACTATCTCATCATCTACTATCGGCATCCCTCTTCTTTCTCCTACGTGTCCGAAATCCGAAGTGGATTGGTCTTTTATCTTCAGGGATAGTCGTAAGTTTAACAGATCTTGGATCAATTCCTCTCGTCTTTAATTCCTGAGCCAATTCTCTCAGTGAAGTTGCTGCAACTTGTTCTCTTCCCATCAGCGCAACAAATTGCCTTTTCACTTTTGATATGTCCTTCTTTGGAGAAACTTCCAGCTCCAACGTTGGGTAATCGTGCAATAAACTCACAAGAAACACTTTGAAGAAGCTAAAAAACCTCGTATCTGAGATCAATTTGTTGAACACTTGTGGAGCCATCTCATTTTGAACCCAATTTAATATATGAGGGACTTCCATTACGTTTTTCGCACTTGAGTCAACTATCATCGATAATTCGGCTTTCTTTTCGAGTTTGACCTCGATAACCTCTTGATGATATTGCTTAATCACGTTTTGCATCTTCTCTTTCCTCTTTTGTGGTATTATCTCTCTTATTTTGTTTTTCACGCCCTTTCTTGTATTCTGCAACAAGATTTGTCAGCAGGTTTCCGAGTCGCTCAGCCATTTGAGGTGTCATTGCCGTTCTCGATTTTATTATTATCTTTCTTCTACCCTCTTCTGGTGGGAGTTGCTGGCCCAAGTCCAATAGAAACTCACTTTCAGTGTAGAACAGTCTGGAATAGTTCGAATAGGTCACGATCCTCGCTTCTCTAGTCATTATGATCTGGAAATCTTCAGGTGCAGTTTCTTGAGGACTTTTGTTTTTGTATTTCACTTTTTTCACCTTTGACTTGTCTTTCATCCTATCTTTGGGATTCACATATATTTTGTTTCTTGACTTATTCTCAGCATGTTTATCGACTTTCTGATTATATGTCCTTAATATCTTTTATTTACCATCTCTACTACATAACCCTACGTATGTTTATTTTTTGCTTTTTTAGTTCCAATACTTTACTACAACTTGAGAAAATAGCACAAAGCGAATATTTCAAAACAACAGAGCTACTATGGAGGAGATCTTAATGACACATTCTGGGTAGGTATCGTCGGTTTGATACAGCCATTTAAAGAAATACTTGAGCACGGTGCGGATAAAATTCATATAAGCCGAACTCGTTTTTTTGGTTTGCCCGTTGCCAAGTTCGTAAAAGGATTTGCCTTTGATCCGAGTGGATTCGCGTTCCGCCCAATCCGCCAAATAAAGTTCCAGATCGCTCCGGGTGAGGGATGCAAAGGAGATGTGGTTAACAAAAGAAGCTAAGTCCTGAAGGATCCGTCTGTATCCAGCGATGGTTCCTTCTGCGACGGCTTCTGTTTTTCGAAACGCAACGAAACGTTTAATTGTGTGTTCTGGGGATTCATTCATCACTTCATTCAAAATTTGCATCGTGGTTCCTCAAGAATTTGTTATATAGGACACATAAAAAGTCCCAGAATTTTGGAAACTTGTGTGTCTCCTAGAGAACCTTTTGAAGCACTCCATGCGTTCCCCCACCAGACTCCTCCTTTTATGGTCAAAGGTGCTGGAGCCCAATCAGGTGAATCAATGTACATACTGAGCAGTTGAACTTAATCCCCCTGATATTTTGCTATTAACTACAAGAGATTGGTGCATTTCGCAATCATACAGGTTTTTTAAAAGCTGCATTATCAGTCTAGGCTTGCATGAGCTGACGTCCCGCTTCGAACGCCTTTAAATTTACTTCAAAATGGCGTTCTCGAATATTTTTCTTAAGCGTATCAATGAATACATTGGGTGAGATGAACGGAGTAACATGCGCGAAGGCACCCAGCATGACGGTATTGGCTACCAAGGGCTTTCCTAATTTACGCGCAGTCTCGGTTGCAGGAATCGGGATAGGCTTGGGCTTATACGTTTTTGAGACTGTAATAGGGTCATACAGGAATAGAGACAAGTTGTCTAAGTATTTTTCATAAGTTTCTATTCCGGTCCCATTCATGGCAATAAAGACATCCGCATGGCTCACGAAGGGGTAGCGAATGGGTTTTTCGGAGATAATAATGCCACTAGATACGGGCATGTCCCCTCGAACAGCACTGGAATAGGTGGCCTTTTGAGTCGAGAAATATCCGGCCGCGGTAGCGGCCTGTCCCATTAATCTGCCAAGTAGAACAACTCCCTGCCCTCCAGTTCCTAAGAGAAGAACTTCTTTATAAATCATTTGCGTGCACGCTCAATGATGTCATATAGCTGAGCTACATATCCTGGTTTTTCCTCCGTAACAAACTCCCCGACAACGATTTTTCCTGCATGGTCCTCTGGTTCAAGGTCCTCCAGTTTTTTGATGTTGATAGACGTTTCGCGAAATCCTATTAACATTTCAAGGGCTGATTTGTGGAATATTCGCTTTCCAAACCGGGTGGGACAGGACGAGACGATTTCGAGGAAGGCAAATCCTTTCTCTCCATACTGCAAGACATTCCGTACGGCCCGGTTCAGTTGTCTGACATGAGCAACCGTCCATCTTGCTACATAAGACGCCCCAGCTGCGGCAACAAGAGCGGAACTGTCAAAAGGGACTTCAATATTTCCATACGGGGTTGTGACTGTTTTAGCTTCGTGAGGGGTCGTTGGCCCATGTTGACCTCCAGTCATCGCATACCCATAGTTATTCACCATGAAAACAGATAACTCCATGTTCCTTCGAGCCGCATGAATTAGGTGATTTCCTCCAATCCCAGCGATATCTCCATCTCCTGATATGACCATCACTTTGAGCTTTGGGTTAGCCAATTTGATGCCTGTTGCAAAGGCAATTGCCCGACCATGGGTGGTATGGATCCGATCAAGTTTTAAATGGGGACTTGGAATCCAACCTGCACAACCAATGCCAGAAACCGCCACAAGCTTCTCGGTGGAGTCATATAACTCATGAATTGCACGCGCAATGGCGTTAAGGATAACACCGTTTCCACAACCTGGGCAAAACAGGGTTTCCGTTCTATCTAGATAGGAATCAAGTGGGTGGCTCTCAGTTAGTTCATAGCTCATACATTCTTCACCACCATTTCCAAAATTTCCTCCGGATCAAAGGGTTCTCCCCCTCCAATTTTCGATACTGGGATCAGTTCGGTACGATCCGATGTAAATCGTTCAATTTCTCGGATCATCAGGCCCGTATTCAGTTCAGGCACAATTATCTTTTCGAATTGATTTACAAAGGATTTGACTGCTCTTTTTGGGAATGGCCATAGCGTGATCAATCGGAGATGCCCCACTTGTATGTTTTCTTGCTTGGCTAGCCGCATCATCTCCCAGACAGATCGTGAGACACTCCCATAACTGATCACCCCTATTTTCGAGGCATTTGGGAGCGTTTCCTCTGTCATTTGAATTTCTTCTCGGTTCGTGTCTATCTTTTGAATGATTCGCCAAATGAGATCCTGGTGGACTTTAGCATTTCGAGTGTCTCTAATCCCTTGTGAATCATGGGTACTGCCAGTAACTGAGACATTGAAGCCCTCACCCAGCACTGGCATAGGTGGAACAAGTGACCCGTCTTGGACATTCCCAAAGAAGTGTTTCTGGCCTTTATTGGCTTTTTTTCGATGGATAACCTCAACCTTTAGAGAAATCTCCATGGTTTCTTCCAAATGGCCGATATGTTCGTCAGCAAGGAATATTACGGGAGTCCTATACTCTTCTGCTAAATTAAAGGCTGTTATTATCAAAGAATAGGCTTCTGATACCGTACTAGGCGTCAACGCAATGATTTCATAATTCCCATGGCTGCCAAATCGCGCTTGAAATACATCCCCCTGACTTACCATTGTTGCTTGTCCCGTGGAAGGACCTGCCCGTTGGACGTCAACTATTACAAGAGGGGTCTCTGTCATTATGCTCCAACCCAGGTTCTCCATCATAAGCGAGAAACCAGGGCCGCTCGTGGCAGTCATTGCTTTCACACCTGCCCAACTTGCACCAATCACCGCGCTGATGGAAGCAATTTCGTCTTCCATGGTGATAAAAGCCCCTCCTTCTTCTGGCAATCGGGTTGCCATCCAATGAGCGATTTCAGATGCCGGAGTGATGGGATAGGCCGCAAAGAATCGACAACCCGCTGTAATAGCACCTTCAGCGATTGCCACATTACCCTCCCAAAAGACACGTCTAGATCTTGATCGATCCGTTTCAAGACAAGTGGTCAACTAAATTCCCTCAATATTACCTGGATGTCGTCACACACTGTTTTTTTAATAATAGCTTTTCCTATTAAAAATAGCAAAGGTTCGACCTTCTTGGATTGCTCTTCGGGTCGCGGCAAAATCTACCAAATGTCAATGTGAGAAGAAAGAAAACATCAAGCTAATAAGGAATTAATAGCTATTTTCAATTGGAAACTGAACACGTTCTTAAAACGGCAAAGGCTACAGTTTACATGAGGGAACGTGGTGTGTATTATGGAGAACGAGATGGAGAACGAACTTACTATAGATACGGAAGCAATTCAAGTTTGGAAAATGCGGGGTGTCCAACGTTTACAAGAAAAAGTTATCAGGGAAGAACCCATTAACATCTACTTGAATGACACACACATTGTGACATTGTTGGCTCTACCCGAAAAGCACAAAGCGTTATCAATTGGGCATTTGCTGTCAGAGGGTATAATCAAGAATCTTGATGAAGTTAAAGATATCGAATGCGATGGGAACACCGTCCAAGTGACTATTCCAAACTTAAAACTGGGAAGAATTAAGGCATATCGAACCCTTAAGTTGGTAACAACTGCTTGTGGTTCTACAAGTGAGTATTTACGCCTTCTGGACAGTATGGACCCTCCTAAAGCCGCCTCAGGCCTCCAACTTCCCAGTTCTATACTATTAGAGATGCGCAGGCGAATGCCACGAACAAAATTTCCCGTGCATATTGCTGCACTTTTCAGGTCTGATGCCACACGGATCTCCTTTGCGGAAGATGTTGGGCGTCATAATGCAGTTGACAAAGTTATTGGTGAAGTTAGTTTATCTAAACAACTATTTTCGGATTTAACTCTTATTAGTTCTGGTCGAGTTCCCGCCGACATGATATTAAAAGCGGCACGGGTGGGACTCCCGATTGTCGGATCATTCAGTGGTCCAGTAAGTTCCGGGGTGTTATTTGCGAAAAAATCAAATGTCACACTGATTAGCTTTCTACGGCGCAATCGTTTGACTATCTACTCCCATTTTCGACGAATTACACTTCCTCCTGAATAATATATTTAACTCAATAAATATTAACTCCAGCACGAAATGCTATGAAGTATCTTTCTCATGATGTAAAACAACTTGATCAATAGTTAAGTTCAGGATGATCTCGGCGATATCGCTGGCATATTCTGCAGCCCTTCTAATACTCTCGATTATAAGGGTAATGTCAGATACTTCTGAGGTCTCTTCAGCATCGGATCTTTTCAAGGTAGATTTTACTAATTCTTTTTCCTTCATAGCAACTTGTTTTGCTTCCTGAACGATTTTGTTCGCAAGATTAAAATCTGGCTCGAAGAGGGCATCAATTGCTTCGTTAAATACAGAGATAGCTGAAGTACTCATGGTTTCAATTTGTTGAAATAACTTGGGTTCTAAAGGCGTTTTTAGGGTTTCAATATGTTTTGCTATTTCAACAGCATGGTCTGCTGTTCTCTCAACGAGTTTTGTTATTAACCTATATCCAAGACAATCCCTTCCCGTCGCCAGACCTATTTCATGGATTATTCTCTCATCTTGTACTGCTGCCTTTATTTGCCGAATGATGTAGAGGCTGAATCGGTCAACTTCATTATCCATGGCAATGACTCCACGAGCTAGCTCGTGGTCTAATTCTTTTAAAGCCATTATCGCATCTTGATGCATGGAAGCAGCAATACGACGCATTCTTTTAAGCGCATCTTGAACCGATAGTTCAGAATAACTGAGCACCACTTTCAGATTTAGTTCGTTATGGAAATCTCCTAAAATCTCGGTTCCCATTAACATTTTTCGAGTAAACTCTTTTAAGGTGTTTCTTTGAGTAAATTCCAAGCGGGTCTTCTTTGCTTTTATGGAGATTACATTATAACCCACTAAATATGTGGAGACAAGTTTTCTTATGATGGAATCCGGATCTTCTGTGGGGGCAATTTCTATAACTGCATTCGCTGGGGGCTTGCGTGTTGACTGCCCTTCTGGGGTGATTAAAAGGGAATTATCATCTTGTCTCATTAGTGCTAGATTGCTTCCTTTCTCCAAGCCCATTTGCGTAACCCATTTTTTCGGGAGCGAAAGGATATAAGTTGAACCTCCAGTGACTTGAAGTTTTCTGACTTCCAGTTTTTCGGGGTCCCTTTTGTTCATTACTTGGTTCCCCCCTATTTTGGCATTCTAATAATAATTTGAGTAATATATAATATATTCTTCTATAGTTTTATATCCTTTTATCTCAAATCTATATAGTGAATTATATTTCTAATATCGCCCATCTTTATGCATTATGTCTTCTCACACGAAATCGTCGAG
>JBHIFL010000015.1:0-61732 GCA_046761065.1 Candidatus Heimdallarchaeota archaeon
ACCTTGGGTGCATAACAAGAAGCTAACGTCCTTTACTTTACATCGAGGAATTATTAGAAATTTCTATAGTGGGGATATAACAATGCAAGGGAGTCATTTACCAATGTTTTGCATTTATTTGCTTATGTAAAGTAGTCCGAAAACTGACTTATATTGCTTAATGCGCGTCCATCCATTCCTCTTCTTTAGCGCCTCTGGGTTTCATCTAGCAAGCTAAAGACTCCCAAAATAATCAAGAGAACACTAAAGAACAAGATAACAGATCCCAAGATTTATATCCTAGGAGCTAACATACCAATTCCAATTATAACCAATAATTTTTAAGGCTCGAATTTTACAATTTTTTTTCTTTCCGTTCAATTATTCCTGCTCCTACATATTTTGTTCTGCTCTTGTCTGGCTTTGACGAAACCTTTTCTCAAACGCCGAATCATTAAGGAGAAGCCCTTTTTGTCCTTATTAGGAATATTTCATTGCACACTAAAATAATCAAAAAGAAAAGAAGTAAAGAAAATAATTCAAATATTTTTTGATTCATAAACAGGTAGTAGAAGAGGACTACCATTATAAGAACGCATAAACACACTGCCAAAGTGATTATTGCTCGGTTTGCTCGAGTATCTTGCGAAAGGTGGAATGCAGACAAGTTGACTAAAATAAAAATTGTTAGAAATATCATACTAGCTAGTGAGGCAATTTGCTCTAAACCTCCAAAAATGGCTAATACACAAATTAGGGCGGCTGTAACTTCAAGACTGCGTGCAGGGACACGTTTTGAGTTGATTTTCAAGAATGTTTTGGGAAAAATTCCTTCTCGCCCCAAGACATAAGATAATCTTGATGAGCCATAGAACGAAGCATTAAACGCCGATGCGGTTGAAAATATTGCTCCTAGGGCTATTAACCTAAAGCCGAAGGACCCTAAAACAGGTTCTGCCGCCTTTGCAAGCGCATATTCCTTTACCTCCTCGAGTTCGGTGTATTGCACATTTATTATGGCTACTAGAGAAGTGATTACATATATTGATATTACAATTAAAATGGAGTATAGAATGGCTCGAGGGAGAATACGTTCTGGATCTCGGAGCTCTTCGCTGGCGTTTGCAATCAGTTCAAACCCTTCAAGAGCAATAAATGTGAGGGCACATCCTATTACTACCGCTAAATAACCATTTGGGAAAAGGGTTCCTCCCACAAGTAAGTTCTTCGTTCCAAAGGTCCTCAAACCCAACGAACTAACTGCAATGAAAAAGAGAAGAATTACAATTTTTGCGATAACAATCAGATTTTGGGTCCGTGCCGTTTCTTTAACACCTGCTAAATTTATAAACAAAAACAGGAAAATCAAAAAAAGTGTGAAAAACACTCGAGAAATCGTAAAAATCATTGTAGAAGAAGTGAATGAGACTATTACTGCCGCTGCGAAGTAAGCTCCAAAGGTAAAAGCGTATAGGGCGCATGCTACTATATATCCCAGCCAAAGCAGCCATCCTGTGATTGAGGCAAGCCGTCCTTGGCCAAAGGCCTTCCGAACGTACATGTAACTGCCTCCCGCAGAGGGATATGAAACCGATAGATGTGTATAAGAATATCCTGTTGCGATCGCAGTGATTCCACCACATATAAAACTTAAAAATACTGCTGGACCCGCGATTCCAGCTGCAAGCCCAAGAATCGAAAATATTCCACCTCCAATCATCCCTCCAATCCCGATGGCTAAGGCATCACTAAATCCTAACTCACGAGCTAATGTTCTATCACTGACAATTGATGTGTCAGCGGGTAATCTTGCAGGATCTGGTGTTGTGATAAAAAACCCTCCTCGCTTATTTTTTTGGGAAATAAAAAGCGACAGTACACGGGGCTGCTTTGGCGATCTGGTACACCCTAGTCCGTTCTAATCCGCGTCTCCACGGAAGCCACGAGGTTAATTTTTCTCGTACCGCAACAAGCAAGAGGTCTACATTCTCGGTCCTTGCAGCATAAGTGATGGATTTTCCTAATGAACGGCCCAACACTACCTTTGGCTGAAAGACTACTCCAAAATGTTGAGAATATTGTCCCACAAGGTGAAGGAATGATTTTTCTTGCTGTCGAAATTCTTTATCTATCTGATACTCCTTGAGGGGAACTTTATCGGATATAGCAACAATATGTAAGGCCTTAATATTGGATAACGCTTGTGGCTTGCATGTAAAACCTATTGCGAGCTTAACTAACTTATCATCAAGTGAATCTCCCTTCTGGATCAAAATCATGAGACGTTCAAATTCTATATCACGATACGAATCGAAATCACCAAGTAGTGAATGAACAATTAGGATTGGCTGTTGAGAATGCTTAACAACAAATGACGTATTGCTCCCTGTGATTGTCGAGGGAAAGCCTTTCACATGCCGCGTAGTCATAATGGTCAGATCTGGTTTTGTCTTCTTGATATGATCTGCAATGTCTTTTTTTGGTGAATCACTGGTTTCCAAAACACATTGAAGAGGTACGTTCAGCAATTTTGCAGTGTATTCTATCCTTTTTTCCAGATCTAAGAATCCTTTCGAAACTTCTTTTTCTTTTGATTCAAAATGAAGTAGGGTTAATCTGGCACCTGCGCATTCAGCTAGGCGCAACGCAAGGGTTGCCGCATCTGATTCCGAAGGGAACCCTCGAAGTGGTAATATAATATTTTCCAGTCCAAGAAACATCCCCCAATCATTTCGTATTGTCTCTTTAGGTTTTATCATGAGAAACACCATTGAATATTGCTATTTTACAGAATTCCAGCTCAAATAAAGCTTTGTAGTAACTTTGCCAATATAGGAGGGAATAATACTTCTTTCATTCTCTTTTTCCCTTTATTTGTAATATCAAGACTTTTATGATCAAGAAATCACATCATTGAACCCATCGGGTGTTTTTTAGTATATTATATTAGTGCAAATTATTTATTTGATCTTCATAAATTATCTACTGTTCCTAGGTACTGAAGTTAAAAGAATTATAGCATGATTGATTACTTTTGGGCAAAAAAGTAACTACTGCATAAGAGTGTCGGTTTAATGAACCCACCTTCAATCAACATTGAATTGATACTTTCTACTGTAGGAAGCTGTGTAAACTGTTGAAGGACCGCCCAAACAGGTTCTACAGCTAAAGCTCCCTTTGAACTTTGGTTGCGCATCAGTTGAAACCCAAAGAGATATCCATCTTCTTTCAATAGTGAGTAACTCCGCTTTACGAGTTGAAGCCAATCAGAAGGCATGGTCCATTGGAAAGGTTCGAATCCAAAGATTAAATCTACTTTCTCTCTAATCGGACTTTCTGTTAGTGGAGTTGATAAGAATTCGATAGCTGTTGCCATAGGCTCTTCTAGAACAATGTTTACATTTTCTTGGGCAATTAGAGTGAGTCTCCTATCTCGAGGTTCAAGCGCATAAATTTTCTTAGGGCTAAACTCCTTTGCAAGATAGATTGTACTCCACCCTGTCCCTCCAAAAAGATCAATAATGATTTCACGGTCTCTTGAAGCGGGATAAAACTCATTTAGCAAAGAAATTGCTTGGTTAATAATCAATTTAACAAAATCTGAAGAGAAGAATGCATCTAAGGCAACAAGAGGCAAAGAAATCTTGCCATTGTCATCTCCTTGAAGGACTTGATAAAGGGCATCAGCCAACGCACTGTTATATTTGGCAACTGCAGGACCCGTCTTTGTAAATTCTGTTTCATTATCTGTAACCTTAAAGTCATATCCCTGCCATTGATATTTTGCTCCAACATGTTTTAGAATATTATAATTAGCAAGGATTTCAAGAACAAGCTCAATAAGTTTCAGGTTGCGAAGATTTTTTGCTTCTGCAATTTCAACTATCGTCTTGGGTGATTGAAGGAAAGCATTAAAATCAAGGGGGCTGCGAATAACTGCTTGCGCGAGCATCCGTTTGTTGTAGTCCTTTAATCCACTAATGATATTCTGAATGTTTGATTCCACTCTACAACGCTTTAAAAAACTCATCTTTTACCACCCGGCGACAAGAATCCTCATAAACAATATATGTGGGATGAATTGTGGAATTGTTGATTATTTCTGTATTGACTCGTTAAAATGATTTTGGATGGGTTAGTTCAATGTCATTTGTTGCTGATAATTCGCTTAAAGCGAAGAATTAGGGATCTAATATGATCCTATAACACTCTAACGTGTGATTTCTTAACACTTACATTTAATTAATTGAATTGCAGCTAATATGGAGTTGGAGAAGCAATAAACCGATCGTTAACTGACTTTCCCATGGTAACTTCTCCCCATGAGCACTTTGAAAAATGATGAGCCCAATAGACTAAAACGGTATATTTTTCTCTTCTAAACAGTTTCTTCTCTTCGGTGTTTTGTGAATGAAGGAGGCTGAATTTGTAGAGATCCTTAGAGATCTTGAAAAAAGAGCCGATCTCTACGCCTGCGCCTTAATTACTCGAGATGGCATCCGATTAGCTACTTCCGCGGAAGCACGAGAAGATGCAGATATACTCTCGGCCTTAACAGCTGCTGTCCTCTCGCTAGGGCAAAAAGCTACAGACATGTTGAACCATGGAGACTTAGAAGAGTTAATAATCCGTGGAACGGCTGGTTATAGTGTAGTACGTAGGATTGGGGAAGATCATCTCCTTGTTGCTGCAGGATTCAACGTAATCCGTTTAGGACTGGGAGTCAATCTGATCCGTAAAGCCTCCGAACTACTTGAGAAACTTTTACACAGTTCTTAAGGGTTCATTTTCTTCAGAACATTTTTAATTCAATTGTAGGGCTTGGTTCATTTATAGAAAGTTCTAAAATTTATTTAAGCAACTAGTGATGTTGCATCAAAAGTTGAATTGATAATTCTAAAGAACCTTTATTTGAGTGAAAAATTCTTTCAAAACCAATAAATCCTGTCAGAAAAAGATTATAAGCTTTTAATCACTTGGAATGAGTTTATTAATCAAGTTTCTACATATATTATAAACCATGTATGGTGATCAGCTTTGAAAGATGCTTCTTGTTCCGTAGAAAATTGTAACAACACAGCAATCCGTTCCCTTTCAAAAAAAAGAATTCTAGAAGCTGCTGAAAAACTTGGCTTGAAAATCGTAACTGCTAGATCCGGTCGAGCCAGAAGAGCCCACCTCTGCAAAGCTCATTATAAACAAATTAAGAAAGAACTCAGGAATAAAGAAAAACTAGAACGAATGCGATATGGTCGCTAAGTATTCGAATTTACACGTTAATAATTATTAAAATTACTAAATCATTATTACTTGTGATTTCAAAGATAAACAAACCAACTAAATACATTTCCCAGAGACTATGCTTTCCCAAGATTTTTGCGATTAACTAAGACGGGAACTGACGATATATTCGAATAATCTCTAGGTGAATCGTAAACACGATTTAAAATTTCTTGATGCTTAAATCAGTTTGTGATAACGCAAATATAACACCGTATAACTTAACTTGACCACAAACTGAACTGATCCTCGGGTTTCTGTCCAAACTGACTGCCGATTTACTTCGCCACCACCAGCATGATGGCCTTCGCATGGCACGCCTCTCTACATTCCAGACAGAGAATACACTGGTTGTCCCTGACCCGTTCATACGTGTAGTCGAGCAAGGGCACCCCAGTTGGGCATATCTTTTCGCAGTCACCACACCGATCACACCGAGTGGGATCGCGCCCGATACCAATTAAGCTAAACTTTGCGCAATAACCTAAGAGTAATCCCGTAGGACAGAACCAACGGCACCATCCCCGTTTTACAAAGATGACAAGAATAATCACAAGAATAAGGATAAACAATCTGATCCAGAAGAGGATAGGAACATCACCAACCTCTCTTAGCTTTAAAGGATCCCAAAAAATGAACAACATAGGTAAGGCAGCAAAAAGAGTGGTCACAGGACTTAGGGGACTAAAGGGTTCATCAGCAAAAACCCCAAAGGCATCTCGGATCTCATCTCCCTGTCCCTGGTACGTACGAATACCAATAGCCGTTACAATAATGGTAGTGATCGCTACGAAGGTTTTAGCAAAATCTTGGAGATCTTTATTAGTTTTCTTAGGAGGTCTCCTATGGCGGACGGGAGCATACCCAGCCAAATCCTGAAACGCTCCAAAGGGACATGCCCATGCGCAAGTTCCCCTGCCAAAAAGTGCTCCAACCAAGGCAAAGGTTGCGAGGGCCAAAAAAGGAAAAACTCCACTTCCAGTCACAAGTTGAAACGCATAGAAACTTCCCATGATTGTACCGTAAGGAGCCCCATCGGGTTGTTCCACTGGGAAAAGAAACCCGATCTTTACAATTCCGAAGATGAGGGAGTTTAAAAGAAGAAATGAGAATATTTGTGAGACATGGCGCAATATCCTTGTCTTGCGCGTTGATAGTTCTACTAATCTTCTTTGGCGCAAAATATTCACTCCAACGCATGCGGTTCAGGGTCTTGGGGTTCCGGCAAGACAGCTCTCAGAAAGTTGTTGCATAAATTCTACAACGTCATTAAATTCTCCTGCAAAGATTGCTAATATAAGAGAAATGACCCCCGTGGCGATCATTAAAGCTGCTTTACTGGAAGCCCGCATTTGAGACGCCCCTTTATCCGTAGGTCTCGGGTGAGCTACTTTAAAATAAATGTTTTGTTCGTAGCTTCTTTCCTGCAGAGTTTTCGGTAGGAATAGACATGATAAGTTGTAATCCCATCTCTTATAAAAAATAATCGTTAGTTAAATTCTTTAAGACATGTCTAAGGAGTCATTCCTCTGTTTCCATGGAGGACTTCAACTTCTTGAAGGCTTGCTTTAGTTCATCTTGCAACGCGGCTCGTATTCCCAATCCACCCGTAGGAGGAGCGGCTTCAGGCCCTCCTGCTGCATCCGGGGGCGCTTTTGTGAATCCTTCAAAACCAGGCTGCCAATCTCCCGTCACCACAGGCTCCCCATGGGCAGGAATTGGTGAGGATGGCAGTTCACTGGGAGCTCCCGAACGTTGTGCAATGGCTGATCGTAACTCTGCTTTAATTCCTCCCTCGCCAGATTCAGGTACTGAGGAAGGGCTTGGCCTTGGGACGCTTATAGGCATTGAGGCAGGAGCACCCACTGTCATGGGATGAGACTCAATGGATCGAATTCTCCCCTCAAGCCGATTCATTTGCTGTTCTACTTGATCTAAAGCCCCTATAACTAAGTTCATTAACCGAGTAATAAGTCGAACTACTTCCTTCATTTCTTTTGAACCGGAACTAAACAAATCCGCCGTAAATGATTCAAGGCTCAAAATTCTACCATCCAGGATTTTCTCCATATTCCACTGTACAGATGAAATTTAAAAAAGTTGCGAATATCGAGATTTTTGTCAACTGGGATGTGGGGTTAAAGGTCGATCATGTCTTATACATTCGTTTAACACAATCCAACTAGTAATAAGGTTTGTAGGTTTTTCTAATCTTGGGTTTCGTTTCATTCCCACCTCTTTCAAGCCATTCATTCTTCAAGTGTGTATCATCATCCAAATTACTCAAAATGGATCTGGTCTTCTAGGGCTTATACCAAGAAAATGCGTAATATTTAACTTTATTATCTTCAAAAATCATTGCAATTACAAATCTTTTCCGAACAGAAGTGGCTAAACGTCCTGCACGGACTAGTTGAATTGGAGAAAGTTCTGTCCCTTTAGGAACAGCACTTACTAAGAAAGGTGAATGGTCGATCCCTGGACCGTGTTCGTAAACCGCCATATCACAACCAAATTTTAGACCTGGTCGTACCACATACCCTCGCTCTCTTAGGTCGGAATAGACAAGGTAATGATCTTCGAACATTTCATAGTAATGGTTAGCAATCTTCGTTAGAGTTTCACTGTCTATCGTCTTCCCAAGTTCCGACTCGAAAAGAGCAATCCGTTTTTTTGCAAGAAGATATTTAGCTTCCAAAAATGATAGTTCAAGGGGTACCGTGAAATGTGGGGATTTTGGCTTGCGGATTCCTAGTGCCTTCCCATAGAATCCTTCGGCATATAATTGGCTTCCTTGTTCTGGGTCCCAAACAATGATTCGGGACCCAACAAGCTCTGCTTTGATATATCGTGATTTCTCGTCCAGTTCCTCAGGTGCTTCTTGCGTCATGATTATCCTCCATGAGTAATAGCCAAGATCCGAATCGCATCCGAGGCATCTTCTGCTATATCTGCAATGGTTTCAATCCGTTCAATGAAGTCTCGCACTTCCATAAGGAATTTCGGTTCCAATTCGTTTAGATGATAAAGTTCAATTGTCAAAGAGCGAAATATATCGTCCCCTTCTGTTTCGGTGGCATCAATCTGATTTGCTAACTGAATTGCCCGACTCACATTCGATCCTAATGCTCTTACTGCATTTTTCAGATCGCTAACACAGTTTAATACCTTCTTTAACAAGGCATCGATCATGTTGGCGATTTTCTTGGGGGGCTGCCATGTCTTGATGAATTCGAGATAAAACGAGGCGCCTTCCGCATACTCTCCAATGGAATCAATCTTGAATACAAGGCGAAGTAGATCTTCTCTCGTTTCGATCATCGCCCCTGAAATCCTCCGGATTATCTGTCGCTTCAGTTTGTCGGCTTCTTCTTCTAGCACCTTCACCTTTTCTAAGGCACTTGTAAAGCTCTCAATATCGTTTTTGATCCATGCATCGACACTTTCTGCCATCTGGAGGACGGTTTCTTCAATTTTACGCGCATGATCTAATGCCATATCTAGGATTTTCCGTTCTTCTGCTCGCGAGAAGGCGTCTAAGTCTAAGGTCATGTTTTTCGCTCCTTAATGCACAATAACCCTGTTCCGAGGGATTCGCGTCCATACCACCGAGTACGTTTCATTTCGCGCGGAATTCACCACGAAGCGATTGGCTCAACAGTGTTCCGAGGATCTTTCGTCTCGACAGGGCCAGGAGTTCCACCTGGCTCTCCTGCGAGGGCTGCCGAAGCAGATGAGGGAGTGAGATTTGGGTGCGCAGGAGGAAGAGGGTCCAGTTGGCAGTGCTAATCAGGTGATTCCGAAGACTTTCGGTGGGATGGACTTTAGAGGTAGTCAGACTATTTAACTCTTGAGAATGATAGATGACCGAATAAAGTTTATAGATGGAGCCCTTGGCAGCCTGTTCCAACTGGCGGGCGAGTTGGTGGGTATTGACCGGAGTCATCTTACGACGAGATGTCTGTAGGGAGAGGAGCCAAGCATACCGGGAGGTGCGGACATCGGCTTCTTGTAAGAGCTGGAGATTCAAATTTTCCGGATGATCTTTTAAAATGATTGTAATGTTCCCAATAATCGAGGATATTATCATCCAAGCTTTCTTCAACTATCTTTTTCAAGAACTTGTATACATTAACACTTTTACCCCAGATTGGTGTAGGCGACGACGTGGCTAAGGCGAAAACATTCCAAGAGCTCTTATGCCGTGGGGTAGGAACTATTCTTTTCTCCAATCGATAAAACCCATTTTTTTGGCTGAAAACTGAACAAAAGGCAAAATATTGTCAATTTTTTCTTTGAATTTCGTTTATGAGATGTGTTCTGGAAGGAAGACGCTGCCTACAGCGGCTACTAGCACAAAAACAGCAACCATGACCATGAACCCAGGCAGCCCATAATGATCTAGCATGGCTCCCCCACTTAATGGACCAATGATCATTCCTGATCCAAAGATCACACTATACACACCAAAAGTCGTTCCACTTGTATCTTTTTTTGATATGTCACTTAAATAAGCAAGAATTGCTGGAGGAAACGCACCTGCCCCAAGGCTGACGAAGAGAACAACATGCCATCTAGTCCACAGGATTTCCATTGTTTCCGAATAGTATACGATGAGGATTGCTAGCACTCCGAAACATATAAGTCCCACTGTAATGAACGGTCGGCGTTTTTCAAGACGATCTGAGAGCCGTCCATTGATAATCATCGAGATGAAGAGAGTGCCTCCCATTAGAGCTAGAACTCTAAAAGCCGGTGCACCTAAAGAGAGATCAATTCGTTCAGTTAAGCGCTCTGAAAATGTAATTATCAATCCGTAAAGGCAAATTGTTGGAATATAAACAGGCAAGAGGTGTTGTATGCTTCTGTCCTGAAAAACGGATTTCAACATGAACCAACTACTATTTCTTGTTCTTACAGTTCTTGTCTCATTCACAAAGAAGAGCACAAGCACTGCTGAGATAAAAACAATTATTCCTGCTCCAATAAACAAGTGATTTGGCTCGACATCATACATATTGATGAGGAACACTCCCACGACATAGCCACCAGCAAGCCCTCCAAGCGTTACCATGTCAAAAATCGCCATGAGTTGGGCTCGGTTCTCTGATGACGCACTGTCTGAAACCATGGTAAGGGTTGAGGAGACCTTAGCTGCTGCACCAATTCCAAACAGTGCAGTAAATAGGAATAATGCATAAACAAGATTTGTTAATGCAAAGCAAAATACTGCTACCGCTGAAATGAAGTGTGAAAATAGGAGTATTGGTTTTCTACCTATTTGATCAGCGAGAGTTCCGAAAAACATGACTGTGAGGACTTCTGCTAATGGATAAAAGGCAATGATTACGCCAACCGTCAAATTAGAGACTCCTATTTCAAGATACTTAGTACTAGTGATGACAGCTATCGAAATGTAAGCAGCAGCACGCATGATCAAAGTTGCAAGATACAGGAAAAATAGACTGTTTTTACTATCATTGATCATATTCAGGCTTTTATCAGCATCAAACGATTCAGAAATTTCCATATCGACTATCTCCTGCCAGATTTCAGTTGCGTAATTCTTACTATTTTAAAGATTACCTTTGGAATGAACACCTTTTGAACAACATTCTATGGTTTGTTCTCTTGAACTTTCACAAAAATCCTCTAGTAACTCCAAGAGGTCTTCTTTCCTCAATGAAAAATTGGATCTGCTGAATGAGTGTCTAGTATATGGATATGATTCTCTTCTCCGTTATCTTCTAATAATTGCTAATTTAATCTGAACAGACTGGTTGTATGATTCTCTTTCGCCAGTTGGACTCGTAATGTATCTCCGTAAATCTGATAGGAGAACGGCTGGCCTTGGATGTGATCAGCAGCGGTTGACAGAGTCCTTAGAATGACCTCCTCATGGAATATTTGCTGAATATTCATTAAGTAATATTCATTAAGGCTTATAGGCGATGATTTGTTGAATAAGAAATGAGCTTTGATGCGATCCAAGGAAGAATGGCTAATGTCCCAGCAACCATTCTGCGCTTGTTGGGCCTCGTCCCACCAGAAACTATCCCTCCTGCGGTTCCCCTCGGAAAATTCTATCAGGGAAATCAAGTAGTCTGTTGTATGCTGGATAACTTTGGGTTATTTGAAATCATCACATACAAACCGGAATTCCTAGTTGTATTATTTGATACCCTTTTAATGTTAGATACAGAAAAACCATGGACACACTCAGTGTTTCAAGAAATCATGTCAGGATCGCTTTCAAACCAAAATTTTAACCTCTTCGTGTATCTCGAGCAACTTGACAAGCAGACATGTGTTATAGGTCGCCAGCAGATTACAAAACAAGTCAATGGAATCCGCTCCATTTTCCCAGTAAAGAATGATATGGATGGTTATATTCAAGCCATAAAATGCTTAAATCGTTTTGATTTGCTTTTTCTCGTATTCTCGGACTTTGATGAGTTGTATCAACAATTTAAAGACCGGTTGCCTCCCAAAAGCTTAATTCAAAAAGTATTAACACGTACGAGTAATTGGCTCAAAATTTTTCACAAGAATGCCCGGGTAAATACGGTTTTTATGATGCTCGGGAATCATGGCGCGCGGGAAGTCGATTTCGGTTATACAGAAGAAGAATTGGTAAAAAAGCATGCAAGTTGTCCTGTAGGTATCCTCGCGAAGAAGGTTTAATACAATTTCCGCCTTTTAAATGGAGCATCTAACAAATATTAAGAATTAAATTGTCAACTTGCTAAATGATGCAAAAGGGTAAGGAACAGAGTTATGGGGTTGCAAAAAGGATGGAATATTGTTCATAAACTTGTAGAACTGGCACAGATCGTCTTAGAAGTGATGGATGCGCGGTTTCCACATAAGACACGATGCCCCCGTCTTGAACAGTTAGTTACAAAACAAGGAAAGGAATTGATCCTCTGTTTGAACAAAGCAGATCTCGTTCCAAGGATTGTTGTTGAAAAGTGGAAAAAGAAATTGGCAAGGGAATATCCCGTGGTTTACACGTCAGCACGGGATCGGTTGGGAACTAAAATCTTACGGAGATTACTCCAACAGATGAGTAGGGGGGAAAAATGTGTTGTTGGGATTGCAGGATTCCCAAATACGGGAAAATCCTCTATTATAAATATCCTAAAGGGGCATCATTCTGCTCCAACGGCTGCTATGCCTGGATGGACCAAACATAGCCAATTGTACCGACTTACTGAAACGCTAATGTTATATGATTCTCCAGGGGTTTTGCCCTTCGAGGGCTCCATAGAAGACCATGCGTTATATGGAGGCTTCCCGATAGACAAGCTTGAGGATCCACTGAAGCTTGCTTTAAAACTTCTTAAAAAACTTCAGAATAAGCGTCCTGACCTTCTTCTCTCACATTATCAGGTTTCAACATCAGGTGAACAGTTTTTAGCTGACCTCGCTCGTATTCGTGGACGACTCCTTCCTGGTGCGATTCCAAATATTGAACAGGTCGCTAAGGAATTTTTACGGGATTTTGTGGATGGAAAACTTGTTTATTGGGATGATCCGTAACTTTCTTAATTGCCAGATGAATCCCTCTCTACTCAGAAGGAAATTTTTGAAAATATTATAATTAATAGATTTAAAACGAGTTATAGACCCTATTAAGCCTGTTTGGCTTGTTAACTCGCTAGGTCCTGGATAATTTTTACCTTACATAATTAAATACTTGTATTTGATATAACTTAATACCTTGGAATAAGATTACGATCTCTTGAAGTGAATTTGATTGATAATAATCCGCTCTGCCCTAATCCAGCTGCCAACGGTTATGGATTGAAAGAGAATTGATAGAACTGTACTACATGGAAGGATTTTTAACAGGTCGAGATCATGCGAGGAGTGTTATCGTTGATTTGATTCAAGAGTACACATCGCTTTAAGAAATTATAATGGTGGAACAGTTGACTAAGACACGGTATAGATCGTTGGTGTCTGTAGTTAGTCTTATTTGGATTGTGACCATTTTATGGCCCCTTCCAGTTCGAGAGGTTAATGGTGTTCTCTCCTCTAAGGATGAGGATATTCCACTTCTTGCCGTTCGAAAGGAACTAAATGCAACACGAGTTGATCTGGGTACATATTGTCTTGTCACTATTACAATCTCAAACCTCTCGAACGCAACAGCTTACAACGTAAAAAGTAAAGATACAGTTTTCCCCACATGGGTCTTTGAGATTAAAGGGTCTTCATATCATAGTTGGATCTCCTTAGGAAATAAGACTAGTGTCAGTTATTCCTATATTCTCATTCCCAAAAAACATGGCACGTTCCAATTACAGTCAGCTAATGTAACCTATACCTCGAAAAACGAAAAATCCATTCGATATGCGCTCTCCAACGAAGTAGAATTCTTTGTTGCGAAAGCTAAGGTTCTAGAACCAACCCGTGATGTTGAGGCCCTTCAAACGGTTCTCCTAGCTGAAATCACGATCTTTTTAATCCTATTAGCTGCTGTATTGGCCCGTCGAAAAAAAATAATTGCACAAACTTGATGAGAGAGGAGTATAATGCCTTTTGCAGATATTTTCACAAAAAACCAGCTTCAGTTCGTTTTATTTGGAGGGAAAGGCGGAGTGGGAAAAACCAGTTGCGCCGCCGCTGCTAGCATCTATACAGCTCACCTAGGTAAGGAGACGCTTATTGTCTCAACAGATCCGGCTCATAGCCTTGGTGACGCTTTTGATCAAAAACTTACGGGCGAAGCCACACCAGTGGTAGGCATCGATGGCCTTTACGCCTTAGAGATTGACCCCAATTTAGCATTACAGGAGTTTCGAGCAGCTGTAGACGACAGTGATACCTCTGAGGCACTACTTCAACTCGGATTGGGAGGGGACCTATTTGATATGACACCCCCCGGTATAGACGAAGCAATTGCCTTCAACAAAGTTCTTGAATTCCTCGAAACTCCTCAGTATGATATATTAATCCTAGATACTGCCCCTACGGGCCATACACTTCGTCTTTTGAGTCTCCCAGAAGTAATGGACTCATGGTTGTTTAGAATTATTACCCTACGACAGCGAATGTCCAATCTCTTTACTCGATTTAAGCAATTTTTTGGGCGTGGAGGAGAAAGGGATCGGACATTGGAATCGTTAGAAGAAATGAAAGCTAAGATTGAACGTGCAAGAAGTCATTTGACTAACCCGGTAGAATCAGAATTTATCGTTGTTATGATCCCCGAGAAAATGAGTATTTATGAATCTGAACGATTACTACGCAGCCTGTTTGCGGTAGAAGTCCCTTCGGAGCACATCATCGTCAACATGATCTATCCAGAACAGCCCAAATGTGCCTTTTGTCAGTCACGAAGAGAAATGCAAAACGAAAATTTGAAGATCATAGAAGAATATTATGATGATTTCCAGATCGCTCATGTCCCCCTATTCGAATCTGAAATCCGGGGTCTAGCCAAACTACAGGATCTCTCGCAGATTTTGTTTGAAGAGCCTAGTACTAACTCATAATAGACCATTCGTATTGGAAAAAATGACCAATCAGAAAAAAAGACATTCCAGTCACACTTGGGTCTTTTTCTGGAAAAGAATAATGCCCGAGATCAGCAGTCCTATAGTCAAACCCACAAAGATCAGTAAACCTCCCCATAATGGAATACAAATTGGTTCCACCGTCATCCCGATAAGGGAACTGCTATACATCTCATCCGAGAGTGAATGGCCCAGTACAGTGAGTTGAAAATAAACCTGCTTTGCCCAGTAAGGCGGGGTTGCATAGACAATTGAGCTTTCAAAAGGAATCAAAGCTCCTGAAGCAAATATCACTGGCATATAGTAAATCATAGATATCCCGTTCGCCGCCTCGCCAGATTTCGAGAAGGATGCAATGATTATACCGATTCCGACCGATTGGATCCCAAATATGACTGCAAGAGTGAATCCTATAATCAGGGCCCAGACACTATCGAAATAAACCTGCATTCCCCCATATCCAATCAAGAAGATTATAATAGTAGAAAGGACAGCAAATAACGATTCTGCTAGAACGAATCCCAGGAAAAGATTTTTTCGCCCGATCGGCATACTATCAAGGCGTTCTAGCATCCCTTCCTTTTTCTCCGTGGCAAAAAATATGGAAGCACTCACGCACGACAACCCTGTGGCATAAATAACCATCCCCGGGAATGAAATATCATAGGTTACAAAGTCTGTCCCTTCGATCGGATCCATACCGAACATCAAGTAGAAGATAACAGTGAACATGACAGGAAATCCGATCATATAAAATATATTCTGCCAGTTTCGCGTCTTGCGCTTGAAATTATTCAAACCAATGATTAAAGCTTTATTTGTTGAATATCTCATTCGTCACGCAACTTCCTACCAGTGAGGTGAAGAAACACATCCTCCAGACTACTCTGCCTGAGACGCAAACTCGCAACCTGTTCGGTATGGTCAATGATACCCTGTTTAAGCACCTTAACGAAATTTTTCAATCCACCAGTAAAAGTGATTAAAAGCTTCTTGTCCTCTAACACTGTGATTTTCGTGATAAAATCCAAGGCTTCAATTTCTTCTTTCGTTGTTCTCAAGTGGGAATATTCAAAAAAACCAATTTCGGCAACATTTCCTCTCCCGAATTGTTCTTTCAATTCGTCGGGAGCGCCTTGGGTGATTATCTTCCCATAGTCGATTATAGCGATATGATCACTTACCGTATCCGCTTCTACCATGTCGTGGGTCGTCAAAACAACAGTCATTCCTGCATCTTTTAAGCCGTGAATAAAGTCCCAGACAGTACGGCGGGCTTGAGGATCCAAGCCAGCAGTTGGTTCATCAAGGAACGCGATTTTCGGTTCATGGACGAGTGCCATAATCAAGTTGAGTCGCCGCCTCATCCCCCCGGAAAAATGCTTTACTTTGTCCTTTCTACCGGCGATCCCCATTTTCTCGAGGAGAACACTAGCTTTTCTTTTTGCTTCCTCTCTCGGGATGTTATGCATTTGGGCAACGAATGTGGCGTTTTCTTCAGCTTTTAAATCATCATAAATAACTATCTCTTGGGGGCAGACTCCAATTAACTCTCTAATGGCCGTTTTCTCAGTTTTAATACTGTGCCTGCAACGAGCACATCTCCATTATCAGGTGTTAGAACCGTTGTCATCATCCGAATACACGTCGTTTTTCCTGCACCATTCGGTCCAAGTAGACTGAATATTTCTCCTTCTTGGATTTGAAAGTTCACGCCATCCACGGCTTTGATTTCCCCGAAATGCTTTTTGAGGTCGTAAACCTTGATGATAATGTTATTTGTCCTCATATTCATTTCAAATTTGAAGATTAAAAGAGGAATTTATTAAATTTTTTGGGGCTGATTTTTAACTCCAGTCAACAATATTTTCCTAACTGAAGTATCCAGCGTTTTCGTAAGAAAAAGAAGAATAATATGATGCCTTACATGAAGTTAGTGTAATCCCCTTTACAAATTAATTACATTTGGCCAAGCAACAAGACCAATTTCGAATGATATTTGAAGGAGGTCGTCTCTCTTTTAATGTAACCCCCCTTGCTACCAAATAAAGAGACTTCGAAGTGTGTTATGAAGACATCACAAAAAAGAAAAGGGAGGACACAAAATATCCAAAAAAGGAGGGAAGTTGTGTTAATCACTACTTCCTGATGGAGTTTAAATATTACTCCTATTTTTATACTAAAAAATCGGAAACTCTAGCTATACCCTCCTCACGAGGGAATCCAATTGCGTGTAACATTCTTAATGAATGCAACAGAAGTGGGAAGAGCAAGTATCCTCCTTCAAGAGGCAAAAACAAAATTGGTACTTGATTCTGGGATTCTTCCAGGGGCAAAGCCAGAACAAGAACGGGTTCCTAAAGACCCGGGCCCAATCCATGCGTTGATTCTTTCTCATGCTCATCTCGATCATTCAGGATTTGTCCCTGCTCTCCTAAAGAAGCACAAATGCAAATTCATAGCCACCCCTGCTACTCAAGATCTCTCAGAAATTCTCTGGCACGACTCCCTCAAGATAGCACGCCAAGATAATGACTCAGAACCGCTCTATGAGGCCAATGACATCCAGCACGCCCGAAAATTTACAGTAGATGGAAGGTACCGAGTTCACATGCCGCTAAAAGGAACAAGTCTCGGGGTGCAGCTCTTCTCTGCAGGCCACATCCTTGGCTCATCTATGATCTATGTGAAGAGTAAGAATTCTTCTGTTCTTTATACCGGCGACATTAATACCCGCCATACACGAACGTTGGAGACCGCCGATGAGAATTTGCCTTCCGTTAAGACCCTCATCATTGAATCCACCTATGGGGGGCCCAAAGATAAGCATCCAAGCCTCAAAAAAGTTGAGCAAGACTTTATTTCGGCCATTCGTAAGACCCTTCGCAACAATGGCAAAGTCATCATAGCAGCCTACGCCGTAGGCAGAGCCCAAGAAGCCATGCTCGTCTTAGAAGCCTACATGAGGTCTGGTGCCCTTCCCAACGTCCCCGTTTGGATTGATGGGATGATCAGCAGCGTTAATGAACGTTATAAACTCTATTGGGAATGGTTACGCCCTGAAATTCAACGAGAGATTCGTTACACTCAAAGAAGTCCTTTAGATGCCCCCATTTTCCATCCTGTTGATAATGGAAGGACACGGAAGACCCTCTTGCAGGACAAAGGGCATTCCCCATTCATTGTTGTTACCACTTCGGGGATGCTCCAAGGAGGACCAGTGCTACAATATCTGAATGAATTTGGGTCGGACGACAAGAATCTCATCTGTCTAACAGGTTACCAAGCGCCTGAAACTCGAGGTCGGGCGCTCACCAATGGCAATCGCACAATCACTCTAGATGATGAACCGTTTGACGTTAAAGCTCAAGTTCAACAGTTTGAGTTCTCTGCGCACGCAGATCAGCCTGGGCTCCTTCGTTTTGTCTCCCGCCTTAAAGGACTTGAAAAGGTGTTTGTGATCCATGGAGAGAATTTGAAGCCCCAACTTCTTGTAAAACGAATTGAAAACCTGATGGATGGGGTGGATGCATTGGCACCCAAGCCGGGAGAGGGTGGAATAGAGATTTAGATGCGAGGAGCAGCTGCATTACTAGCCACAACTAAAAATTACAAAAAGAGATCGCAATCTTAGTGGCGAACCTCTTATTCTGTTTCCATCTATTTTTCAATAGGTCTTCGGATCGTAGCAATGCTGTTATCCGCGATTCCTAGAGTCTTCATATCATCCGGGCATACGAAGACTTGTTCTACATCGGATTCCACTTCTTTGGCCTTGAAAGTTAACCTCTTTTTTCCTGCAACCACAATTTCAACCATATCGTCAATCTCCAATTCTTCCTTGAGTTTTTTCGGCACGGCAGCGTCACCCGGTCGCAAAGACTCATCATAAACGATTCGACGTCGTAATTCCTTCAAATTATTACCTCAAGAGGGATCCTGCCATTTCTAGTCGAAACGGCATTTGGCCCAACCTCACATTGTCACCGAATTTAATTTTTTTGCAAAATTGATGTCGCCTTCAGCTAGATTTAGGGTCTAATATTTACAGAATTTAGACGTTAACTCCTTGTTTTTTGCTTCTTTCTTATCTTAAAGGAAGTGACGCTTAATTATAAAGAAAGTAAAGTTTATCTCAAAATAATATAGGGGATATCGCTCTTATCATCCTTTTCCTCCCAAACTTGCTCCTCATCATAGCAAATTAAGACCTATGTACCTTTCATACGACATAATAGAGGAGAGGTTGGGACATGATTGAATGGTGTTCTTATATAAGAACATCGAAAAACGTGGTTCTATGAATTGTGAAACAGACATGCCGAGAAATCTAGAGTTTTTCAAAAGTCAACGGGGTGAATACGATCACACAAGACAAACGAAGCCTCTTGGATAAGGTGCTTGAACTTAGTTTTAGGCGAGGATATTTGCTACCTACGGCGGAAATCTATGGTGGATTTTCTGGATCTTATGATTGGGGGCCCCTTGGAGCTGTTCTGAAGCGGAAATTTGAAATGGCATGGAGACACTTTTTTGTTCGAGCGGAGGATAACATCTACGAAATTGATGGGGCTCTAATCCTGCCAGAAGTAGTTTTTGAAGCTTCAGGGCACCTTGAAGGATTCCACGATCCACTCACCCAGTGTACAAAGTGCAACACCCAGTTTCGTGCAGATCATCTGATTCACGATGCCTTGAAGATAGATGTGAGCGAAGGCCTTCCACCTGACGAACTAACTAAACTCATCAAAGCTAATAACCTGACCTGCCCCAAATGTAGGGGGCGCTTAGGACCCACTCGAGTATTTAATCTCATGGTCCCTACTACCTGGGGACCAGTCACAGGAACGAATGCCTACCTACGCCCTGAAACCGCCCAATCCATTTTCCTTGACTTCAAACGCGTAGCCCGCGCGATGCGGGCGAAGCTCCCCTTTGGCATTGCTCAAGTGGGGAAATCCTATCGAAATGAAATCTCTCCTCGCCAAGGACTGATCCGATTACGTGAGTTTACTCAAATGGAAATAGAGTTTTTTGCTGCCGAAGAGCAAATAAAGCACTATCCGCCTCTCAATGAATTGGAACATGTTCAAGCACGAATATTGACACGGCAACAACAAGAAGATAGAATCGAACTCCCACCAAAAATCCCAATTCGTGAGGCGCTTAATACAGAAATCCTCCCAAATGAACTCTTGGCTTACTTTGTCGCAAAAGAAACGATTTTCTTTGAAAAATTAGGGATACCTGGCTCGGCTTTGAGATTTCGCCACATGCTTCCACATGAAACCCCGCATTATAGCAAAGGTAATTTTGATTTAGAATTCAAATTAAGTACTGGTTGGGTTGAGGTCGTGGGAAACGCCTATCGTTCCGACTATGACCTTCGCCGCCACGCTGAACACAGTAAAGAAGATCTCACAATCGCATATGGAGACAAAAAGATCATTCCTCATGTCATTGAACCTTCCTTTGGGGTCGACCGTCCAGTTTATGCAATCCTTGAATTTGCTTATCGCAATAAAGGGGTAGATCGTAATTGGATCTGGCTCCAACTCCCCAAACACATTACTCCTGTGGAGGCCGCCATCTTTCCTCTCATGCGAAAGGATGGGTTGCCTGAAAAAGCCCGACAGGTCCATAACTTCCTCAACGCTCATCAATTTGATGTGACATATGATGACTCCGGTTCGATTGGTCGAAGATACGCACGCGTTGATGAAATAGGGACTCCCTATTGTATAACCTGTGACTACGAGACACAAGAAAATAACACTGTGACCGTTAGAGATCGAGAAACCATGCATCAAGTTCGTGTCCCAATAGAAGACCTACCTTCTATTCTCAGAAAACTACTGGATGGACAAATAGCCTTTGACCATGTTGGAATCCCTGTCACTCCAAAAGCGTAACAGGTGAAGCCTAGAATAAAACCGGTTCCTTGACCAAAACAAAGTGTCAAAGTTTGAACCAAGAGAGATATTGAGAAATATATTGAATTTATGAGCGTAAACCAACCAGAAGTGGAATCTAAAAAATAGAAGGTAACTGTCCAATATGTCATACATAATACGAAAAGAAAGATGACATTGACAATATCAGTTTTAGAGGGAGAGTTATGACACACTATGCATACGTTTTTCGTAAATGTGAATATCTAATAAGTATGGGGGTGTAGCCTTCAGGGGTTAGGTGTAGCAAAAGCAAGCATCAAATAGGATTTATCCTCTTTTGATATAGTCCAATGACTTCAGTAGTCTCTCTATGATGCATTTAACAACTTAATATAGGATTAAAAAAGGTTAAGATATTCTTTAGATGATTTGAATTAAACAAAGTATACTCAGAATATGGGAACTCTGGCAGCCATTATCGGCAGAATAAAGGTCATCTGGAATGGGATATCAGTCACAAGTTTAGATTTCATTGATCGAAATTCATCCAGCTCCTGCCCCGCCGCCACCTGCTCCCCCGCCAGCCCCAGCCCCGGCCCCGGCACCAAACCCTCCACCTGCTCCCGTGACTCCCATACTTGCGGATATTGCACCTAAACTCGCTGAAAATGATTGCGCAAAGGAAGAAAAGGGGCTTGGTACACCGGTAGTTGCATCTCCTACAGGCAATCCTGGTCCTTCAATCATATGTGGATAAATATACCATGAGCAATGGTAAGGATATCTCTTGGCGCTAGGCATCTTTTCAAACTCCTTCAACCATCGGTAGAGATTGAACGATGTTGGTATCGAAGCAATAAGCAGCCATGGAAAGAACTCCTCAATCAGATGAGCTGCCGTTTTAGGATCTTGATTGTCTTTTGCGAAATCCGCTCTTTTTGTTATTTTTTTCAAGAAAATCTCGTATTCTTCTGCTTTCATCGCTCCCCTCTCATTCTTTCGAGGTAAAGCTGAGATAATTACCACAAAAGATAATACACTCACGATAAACGAACCGAGGAGAATTAACCCGCCCCAAGCGCGAAACAGGACGATCAGAAGGATCGGGCCAAACAATGCACCAAAGGAGTAAGCTGTTACCTTCTTTGTGTAGGATTTTCGAACTAATCGTGGATCCTCATCAAAATAACTCGCGTCCATGGTCCGATCCATGATCTCGTCTCCTATGGTTTTCATCACCTTCTTACTTGCTTTCAACACTTCCATCGTCAATGGTTCTGGCTGGTTCGTTTCAAGCTCATATAATACTTTTAGGAGCTTTTCTTCAAAGTCGTATAGCTCGGCTTGCCCGGAGGTCATTATGTCTTCACCCTTTTTCGTGACACCAACTCGTGGATTCGTGTCCTCAAATTCTTCGGCTTCTAACTGTACATATCCTTGTCTTGCGAGGTCTGCTAACGTTGCTAACGTGGCTAATGTGGGACTTCGCCCTTCTTTTAACAATGCGACCCCTTCACCTGGCACAAGTCCTTGAGGTGGGCGTGGAGTAAGTTTTATGCTTCTCTCCATGGGGACGGTTACTGCTGGATCCCGTCCTCGCACAAAGTAGAGGTAGGTCATGATAATAACTGAACCTATGACCACCAGAATGCCAATGAGCCAAGCTTGTTCGTTAATAAGTCTCCTTGGGCTGAAATAGTCTTGGATAATATGGGGGAATCCTATTATAATCCGATAAGCTTGCCCATCCGGGAGATTCTGATATGAGAATTGAATAATCGTCTTACTGTCCTTCACGGTGAACTGGGTAAGATCCTTTCGATTGCTTGGGGCAATATTCAACTCATCTTCAGAGAAATTATCCGGAAGGATCGCAGTTATTACTACAGAATCAACCCTTGGGGTATCAGCGGGTACGCCATCGAAATCTAAAACATCCAAAGACCCCTCCCGTTGAACAGCTTTTGTGAGGAGATACTTCACTGTAAAAGTCATCTCCATTGGAACTCCCCTGGCATCCGCTTCATAGAACCATTGAATTACTACTCTTGATAATTCGTACTTAACAAAAAACTGACCCGGCGGTAAGATCTCTTCTGTTGGGTCGACCTGCTCGTATGGGGCACCCTTCGGGCCAATAACCTGGACATTTTCCACACTCTCTAGTTTGTAGACATTAATATACCGGTATGCGGCTTGAAAGATCCCCCCTTCAAAATGATATGTGAGATTCTCTGTAACCAAAATATTGGCATTTCGTTGCACTTCTAGTTGCGTCTCATAGGCAGCAAAATGAAATTGTTTCTGGCTCGAACCACCTATTTCTACCGATCCAGAGCTAGCTCCGCTCATCAAAAGGAAAATGGGTAATACTAAAACAGGAATGAAAGTATGTATAATTCGTCTTTGCATTAAACATCCCCTGAATAGGTTCAATTACCATCTTAAAAAGCCTATCATTATCACTAAGATGCCCTTCCAGTTTTGTGTTCCATGGACAGAACCTTAAGTGATCCTTAATCAAAGATCAATAGCCATATCTCACTTGATGGATTCGAATAAAAACCTCCGAAATATGTAGTAATTTGGCGCTGAACACCTGAACGGCGTTTGGAGATATGGATTGGTAATAAAAATTGATCATTTGGGGATTAATTTTCGTTAAAAGGTGCTCTGACATCTTTCGGGGTGGAACCATAGGCTCTCTATCCCATCCACAAACGCTTTTGGGATTGCTTTAATGAGAATGTTATAGGCTCCATTACCATCCGTATTGATAGGATGCCCTTTGTGGATTGGAATAAGCCCCCAGCCCTTTTTTCGCCCCAAATAGGTCTTGTGGTATTTGATAGGTTCCTGTTCTAAGAAACTGCTTTGGATATATGACTTTTTCCTTGCAAAATGCCATGAATTCCCTTCTCTTCCGCTTTGTACTCTATTCACCGAGATGGTTTTTTGAAGGGGGACAGAAAATAGTTCTGATTGTGTAATTGGTTCATAGGTACATTTTGCTCCCAGTCCACACTGTATCCGATCCCCAATGTTCCCATGTTATGTTTAACACCCCATCCCACAATAAATTGGCAGGCTTTATGAAAGAGGTCTTGGGTTTTCGATTCCGCTTAGAGGCTAATTTATAGGCTTTATACCTGTTTTAATCCCTTGATGTGCATTCGTTTGGCAACCCAACCCTTAATAACAATCAGTTTGATTATCTATAAGACTTTTTTGCGAGCTTTCTGTATTTTGAACCTATTAAAGTAGATGCCCCTTACATGTTGTGGTTAGATAAAAATGATTTAACTATTATAATATCTTCAGAACAATAAAACAAAAAAACGAAGGGAATTCCAAAAATCAAAACGTGGCAGAAGTTAGATATGATTGAAGATGGAATTTAGTCTGCTTTGACACGTTTAATGAAGGGGGGTCTTTTTTTTACTAGGATCCGATAGCCACAGATCGGACAGCGTAATCCTGGGAGGATATCCAAATCTTCTGAGCTGATCTCACTGTTACATCGCATACATTTATAGGTTGTCACGATAATGCCTCCTCTCTATCACTCGGAGATATCCTTTAAATCTAATGTTGCAGCTTTATGTTCAAACACCTAACACAGAACTTACTCTTTTCGCTTTATCGCACCCTATCTCACTCACTACTTTAATCAACCAAGAACTTTTCTTTCTCTCGATGTCCATCAGCTTCTTTAAGCGAAATCCTTTTTGTGATATGCTACTATTTCTTACTTATTCTGTGGCTCGGCCTTTTTGGACATTGATGTTTTCTTCCGGGAATCCGAGATCAACTAGCATATCTTTTATCCGTGCACGCTGGTCTCCTTGCAATTCAATGGTGTTGTCCTTATAAGTCCCACCACATGCCAACTGTTCCTTCAATTTCCGAGTGAGATCCTTGAGATTCAGGTCTTTCGAGTCTATACCTCGGATAATTGTGACTGGTCTCCCCCACCTTCGCATTTCAGTGAAAACGTGAATTCGTTGTTCGCCTTTCAGGATAGATTCGCAGGTGCAAATCATCACTGGCAAGCCGCATTTAGGACAAATCTCATCCGACACTAAACTATCACCACTAATTTATCACAATAATTTCTCCTCTCGCAAAGTTATTAAATTTTTTGCTTACAACTAATCAAGCAATGGAACTCCTTTGAATCGATAATTCTCCAATTTAGGGGGTCTGTTTAATAGAAAAAGGTTATTTATTCTTTTATAATATACTATTTCCCTGCATCATTCTCTATTTGATTTTTCCTCAATTAACATTGCTCGAAAATCGCTAACCTTGAACTTACGGATATAGTATCCCAAGATTTAATCATAGAAATAACAACATTGATTGTACGATCCATTCCTTTGTTGCGATGTAGTTCCTGAAGGATCTTAACTATTCCATTTATATCACAAAAGTAGATAGTTGTAAAGAAAGGAAATCTTCATCACCGATTTCTAATTAATAGATTGAAATGAAAGCTAGGAGTTATTTCTTTGACTAAAACCGAATCTATGGTCGTCCCTTGTGGTCTTGATTGTAAACCATGCACGATTCGAATGATCCCATTAGATGTTATAACTGCTGAAGAAGCAATTGAATAGTTTAAGCAAATAGGGTGGTTGATAGAGGACGAAGGAGTGAAAGAAGCGATCATACAGAAAATGTACTGTAAGGGATGCCGTAGTGATCGTAAATAGGCGCATTGGTCACCTGACAATGTGATTCTGAAATGCTGTGTTGATCAAAGAAATTGGAATTTTGCTATGAATGTGATGTCTTCATTTGTAAACAATTAAAAAGGTGGGAAAAAGAAGAAGAACACCATCAAAAGGCTTTTAAGAATTTGCAGCTAATGAACCAAGCTAAGAAATCATTCTTAGAATAATAATGTCCCAGATTGAAATGAAGATTAGAGAGTATATGAGAATTAAATAAAGAATTTCGCAAAACAAAAACAAGAATCAGATATATTAAATGCAAAAATAGGATCTGAAATACAAGTTCTATCTGCCTCGAGCAAAATCTTTAAGTATTAAAAAATTTTTATCTTAAAAGTCTTTCGGAAAAATATTTAAAAAATCTATACATGTATATACATAAAAATAGATATATTCAAATTGACTATCTATTGGTCGTAGCAAACTGAAACGATTCCAGCTATCAAATCCTATACCAATACACCTATTATCAAACAGTGATTGGCAAAGGGTCCCCTGCGGGGGAGAGTGGCTGCAGGAGAGTATTACATTCAATAACTTCATCCTCCGTTAGGCTCAACACTCATAGAAAAGCGAACGACCAAAAGAAGCTGAAAGGACAATCTCAAGTATAAACGAAGTAAATCAGGGTCAGTAGTACGCGATCCTTATTTGTTGGATATTAGGAAGGATGAATATATATTATTTGAGGATTTACCATGAATCAGAACCTAAAAGGTAATTTGAAGCCACAAAATAAACCGATAGAAGAGGAAAGTTTACTTGTCTGCCCAGAGTGTGGGAATAAACGATTAATTTTAGATGAAACGACTGGGGATCAAGTTTGTAGAATGTGTGGCGCGGTTGCAGGGGAACGGCTGGTGGATGAAGGGCCAGAATGGCGGGCGTTTTCATCAGAGGAGCGCGATCAGCGATCACGCGTTGGCAGCCCAATGTCCGTAACAATTCACGACAAAGGGCTATCGACCATTATTGGGTGGGAGGATCGGGATATCTACGGGCGGCGGCTGACCTCGGCGAAACGGGCAGAGATGTACCGGTTAAGAAAGTGGCAGACTCGCATTCGGGTACACTCGTCCCTAGATCGGAATCTGGTTCAAGCGTTAAGCGAGTTGGACCGGTTAAGTAGTCAACTAGGGATCCCACGGGGGGTCAAAGAAACCAGTGCAGTGATATATCGAAAAGCAATGGAGAAGAAACTCTCACGGGGGAGAAGTATCGAAGCACTCGTGGGAGCATCAGTGTATGCCGCATCAAGGATTCGGCGAGTACCCAGATCATTGGATGAAGTAGCTAGACATTCGGTTGTCTCGAAGAAAGAAGTTGGGAAGTGTTATCGGGTATTAGTCACAGAATTGGAATTAAAAGTCCCACCTCCTAGTCCAATCGACTACCTTTCCCGATTTGGAACGGATCTACAACTCTCAGGTATGTGTCAGCGGCGAGCGGCCCGGATCATCACTGGAGCGAAGGAAGAAGGGCTAACTGGTGGGAAAGACCCAACAGGGTTAGCTGCAGCCGCGATATACGTGGCAGGTATCATCGAGGGTGAAAGACGGACCCAACGGGAGATCGCAGAGACTGCACGGGTCACTGAGGTCACGGTGCGTAACCGTTATAAAGAGCTGGTCAGGAAGCTAGGGATCGAAATCGCAGGATGAGACTTGAGAAAGAACAAAATCACAACTTACTACTCCCTTCTGAAAATAAGAAAGAATGAAATCTTAAAAAAGAGAGACGAAAATCAAATTTTTTAGCAAAGTGTCTTTTTAACTTTCATCCAACTTTCTATTTTTCCTATTTTAGTGTTTAATGGATGTAGTTTAGCAATAAATGAAGAGGCTTGTGATCATGTCTTCCATGAAAATAGTTCTAGCAACTAAGAAAGATAAAAATCAATTATTAGACTATTTCAAACACTATAAAATCAAAGAAGTTCTTGATAATCGGATTGATTGTTATCTTTCTCATAATTTTACGGTTGTAGCAAAAGATAAAGACAAGATTGTGGGAACTTTACAATGGTATATTAAAGAAGATCCACGAAGAGGGATTGTTGAGTTTGAGGAAGTCCATATTTTAAAGGGTTATAGAAGTAAAAGAATAGGAGCCTCCTTAGTAAAATTTGCAATTCAATCGGTGAAGAATTATTTCAAAAAAATTCAAATTATCCCAAGAAGGATATTTCTTTTTGTAAACGAAGAGAATGAAGCGGCCAGAGCTTTATATGAAAGCTATGGATTCAAACTATTTTCCATTGTAGGTAATTTGTTTTCTGAGACAGAAAAGGAACTACTTTATTCTTTAGATTTATAACTAAATTTAGGTAATTTAGCCCCATTTTCCAAGCCGTCTTGCGTAGATATAGATACTGTTGACCTGACTCTCGATCTCAACGGATCTGGGCCGTTTTCTTCTTACTTCGTTAATGGCATCGTGGGAATCCCAACACAAGTGAACAAGATAACAGGCTAACATAGTTCCAGTTCTGCCAAGACCTGCAAGACAGTGGGTCAGAACAGGTTTGTCAAGTGTAAGCATCTTATCTACAAAGGCAACATACTCGTCAATCTGAGCTTGGCTAGGTGCTGTAAAGTCGATGATGGGGATATGCTGGAACTCAAACCCACTAAACCTGACAAGGTGCGGATCAAGTGGGACTTCGGTTAAAGAAACAATTGCTTGGATTCCATGACGTTTTAGCCATGGAAGATCTCTTTTTGTGGGTTTACTACTTCCAGCCAACTTCCCCTCAATTACCCAGCTAAGTTGCAAGATCTTATTCATCCTATAATTTTTAATAATACTTGATCCAGCCTGATTTATTTAATAAAGCCAATTAATGAGCCCATGTTTCGATAACCAATACTATTTTAATCTTTCAAGAATGTGGAATAACTTACAAGTTCCTTCAAGAGGGTCTCGACTCAAGAAATTAATCTTTAATTACTTTTTCTCGGTTTTGTCTTACAATTTCTCCAATAGTTAAGGTCCGTTCTTGGAAGTGAATCTCGAAAAGATCGGCTAGTTCTTAGTTTAGTACTAATTAACTGATAGCAGGGTGAATTTTTAAGAGTTGTTAGAGTGCCCAACTCGAATATGAGGAATTAAATAAACTTTTTTGTTACTCAATAGGTCACTCCATAAAATTCATTTAAGTTACTGAAAATTTAAATTGTATTGAACGCCAAACATCAAGGGATAAGGTTCTTCTCTATCAATCGGGAAAATTTATATCGAATATCTGATACAGAATAGCATGGAAGGTATGGTAAATGGATGAACCTGTTACAATGGCAACAATGACATCATTCGCTCCTAATAAAACCTTGGAAATGCCTAAATCGTTCGTAAACACCCTCAAAGAAGGAGGAATGGAGAGTTCCCATGCTATTATGATCCTGAATCCCAGCACTCGGGTAATCCGAATCACGCCGACCACTAGTAATGAGGTTGTAAAACTTTCCATTGTTATTTCTGAGCTATCTCCCGATTTTCTTCAGGCTCTTGGAAAGGTTTTAACACGTCACAAGCTTAAAACGCTCTATTCTACTGGCATCTGCTTCACTCAAGACACTTGTAGCTATGAAGGATACATCGATATGTCTGAATTTGCGGAAACCACACCAGATCAGATGAGGGAAGAAATTAGTAAAATAACTGGGATCTCCCAAGTAAATCTTGAGATCATCTCTCCTTAGACAAACTCGAAAGTTCCTTCAAGTTCTGGCTCCTCGATTGATGACCAGGAAACAGAAATGTGTAAACGCTATCAAATTTAAGCTTGGGTTTTGCGTTGAAGGAGACTTCTTTTTCCTTGAGAGAACTATGTTCGTAGAGAGGAAAACAATTTGGTTCTGTTGAGGGGAACAATTTGGTGGCTATTCAGTTATATTGGATCAAATTTTACCGATAAAGTGCCTAGAAACACTCAAATTCAAGATAAATCCGCTTGAGGAGTTTTCTCTGAGTCTCGACATGGTTCCCCTTCAATTCGAGCCAGTGCTTCCGCAGCTCCCCATCGGACTTTGGAATCTTGATCTTTCAAGAGTTGGAGCAATGAGTCCAATGCATACGGGTCTCCGATCCGACCCAGAGCCAAGGCGGCTTCTACCCTGACATCCCCATCTTCATCTTGCAAGCATTTTATCAAGGGGACAACTGGATATCGGTCACTAATTCTGCCAAGGGCCCACGCAGCTCGTCCCCGTACCCACGGGTCGTCGTCCTTGAGTAGTGACACCAAGGGTTTTACTGCGCGTTTATCCCTTATTTTTCCGAGCGTTTCTGCAGCTATTCCTCGTACATCACTCTCTTTGTCCTTTAAAGCGGCAATAAGGGCTTCTACAGCACGTCTTTCTTTGAGTACTCCAAGGGCTTCCGCCGCGACTGTGCGAATGCGAAAATCCTTGTCAGCTAGGAGCTCTATCACATGAGAAATTGGGAGTTTCTGCCCTTTGGATGATGTCTTCTTATATGCTTGGATCATTTCCCGAATATGTTTGAGTTTCTCTTTTCGAGAAATTTTTGGCCCTCCACTATTTCAATAAACCTTTTTTGTGTAATTTATGGGGGGGTTAAGTTTCATAAAATTTAACCAAACTATGTTTAAATCCTCCAAAGCCGTATACATAATGTACACATAGGTAATTGCTGTTAGCACAGTTGGTAAACTCTGCGTCGCTCTCTAACGCCATTTTTCCTAAGACAATACATTCCTTAAATGAGCCTTGTCTTCAATCCATCAGTTCTTTTGCCTTACGGGGTCGGATCACGCTCATCTTCATCCTTAAATCCTTTATATAAAATTGTTGTGAGGCACTATAATAAAGCGACCCAACTATGATATGAAACCTCCTTAATCTTAAAACCCATGTGGAGTATCTACATGTAGATTACAATATGAAAACACGGATTCTGACCATTGGAAAATTGAGGCATTACGCCAACTCCAACATGTTAGGTAGCTCGGTGATTTACTGGGTGATTTACTGGATGCTGGAAAAAATCTATTATCAGCATGAGCCGTCTCATACGTTAGGCCCACAATTACGGATCCTTAAGGGGTTATTTCGGATCTCTCCCCTCAGGAACGACAGCTTCTTATAGCCACCTTGCTGCACGATTTGGTGAATACCGACTTTCCACTCATCTACGTTGGGGTGTCCTGTCGCATTTTAACCCCTATGTGCAGTGGTTATGTGTACAGCATCACGCTGCAAAGGAATTTCCGGACAATGCGAATCTCCAGCTCTTGCAAGAAGCGGATGTTCGGATGTCGCACTATGCCGGCTTCCTCCCCTTATCCACACAGCGCCGCAAGCTGGCTTCAGTCAATACAAAAAAGCTTACTCAACAACTCGAAGAGGCCGCCCAGCGCTCTGTTTATAAACTCTACGTAGTTATCTACCATTCACAAGAGTTAGCGCAATTCACTGCCTCCAAAACCCATCCTACGGAATCCCTCCGCAATCACCTAATTGGAGTGGCGAATTGGGTATTGTTCCTAATGCGAACACGTGCCCCTGCTTGCCTACATGCTTCGGCAGCCCTCGTGGGACAGCCGGGTGGAACTCTCGGCCCTGTCGAGGTGGAAGATCCTCGGGTCGTAAAGACCCATACCTCCGTGGTGAGACTCGAGCGAGAGGACCCACACTCGGCGGTGAGGACGCGACCCCCGGTTTCGGGGGCTTTCGTGCGATAAGGAGCGAAAAGTATGGACGCGGTCGAGATCGGGATCAAGGTAATGGGAGTCGGGGAGGCCCAGGGCATGCTCAAGCGACATCTGGCGCCGCTCACGGTTGGGCGCCTGGTGCGGCGGTTACGGGAGGCGCCCATTGCAAGCCCCGCGATGGTGTATGGGAAGGGCCAGGTCTGCCTGCAGACGCAGGTTGTGGCGGGGCAGGAGAAGGCGGTGCGCCGGGTAGCGCCCGGGGAGCTGGGCTATGTCCCCCAAACCTCGACGATCTGTATCTTTACCGAAAAAGGGGAACCGTACTCACCCGTCAACAAGATTGGCGAGATCACAGAGGGGTTGGAGTTATTCAAACAGCTGCGCACCGGCGTGATGCTCTCCCTCGCGCTCCGCGAGTAGGGCGCCGTTGCTGGGATATTATAATTTCTGGCAAGTCAGAACCAGCGTTTATCGGGGGGGCGGTAGCGGATATGCCCCTCGGTACACTCGACGAGCAGGTATGTGCGGCCGTCCCGGGGGGTAAGATAAGTTCGGATGACCAAATGTTTCCCACAGATCCCGCAGCGTTCGTCCGCAGCTTGTTCCGCGATCAGGACGCCATTCTCATCGGAGTTTTCCACGTTAGTTCCCCAAAAAGCGCTCAATTCGCTCAAGAGCTTCCGTAATCTTTTTGAGACTATTTGCATAGGAAATTCTAATATGATTTTCGCCTCCCCGACCAAACACCGAGCCCGCCACGGTGCTGACCTGCTCGGCCTCCAAGAGGTTCATTGTGAATTCTTCAGACGACTTATAGCCTTGTGGAAGTTTCGCGAAGGCATAAAAGGCTCCCTTTGGTTGAGGTGCCGGCATCCCGAGCTCCTGGAGGTGGGGGATGAGATAGTTACGGCGCGTCGTATATTTTTTCAACGCCTGTGCGACAAATTGGTGCCCAAACCGCAGAGCGGCGACCCCGCCTTTCTGGACGAAACTGGCTGCCATCGTCGTCGAGTTTTGCTGAAGCTTGATGATTGCCTCCATGATGGTGGGATTCCGAACCACACAGTAGCCAAGGCGATGGCCCGTCATGGCAAAGCGTTTACTGAACCCATCAATAAACACCAGCTGCTCGCGAAGGTCCTCGAACGTCAGCATGCTAATATGGTTGACCCCCGGATAGGTCAGGGTTCGATACACCTCATCACTCAAGATAATGAGATCATGATCTTGGGCCAGGTCTTTTAACACCCGTGCATCGCCAATATCAAAGACATTCCCGACCGGGTTTCCGGGGGAGTTCACAAGGAGCGCTTTGGTTCGCTTGGTGATGGCTTCTTTGACGGCTTCTTCATCGATGCCTTCTTTCAGGACATTGATAGCAGGGACGGGCTTCCCCCCGGCCAAACAGATTATGTCTGCATGGGACGGCCAGATCGGGTAGGGGGTTAACACTTCATCCCCTGGGTTGACGGTTACAAGAATTGCCGAAAAGAGCGGGAATTTCGAACCAGGGGTCACTAGGATTTCGGTTGTTGGATCGACCTCACACAAATGGGCCAGGTCTTCTGCAATCGCCTCCCGGAGCTCTGGAATTCCTAAGCTTGATGTATAGCGGGTGAAGTCCTGGTTGATCGCTTCTATGATCGCATTTTTGATCACATCTGGAGTATTGAGATCGGGCTCTCCGACATCCAACCGGATGATATCCCCCCCCGCAGCCTCTAATTGTTTCACCTTTTCTAACATTATTAGGGTACCACTTTCTACGAGCCGTTTGCTAATGCTAGAAGTAACTATTCTTGTCATGAGACTGACCTCTAATTGTTTTTAGTTAAAATGAGTTAATTCGTGGCGCATTAAAGTTAAATAGGAAAAAAATAATAGTATGATCATTAATTAAATTTGTTCGTTCGACCACTTACAGTTAGAAAGTAACTTCTCCATTGAGTAAAAGGGACAGGGAAAGTTTTGAGGAGAAATTTTCACTGGAGGAGAGGGGGCTTTCTCCGACGGATTCGGCAATTGGGGTCGGAAAAGCGAGGGAACAAAGATAAGTTTAAATCCCAGAACAAGCCTCTTCGATGAGGATCCCAATTATCGAAGGAGATACCATGGGTAAGGTGAGACCTACCTCTATCAAACGTGCTGCTCAGGAACTTGCGGAGCTGTATGTAGATCGCTTTTCCACCGACTTTGAGGAAAATAAGAAGGTCATTGATGAATTAACAGAAATTGGGAGTAAAAGGGTTCGTAACAGAACGGCAGGTTATGTGACTCGCTTGATGCGCCGAAAAGCGGATATTGAAGCCCGATCTGTCATTGATTTACCTGAAGGCGAAGAGGAGGAATGAGATGACTCCCTCCCCCGGATCCTTTTCCTAAAATTAGGATTTCTGTTCGAATTTGGCGATCAGGGTGATGATATCCTCCATCATCTCCGCAGGGAATGCCCGTCCCCGCAGATACTCCTCTAGGTCAATTCTTTGTGGTTCTTTACCTTTTATCCGTTTTTCCATGCGTTCAACTAAAAACAAAGCCATTACGCTGAAAGCCGCTGCGATATTCTCTCCCGTCTTTGCAGAGGTCTCAAAATAGGTGCAACCAAGATGATGTGCCAGCTGCTTAGCTTCATCTGTCTCCACAACTCGCTGCTCCACGAGATCTACTTTGTTCCCAATAATTATTACGATCGTACTCCGCCCAGCATAGTCGAGGGTTTCGTTATACCAGTCCATCACGGCTTCAAATGATGCTCTATCGGAAACGTCAAAAATGATGAAACAGGCGTGAGCTCCTCGGAAGTAGGATTTTCGTACTCGCGCAAACTGCTCTTGCCCTCCAAGATCATGAATGCTGAATTTCACTCGGGTCTCTTGGTCAGGAAATTTGACCGTTTTTGACATGATGTTGATGCCTATCGTGGGCTTATAATCCTTTTTAAAAGTGTTTTCCACATAACGACGGACGATAGAGGTTTTTCCGACGCGTTCGTTGCCTACGAGGGTCAACTTAGCCAAATATTTGTCAGGAATCACTTTAAGATATCTAATGCCTGTCACTTTTTCTTCCGGTTCGATTGATTCACGAATCTCTAACAATGGGATGTCCACCGTTATTTGGCGCCCCTCCAAGATCTCTGATAGCTTTTCAGCAGTAAGATAGGTGTAGGCAAGAACATTCTCTGTCGACACCGCCATTGTAGAGCACACGGTGATTATTGCATGGGACCCTGCTCTCACAAAGACAAAGCGAAGATCACCCATTTCAAAGACACTTGTTCCCATGGGGGTCGCTTTAAAGCTCTTGGCCACTCCCGTGAGGATTTGTGTGATAATTGCTTCGATTTGGGCTATCCGCATTTTTCCAATTCCGGCTACCGACTTTAAACCCGTGGTTTTCCCATCCCGATCCGAGATTAAGATCATCTCAACCCCCGAAACAACCCCGATAAAGTTTTTTAATAACTGATCAATGGTCTCCGCTTGTTCCATATTAATGTCCCAGCTCGCGGAAGCCCTGATCGCTTCAGCTATACTATCCGCTGTTACCTGCCCTCTGATCTGAACTTGATCTCCACTAAGTGATAGGTAGAAGATGGTCGAATGTGCTTCATCAGGATCCCCATGGGGGACTTCTAACGAAAAAAGGCCACCCTTCAGCGCTTTTTTCACCTCTTCTGGGTTAATATTGATTTGAAGCTTCTCTTTACAGCGATTACAGATCGCAACTACTGTTTTTTTCGATATCTTAGCATTTCTTTTCCCATAGGAACTCATGGCCTGTCTGCTCCCATTTTAGCCCTTATCTTATACTCAATTAAAATTCGCTCCTCCCCAATAAGGTTACCATTTGAAATATGTTAATTTTAAATGTTCAAAGAAGGTCAACCTTTTCTCGGCTCAACAACTTGGGGGGAGACAACTAGTGGAATCGATTTTGTGGCTACTACTTTGTTTTGGGAGGATATTTGAACATCTATGTGATATGACCCTTCCCTTTCAGCTAAGAGGATCCATGTTAACACGATCTTTTGCCCAGGTTCTAGTTTGCCAAAACGAATTTCTGCTTTTTGAAGTGGTCTAAAGGTTAATCCTCTCCCTAATTTTATTATCCCCATCAGATTTCCATCAATTGGGGATTTTGTGAGATTTGTTATTACAACAGGAAACAGAAAGGGGCTTGCCTTCGAGATTCGTGCAGGGAGCAAAAATTTTAGGTGTAATGCATCTCCCTCGGTCATATTCATCCAGTCCGTTGAGAATCTAGGGCCGGAAAATAATAGACCCGCTCTATATGATCGTAAATGGCAATTCCTTCCTTTTCTAACTGTGCAATGACGAAATGCGCCTTTTCTGGGGCCCATTTGGTCACTATGCAAATTTCTTTAAGTGAAATGGCCTTTTTCGTTTCTACAATCAAGAGCACCTGTCCAATATCTTGGCTCAGTTCAATCGGTTCGAAAACCAGCTCTCTCATTTTCGTTGTGGTTACCACTCCTTGATCAATGAAAGAGTGAAGAAGTTCCCGAATCGTTTTAGGTGTGGTTTCACACCATGCTCGGTCCCGTAGAAAGGACTCCACGAACTTATCTATAGATAATAGTTTCCCTGTTGTTCGTTGGGAGTGGATCCCGTAACAGATCAAGTCTATTGCTAACCGTGCCCGAAATTCTTCTTTTTTAAGCAGTTTAGGTTCTTTATAAACTTTAATCTCGTCTAAAATGGGAGGAAGTCCAGCTATTTTTTTAGTTAAGATCAGTTTAGCCACCAATTCGGGAGGTGGGGCAATTAGGGTATCAAAAGACTTTTGAAACGCTTTTACCCGCTGTTGGAGGGTACGTTGACCTGATTGATCCGTTTTTTCCCCCATTTCCTGTAATTTTTTCGCATATCGTCTATAGGCGCGTTTTATCTCTTTTTTCGGGCTCTCTGGCTCCAAGAGTTCCACCAATTATCAAGGTCGTTCATAGATCTCTCTAACACATGATTACTATGCTGTCTTTCAGTATTCACTTCTTATTGAAAAGAATATTCTGTCTACATTATCATTATAGATATATTTCTATTAAGGTAACGGATTCCTTTAAGAAACAGCTATATTTGACTGGGCTCTGCTAGTAATCCTCAAAATAGCCGGTCGAAACAACAAATTGCATATGGAGGGGTTTCTTTATCAAGAAGACGCATAAAAAAAGGGAACTGAACCAGATCAGGTAGGACGAGCTGCAATGAATCCCTGCTTCATTAGCATTTTAGTGATGGCTCGTGCTTGTTTTATAATAGCCTCTGCTCTACTGTACAACTCGTTGCGACTCATCTTTATACGGGCGATGCCCTGCTTCATAGCTTTCATCCCTACCGCGCAGGCCTCTCGCGGGAACACTTCCCACTCATCCATATTGGGCACGATATACTCCTCCGTCAGTCCTTTGTCCTCCGCCGTCTTGGCCAATTCAAAGGCGGCTGCGATGCACATTTCATCTGTGATGGTCTTCGCCCGCACATCCAATGTCCCTCGGAAAATGCCAGGGAAACCTAATGAGTTGTTGACTTGATTTGGAAAGTCCGACCGCCCGGTCGCTACGATCGTAGCCCCCGCTTCTTTGGCTTCCCAAGGCCAGATCTCTGGAATTGGATTTGCACATGCAAAGACGATTGCATCATCTGCCATTCCTTTTACCATATCAGGAGTGATAATACCTGGACCTGGAGTCGAAGTGGCCACACATAAGTCTGTATCTTTCATTGCGTCCATAATCCCTCCCATTCTACCTTCCTTGTTCGAATGAAGGCACATATCCCACTTCTGGGGATATTTCTCCTTTAGTTCAGTCCGTCCTGGATGTAGGATGCCTTTACTGTCTACCATAATGATGTTTTCTTTTTTAATGCCTGCTGAGACTAAGACCCGAGAGATAGCTATATTTGCAGCGCCAGCTCCAATCATCGAAACTAAGGCTTCATCCATTCTCTTTCCAACAAGTTTTAGTGCGTTAATCACTCCTGCGACAACTATGGTGGCTGTGCCTTGTTGATCGTCATGCCAGACTGGGATTTTCACCTCCGGATCTGCACGCAGAGTGTCTAGTACATAGAAACATTTCGGTTGGGAAATATCCTCCAGATTGATGCCCCCAAAGCTGGGTTGGATCAATTTCACCGTATTTATGATGACGTCTGAATCTTTTGTGTCTAGACATAAAGGAACGGCATCGACACCTCCAAGGTATTTGAAGAGGAGCGCTTTCCCCTCCATAACCGGCATCCCCGCTTCAGGGCCAATGTCTCCTAAACCTAAGACTCGGGTGCCGTCCGACACAATTGCAATTGTATTCCACTTACAAGTGTACTCGTAGACCAATTCTTGATTCTTGTGAATCGCTCGACACGGTTCAGCGACTCCCGGCGTATACCAGATGGCAAAATCCTGAAAGGTCTCTACTGGGGCCCTAAGAGCCGTCTGAATCTTACCTTTATAGAAGGGGTGATACTTCATAGCCAATTCTGCAGGTTTCCTTGCTTTTGCCAATAATTCTTCTTTTGTGAGTTTTTTCTCGCTCATAAATAGAGTCTCCTTTTGTATTGCTCCAATTAAGAAGATATTTTCTATTCGCTCCTTTCTTGTTTGAGAGCCATCCTCTACTTATCGGATCAACATTTACATAAAATCCCTATTGGTTCACTTGAACCCTTAAATCTTAAGAAGATGCAGCAGTGAAACTGGATATATAACTTGTTATTTTTGTATATATCTATAATAATCATTAACATCCCAAAGAATCAAGCCAAATCCCTCTTCACCTCTCCCCTTTGTATAAATATACCTAATTTGTTCACAGGAGAAGGGCTAAAGCAATTACTCTTCTTATAACTGTTTCGGCGTCGCTAGTAACCAAATCAATGGAATGTCTTGAAACAAGCCATTTGGGAGGGTTCTTCGCACACTCACTGGTAAGACCCTAGCTTTGATCTCCAGCTCTGCGATCTCATTGGCATCAATAATATCTGACGGTGTTTCTATTAACACTGGTGCGCCCATACTGATCTGTAAGCTACGACTTCCCAATATCCGGGCTAATTCAAACCTTGTCAACCAGAGTGGGCCAATATAAATCTCATCAGGGGAACTAGGGCTAGTTGGAATCTCTTCATTCGGCATTCTAGTGTCTCACCTCAAAGCTCAAACCCCTGAAAAGTAGCAAATCTTTTCCGCTTGCAGCTACTTATAAACCTATTCATGTCCAGATAAGAGTCAAATCAAGGGTGTTCGATGGCTTCCTTCCACTCATTCTCTGTACCTTCAAAGTCTGAATCTCCCCTCTTATAAGCTCCTCCAATTAAAAGAAACCCACAAGAAAGGATATCAAAAGGAAAAAGCGTCAACCAGTCCTTAAAAGAATAGGATAAGGCTTACAAACTTTCCCAAAGATTATGGGTTGAAAAACTTGATGAGATACGAATTAGAACTTGTGGAATATTTCCTTTAGTGCAAGACGTAAGATAGGAGCAGAGCTAAAGGTCCTTTATGCACTTAGAAAAGGGCTATCGCTCCTTCAACTTCCCTATTCCAATATTTTATAAAACTGGTTTCCTATTTTGTCGATATAATATGTGATCACCGAATTCAAATCCACTCTTCTTCTAGAGATCCCCCCAGTAGCACTAATGTTTGGCGTAATTAGACAAGGGGAATCCCTTGGAAAGCTCCAGAGAGTCATTGAGGAGGTTTCTCTTTGAACAATTCTCCAAAAAAAACTCCAATGGAAGTAACTTTACTAACAGGTCGAACATGGAGACAGGGCGCCGGCATGGAAATTGGGCGTAATAGTGAGGAATACGCCAAAGCCGTAGCCATCTGTGAGATCGGGGAAGAAGATATGAAAAAAATTGGGGTGCGCGAAGGCGAACCGGTGAAACTCATTAGTGAATATGGGAATGTGGTGGTTCGGGCTACAAAAGCCGAGAACCCACCATATCCTGGGGTAGTTTTCGTTCCTATGGGTCTATGGAGCAACCGGCTCATGGGTTACTTGACAGGTACCACGGGGATGCCGCATTTTAAAGGAATAAAAGTCAAGATCGAGGCTGCACCGGGTGAAAAACTCCTACCCATCAGAGAGTTAGTTCGTGAAGTTTTTTTCTGAAATGCGGTGATTCTATGGAAGAACAGGAGATCAATATCTTTAGAGACATTATCTGTAACTTCTGTGGGTGTTGTTGTGATGATTTGGAAATTCATGTTTCGATGAAAGACAATCGCATTATAGAAACAAGAAATGCGTGTCGCATCTCTCACGAAAAGTTCATCAGCGCCCATAGCCGCCGTCTTACAACACCATTATTGCGAAAGAACAGCGAATTTCAGGAGATCTCTTTTGAGGAGGCAATCGATCGAACTGTAGACGCCCTAAATGCGGCGGACCGCCCACTTCTCTATGGTTGGTCGACAACGACGACCGAAGCGATTAGACGCGGCATTGAGGTTGCAGAGATCGTGGGAGCTGTTATTGACAATACGACGAGCGTCTGCCATGGTCCGAGCACTCTTGCAATACAAGAGGTTGGAATACCCAGCTGTTCACTTGGAGAGGTCAAAAATCGTGCAGATTTAGTGATCTATTGGGGATCTAATCCAGTTCATGCCCATCCTCGTCACATGAGTCGCTATTCCATTTTCCCACGTGGGTATTTCCGTGAACGGGCAATGAAAGACCGGAAACGAGTAATAATTGATCCTAGGGAGACCGCATCTGCTCACCAAGCTACCCTCTACATTCAGGTGGAACCCGGTAAGGATTATGAATTGTTGGCCGCCCTCCGTGCTACTCTCCGAACGGGTCGTCCCCCAAAAGCTTCGGTAGCTGGAGTTCCACCAGAACAAATCGAAGAACTCCTTGAATTGTGTCTCGATGCTACCTTTGGGATCATTTTCTTTGGTGTTGGGTTGACCATGAGTTCGGGGCGGCACCGCAATATCGATGCGGCAATTTCTTTAGTGATTGATTTAAATCAGAAGACTAAATTCTCTATCATGCCCATGCGGGGCCATGGGAATGTGAAGGGGGCCTGTGCAGTCTTTACTTGGCTAGCCGGTTACCCCTTCTCGATTGATTTCTCCCGTAGGTATGCACGGTATAACCCTGGGGAATACTCGGCAGTCGATATCTTGGCTCGGAAAGAGGTTGATGCGGCTTTGATTTTGGGTGCCGATCCTGCAAGTCATTTCCCTTCTAGTGCCGCGCACTATCTGTCAGATATCCCCACGATTTTTATCGCACCGCATTGGGCGCCTACCATGGAATTATCCCAGATTGTCATTCCTGCTGCCATGTGCGGGGTGGAAGTAGAAGGAACGGTTTACCGCATGGACGGAGTACCTTTTCGACTTCGTCGAGTTATTGAACCTCCGGAGGGAGTTTTCTCTGATGAACACATCCTAGAAGTGCTTCTCACACGCTTCAGGGAGACCGAATAATGTCATTAGTTATAAAGAATGGAACTGTATATGACCCCGCAAACCGCATCGATGGGGAAAAGATGGATATTTTCATTAAAAATGGTAAGATCGTCACAGAGGATAATGCTGACAGTGATACTAAAACCATAGATGCCTCAGGGAAGATCATTTTCCCAGGAGGTATTTGTATTCACAGTCATGTAGCCGGCTCCAATGTCAATACAGGACGTCTCCTACGGCCTGAAGATATGAAACGCGTATTCAAACCTCGAAAAGGATTTTCACGCTCAGAAACTGGGTTGGGGGTGCCTACAACACTTGCTGTCGGGCAACGGTTTGCCAGAATGGGATATTGTCTCGTTTGTGAACCCTCCGCCGTTCCCCTGAAATCTAAGCATACCCATGAAGAACTTCATGATATGCCTATAATTGACAAGCTGGCTTTTGTGTGTTTTGAGAAGAATTGGGTCATCTTACGCTTGTTGGCTGCAGGAAAGATCGAGGAGGCAGCAGCCTTTGCAGCATGGTTACTCCGGGCAACCAAAATGTTCTCCATCAAATTAGTTAACCCCGGCGGCACAGAAGCTTGGGCCTGGGGCGGAAATGTCGAAACTTTAGATCAACCAGTGCCACACTGGGGTGTCAGTTCCCGTGAAATCATTACTGGACTTGCGAAGATTAATGAAGTGCTCAATTTACCACATTCGATCCATCTCCATGCAAATATGCTTGGGGTTCCAGGGAATTATGCGATCACTCAAGAATCGTTTAAAGCCGTTTGCGACATTCCCAAAGGAGACCAAGTGACCCACAGGGATACAGTGGTACATATGACGCATGTGGGCGCATTCAACGCCTTTGGCGGCGAGAACTGGAAAAACGTGTGTTCGAGAGCCGAGACACTGGCAAAATACTTAAATGGCATCAATTTTGCCACCATCGATTCTGGCTCCCTCGTGTTCGGCGATTGGACCACCATGACCGCAGATGGTCCGGTGGAATACCAGCTTCATCGCGTGAACAACCTGAAATGGACCAATAATGATGCTGAGCTCGAAACTGGCGCGGGGGTTGTTCCCTATATTTATTCGCCGAAAAGTTTGGCGAATGCCATTATGTGGGCTATGGGGCTCGAATTGCACCTTCTGATCGACGATCCATGGAAATGCATGCTGTCGACCGACCACCCTAATGCTGGACCTTTTACCCTCTATCCTCAGATCATTGCTTGGTTGATGAGTAACACATACCGGGATCATACACTGAAGACGTTACATAAGGCCACAGGCAAGCGAACCGTCATCGCTACGCTCGATCGAGAGTTCACTTTCTCCGATGTTGCTATTGTGACGCGGGCAGCTCAAGCCAAGAGCCTCGGACTCGATGAGAAAGGACATCTCGGACCGGGAGCCGATGCGGATGTGGCAATCTATGCCATTGATCCGGAAAACGATGATCCTGCCAAAGACCCGGGTTTAATCATGAAAGCTTTCAGTAATGCCGCTTATACGATTATTGGGGGAACCCTCGTAGTAAAGAATGGTAAACTTGTGGCTAGACGCATAGGTAAGACCTACTGGGTCGACCCAAAAGTTGATCCGGGCTTTGAACAAATGGTTCTTGCCGAACAACGCCCGTTCCTTGAACAATACTATTCAGTGAACATGCGGAACTTCGCTGTCCCAGAGTCCTATCTCACCAACTCCACTCCTATCAAGACACCCACCACGTTAGCCTAACTCTGTGGGAAACAGGGCTAGTCGAATCTTTTTTAGTTCAACTCCTAAATATCTTAAAATCAGTCTAGCTTCCGGATAAAACCCTGTCGCAATTACCATCAGTCGGATTGTAGGATCATTTGCATACTTGATGTGCTTATAATATTCAATTATTTGTCTGACATCATTTCTTTTGAATTTCCGGTGTTTTAATTCAACAAAAAGCTTATTTCCGTTCTTATCTTGGTATTGAAGATCAATCCGTCGCTTCCCATTATTCAGTGGAATCTGCCTTTGAATAAAGACGAGTCCTGGCTCAATAAGCGTAGGATACTTTACAAAGACATCCTCAAGGAATTTTTCTCTCATTTTGCTTCCTTATCTCTATGTTGTTGTTTTTTGGACCATTGAAAGCCAGCATCCCTCTGGGAAGTCCATGAGAAGTCGATATTTTGTTTGAAAAAATGTCAAACATTCGATTCTAAGCAAATATTCTTTTCTTACTATCGAATAGACTTATAAAGATTTTTGTCGGCTAAATTACAATCGTTTTTTTCTAAACCTCGTTCCCCTTAATATAGCGTTCATTCATCTTGAAATAAGATGAAATCGCTTCAAAATGTTAAAATAAATTGGAAAATGGTATTGTAGAAACTATACAAATGTGAACACGTTATATGGTAGATTTTCCCAGGTCCGAGGAATAAAAGATTAAAGCTTAGTTAATACTTAGAACGGGACTTCTAAGTAGCGGTTGAATAGATTTCTTGAAAAAAATACTGTTAATTTCACTGTAGCGGGGAATTATTTAGTTGGCTGTATTTAAATGAAGCAGTGGAACAAGACGGTCCTCAACTCCAATCTACGCTGTAACTACGATATATTCATCCCTATTTATCCTTGAGGAGTTGTTCTGCTTGCTCCAATTTTCCACGACTCAATGCCTGACGAACCTTTCTCTCTTTGTAGCGGTCACGCAGCTGTATCAACGCATCTTTTAACACGTTCGCTCGTTTCATATCAAATTTGTCAAGATCAATCTGGATTTTCTGCTCCTCTAAAGCGATATCTTCAGTTTTAATTTCTTCTTCCAACTGGAGTATTCTTATTGCCTCTCCTGTCGGAGGCATGACTAAGCTGATTGCTTGTTGGGGACAATTTAATATACACTCGCCACAGAACTCCGAAGCGATATGCTCCCCAAGAACAGCGGAGCTCCCTCCTTTTACCCCAATAAAGACTTTTTGAGAAGTAAAGCCCTTTCCGCCTCGAGTCACAACATCAAAGGAGGCGTTATGTGGGCAAACGGCAACACAGATGCCACAACCGTCGCACTTCTCCAAATTAATCTCCAAGTAATACATCGTTGCTCACCATCGCTCTCAAGGACTCCAACGGTTTCTTCGTTTTATTATGATTAATTCCCATCTAAGAGTTTTTCTAAGCTGTTTTTCCATGTCTTTCCCCAGGCAACACTTGTGTCCTGGTTATTCATGCGAATTTCTTTTACTTTTACTTCAATCGCCTCTGCCGCACACGCCCGGGCGCATGCTCCACAAAAGACACAATAAGTCGCATCGTACACGAGCTTTTCACGGGGTTCCCACGGTTGCTTCTTGTCAGGGAACTTGAAGGCATCGACTGGACACACGGCAATGCAAACCCCGCATTTTCCATCACAACGGTCTATTGTCAATTTCAGCTCGCCCATGAAGGCTTTTTCCACAGTGATTGTTCCCTCAGGACAAGCTATTTCACATTTCTTGCACCAAAAACAACGGGACTCATCCACATCTAGCTGGATTTGTCCATTTTTTGTGTTTAGTTGTAGGAGATCTCTTGGACAAGCCTTAAGACAGGAGGTAAAGCCCTTGGGGTCTTGAATTGTAGTCACTTTTTCTTGATCAATAGCGATGCGACCATCTAGCTGTGGATATCCTGGGATGTCAAAAATGCTTTGTCCATTGATGGTAAAACCTATCGCGTGAAACTGGCAGACCGGGGCACACATCCCACAGAGAACACACTTTTGAACATCCGCTTCAATTTTTGACACGTCAACTGCGTCGCGTTCTGTTGCCCCGAGCGGTCCAATTGTTATGGCATCCATTGGACAAATTTTCGCACAGACTCCGCAGCCGACGCAAAGTTCTTTAGTAACTATCAATTCCCTTGGTTGTTTTGCCCCTTTATTTTTTAGGAGGATTTGCTCCGTTGAAACTTCCGCGACAAACTCAAGGCTCACTTTCAGTCCCCTGTTTATTCCTCTCTCATGACTGAGTAAAAACAATTCGATAGACCTCCATAAAAATCTGATGTCTGGGACTAAGAGTAACTAAAAATGCTGTTGGGGCCTAGTTTGTATCCCCCATATAAATTTGGGTAGGGTAGGTCTGACCGTAAACGTGGTTCTTGAGTTGAAAAAATTCTAGTCTAATAAGCTTGGTCTTTCCCTTGCCACGCACACGTCCACTGACAGGATTTACAAATCTCCATAGCTACTTTTAAGGGAGGTTCGCCCTTGATATTCTTGATCACCTCAATTGTCTTTTGCACGTCTCGATTGTTTCCAGAGATCTGAAGGACTACTGAGCCTTCGCCACCGGCAATTCCTCCCGCCGCGATAGGTATGGCCTCCACATTCGCTAGTAACTCGAGGGCGTGCATCTCTGTTATGGTGGTCCCATACACGGGAAACAGACCGGCTGGCATTCCTGTCGCATACGCAATTTTCGTTTTCCCCGCCTCCATCGCTGCCGTTTCTACTGGTGTTGGGATCATCTTCTCAAGCCCCACCGGTAACACCAGCTCGATCCCTTTGGCATAAATGGCACCTATGACCCCCCCAATTGTCCCGGCTGTTTCACTTCCAAGGAGAATGCCTACTCCCATATTTGGGTCAAGTGCGTTGCCGCCTTTGATAAATACATCACCTGCGCCCATCTCTTGGATGATCTTGGCGGTCGAGATCTCGTGAAGCTCTCCCTTGATAAATGCGATCTCCGGTTTGGCTATCGACATATCGGCCAAACATAGACGACCAGATCCGATGCCTCCAGCCACATAGCGTTCCTTTTCAAAGGGAGTACCGAGAAGCTCTTCAACTACATACCCATTAGTTGTCCCACGGCCAATACTAATGATACCATGGGTTAACGCTTTCTTGATCAACTCCAATTGCACAACACCTTTGGCAATCAACCGTTTACTTTCCCACGGAGTCAAACAGATTTGAGCAATCATTTTTATATCCTCTTTATTGAATTCATAACACAGCTTCTGAGATTTATTCGTCGACTTTTTGACTCTTTTGCAAGGCCAAACCCATAGTTTTTTGCTTAGCTTCTTATTCAGGAAGCTATATTGATCTAAGTCATGAATAGAAATGAAAAGATTTAGGAAGCCTTCAATTCTGATTATATCTTCGAACCATTTTTTTGTGCCCAAAAATGCTCAAAACTATTGCAACTAAAATTATTTTCAACAATTAGTCATAATATAGACCAAATTCTGTTAGATGAAGAGGGAAAATGAGATCTGAAAGATTTACTACGGCATGGAACAATATTGCAATGAGCATAGAACTATTCGCTCTGTTGTTTAACCAAGTCATAAAGCAGGAGACAAGAATAGTGTTGCCTATGAAAATCCAAATAGGCATATTTCCATAAATCTCTTCGTTGGTTGGGAAAATAAATAATGGTAAATGCCAGATTCCCCAACCAATCCCTAAAAAGATGCTACTAGTAAAGGCATCCCATCTCTTTTGGAAGTGATTAAACACATAGCCACGCCAGCCAAACTCCTCACGTATTGGATTTACGAAGATTATCAATGAACCAATGAAATAGATAAGGATTAACCCGGGTTGCATTATTAAAGAGAGCTCCGGCACAGTTCCTCCACTAATCATGTTTAATAAAAGAGCTCCTAAACAATAGCTGGTAACAATAGGAAGAGCGGAATCAACCACATCTTTCCAATACTTCGAAAATTAATAACCCTTAGAATTAAATTTTTCACGGCTTTTTTTTCTTCTTGACGATATAACAGCACAAATGCCATAAAGTTTGGCCCAAACCCACCAAAAAGGTTTAATAAACCATATTTTCAGTTATATAATTGCAAAACAATTATATTCATAGCATCTAAGACACCAGGTAGCCAAATTAGCCATGAAACTGTAATTGTTATTAAAAAAAATCCAACGGAAATCCATCAACTTTTTGAGTTTCATTCATGCTTAATTTGCCCCCTCATTGGATGAACCAATATTTTATCACACAAACAGTAAAAGCCACTTTTTCGAGTGTATTCAGACTTATTATTAAAAATATCGAAGTCTATTTTGAATTGTTGCTATCCCTTTTGATCCTATGAAGCTCTTAAGATCCTTTTTGTTGAGATTTAACTAAATATCTATTTAATAAACCTCTTAGGTCATTATATTCGTGTATTTTTAGTGTTGTAATCCATTATCAATTTACAGTTCTTATAAAGCTAAAAGGCTTGAATAATGAACTTCATTTCAGAAAAAACAACAAATCGTATTTATTTGTTACTATCGCAGTCCCTTCGGAGTAGCTATGAGAAAAATTCCTACATCCTACCTCAAACTAAGGATCTGATCTTATCAATACATATAAGATAGATAAGCTTGACAAAATAATATAAGTACATAAACAACTGATCTGGTGAGGGTGGATATGCGGAGAGAGAGGAAACCACAACAATACCGAAAGATCCAATTGAGTAGCAGTAAGACACGACTGGTTTCCTTACCTCGAGATTGGGCAGAACGGTATTCTATTAAGAGAGATTCCGTGGTCATCATTCGGGAACTGCCAGGTGGCGCTCTCCTTCTCTTACCTACAAAAAAAACCGATGAAGGGAAAAAAATCGAACTTACTGATTCGAAACGGATCCGGCGTGATTTGTTACGGGCTTATTTAGATGGACATGACATCATTGAAATCTATGGTGCGCAGGGGCCCCTGAAACGCCGGGATCTAATTTTGGAGTCATCTCGTAAATTAATTGGCCTTGAAGTCTTGGAAGAAAAGAGTGATCGGATCGAGCTCCACTTTCTGATTGAGCCATCCCCCACCTTGGACCCGTTGCTGCTCATTCGTCGTTGTTTTTCGATTGCAGCCGGCATGGAGCGTGATACCATTCAAGCCATGTTGACGGGCGATACTAACTTAGCTCAATCCGTCATTAAGCGGGATGATGAAGTGGATCGCTTGTACTTTCTTATTGTGCGCATTCTACGAACGGCGACCCATTTGATTTCTGAAACGGCTCCGTTTCAACTAATTGATGCCCTCAATTTGCGTATGTTAGCAAGCTATGCGGAAAGTATGGCTGATCAAGTTGTAGATATCGCCTTACATAGGGTCTCAAGAAATCTTATACCAGAATTGGGGGAAGAACCCATCCAGGAGATTCTAAATATAAGGGAACAGATCATCACCCGGCTCGATGAAGCCGTCCAGATCTATTTGGAACGCAATGTAGAGGCTGCATCTGAGCTTGTGGAGCAGCGGAAGGATCTTGAGAGCGACTTAGAACACATTGACGAGTATCTCGGTAAACATTCCGCTCCAGAAACATATCGTGTTCTTTCTTCAGTGATTGGACTCCTCCGGAGAAACATTGAACTCGTTGTCGATGTTGCAGATTTGGTATAGTAAATCATTCATTATGGTTTAGGGTTTATTCAGGTCTTTTTGATAGAAAATATACTTTAAAGGGAGAATATCCACTTTATTCAAGTTGATGGTTTTTTGGCTTTGTATTAGAATCCATATAGATCCGTAAAGCGCGAATTGCTCGGTATTCCTCGGAATATGTGGGGATTCCCAGTTTTTCTAACTTATTGGTGATGATTCCAGCCTCTACTCCACCAAAACTAAGACCCACAATGGTTTTCTCTGCCTCGCTTACCAACGGATAGAGACCCTCCACTAGCTCTTGTACGTCCAATGATGGTGCTGGAATTGCGATAAGGATCACTGTATCTACGTTAGGATCTTCTAAAAGTTTTTGCAATCCTAAAATGAAATCCGGTGCTTGGACACTTCCTGTCAGATCGATAGGGTTTCCCACTAAGTAGTAACGGGGAAATGCCTCTCTTAGGTCTTGCTTGGTCTCTTCCGTGAGGGTGGCTAGGGATAACCCCTCAAATGCAACAGCATCGCTCGTCATGACTCCCGCCCCACCCCCATCAGTTAAGATCGCCACATTACGACCCCGCGGAGGTGGTTGCATGGCAAACATTTTCACAAGATCCAACCCTTCCTCCCATGTGTTTGCACGGATAATTCCACTCTGATGGAATAAATCGTCTACTACAATATCATTCACACTTAATGAAGCTGTGTGTGAGAGGGACGCCTTCGAACCTGCCATAGTTCGATTAGCTTTGATCATGATCATCGGCTTCTGGATCTCTTTGGCGCGTTGCATAAATTCCCGCCCGTTTTTGAACCCCTCGAGATAGGTGAAAATGATTTTTGTTTGGTCATCTTCTCCTAAATATTCTAGGATGTGTGTTTCATTAATGTCGATGGCATTCCCAAAGCTGACAAACTTGCTGATCCAACGCCCATAACCGAGTATACTCAATTTGTTTAAGAATGCTACACCATAAGCCCCCGATTGGGTCAAAAATGACACATGCCCCGGCCCCGGTCGTTGCAACTTCTCCACTGGGATAAACATGGTATCTAACCCGGTTATGGGGCTATATACTCCAATACAGTTAGGCCCGATCACCCGAATCCCCGTTTCTCGGATAATAGAAGCCAATTCTTCTTGGAGCTCCTTTCCCCTGTTTCCCGTTTCGGCAAATCCTCCAGAAGATATTATCACATTCCTGATCCCTTTGTTCCCACATTCTCGGAGGATCTCCGGAACCGTGGGCGCAGGAGTTAGAATCACTGCGAGATTTATAATGTCTTTGATCTCCATTACACTTTGATACACTCTTCGCCCGAGGAGCTCTTTGATCCCCGAGGTACTCACAAGAAAGATATCTCCATAGAATTTTTCAACAAGGGTTTCTGCTACGATATACCCTGGTTTGCGTTTATTTCGGGAAACGCCTATCACAGCGATGGATTTTGCGCTAAAAAAACGTTCCAAGAGATTTATCCTCACAAACCAGCCTCCATAACATGAATATCTTCTTTTCGGGTGAAGATGTCCAATATACTTTCATCAGTGGGTTATCTCACATGTGCCTTCTTAGGTTTTCCCAAAGATCGAATGAAAAACCATCCATGCGCGAACAAACCTTCTTCAGGATGTCTTTCGTTTATAATGAGATAAGTTCATGTAAATCTCAGGATATTTGTTCTAATTTTTTCTATAAAGTTAATTTTTGCTTTTCCGAGTGGGAAGGACTCTAGAGAATATGCAATTGGAATATAGACTTATCTTAAAAAATTAGAATCTAAAATAAGGAAAAAAGAAAAAAATTGGAAGGGGACGTTTCATTTAGCCTTAGTAGGGAGGCATGCCGCCCATGCCGCCCATGCCGCCCATGCCCCCCATGCCCGGACCGCCTGGCGGCATTCCCGGTGCCCCCGCACCTTTCAACTCTTTGGCCGTAATGACATCGTCGATCCGTAAAATCATCTCTGTTGATTCGGTAGCTGATTTCAATGCATGTGTCTTCACTCGTAGTGGCTCTAAAACATCCACAGCTAGAGTATCAGTAATTTTCTGTGAAAATACATCGATTCCTGCCCAGATCTGCCCTGTTTCATGCTTGGAGCGGAGATCGACCAGAATGTCGACGGGGTCCATGCCGGCATTTTCGGCTAAGATCTTTGGAATAGTCTCTAAGGCTTCTGCAAAGGCTTGAATAGCTAGTTGCTCTTTTCCCGCGACTCTATCTCCATACTCTTTGAGTCTGCGAGCCACTTCAATTTCTGGGGCCCCACCTCCTGCAACGTATCGAGTGTCTTCGACTACATCGCGGACTACGTTTAACGCATCATTCAGGGCTCGCTCGCCTTCGTCGGTCACATACTTGTTGCCACCTCGGATGAGGATTGATACCGCCTTAGGATTGGCGCATTTTCGGACAAAGATCATTTTGTCATCGCCAATTTTAACTTCTTCCACGAGGCCAGCTTTACCTAACGACTCTGCATGCAGTTCATCGAGGGTTGAAACGATCTCAGCTCCGGTGGCCTTCCCTAGTTTTTCCATGTCCGATTTTTTGACACGCCGGACAGCTAAAATCCCAGCTTTCGCAAGATAGTGCTGCGCCACATCATCGATTCCTTTTTGACAGAACACTACCGTGGCTCCAGCATTGGCAATCTTCTCTGTCATCTCTTGTAACATCCGCTGTTCTTCATCTAAGAATTGCTGAATTTGGTCCGGATCTTGAATCCGGATCTCAGAGTCGAACTCCGTCTTCTCGATCTCTAAGGGCGTGTCAAGTAGTGCGATTTTTGCCTCGGTCACTTGCTCTGGCATCCGCGAGTGGACTCGTTCCTTATCTACGATGATACCATCTACATACTCCGTGTCTGTTAACGACTTCCCTTGTTTCTGAGTGATTCCAATCAGATCTAAGTCAACAATCATTCGACCGTCTCGTTCTTCGCCCACTTGCTTGACTGCTTTGACCGCAATGTCTGCTATAAGATCTCTCGCTCCTGCAACCGCTTTGGAGTTGAGCGATGTAATTGCGATCTTCATAAGGGTCTCCTTGTCGTCTGCAGTTGTTGTTAAGGCAATTGCGTTTAACACTTCCTGTGCCTTGTCATAGGCTCTTTTATAGCCGCTTACAACCACTGTCGGATGGATGTTCTTCTCTAATAATTCTTGGGCGTTCTTCAATAGTTCTCCAGCTAATATTACGGCTGTAGTTGTCCCATCGCCAACTGCATCATCCTGGGTCTTCGCTACTTGGACTAACATCTTTGCCGCAGGTTGTTGTACATCCACTTCGTCTAAGATGGTCGCTCCATCGTTCGTGATGACTACATCACCTAATGAATCAACTAAGAGCTTATCCATGCCTTTCGGGCCTAGAGTGCTACGAATTGCTTCTGACAACACCCGAGCTGCTTGGATGTTTATGTTCTGGGCGTCTCGGCCTCTCTGCCGTTCCGTCCCTTCTTTTAGAATTAGTACAGGAATTTGACCTGCCATTTGACTACACCTCTATTTTTTCCGTTCTTTTACCTCACATCATCTTTCATTTTTTAATCGAATTCACTTTCACCTTCTCCGCCTGGAGGTCCTTCACCTCCACCCGGCGGTCCACCCCTCTCCAGTTCCTTGGCAGCGATGACATCATCGATCCGCAAGATCATCTGCGCGGCTTCGCTAGCGGCACTTATTGCCTGACGCTTTACGGCTGCCGGCTCGACAACGTTCGTCTGACTCATATCAGCGACTCGTCCATTCATAATGTCTATTCCCCAACTATTCCCATCTGACTCATGCTTGGAACGAAGTTCTACCATAATGTCAATCGGATCCAAGCCTGCATTTTCTGCGAGTGTTGATGGAATGACATCTAGGGATTTCGCAAAGGCTTCTATCGCCAGTTGTTCTTTTCCACTGAATGTCGCACTCCATTTTGAGATTTCGGTGGCTAGTTCTGCTTCTATAGCGCCTCCTCCTGGAACAACTTTTTCGTCCTCAACAACATCACGGACAACCATGATTGCATCATGGAGCGCTCGTTCTGCTTCATCTACGACGAGTTCAGTACCTCCACGAATTAAAATGGATATCGCTTTCGCTTCCGGCGCGCCTTCAATAAAGACCATCTTATCGTCACCGATCTTACGCTCTTCGACTAAATCAGCACTGCCTAGATCTTCAGCATCTAGTTCTCGGACATTGGTGATGATTTTACCACCTGTGGCCTTAGCCAGCTTGTCCATATCACTCTTCTTTGCTCGACGCACTGCTAAAATTCCAGCTTTTGCAAGATAATGTTGCACCAGATCATCGATGCCTTTTTGGCAGAACACGACTGTGGTTCCTGCGTTTTTTATAACATCAACCATTTCAGATAGAATATTTTGCTCCCGATCTAGGAATAGTTTCATTTGTTCTGCACTAGTGATGTTAATCTTCGCATCAAATTCTGTCTTTGTAATCTCTAGCGCCCCAGCCAACAAGGCAATCTTTGCGTTTTTGATGGTCTTGGGCATTTGGGCGTGGACAACTTCTTTGTCGATCACAAGCCCTGTTACTAGGATGGTGTCTTCAAGGCTTTCCCCTTCTTTCTTCGTTATTGCAATGTCATCAATATCAACCTTCCACTTCCCGTTTCGCTGGGTCGCCACCGACCGGACTGCTTTGACTACCAGGTCAGAGAGGTAATCTGATGAACCAACTACCACCTTCGACCCCATAGCCGTCATTGCTACTTTCTTCAGTTCGCTTACATCTTCGATTGTCACTCGACGAGAGTTTGTATCAATTAGTTCCATTGCTTTATCTGTGGCTTTACGAAGTCCTTCCACAATCACCGTAGGATGGACTTCCAGTTCTAAGAGCCGTTCTGCCTGTTTTAAGAATTCACCTGCGATAATGACCACCGTGGTCGTTCCGTCGCCAACTTCATCATCCTGGCTTTTTGCTAGTTCTACGACGAATTTTGCGACCGGATGTTGGACATCGATCTCTTTGAGGATGGTGGCGCCATCGTTGGTGATAACCACATCCCCGAAGTTGTCGACCAACATTTTATCCATCCCACGGGGCCCAAGAGCTGACCGAATGCTGTCTGCAATGACCCGCGCGGCTTGGATGTTGACAGAGGTGGCATCTTTCCCACGAGTCCGCTCAGTCCCTTCCTTTAGAATTAAGACTGGCGTACCTCCTAATTGTGCAGCCATTTTCCATGCACCCTTGTTTTTATACTATTTACTTACTATTTTCAAAAGTTTTGTCTAAACTCTACATTTTGTTATTTTTAAATTGCGTATACTCCTTCCTTATAAGATTTTCGTTTGGTCTGTGCTTGTACTTCTATAAATATTTTACGGTCTTTCTAAAAATACTCATGAAATGTTTCTTTAACAATAAAAATAGTTTGTAATGAAGAATCTTCGAGTTATACTCTTCTTCTGTTAAAGTACTAATGAGAATTTAGATTTGATTTCTTTGCTACATTTTTAGCAATTCATTAAGTTCCATCTTGAATGGTCCCAGTGTACCTCCATAATTTGCAGCGGTAATAGAAATCACATCTGAGTGCAACGCAGCACGTTCCATCGCCGCGCGCATAGCTTGTTTTACAGCAACCTCCGAAAGACCATTGATCACCAATTCATAGACAGCCTTGGCATTTTCGGGTAGTAACGAATCCGGAATCACCTCGCGAATGGTTGGGCAATAGGGATGGTTTGTACTAGCTCCTAAAAACTTGTACTTTGACCCCACCTTGCTTCCAGATCGACAGATTCCTCCTGGAAATGGTAAAATCACTCCCTCAACTTGACGCGTGGCTTTCACTGCCCCTTGAGCTGCCTCAAGGGCTCCTGAAAGGGATTTGCCGATGATAAGTAAATTTCCTCCCGCAACGCCTTTTTTGGTCTTGAAAACACTTTCAATGACAAATTCTCCATCCATTACGGGGATGCGGTAGACCTCATGACCTGTTATGGTGTCTTTTTTCTCATATCCGTCCCCGAAATATCTTATATTCTTTCCAATGGAAAGGGTGTGTTCGGTTTCTTCTAAGAGATAGTCAAATACAGCGGTAGTAGGCGCGGTAAGTATAGCTTGTGAAACTCGACCAAGAAGGATCTTCTTAAGCTGTTTTCGACCACGATGCCAAAACTGGACAACCACTCCAGGGCGACCGTCTGGGGTTTCCGCGGCGTCGACTTCTCGCTCAATACCTGCTTCACCCGGTGCCATGATGATACTCGTCCCATAACCTGTAGAGACCTGTCCTGCGACCTGTGCGAGTTCTGGGTTGAGGGCAGTGATCACAAGGCGTGAAACCCACATGGGAAAGCCTTCTGCAAAGGCCATTTGGTCTATCTTTTCCATCCAACTCATTGTATGCCACCTCTTCTTCGGAATGGTACTAATTTTAAAAATCTGTTCAATTTTTTCTCTCAGGAGAATGTGTATAAAAAACTTCGCGAGAGTATCTTGCCAAGCAAAACTTTTGTACAAGGTTACTTAAAAATGCATGTTGATTAATAGATATGGGTTAATGGCGAGTTGAGAAAGCTATGGTTAAAGAGAAAGTTCTCCTGGGAATTGCAAAGCTAGGTAACATAGGAACATCCCTCCCTCTGGAATTATTGTTTGATGAACGAGCAGATCGGAAAGATCTAGATGTTCGAGTCGTTGGGAGTGGGGCAAAACTCGGAGTGGAAGAAGCCGAGCAAGTTGTCACAAAGTTATTGGAGTTTACCCCCGATTTGGTATTGGTCTCGTCTCCTAATGCCACGATCCCTGGTCCTACCCGGGCGAGAGAGCTCCTTGCAGAGAAGGCGGTTCCTACGATTGTATTGACTGATGCACCGGGGAAAAAAGCCATTTCAGATATTGAAGCGAAGGGACAGGGCTATTTCATTATGCTTGGCGACCCAATCATCGGAGCACGTCGGGAATTCCTCGATCCCACTGAGATGGTGTTATTCAACACGGATGTGTTGAAAGTTCTAGCAGTGAGCGGTGCATTGGCTCTGATAACGCAGGAAGTAGCCAAAGTTGTTGAACATCTCAAGGGCAGGAGGCCAATTGAGCTCCCCCGCCTTGTGATTGATACTGAGACAGCTATTGCGCATGCTAGGTTTATGAATCCCTATGCAGCAGCTAAGGCTACAGCTGCCTATGAGATGGCTAAAACCGCAGCAGGAATTAACACTCGAGCTTGTTTTGTCGCTAAAGATATGGAAGAATACATCCATTTGGCCGCAACAGGTCATGAACTTATCAGATCCGCCGCAAACCTCATTATGGAAGCCAGGGAACTAGAAAAAGGGAATGACACGGTTCTACGGGAACCACATAAGCACGGCGAACTTTTGACAAAACGCGAGTTGATCTCTAAACCCCGCCCCAAATCTGAGGGATAACCCCTACTGAGCAAAGAACAGGACTATTTAGTGGCAGCGACCGAGATACTTTCAACTGCTTGAGCAATGTCTCTTGTGGTGCCACAGCAAGAGGTATCTCCCAAGAGGATCTTGCCTGCACTCTTTGAGGAGAGAATTTCCACATTTCTGAAACCAGCGTTCCTGATCGCTTCCAGATATTCCTTTTTCAGACTTGCCCCTGCAATGCACCCCGTCCACGCCGCAATACTTTGCTGAACCGATTCAGGTAGGGGTTTTGTCAGAACAATATCTGACACCATGAGTCTTCCTCCTGGTCGCAGCACGCGGTAGGCCTCCTCAAAGACCCGGGCCTTATCCGGTGACAGATTGATCACACAATTCGAGATAACCACATCAACTGCGTTATCTTCTACTGGGAGGTTTTCAATTTCACCGAGTCGGAATTTGACATTATTGATCTCCGCTCTCTTTGCAATTTCCTTCGCTTTATTGATCATTGCAGGGGTCATATCCACTCCAATTACTTTTCCCCTCTCACCCACGGTTTTCGCGGCAATAAAAACATCGAGTCCAGCTCCTGATCCGAGATCCAAGACGACTTCTCCCTCTTTCAAAGTCGCTAATGCCACAGGATTCCCACACCCTAACCCGAGGTCAGCCCCTTTAGGAACATGCATGAGTTCTTCTTTACTATATCCGAGGTTTTCACTATAAATGCTTGATCCGGGTGCACAACATGACATGTTTTGCTCTGCAATGCTCCCATACCTTTTCCTGACTTCGGATTTGATTTCTTTTCCTTTCATCGTGTTCACTTACGATCTGGCCGATATGTTGCACATACGATATATCGTATATCCGATAGATATTTAAAGATTGTTGTGTTACCAACCCTGGGAAAAGACTGATGAAAGAATCGATGATTAGCTCCAATCAAGTCGCATCTGATGCCTGCTGTGATCCATCTGAATCCCCTACTTGCTATGAAATACCTACATGTTGTGACATGCGCGGTTTGCTTTCATTCCAGATCCTCTGGCTATTATCCAAGAAACCGATGCATGGGCAGGAAATCGCCGAAGAACTCCTGAAACGCCGTGGATTCAAGCCAAGCCCTGGTACGCTCTACCCAGCACTGAAACGATTGGAGGGGTACACCAAGGAAGGGAAAACCTACGTTAAACGTGGGAAAACCTACATCAAACGTACGAAACAAGGGAGAAAAGTCATTTATCATCTGGTTGAAGAAGCTAAGGAGGAGCTTGATCAAGCCTGCCGTTATTTCTGCTATGTTTTTGCGGACATCTTTACAGAATATTTGGGAGAGTTGTAAGCAAGAAGTTCAAGGCTTATTGGGCTTACCCCTCGGGTGAGGATCACTTCTACGCCAAATTATCTAATCGCTTAAAAACTAAAACCCCGAATTACAGTAAGATCGGCTTGGTACCTGTCGCAAAACCCTCTACCCCTGGCATGAGAATCTTTCTTTAACGATACCACGCCAATCACGTATGTATCTAAGATAAATACGGTGGATGAATCGATGACAGAATCCCATCTATTCAACCCAAACCACGTCTTAGTCTTAGAACGAGAAGATCGAAAAAGTTGGCAGAATCCCGAAGAAATTCTAGGAAAAGTTGAAATCCGGCCGAACTTCATTGCCGCTGATGTAGGATGTGGGAGTGGGTTCTTCACACTGCCCCTTGCCAAGAACGTTAAAAAAGTCTATGCTATCGACGTGCAGAAGCAGATGCTGGAACGTCTTGAAGCAAAAATCGAGAAACTTCAACTGAAAAATATTGAACTAATCTTTTCAAAGGAAAATGAAATCCCCCTTGAAAAAGGAACTGTGGATATTCTAATTTCGGTCAATACACTTCATGAGTTTGAGGATAAAGATCGGATGGTGGCGGAGATGCAACGAGTACTTAAACAAAATGGGAAAGCCCTGATAAGTGATTTTAAGAAGAAAAAAACGGGTTTTGGTCCCCCTGTTTCTATTAGGCTTACAACGAGCGAGGCAATTGCTCTTTTTGAACAGAAAGGATTCCAATCCCTCCAAACCCATATGCTCAGGTATCACTATCTATTAGTGTTCTCCAAAGGCAACAAATCATGAGTCGAGCCCTTTCGACAGATGTACCAAACAAATGTAAGGCCCATCTTTTTGGGTGGACTCAGTTACTTTGAAAAGAGAGGGGAAAAATTAAATTAGGTGCTCGTAGGATCGTTCACTAGGAGATAGAAGACTACCGCGGCCATAATCCCCGTCGCTCCTAGAACTACCCCTACAAACTCATAATCGAACCAGAGTAGCGTTATACCTCCAAGTCCAGCTCCGAGAGCAAACCCCAAAAACCAGGCCGCTGAATTCATCGACATCATGCTACCCCGGAATCTTGGCACTTGTTCCAAAGTTAAACTACTCGCTGCTGAAGCTCTCATCCCAAAAAAGAAACAACTTAGGAAGATAAAACTCAATGCTAGCCCAAGATGGGACACGGTCATGAATGCTATGATGAAGATCCCCGCAAAGAAGATCGTCAAAACGGTTATCAGTTTCATCCCAAACCTATTTACAAAGAGACTACTAGTTAGGCACCCCAAAAGATAACAAATCGCGGTTCCTAAAATGATATAGGATGCAAACTTTATTGATACGTGAAAATATTCTCTGAAAAAAGCGATGCTATAGAGCGAAATCGCTTGCCATGCGATCATAGCAAGGACAGAACCCACTAAACAAGATGTCGCTGAGCGGTTGAAAAAGATCTCTTTAAACCCCTCCCAATACTTCTCTTTATAATTTGCGTGGTGCAAGCTCTGAATGTGAGAGGGCACTCCTTTTACCACCATTATGAAACTTAGGAGTGTAATGGGCAGGATGAAGCCAAGAAACGTCAAGCGCCATCCTTCAACACTTGCAAAGACGCCCATGATGGGTGCGCTAACAGCTGCCAAAACTGCACCAGTAAGAAGCCATCCAAATCCACGAACCCGTTTTTCAAGGGGGAAATGTGCTCCAACTAGTGTATACACCATTGGTTCGACCATTCCCAGCCCTAATCCCGAGATTGCATAAGCAATAAGCATCATAGTGAAATTTAGAGCAAAAAAACATCCTAATGCAGAAATGCTGCAGAACACAAGCCCCAATAGAAGTAACGATTTATGGTTGAATCGTACACTCCATGCTCCCATAAGTACAGCTGAGATGGTTGTAACCAGAGACGCAACCGTTGTAATCTGTCCCATTATTCCAACAGGTTGCTGAAAGGTGTTGCTAATGTCAAGGAGGAGAAGTCTTGTCAGAATTCCTGGAGTCAATGCCACAAAGTATGATGTGATCAGAGAAGGAAGAAGAAACCTTGCTGAAACACATATTTCTTCGGAATGATGTGATTGCTCGTACATAACACCACATAATCCCAAATTTCTGTATTTAAATAGAATCCATCAGAAGTTAGCATTTGGATAGGTTATAGAACGTCCACCAGATCGTTATAATTATAATCTTTTTCTTCAACGATTAAAAAAGTAGCACATAATTTTTTGAATATTTTAGAAAAATGTAGGCTTTGTGACTAGGTATTCGTGGGATCATTCGCTAGGAAATAGAAGAGAATGGCGGCTGCGATACCCAAAGCTCCTAGAGATAATCCTACTCCCTCATAACCGAGCCAGAGGAAAGATAAGCCTCCTATGCCTGCTCCGATCGAGGCACCCAGATAAATAATTGCTACCGACAATGACATTAAGACGCTACGAAACCCTGGAACTTGTTCAAGAGTTAAACTAAGCCCTGCTGTGAACATAATCGAAGAAAACATTCTACCTAGTAATACAAAAGCCAAAGCCAGCCAAAGATTGGGCATGATCATGTAGGTTATGATGAATACGCCAGTGACGAAGGTCATTAAGACAGTTACAGGCTGTCTCCCAAACTTATTAACAGTACGCCCACTAACTTGGTTCCCTAATATAGAGCATACAGCTGTGCCCAAGATTAGAAGGGATGCGAACTCTAGAGGTACCGAATATCGTTCCCTGATAAATGATACACTGTAGAGCCCAATAGCCTGCGTTGCTGCCATTCCAAGCGCCGAACCACCTACGCACGCCATTGCTGAGCTGTTCGAGAAGACCAACTTAAAGCCGTCTAAATACTTCCCCTTGTCACTCGGGGGGTTTTGGATTAGAGATGGCAACCCTTTCAGCACCAATATGAGACTAAGGAGAGAAATAGGTAGTAGAAATCCCATAAAAGCGAAGCGCCATCCCTTGAACCCAGCCATGATACCAATGATCGGTGCTCCAATAATAGATGCGAGGGATGCGCCGGTAAACGCCCATCCAATTGCACTCGTCCGTTGCTCAAGAGGGAAATACGCGGCAATTAGTGTATACATCATTGGAGCAATCATACCTAACCCCAGACCCGATATCGAATAAAATACGAGCAAAATAGTAAAGGTTGGAGCAAAAGCACATCCTATAGCGGAGATGCAGTAGAACGAGATTCCTGTCAGTAGTAATGATTTATGGCTGACCCGAACACTCAACGCTCCGATGATTAATGCAAAGATAGCTGTGACACTAGAAGCAACAGTTATAATCTGTGCCGTAATGCCTACAGAACTACCGAAAGTCCTCCCGATGTCGATGAGAAGAAGGGATGTTATAACTCCTGGGGACCTTGTCACAAAGCGAGAAATGGTTAATGAGGGGAGGATAAGCCTTTTGGATGAATGCCTTTCTTCAGTAGGATAAGGGATCTCGCTCATTATCTCCAAATCCTCTCCAAATCCAACTCTCATTGAGGATTCCACTAGTGTATAACGATTGGACGATTTAATGAGGCTCTAAATTTGCGATATTTGGTATATTTATACTTTTTCTCCTTAGATTTCTGTGCTTGGAGAAACCTAGATTTTATTAAAATCTAAGCTGAAATTGGCTCATTTCTCTCCCTAAAGGTGGCATGTGACTACCGCTGATGCCGGAGAACTCTACCGGGAAGGCTCCCCGTATGATGATTCCCTTCTTTGACCACAACCCCGTTTACTATTACGTATTCAATACCTTCTGGAAATTGAATGGGGTCTTCGAATGTTGCTTTGTCAAGTACATGGTCTGGATCGAAAATGGTGATGTCGCCTGCCATCCCTTCCCTGATTAAGCCACGGTCTCGGAACCCAAAACACTGTGCAGGAAAGGATGTCATTTTGCGAACAGCTTCTTCTAGCGTTATAATCTGGTCTTCTCGAACATATTTACCTAATATTCGTGGATATGTCCCATAAATCCGTGGATGGGGTCTGCCCCCCAAGAGACCATCCGTCGCAAACATCCCGTGAGGATGGCGCATTGCCGTGTAAACCAGTGCTTCACTCCCCCAGAACGTAACCATCGAAACAGCTAGGTCTTCTTCTATAAGGAGGTCAAACGTCGTATCGGCCGGATCTTTGTCGACGTGGTTGGCTATTTCTGGAATCCGTTTTCCCATAAATTGGCGATTCTTCTCAGAAGGGACATATGTAATGAGAATATCGCTCCAGTCCCCACGTCCAACGATGTTCTCCCACCCAGGAATACCCTGATCTATGTCTCTTTTGATCTTCGCCCGTTCTTTTGGATCTTTTAAACGCTTTAACGCTTCTTCAATACCCCCGACCATGACCCAAGGGGGGAGGACGGCTGCTAACATCGTTGAGCCTGCGATATAAGGATATTGATCAAAAGTAATATCGATCCCTTGTGATCTTGCTTCATCAATCTGTTTGAGTACTCGACCAATCTTATCCCAGTTTCTTCGACCTGCAACTTTGAGATGGGAGATATGTACCGCCACACCTGCTTCTTTACCAACTTCGATGGTCTCACTCAGAGCCTCCATGATGTAATCACTTTCATTACGCATATGAATGACAAAAACACCCCTGAAGGTAGCCACCCGTCGGCATAATGTGATCAACTCTGCAGTTCCTTTCGCATAGGTACATGGAGGATAAATCAACCCCGTAGACAACCCAATCGCTCCATCCCGCATTGATTGATCAACTAAGTCTTGCATCTGAGCTAATTCCTTGGTAGTTGGCGAGCGATCATCGAATTGCATCACACACGCTCGTACTGCACCATGCGGCACAAGATACGCGACATTTGTGGCTGTCCCTCCTCTTTCCAAACGCTGAAAATAATCTGCTACTGAAATCCAATCCCATTCGATTTTAGGGGTGCCTAAAAGGCCCGCAAGCTGTTTTTTCCAAGATTCTAATATGGATACTGGAAGAGGGGCAACTGAGAGCCCATCTTGGCCTAGGATCTCTGTAGTGATGCCTTGCATGATTTTTTGTTCTGCTTTCGGCTCCACCAGCAACATTAGATCCGAATGTGAATGCACA
>JBHIFL010000016.1:0-60361 GCA_046761065.1 Candidatus Heimdallarchaeota archaeon
CAAAAAGAAAAAGCCCAATTGAAAATAGGGAAGTTTCGTGAATAAATATAGGGTGAATATATCATGGGATGATTGCACAAGCTGCTTTGCTTGTGTGGATGTTTGTCACATTATATGTCCTGAATGTGGTCAACCTGCGATTATTCGTCACCTTGAAGTCTGTGATAATTGTGGCCAATGTGTTTTAGCTTGCCCTGAAGGAGCTATTTCTATCGAAAAGAAAAGGGATTGAAAGCCCCACCCTGGCTTTACTTTTTAGCGATGGCAATTAGAACTAATTTACTAGACCATTTCGGTCCATCCCAGTAAAGGTTGATTTCTTTGAATCCTACAGACCTAAGATCATCCCATGCCTCGGATTCCGTCCAAAAATACATCATAATCCTAGCTAAAACTTGTATGATGGGGTTTTTTCGGAGTCTTGGAGCAAGTATTGCTGTATTTCCCCCTTTTTTTGAGACTCTCCACATTTCTCTGTAAACTTTAATCGGGCTTGGTAAAAACTCTACAAGTCCTGCAGAGATTACAATTGAGGCTGCATTTGATCTTAAAGGTAAGTGCTCAACGTCTGCGATGATGAAATACGTTCGATGATTCTCTTTCATTGCTTTGACTGCAAGGTGGGCTTTAATCATCTGTGCTAGAGAAAGATCAATTCCAATTATAACCCCTGCTTTATTCTGTTTTAACAGTTCAATTGTAGTATAGCCAGTACCACAACCAATGTCTATAATGACCTCGCCATGTGAATTTGTTAACTCAACAAATTTTCTACGCATCTTTTTTGTATAAAATATAGGATTTATTGCATTATATACTTTAGTGTACCATCTCCAAAAGGTCCTAGCCCGTCTTTGGTTTTGTAAGACTGGTCTGAATATGTTCACCTCTTGAAATGTGGTAGATCTTTGTGAAATTATCTGCATTAAAGCAGTCTACGATAAAGAAATGCAGAATTACCTTCCCTTTTTTCATTGCTCAGTTACATGGTGTTTTATAGACTTATATCATTATTGAATTGGTTAATAATTTCACTTAGCTTAATTTGTGCCCCTAAGATGTATTTTATAAGGCAAATCAAATTTGCGCCACACTATTTTCCAACTAGTCTTTGAAATTTGGTTTCCGTTTTTCTAGAAAGGCAGCAATACCCTCTTGAGCATCGTATGTCGAAAAAAGTAGTGCAAAAGATTCTGCCTCGAGGTTTAAGGCCGATTCCTTATTCATCTCGACTCCTTTCTTGATGACGTTCTTGCCTTGTTGCAAAGCTATACGTGGTTTCGAACAGAGCTTCTTGGCAAACTCTATTGTGGTACTCATTAATTCCTCTGGTGGCACAACCATATTGACTAGTCCTAACTGCTGAGCTTCTTTGGCTGTGATCATTTCACCTGTAAGGATTAATTCCATCGCTTTTGTCTCGCCGATTAAACGCGGTAGCCGCACACATCCACCCCAGCCCGGAATCAACCCTAAATTGATCTCAGGCTGTCCTAATTGCGCGTTTTCAGATACAATTCGGAGATCGCATGCCATAGCGAGTTCCACACCACCTCCGAGGGCATAACCATTTATAGCAGCAATTACAGGGATCCCAAGATCGTCTAACTCCCGTGTAAGTCGTTGGCCCACTCTGGCTAGTTTTCTCATTTTTTCGGGGTTAGCTCCCTTAAACACATTCACATCTGCTCCTGCGGCAAAAGCTTTCTCTCCGGCGCCTGTAATAATTAGTACTCGGATAGTAGGGTCATTTTTTGTGTCTTCTATTGCAGTAGTTACATCTCGAAGGAGTTCAATACTAAGAGGGTTCATGGGAGGGCGGTTGAGCGTTATAATGGCAATGTGATCTTCCTTCATATATTGTATATTGGTAAATTTCATTTTCTCAACTCCTTTTCTTAGCAGAAAGCTGATCTAGAATTCAAACGAATATTCTTTATTATTTTTATAAAATGATCTTCTCATTCTTGTTGTTAATGTTCAAAATGGCTTGACTCCAAAAGTGTATCTTTCGATGACTTAGTGGATAGTTCATCTTGCCCGAAGCTTAGATGTATAATCAACTTGAACTTTTCTGAATAATGTGAAAAGTTGTCCATAAGTAAGGTTGTAAATGAATCAGTTGTTGAAACACCATCTCTTTAAGTGAAATTCCATATTCACATGTTTTTATAAAATCAATCGTATACTGAAAAAAGAACAGAATCGGACTAAAAAAGATCTTGCAAATAATATTTAACTTGTTCTTTTAATCCTCAAAGAAAAATCATTCTAAGGAGATCAACTAGTTTTATTTAATGGTTTTGTAGTCATTAAAAAGAACTAAACGATTTAAGGGCTCGATTTAGCCCTTTTTTATCATTAATGGATTGATGTTCCTTTATTGAGGAATTTGTCTTATCAGTCAATATAAGCCCAAATTCATCTCGACTTTCAACAGAATCTAGTTCATAGGATGTTTCACGTTCCATTGCCAGTTTATGCAACTTTTCTGCAATATTCAGCAGCTTCTGTCGAATGAATTCTACGCTTACGCCAGGATTTAATAGAACAATGATAACTCCGATTTTTGTGGGTGTTAATAGAACGGTACCACGTTTATACTCAATTGTCACAGAACTAAGATTATTAAAAGCGTAATAGGATCCTATCTGTTCATAACTTTGCGCTATGGCCCACCCTAGAAAGACATGGTCGGCATCAGTAATTGGAGGGAGTGTTGATGTTGTGGGCTGCTTGATTAACCCTTTGAGGTCTCCAGTGAAGTCCGTGAGAGCTACCATTTGAATTTGGGGTCCAAATGTAGCTATTTCTTCTAAAATAAGTGCAAATTCAATTTTTAAAGGCATCTAGGTTTGCCTCGCAGGTTTGCCTCATTTTCCAACACTACCCCATTATATTAAAAAACTCCTTTACTCAATAATAATACAACTTAATTCGTTTAATAAGGTTGTTTAATTAAATCTAAAATCTTAGAGAATTCATGGCATAATTCTAGAGAATTTATCTGGATTTATTTGTAAAATCTAAGAGTAAATGAATCCTTCTCCAACAATATTCTTCGGTTCTATCGGACCATTAAAAATTTTATTATAAGGTTCTCATGAGGTCTTAAGCCTGCAAAATAAATATATAAGATTTTAGAACCATTCTATAACACAATTTTAGAGATTAGACTTTAATCAACATAAAAAAAATCGAATGACAATTTTGAATCATTGTGGACGCCTATCAGTTCGCTGTCCAGTGAGCCATGAGTTCAAAAGGCGTCCACATAATAATAATTCTAAATTTGCTCAAAAATATTCAAAAGCCAGGTAACTCGGGCGTTTTGTTATTGATAACCTTTCAAAGTTTCCCTTCTCGCATCATTGAAACTAGACCGGAACCTGCTGCGATGAAATCTTCTGCCGCTTTTTCAGTTAGCTCTTCTGCCGCTTTTTGGGCTTCTTTGAGAATTTTTACTTCATCTATGGTCTTGACTTGCCGATTTTCCATGATTATTTTTCCATCAACAATGACATGCGTAACTTCACTACCATTGGCTTGATAAACGATATTTGGAACAAGATTTCGGATAGGTACGCATACCTTAGGAATGAGGTGTGGCCGATTTAAATCAAGAAGAATTATATCGGCTTTTTTACCGGGTTCTAAGGAACCAATTTGATGGTCAAGCCCAAGACATTGTGCGGCTTCAATCGTAGCCATTCTCAGAACTTTCCAAGCAGGAAGAACGGTTGCATCTTGGTGTTTTATTTTATTTAAAATTGCTGCATATCTCATTTGGTCGAACATTCTATTCCCATCAGGTGGGCTTTGATCTGATCCAAGAGCGGCTGTTCCTCCTACTGAGATATAATCCCAAAGGGGCGGCACTAACCCATCGATCAGACCGATTGATCCAGGACACCCAATCATCCGAGTTCCACTTTGCGCTAGCAGTTTCAATTCCTCAGGAGTGGTAGCATGACAATGGACTGCAATCAACTGGGGACCTAAATACCCAATCTCCTCAAGAAATCGAACTGGGGACTTGCCATATCTTTCAAACACCTGCTTATGTTCTCTCCCCCAGCTTTGGGCAACGTGCATATGCATTGAGAGCCCTCGCTCTTCGGCTAATACTTTGATGTGTAATAATAATTCTTTACTCAACATATCAGGTGCATGGGGACCAAAAAGACAGGTGATTCTTCCATCTGCACCACCGTGCCACTTGTCGATTAGGTTTAAACCCTCTTTGAGTTTTGTTTCTCCGACAGACGGTTCAAACTGAAAGAGTTTTGTTATGTCACGTCTTCCTGGACTGAGTTCATTAATTGTGGAACACAGATTAGCTCGAACCCCAATTGGTTCATAGACCTTTTGTGCCAGATCGGGCATATAGGTTCCATAATCGCCAAAACAGGTTGTACCAGTCTTCATTGCTTCTAACACGCATAATTTTGACCCAACAATTTCAAGCTCCTTTGTAAAATACTTTCTAAAGGGAGCAATAGTCCCAAACATCCATTCTGCTTCAGCGACATCTTGACCGAGCCCGCGAAGTAAGCTAAGGGTCGAGTGAATATGACAATCAATCAAACCAGGGAGGATAGCATGATTCGATGCATCTATTATGACATCCCCACTATACTCCCGAGTGACTTCGGATGTCGTGCCCACAGACACAATCCTATCTTGTTCGATTGCAAGAGCCCCATCTTCAATGATATGCGTCCCCTCTCCCTTCATGGTGGTTAGATATCCATGTTTGATTAGAATCGAACACATATTATCACATCATATGAATTATGAGCTGACTTAAGACGTTCTCTTAAGAATCTTGCCTTTTGGGTTAAGTAGTGCTCTTACAAACCCAAAAATCAACCTAGAAAGCAGTTCTATGTGATATTAGCGCCTTAAACCCAGCTGGGTCTTTACATTCTAGTTTATCTTTAAAATAGATAATCCCATTGGATTTCACTGTAACAGCACTTCGCCAGAAAAATGGATGGACAGCATGGACAAAAAAAAGCATCGAAATAAAACCAAATAGTATTAATATTCCGAGACTTACTTGGAAGGCCGGGTTGCTAGTCATATAATCAGTGAATAACAATAAAATGGCAATAGACGTGATTGCACCAGATAGTGTTAGAAGAGCTGTAGCCTTTTCATCAGTACGGGAATTTAATTTTTCATTTACCTCATACACATCCATTAACATTCGATAACGATCATGAAATCGTTCATGTGATTCGACCATTTTGTGTTTGTCCTCTTTTTTCTGGAACAGATAGACAATCAAAATTAAACATATTCAAAATCTTGAGAATGACATTCGGGAATTTTTATGTTACAATTAGCGAGAAGGCGCACATTTTCATATTTATATTGGTTTAATTGAAATAGATGAAATTTAAATTGAAAATGGGGATTTTCAGAAAGAATAAAAAGATTTTACTTAAAAAAGTTTAATTAGTTTAAGAATCTCCTAGATTGTCGGTTAAACAACTTACAGAATGCTCATGAACAGTTTCATCGAGTTTTACGCTGTTTAATCACATATAAAATTACTAAAAAGCTAAAAATAGTTGATATACAGCTGTATACTGGAATAAATCGGTTTGGGACGGGTATTTCGTAGCAATCCACATGAAACCCATATGCCTCCCCAAATTCAGCATCCAAATGTAGAACTATTGCATCTTTCGGAATCCAAGGGGACCATATATCGGCATTCAATTCGTCAACTCCTTCGTAATCGATGTAAATATGCCCACTCGTGTCTCGGAGATATAGATGCGAGAAAAACGCGACTTGAAGGGCGGCGAAGCGGACTCGGAGCTGTGAAGTCCCGTTGTGCTGAATGATCCAAGTGGTATTGGTGCCGCGCTCATAGGGATGAGCGGACTGATATGTATCTGGAAGTTTGTACGTCCGTGTGGGAGTATCACGTAAGTCTGCCCCGATTTCAATGAGGTCGGTTCGCCAAAGCTCTCCGACCGTCGCCCTAACACCAATTTTGAGGTGGCCGCTTATGCTTGTAGAATAGTGAAACGAATATTCATATTCATCCCTCGAACCCTCGAGTGGGGTCATATCCCTCCACGTTTCGCCGATTTTGCATTGGACACGATCTACCGGATAAGCGGCGCTATTCGGTACGATTTTCGCTCGGACTTCGCTGGTCTCGCCAAAATAGTGCATAGAGCCATCAAGGGGATGCGTAATCTTCACTGATGGGAACCCAAGGCTGCTATTCTCCAGTAGGACCACGTCTGACAGTGCTTTGGGCGTGTGGGTCAACACTTCATACCCTGAATCAGTGACAAGAACATCATCTTCAACCCTCACCCCAAAACCTGCCTCAGGAAGATAGATACCGGGTTCTACGGTTATCACCATTCCCGATTTGAGGACATCCGGACTATTCACTCCGATGAGCGGCTGTTCATGAACATGGGTCCCCAAACTATGCCCTGTCAAGTGGGGAAAATATTTTCCATATCCATAAGCGTCAATAATATCTCTAACAGCGTGGGCGACGATGCTTACATTGACCCCAGGCCCCACGGCATGGATACCTGCTTGCTGGGCCTCCAAAACGATTTGGTAGATTTTCACCATTTCCGGTGTTGGTGGCCCAATAAAATACGTTCGGGTTATGTCTGTCGAGTAGCCAGCATATTTTGCGCCGAGGTCACATACAACCGCTTCTCCAACTACAACGTAGTTGTGTTTATCATTTGCGAGATCACCATGGGGCAAAACCGAATCTTCCCCTGAAGCTATAATAGTACTGAACGCAAGAGTCTCGTCTGAACCCGCATCAATCATGTGAAAATCGATTTGGTCCACTACATCCCCTTCAGTAATGGTCTCCTGAAATGCCCGTTGAAGAGTCTCCTTTGCCACCCTTTGCCCGAAATCACTGATTTTGGCAGAGGCCCTAAAAGAAGGGATAGGATCTTGGTTCGATAGGGCTGAATTGTTGGACGGCAAAGAACTTTTTGAGTAATTTGGCAGTGAGTTAAGGGCTGCTTCACTTTTCTGGTTCCTCGTGCTGCTTTCTACGTCCTGAAATGAGATGTTGAAAATTGAACCACTGAAAATGAGCATTAATACCGCCACTAAAGCTAGAATACGCTTAAAACCAGTCATTGAATCGTCTCTCCTGTTTTTTGGGAAGAAGGACCTATTATAATTACTGATTTGTTTTATCAATATATTTCAAATACTAATCTTAATGTGTTCTAGGATAACGTGTCAAGCCAGTAAATAAATTCGAGTCGCGATTTTTAGAGAACCCAAAGCCGGTAAAACTTGAACTCATAGAAAGAATTGAAAAGGCGGATTAAAAACCCATTCCAAGGTTATATCATGTTTTACACCAAAAAAGTTAACTTTTAGTAAACGAATTTGATGATTGTGTTGCAAAGGTTTATGAATGAAGTAATATGTAATGGGGTAAATACGAGTACAATTACGTATACATGGCAATATATCGATTGATATTTGGATTTCCATGACCAGAATTGGACTTTCGTTTCCTTGAGTCTTCAACACATGAGCTCAAGATTTTATCGATTGATGGATTTAAAAAAGCAAGTCTATTTGTGAATAATGATGAATGAAAGTTCAAGAATAAGAATTAGATGTCTTTCACTCTTCCTTATAGCTTTAGTAATAGTAATGCTACTCGTTCCAAAGCCCCCTTGTATTCAGGCTGAAGAACAGACTCCTATGGACTCCAAGAATAACGGTTTGAATTTTGTTTCCTTAGATAATAATTGGACGTCTGCTGAAGAGTTAACACCTGGGGTTAATTATACCAGAACCATAACTTCATTCGATCCAGTAAACTATTGGAAGGTGTTCGCTAATTTTACTCAGCTAGTTAAAGCGGAGATTTGGTTATTGCAATGGGTAGAACTAACTAATCCCAATTACTATGATTTCGACCTTTTCATTTATGATCAGTATCATAATGAGCTTAATTCATCTACAAGTTCAAGCAATTATGAAGTGGTGTCAACTGTAGCTACGGTTTCTGCTTGGTATTATATAGAGGTTCATCAATATTCAGGCTTCGGTCCCTATCTACTTACTGTTGAAATCACAGAAAGTGATAAAACAAACGATAATTATTGGTGGAATGCGATTCCTATTGATATTGGAACCTATACCTATTCTGGATCCCTAGATATTATTAATGATTCAATAGATTGGTTTTCACTCGAGCTAAATCCGACAGAGATCCTTAAAGTCAACATTACACGTTCGAATGCCCAAATAGATATTGCTTGTGGAATTTATGATGAAGAACAAAACCTCCTTGCTAGATCAATTGAAATAAATGATACAGAAGTAGCCAGTGCCGTAGCGTACGCTCACGGTGTTTATTATCTGGAAATAATGGTTATTCAAGGTGCGGGCGCCTATACCTTAAATATAGAGGTTACAAGTGGTGGTGAAATAGACGATTATTGGTGGGCTTACCCCAAGCCCATTATGGCAGGGAATCATTCAGGAAGTCTAGATCTTGGGGGATCAGACCCTTCAGATTGGTTCATCTTTCAACTGCAACCTGCTGAGATTGTACAGATTGAGATCACCTTTCCAAATACACAACTAGACTTAGATGCAAGAATTTATAACCATGATCTTCAGCTCCTTGACGAATCAGCGGGTTATGAAGGACAAGAAAAGATCTCAACGGTGGCTACAAGACCTGAGATCTATTATTTAGAGCTGGAGGCTATTTGGGGGGGCGGAAACTACACTTTTTCACTACAAATCACCCCTCCCACACCGATTTCTCCGGGGATGTATCTAGGTAACCTTGATACGAACACGGGGCGTGATAAAATGTGGTTCACCTTTCATCTCAGTTCGAACAAAGTGGCGAAGGTACGTGTTAAATTTCCTAGCAATCAAACGAACATTGATGTTCATCTATACACTTTTCATGGTGAACTTAAGCACGTCGATAGCTCAATTGGGAACGATGATACTAAAGAGGTCTTTGGTCTTTCTTTTACACCTAAAACATGGTACCTCTTGGTAATAGCTCGTTGGGGTGCAAGTAACTACTCTTTGACCCTCAATAGTGTTCCAGTAAATCTAATCGGACCAGGCTATCACTTGGGTATCCTGAATGAGTCGAACCAAGAGGTATGGTATGGGATTGAACTTCAACAAGGGGACTGTTTAATGGCAAGCTTGTACTCTAATAGAACCGATTATGATATGGAATTCTACTCTACGACTGGTTCTTGGCTTGTCGGATCATATTTAGGGCAAGGGCAATTAGAAAAAGTGCAAGGGATCGCCCAAACGTCAGGTGTTTATGGAATACGAATTTTCAGGTATACAGGAGCCGGGCTCTATAAGGTGTTAATGACAATTGCACATCCAGAGTTGATTACTCCTGGCAACTATTCGGGTTTATTGAATGCATCTTCTCCCAAAATAATATACAAGGTTGAACTTCAACAAAACGATAAGATCATTGCTCGTATCACCACACCAATCAGTACCAATTTGAATATGGAACTATTTAGCCCAAATGGTACGTGGGTTGCAGGTTCGTTTAAGCCCCGTGGTTACATCGACGAGGTCTCAGGTGTGGCACAGATCACAGGAACTTTCTTTCTCTGTATCACATGGGAGAGTGGGAGTGAGGATTACGAATTAAACCTTAATGTGCAACCAGATTCCCCTCCCCTTTCAGACTTTGCAGGGGGTTCTCCTCAGACCGCTCGAAAAATTATTCCTGGGAGATATTATGATGCCTTAGATGATATCATAGATCGACATGATTACTACGCCCTCTTATTAGAATCGGGAGATATTTTACATGTGAAAGCAAATGGGTGGACTCCCCCAGTTGACTTTGATCTCGAAGTATTGGCTCCAGACCTCTCACTTGTTCAAGGGTCCTGGGACACGACCCCCTATGAAACAGTTGAAATTACAGCAAAATCTAGTGGAATCCATTATTTACATCTATTCAGTGTACAGGGTAGTGGTCCATATACTATAGAAGTACGTAACAAGGCGGGTATTTCTCCCATTCCAGATCAAGCGGGTAATAATGTTAATTCTGCACAAACCATCCAACCAGGTGTCTATAATGAATATTTAAGTATAAAATATGATTCAGATGATTATTATCGTATTGAATTAGAGATGGGAGACAATGTGACAATCTTAATTCGTGGTTGGAATGCCTCCACAGCGGATTTTGAACTCCAAGTCCTCAATTCGACGTTTGGCATCTTAAACACCTCTTCTGGAATCGGTTCAGAGGAACAAGTCACATTTATTGCACAAACTACAGAAACCTTCTATATACGCGCCTTTAGCATCATTGGAAATGGCTGGTATACATTGGAGCTATACATAAACCCAACTAAGAGCACAATAACAACTCGAGAAATGGGAAATTTAATATTACAACTTACTGGCGGAGGATTAGTTCTTGTCTTAGTCTTTTGCTTTAGTTGGAAAAAACGGCAAAAAGGTTAGATCCCCTTTTTACATTGTTCTATTTTACTCAGGGTGTTTCTGATAATGGTTGAAGCTTCATAGAGGGCATGTGCCACCTTATTTCTTTGACGAATTAGTTGTGTTTTGAGGAATCGAAACTCCGAACTTTTAGGATCAAGAGTCTTAAGTTCTACGACTTGTTGTAATATCGGTAGAGGTTGGTATAGTATAGCTGGATCTTGGTCGTACTTACCTGATTCCATGTGAAGGATAGGGTTCACCACCCGGCTTAATTGTATCAGGCATGATATAACTACTTCAAAAACTTCTGGTTCCTTTAATTTAGAGATTAGTGTTTCTACTACGGTATTCAATTTTGTTGCCTGTTCTCTTAGGTTTTCAGCCAGTTTTAAAGCGGGTGTTAAATCGAACAAGGAGCCTCCTTTGCTTTGTAAAGTTGTAAGAGCTTCCACATACGTATCGGCTACACACGTATAGTCAAAAGGTAAAATCGGATAGGTACAAAGGCGACTGGCAAGGACAGCGTACACTTTTGTGTCAAGTGTGAGAACCGCTTTGTCCGCTTTGTCCAATGTATCATGCTTGGTATGCCACCACCATGCACCTCCCGAGCCATATACATCATGCTGTTTTGATATACTTGTATAAAATGAAATGGAGGGGATCCCAAGGTTAAGAAACGACTGATCCCCCATTTTACATTCCCCCCACCGATTCTGCCCTCTTGACTCTCCTATCTCCTCTAAAACCTCCTCAACGAACTGCAACGCCTCAGGGGTACTACTTGGTTGGCGCACGGTACCGCCTTTGATGCCTGGTGAGTCAATATTCATGTAGGCAATACAATTCTCATGCAAATCTAGCCAAAAAGTATCTGCATACCATGCGGAGCCAGAATATCGACCTGTTGAATGTCCAGGCCACCATGTTATCTTTACACCGCGTTTTAATTGTTGTTGATATTTCATAAAGATCTTTGCAAGCTCTAAACAGGTTGCATTGCCTGTTGCATTATCTGTAACACCTTTGTACCACGAGTCGATGTGCCCTCCGATCAGGAGATATCGTTTAGAGTCTATAGTCCCCGGAATGGACGCAACGGTTACCTTAATTTTTTTCCAAGCTGTTTCAGTTATGGCTTTTACACGAACGCGTACGTGTTGAGTTCTGGTAAGTTCTTGAAGATGAGCTCCATCCTCTTTGTTTATAGAAATAATAGGGATGCTAGGGAGAAGATGAATCCATCGGGGTGTAGGGGTGCCCCAGATTACTGTTACTATATCTTCGTGGATGTATTTCCTCCGAATGTGGATCGCAGCACGCGCGCCATGATCCTCTGCCATTCGTTCAAGGCCTGCTGTAAGACCTTTGCAAAGAACAATCCTCCCTTTTACATCGATGGCTTCATAATCTTCTTTTTGTCCGGAGTTAACAAAAACTAGCTCCCCAGACGCTTCTCCAGATGCGGAAAAGGCGTGAGTGATGCACTCAATATGCTTTTTCTCGGGAGTGAGGAGTTCTAATTCAGCGGCTTTCGGGTAGCTGAGTAAGGACGCAAACTTATGGAGTTCGACTGGGACTCCGTACTTTTCCAGAGTTTTCTTGATATATTCAATGGCTCGATCTTCACCAGACCCCCCAGAGATCCGATCGAGAGTTGACAAATATTCTACATGCTTAAAGAGTTCATTTGTATCTATTTCTTCTAGGATCTTCTTTTCTAAGTTCTTTTCACCTGAGAACAACCAACTCAATCTACGTCGCCTTTTTCTTATTTTGTTGGGAGAATATTCAAGTCACTTAAATTTTGATACGACATTTTCGGTGAAGGGTGTTAGTTTGTTGGGGTGTCCCACAAAGGTGAAGATCTTCACCCCACTATTGATCAGCTCTCGAATTGCTTCAATGTGAGCATCTGGCGTTACTGGGGCATTGTCGACAATTTGTTTAGCTCTTTTTTCAGGTATTCGCATTCTTTGTAATCTTGCGATGCGCTGTTTGATCTGTTCTTTTGTTGGTTCTATCCACATCGAATATCCCACCCCGAGTCGAATTGCTTGGGGATCTCTACCTGTTTTTTTACATCCTTCAATTACCTTACGTTTCTGTTGGGATAAACTGTCTGGAGTTGGATCAAAGAGGCAATGAATGATATCCGCGTAGCGAGTCGCTATTTGGATGGTTTTCTCCCCAAAGGCACCAGCCATTATAGGCACATGTTCTTGGATGGGGGGTGGACTGTTTAGAGTGTTTTCAGTGGAGAAGATTTTACCTTTAAACGAGGTATACTCATTTTTGAACATTAATTGAACGATGGCGAGGGTGTCTTCAAAGCCTTGTAGCCGTTCTTTCGTGGGAGGAAATCTGCCAAAAAACCCTTTAAACTCAGGTTCATGCCATCCCGCTCCGATTGCCATCACAAGTCTCCCATTACTTATGATATCAACAGTCGTTGCCATCTTTCCCAAGAGGGTTGGTGCCCTGTAACCATAACATGAAACAAGGGGCCCAAGGCGTATCTTCTTGGTCACTGCAGCGAGAGCTGCTAATAAAGTCCAACATTCCAGAGGATGATTCTCTTTACCCAGCGGATTTGTCATATTCATCAAGTGATCCGTTGTCGTAAAGAGATCTAATCCTACCTCTTCTGCCGTTAAACAGACATTCTTCATCGTATCGAAATTATAACCCTCAGGTGGTAGATGGTAACCAAACCATACGTCTTTATTCATGTTTCTACCCCTCATACATCATACATCTTCAGAATTAGGTTTTTCAATCGATCCACAAAATTGTTCCCTAAATTCGCGAAAAATCGTGTGAATTTAAGGATTTCCCTAATTAATTACAAGTAGAGGAAACTACACAACTTTAGTAACATAAAGTTTGAGCTTCCCCAACTACGAATCAAACCATCGCATATTTCATATAAAAAATAAAAAGGAATAAGTGATAGAGATTGAAAACAGGTTCCATGGAAACGTTACATACCATACAAACTGCTGATTTTGTTCGCTTGTTTGAGTATGTATTAATTGTTGGCAATGAATTAGGAGAACAAAAGGCATGGGAACTCTTAGAACATAGTGTGATACAACGGCGCAGGAAATGGTATGAACTATTGGCTCAATCCGAGTTGGAAGGAACAGTAGTCGAGCAAGCATATGAACATTCTTATTAAGATATTTACACCTCTCTCCTGATCAAGTTCCCATCGTTGAAAAAACAAAATATAAAATTATTTACAGAGCTTATAACTTCTGTCCTGTACTTGAAGCATGCAAGATTTTAGGATTGGATACAAGAAAGATTTGTAAGAAGGTTTATGAAAGACCAACTCAAATTCTTTTACGTATGATAAATCCCAAACTGCGGTTTGAGCGAAATTATGAACGTATTCGGCCTTATGCAGAGTTTTGTGAAGAAAAAATAATATTGGAAGAGTAATAGCCATGACATCTTCTGATCAGTATTTGTATAGATTTATGTTTTTTTCCTTGCAAACACTCAAATTGGTCTAAATGAATTCTATCCGCCGGGTGAACCATGAAAGGGGGCATACTTCCAATACATTTCCCAAAGGTTGTCTTCCGTCAAGGCTTGTGGTTGAATAATCCACCTATCAATTTGAGTTAACAAGGCATGATGTCGTTGTTCATCACGTACAAGATACTGCAGGATCAACCGTATGCGTTCATCTTTGACCGTTTTCAGTTGTTCTTTGTAGGTCCTGATGGCTTCTTCTTCCAGTTTAATATGTTCCTTGATGTGATCCCCTAAGTCCTCCATTTGTTGCTCTTCAATGAGGGGCGTAGAACCTGAAATCAGTTCAATTGCAGCACTGAGCATACTTCCATGCTTTATCGAATCAAGGGCAATCCCTCGAATTAATTCAGAGATCAAAATGTTATCAGTCGCTTTCGCATTTGCTTCAGCTAAATCTACTATCTTATTCTCTAACTTTATCTGTTCACGAAAAAAATTTCGGAGGTTCTCCATTTGTGCTTCCAAAATACCACCCCAACAAGTATTTCGACTCATACCCTTAAAAATTGGAGTTGAAAACAATTCGGTTAAACATAGTTTAGTGTTGTTATTTGGGATATTCATCATTGATGTTATGTAATGGTACTTAAAGAAAATTGGAAGAATTGCTTTTTAGATTGTTTTGGTGGATAAACCTGAAGAATTATATCTTTACCAATTTCAAAGAGAGCTGTACAGAGAGTACCACCAAAATAGTTTCCATACAGAGTTCTAACTCTCTCCTGTCGAGGTAAAAAGATATTGTTATCAAATAAAATTTTCCGTGCTTCATTGAGAGACTTATGCGAAGTACAGGAAATTAATTCGACACCTCGTTCATATCGGCGTTGAGTCGTTCCTGAAGGTACTGGGCTTCCTTTCAACTCATCAGAAATGAAATGGTTCGCGTGAAAATATTTATCTTGAATTTCAGTCACATAGTGCCTTTTCGACGTTATTTCCAAATTTAGTACCCGTTTCTCCTTCCACGATACAAGATTATAACTGAACGCCCCGGATCTTTGAGGCATTAAGGCTTTTCGGATGGCATTATCTATATTGGTAGCCTCGAGCATAGAACGGTCAAGCAAATGTCTAGGTACTCCGATTTGGGCATCTGGATCTGGCATAGCGTTAGCACTCATGACGATCCCGTGGGAGTTAAAGGAAAAAGAATAACCAGGCAGGCACCCCGGGTAGGTATAAGCTAAGAACGTTGTCCCATCCTGCAATTCTACGATGAGCAAATATGCTAATTCTCCTAACACGGTTTCATGGTCTTCATTATGGGCTAAAATGATTTTATCTTGTTGCTTGAAGATGACCGTTGAACACCCTTTTTCAGGAAAAGAGCCCCGAAAATTTATCAGCGCGATGTTCCTGTAATCTACCCCAGCTCCTTCAGCTATGCCTGAGATTTCAGTTAAGTATTGGGGAAAGTATTTTTTTGCATGTTCATGTAAGCTATCAAACCATTCAGGCTTTAATCTATCAATTTTTATGAGATACTTATAGATCACACTATGTGTGAATGCTTTCTTGATTCGCTCTTTAAATTTACGACCAATTTCAAACCCAATTTCATAATTGGTTCCACGTACTCGGAAGACAGGAAGGAAGGCTGTATTTGTCATAACATCCTTTTATTACTACTTAACCCCATTTAAAAATCACTCATTTGAAGTGAGGTAATGCTTCAAAACAATTGCTTTTGAAGCCTTTTCAAAATCTTTGACTTCGTAACAGGAAATTAAAGGAATGGTACAAGGACAAGTACAGTCGAGAGAAGGAATACGTGTACTGGCGCACTCCAAAGATGTGAATAAAGGAATAATACGTATGATTGTTGTACGATACATGTAATGTTCATTTATCCAAGCATAACGTGCCTCGTACTTCCTTAAATGCGAAATTTCATAAAATAAAATGAGTTATACAACTCAAGAATTGCTAAGGAACGATTATGGGAGGGGATTTACCATTTTAAACATTCGTCAATTAATCAGAAACCTTATTATTGAAGATATGGAAAATGTTTCAAAAAAATATCTAATAACAACTGATTTAAACAAACACAACACGCCATTAATAAGATAACGTGTCGGAGTGTACCTATCAGATTCCTAGTGGAATAACTACTTAGATTGACTTGAATTGTAAGAAAAAAGTAAGGAAGGTTGAAGAAAAGTGGCTTTAGATCAATTTGGCTACGCTGGAGGGATCACAAGTCTCTTTATAGTCGCACTGGCCTATCTTTGCGCTTCAGTTTTTCTCACTCGTTATTTATCTAGTCGCAGAATTGAACCCTTACTCCAAGGAATTGTCTTCTTTGCGGTTGGTTCATCCTGGCTAGGTGTACTCTTTGGGTTCCTTTATGCTTTAAGTGGTGAAACCTTGGGAAAGGTAGCTGTAATTCGGATTTGGGGTTGGGCCCCTGCAGTTATAGCGACCGTTTGGGTCTATCTAGTCCTCAACACGATAAAACCGAGATTCAAACTCAGTGGCGCATTAATTTGTGGAGGCCTTAATATTATTTATCTCTATCTTGTATATGCAAATACAGATCAATATTCAACATATCAAATCGTAGGAGGAGTACCCGATAGCAGTTTGACAGGCCTCGCAGCATTATTTCTCTTTATCCACATATTAATCATAATACTAATCGTTGCCACCACGTACTTATGGATTGGATTTAAATCTGAAACACCTTCAGTACAGCTCCAGGGAAAAGTAGTCGGCCTAGCTGTTCTGATTTTTGCCTCTTTCGCTATATTAGACTCAGCTGTCCTTTTACAATCTGTACTTTTTGTGATTATAGTACGTGCTATGCTTATCATTTCAATTTTCTTTGTCTATCTGGGTTTTACTCTGCCCGAATGGTTCCAAGGAAGATTCATTAAATAAGACAGAAGAATTAAATAATTGGTTCAATCTGTAGCCAACTGAGAGCATCTAAATAGTGCGAAGTGTTCCACTACGCATCCTTTTTGGAGCTATCAATAATATACAAAACATCAAAGGATACAAACCCATTAATGAAGCAGATAGGCGGCTAAGGGGATGATCTCCCGCAGGTCCTTCCCCATCTCACGCTTGAACAAGCCTCTGAAGGACTGCTCCTCGGGGATCCCGAAAAACCCGTGAATCGCTCGGAAGAACCATTCGTGCGGCCAGGGGAGCTCCTTCTCCGCACGCAGGTGCTGGAAGAAGGCGACAAGGCCCCCTGCCTTCACGAACGACGCGATCTCGTTGATCAGCCGTCGATGGGCAGCATGGGGGCAAAACTGGAAGAGTTGATTCACCAGGACCATGTTGCATTCGCCCACCAGGTCTTCCAGCTGGCTGGGCAGCGGGTGGGAGTAGTCCACGACGCGCCACTCGAGGCGCGGGTATAACCGTCTTTGCTCTGCAAACACCGCGAGGTTCCGTTCCGCGACCCGCAGCTGAAACAAGTTGTCACTTGCTCCGACGATTTCCGCGTTAGGGGTAACCAACAGCAGTTCCTCAATGCCGCGACCGGTGCCACAGTTCAAGTCCAAGAGTTTCGTCGGGATCACCTGTTTGACGGCAGCGGCGATGACGGCCATGCGGGGAATGACCAGGCTCGGGTTCATGAGGTAGCTGTCGGTGAGCGGGCCCAGCTGGTCGGGGCGGTCATCCAAGGTAGCCGGCTGCGTCCCCGTTTTCAGGGCGTCTGGGACGAACCGGGAGATGATCCGATCGAAGAGGGTGAACACGACTTTGTAGGGTTTGGCCTCCTCGAGCCACCTGCGGTCCTTTGGTAAGAGCCCGTACTGTTGTTCGGTTTGAGGTTCCTTGTGACTTATCTCGAAAGGAGAAATATCTCTTAGTGTAGCCACGCCTTTTGTATGAGTAACCAAGCTTGTACTTGGCTTGATACTACTTTTATCTTCTGCACTCGGGATCTGTTTTTGTTGTTTGGGCAGGATTACGGTGTGAAACTCTCTTTCTCTCTTTTTCAAAACCCCTTTCCACGTGAGAAAATTCAGGAGATCCTCCAGCATCGCTTCGTGCTTCCATTCCTTTTCGAAGAGGATTTCCTTTGTGGTCCTGCCCTCACGAGCCAGTTCCAGAATGTTATGATCGAGACAGAAATCCATCCCCTTCTCTTCGGAATACCGAAAAAAAACAGGAATAAATGACTCAGTAATCTCCCTAAGTTGCTTTGCGCCAATCCGTTCTTCGATGATCTTGAGATCTCCCACCTCTTTCAGAAATGAGAAAATTGATTTTACCGCCTTCCCTTTTTTGCCGATGATGGACATGTAATCCACCCTTTTTTTGTACCAGAAGATAATCGCAAAATGAATTTCGTTTTTCCTTAATTAATGAATTTTACAAGTACACCTTTTATACTTCTCTTTTTAACGACATTTTTGTCGCATGGATATATGACGACCATCATGGCTTAATCAGCTTGTGCGCCTTAGCCCCCCCGATACGATGTTCATATTGAAGTGTTGTTGTCACATTCCTGACTTTGACTTTTATGGTTGTATATACAATATTAATTATCAAAATTATAAGGTTACATCACGATCATATTGTATAATGTTACGTACAGGGATATACAAATTTTCTTTGGTATTATTATCCAATATTCAGGAATTAGTCAATAAATATATTCCATTAGTATTCTATTCCTAGTCTTGGCCCAATCCCATGAGTTGAGAAGGGATGTTTCACAAGGCGCATCTCAGTGATCAAATCTGCTCGTTCCAAAAGTTTCGGATGCATCCTCACCCCGGTTAAAATTATCTCAATATTGCTACTCTTATTGTCAAGCAGCTGAATTACGTCATTCACATCAATGATAGAATGCTCAATGGCCATTCCAATTTCATCAAGAATCACTATATCATACTTCCCCTCCATTATGATCTTTTTGGCAAACTCTAAACCTTCTTGCCCCATCTTTATGTCTATCTCAGTGGCCTTTGTAACAAGGTCTGGGCGTCCAAATTGTGTGATCTCAAATAGTCCACTTGTTTTTACCGCATGAAGCTCTCCATAATCATATCCTTTCATGAACTGAATCATGTGAACTCGAAGGCCACGCCCAACAGCTCTGAAAGCCAACCCCAGAGCTGCTGTTGTCTTGCCCTTGCCTTGCCCAAAATATATTTGAATCAAACCTTGCTTTAATCGTGGTTTCATTCCGTTCCCTCTTAGTGATTTAGTTAGTTCTATTTAGGTTTGAACAATTGCCTTGTCGCAGTTAAAAGGCGGTTTGCACCTTCATACACATCAATTTCTTTATTAAAAACTTGCAAAACAAGGGATTCCAATAGATTGTTCTTCTGAGCACTTATACCCACAAGCTCTTTGAATCGATTTTCGACAGCTTGAAGAATTCTTTGTTCGATTCTCTTCTGTCGCTTTTCTTGAAAAAGACTAGTTAATTCCAAGTGTCTGCGGTGAGCCTCTATTTCTGAGAATAATTCTAAGGTTCCTTTATCTTGAGTAGTTATCATTTTTAAAACTGGGGGTCTCCATCCCGTTTGATGAGTTCTCATATCTAGCATTGACTCAATTATTCGGAGGGTTGTGTCTGCTCCTTCAAGATCAGCTTTATTGATCACAAAGATATCTGCTATGTCATGAATCCCTCCTTTGAATGCTTGGATCGCATCACCAGCTCTAGGCATTAGGACAACTACAACAGTGTCAGCAAGGTGCTGGATCTCAATATCTGCCTTTGTGCTCTCTGCGGTTTCTATGATAACTAAATCCTTTCCAAATGCTTCATACAATGATATAATGTCATTTATGCATCTAAAAAGACCACTTGCTCCCTTTCTGGTAGCTAAACTTCTAATAAAAACGTCTGGGTTAAAGGTACTCATGCGCATTCTATCCCCAAGAAACGCGCCCCCTGAAAGGGTGCTAGATGGGTCTATTAAGATGATCCCAGTTGAATAGTTCGTTTTATTGAGTTCCTGAACAAGTGAATTAATCAAAGTGCTCTTACCAGTTCCTACAGGTCCCGTAAAACCTATAATGTAGGATTCTTTTCGTGATGGGAGGAGTTGATTGCTGATTTGTCGCATCCAACTTGGGTTTGTCTCAACAAGGGTAATTGCTTTTGCTAGTGCTTGGGGATCACCCTGATGCAATCGACTGACCAGGGAATCAATTTTCAATAAAGCCTCTCCTAATCAGTAGACTCAATGGACATTTTCTCAAAAAAATTCAGGATATAACCCACAATTTGTTTCGGAGGAGTGCCCGGGCCAAAAATTTCGGCCACTCCGAGTTGCTTAAGCATTTTGATCTCTTTGTTTGAAGTTATTGCCCCTCCGACAATGAACAACCGATCATAGATTCCTCTTTCTTTTGCTTTTTGCATTATCTTAGGTATGTATGTCATATGAGTTCCATCGAGGATAGAGATCCCTATACAATCCGCATCCTCTTGTATAGCCGCTTCGATAATCTCCTCAGGAGTTCTAAAAAGGCCAACATAAATTACTTCCACCCCAGCATCTCGCAAAGCTAATGATACAACTTTGGCTCCTCTATCATGGATATCAGTTCCCGTTTTAGCCATTAAAAATCTAATTTTTTTGGAATGCATCCCATTTCACTCTGCAACTTTGTTTTTTAATTTTTTATAGAGTGTCAGTGTATCAGTGTTTGAATTCAGAGATCCCGCCTTATCAGAATATATTAGGGTTTATGATACTTTTACCATCATAAGGAATGTCGTGAAATACGCTTTTTGTTAATTTAACAGTTCAGTTTGACTTGATCTACCTTTGAAATACTTCAATCACATTTAGGACATATATCAATTCAGTTTCCATAGGTTCATACTCAGAAACTTTACATTCACAACCTACTTTAATCCTATTCTTGCTTTCCCAATATGGCTAAAAGAAAATTTGAAAGAACTGGTGAGTGTTTGGGAGGATATTTGCTTTTTTATTAGGGATTGGGGTTACATTTAATAAATATAAATTTCTTTGAGAATTATAACTTCTTCATATGGCATCCAATAATTAGAGAAAAACGAAATTCGCTTTGCGATTATTTTCTGATCCAAGAAAGGGTGGATCGCATGTCCATCATCGGCAAAAAAGGGAAGACGGTAAAACCAATTTCTTTATTCCTGAAAGAGGCGGGAGATCTCAAGATCATCGAAGAACGGATTGGCGCAAAACACCTTAAGGAGGTTACTGAGTCCTTTATTCCTGTTCTTTTTGGGTACTCCGAAGAGAAGGGGATGGATTTCTGTCTCGATCACAACATTCTGGAACTGTGCCGGGAGGGCAGAACCACAAAGGAGATCCTCTTTGAAAAGGAATGGAGGCACGAAGCGATGCTGGAGGATCTCCTGAATTTTCTCACGTGGAAGGGGGTTTTTAAAAAGAGAGGAAGAGAGTTCCAATCGCTGATTCGACCGGGAAAAGAAAAATCATTCTCCAAGATAGGAATTGAAGGAGTAATCTCACAAAGCCTTGACGTAACAGCTCTGGGATTGGGTTATCAAGAAAAAAAGCCAATCGGGCTCATGCCAAAGGACCGCAGGTGGCTCGAGGAGGCCAAACCCTACAAAGTCGTGTTCACCCTCTTCGATCGGATCATCTCCCGGTTCGTCCCAGACGCCCTGAAAACGGGGACGCAGCCGGCTACCTTGGATGACCGCCCCGACCAGCTGGGCCCGCTCACCGACAGCTACCTCATGAACCCGAGCCTGGTCATTCCCCGCATGGCCGTCATCGCCGCTGCCGTCAAACAGGTGATCCCGACGAAACTCTTGGACTTGAACTGTGGCACCGGTCGCGGCATTGAGGAACTGCTGTTGGTTACCCCTAACGCGGAAATCGTCGGAGCAAGTGACAACTTGTTTCAGCTGCGGGTCGCGGAACGGAACCTCGCGGTGTTTGCAGAGCAAAGACGGTTATACCCGCGCCTCGAGTGGCGCGTCGTGGACTACTCCCACCCGCTGCCCAGCCAGCTGGAAGACCTGGTGGGCGAATGCAACATGGTCCTGGTGAATCAACTCTTCCAGTTTTGCCCCCATGCTGCCCATCGACGGCTGATCAACGAGATCGCGTCGTTCGTGAAGGCAGGGGGCCTTGTCGCCTTCTTCCAGCACCTGCGTGCGGAGAAGGAGCTCCCCTGGCCGCACGAATGGTTCTTCCGAGCGATTCACGGGTTTTTCGGGATCCCCGAGGAGCAGTCCTTCAGAGGCTTGTTCAAGCGTGAGATGGGGAAGGACCTGCGGGAGATCATCCCCTTAGCCGCCTATCTGGCTTATTAAGATTGTAAGTAAAAACTTTTAAATTTTAATATAAAAGTATTAATTGACTCCCTTTAAATATTACAGATAATCTCCTATATAATGAAAATGAGCCATTTTGAATCTTGTTTCAGTTATATTGTCATATACAAGGAGATTCAGCATGGAACTGAGCAAAAACTCAAAAGGGTGGTAAAAAAATTATATACTTCGATAGTAAAGAGAACTGATAATATGATATCCATAATATGGAGTGGTAAAACCAATGCGGATCGAAATTATTGCAAAAATGCCCCATGCTTTTGTCCATGAATGCAAGAAATGTAACTTCACACGACTTACAGGTACTAAAGATTTCAGACAGACCCAATTTGATACTTTCCCTCAGGATGTAAAACAAAACATGGAACGAACCCTTAAAATCCTCTCTATGCTCAATCAGGACTTTCCAGAGGGCACCATCAACGTCCATGTTACAAATCCTCTGAATTTACGGGTTGGATGGCGACTTTGGAAAATGAAGGAAAAAGACCCTATCGTGCTGATTAATGAACAGGTTGCCTTTAGAGGAGAAATTCCAGAATATATGGACTTGAAAAAATATCTCCAATCGATTCCAACCACTTAGCTTTTTGTTATGTTCTATCCGAAAATACTGTTGCCTACTTTGAAATGGTTTAACAATTTCATGATTTTAAATCACCTCAAAAACTTTTTATCTGATTTCCATTCTTCTTGATGGCATATTTCTAGTTTAAGGGGAGATTCGGAAAAAGTATTGTCGCTTAATAGATTCTTATTCGTATTCAGGCAAAATCGAATCCAATCCATAGTAAATCATTGAATAGCCAAATGTTTGATGAAAAAACTTTTAGGGAGATTTCTTTCTGCGCTATATTTAAATTTAGATCTTCCAAATAAGTCATTTCGCATCTAGATAAATTTGGCTTACTGTAGAAAAACAAAGATAAAGGACTACTTAAACGAATACACACAAAAAAGTGGTAATAATGGCTTTCTATAAAAAAATGGAAGAAAAATCAGAGGAAAAACCAGAAAAGAAAAAAGAAAAAAAGGTTGGAGTGAAAGGCGCACTTCGGGACCTAATCTATGGTGGAGCAATGCATGGTCTTGTTCGTCAAGCCCTAAAGACACGTATGTATTTAGAACATCTCTTTATGCTCATTACCATGGGTGATATGATGGGCGTACCGATCTTACCACCATACTATTCCTTACGACTGGTCCCTTATGTTGTTCCTCAAATAACTACGTGGAAACGACGAATGCTCAAAGAAAGGGATATCACAGACTCGTTTTATTGATATAGAGTAAAGAAACACTATATGGGGCATTTTATCATGAGTCAAACATACAGGGACTTTTTCCAACAAAATACAGACGTTTCGGTTCTAATTTTCGCAGGGAAAGGCGGTCTTGGAAAAACGACATTCGCTGCAGCAACAGGTCTTTACATGGCAAAACAAGGGAAGAAGGTATTAGTCTTTAGTACAGATCCTCAAGCATCGTTATCAGACATTTTTGAACGTGACATTTTTGGCAAGGGAGAAATCGAAATCCGCACGAATCTGGGTGTAATGGAGATTGATGCAGATAAACGCATTGCTGCGTACCAAGACGAAATTCGAGAACGGATTAAGGAAATGTACGGGCTCGTCGAGGTTCCTCCAGAAATCGAAGAATACATCGCAAGTGCTTCTGCAGAACCAGCAATGCATGAAAGTGCGTGTTATGACGCTATGGTAGACTTGGTAGCTGAAGGAAAGTATGATTTATACATTTTTGACATGCCTCCTTTTGGTCACGGTGTCCGGATCATCGCAATGGCAGATGTTTTGACTGCATGGATTGAGAAAATGGCAGAAAGCCGCGAAAAAAGCAAAGAGTATGATCGGGTAGCTTCAACCTTGCGAGGAGGAACGAAGGAAGATAAAGCGACCGAAGATGCCATTATGGAAGAACTCGAAGAGATTCGTGATAAATTGAGTTCCTTTACCAAGATGCTTCAAGATAAGAAACGCACGGGCTTCTTTATGGTGTTGATTCCGGAAAAGATGGCGATTCTGGACACCCAGCGGGCTCTTGATATGTTTGGCCAATTCGGCATTAGATTGACAGGGATCCTTGTCAATATGGTCTATCCTCCTGAGCTTCTCCATGATGAAGGCTTATCTCCCTACTTGAAGAATCGAATAACCATGCAACAGAACTACATGAAGGAGATCAACCAAATCTTTGGCAAAGACTTGAAAGGAATTTGCCCTATGTTTGATCGCGAACCAAAAGGTCTGGACAGACTAGACAATGTAGCGGAAGCGTTATTCTCTTGGACGAAAAAATAGGAGGAACAAAAGAATGCCAGAAAGCTTGGAGGATTTTGTGAAGAACAAGCCAGATCTGAAATACCTCTTCTTCGGAGGTAAAGGGGGAGTTGGGAAAACCATCGGAGCGGCGGGAGTCGCTTATTATTTCTCAGAAATCTTGGGTAAACGAACGTTACTTGCTTCACTCAACCCCGTCCACTCCCTCTGTTCCTTATTTAGACAGGACCTCGCTGGGGGAGATCTGGTACAGCTCAAAGGACCAGCTAATCTCTATTGCTGCGAAGTGGAGATCCAAGACCAAGTAGAGAAGTTCAAGAAGGAAATCGAACAGAAGATCGCTCAATTTCTGAAATATGCTGACATTCCCATCAAGACGCGGGACTTCGTGGACATAGCTACGACAAACCCTGCATTTGAAGAAAGTGCCCAATTTAATAAAATGATCGATATGATGATCGAACTTGGGGAGAGCGGAGAGTACGATATCTTAGTGTTCGATTGTGCCGCTGTGGCCAATGCCATTAGACTTATTGGGCTTTCTAAGATCTACGGCTTATGGTTGAATCGTATGATCAAATCTAGAGAGGAAGCATTGAGTTTACGGGTCAAACTAAGCTTCCGAAAAGAGAAAATTATGAGAGAAATAGCTAAAGACCCTCTAATGGCAGATTTAATAAAAACTAAGGAGACAATGGATAAAGCAAGGATTTTGCTTAGAGATCCTAAAAAAACCGCCTTCTTTTTTGTTACAACTCCCCTTGCGCTCCCAATTTCTGTCGTGACTCGCTTTATCTCAATGGTGAAAGAATTCGATATTCCTGTAGGGGGAGTTTTAGTGAACATGATCATTCCAGAAGATGCAGTCCGTGGTCAAGTCAGTGAATATCTAAAGAATAAATACATAGAACAACAAGATTATCTATCCCAAATTAAAATGGACCTCGGAGACCTGGTTCGTGGAACGATCCCCCTTTTTGAGTCTGAGATCCAAGGGGTTAAGGACATCTCAAAAGTTGCTGAGGCTCTTGCGGTAGAGCTCAAGCTGCATGGCCTCTGAACATTGATGACGTGGTGACATCGTGCCTGTCCGCCAGAAGCTGAACCAGTTTTTTTCAGCCCTTAAACAGATAATACTTGCTGCAGCTCTTGGTTCGCTCTATGAATATGAAGTGGAAATGAAAAAAGGGTATAATATACTGACCCTGGTTATCCTATTCGGTGACAGATATGGACTTCCAATTTTCCCAACATACTACCGTCTTCGAATCCTTCCTCATCTTATTGGTTGGTTCAGTTGGGTAGAGAAAGACCTTCTCGAAGAAAAAACCCTAACTAATCGCCTTAGTCATTGATTTTGATCAAAAACATCCTCAGAAACCACAGTTTCTGTAGAAAGTTGGTATTAACGACAACCTTTTTCTCATTAAATTGATTAGAGAGTGATTAATCCAGTTTTAGATGTATTATTTAGAGAGTTTTTCCTATTACTTACTCTACATCCTTTCTTCGCTCTAATTATTTAATTTTTCAGAATATTGACTATTCCAGCCCGATAACCAGAGATACAAATTTTTCTTCAATTAGTAGAACATTTAGAATAAAAAAATAATTAGTAAAAAAAAGAAAAAGAGAGAGAAAATTTAGTTCAACTGGTTTGGTTTACTTACCCGCCTCTGCAGGGGCCGCCTCAGCAACTACTTCGCCTTTTACTGCTGCTTTATAGCTCTCCCATGCATCTCTGATAACGAATAGTGCCAAGATTACCAAGATTATTGCCAGGGTTCCTGAAATACTAGTCATAATCCTTGTAAATGTTGCACTATGACCCCATCTTGCGAAAAGCGCAGGCGTCTCTGCCATTCTTGCAAATGTGAAAGCATTCCATGCGGTTACGAGAAGTGCAAATATCGTAGTTACAATCATGAAGATCGCTGGAATACCAGTATATTTTGCACTCTTGCCCCTTCTTGCTAACCAGATGCTTACTAACATCAGTGTTAGGCCTGCCAGTAGCTGATTTGAGCCTCCGAACAGCATCCAGATTTCCTCATGTGCCTTCCAGTACGCTATTGATCCTGCAATGAGGACAACGATGAATGCTCCGATGTAGGTGTTTTTAACAAGTGGTCCGATCCCCGTTACCTCTCCTGTCACTTCAGCTAGTGAATACCGGCAAAATCGAACTGCTACTTGGGTAACTGAAGTTGTAAAGAGGATGAAGGTAAATGCTACAAAAGTCGTAACATAGAACGGCCCTCCTGGAAGGATTGCGTCAAGGATCGTTACTGCGCCACGAACTGTTGCTCCAACAAAAGCACCGGCCCAGATTGTCTCTACACGAGTTACTACCACATAGGAAGAGAGTGCCACCAGCGCAAGCATGCCTTCGGAAAGCATACTACCGGCGCCCACCGGGACCATGTCTGTTTCCGAATCTACCTGTTTCGCTGACCCACTTGAACTCACCAACCCATGCCAGCCGCTGATGGCTCCACAGGCAAGTATCACAAACATCAACGGCCAAACTGCTTTAATAACTCCATCTGTCACTGCAAAGAGGTCTCCGATTACCGGGTATCCTTCTTTGGCTTCGGTCAGAACTGGAAGGGGTGTAGGTAGGATAGGTGTAAGAAGTGCTCCAATTGCTAGCATGATAATGAAGGCATAAGCCATGTAGAACGCTAAATAGTTACTGGGCTGCGTGTAGCTCCAGATAGGCAAGACGGCTCCGAGGAATACTAGAACAATAGTCAAAACCAACATGACTTCGAAGTGCCCTGCCCAAGATATCCCGCCTTCTTCCGGGGACCTGAAGAGCCAGCTGCCAAGAAAGAAAATAATGATCCAGCTGACAATTCCGATGAGTGTCACGCGGACGATGTCCATTTTTAGCTTGTACAACATCCATCCCATTGCTATACCAATCCCAAAGAGTCCTAGGGTTGGAAGTATTGTTGCGGGAAATACGTTAAGGAACAAAGAGCCGAACAGGATGAATACTGCGCACACCATAAGCAAATAGATGAAGATGAACCATGTTAGGATCGTCCTTGCTCGGGGAGAGATGATTTCATACGTTAGGGGTCCATGCGACTTTCCTTCCTCTTTAACTGAAACCGCGATTGAACTGTAATCATGAACCCAGCCGATGAAGAAGTTTCCAAGAAGTATCCAAAGCAAAGCAGGCAACCATCCATAGGCAAGCGCTAGAAACGGTCCAAGAAGCGGTCCAAGACCTGTTATTGTCTTAAATTGAAATCCGAATAGAATATATCGGCTTGCTGGGAAAAATTCTGCCCCATCCATATACATATGGGCAGGTGTTGTTCGTGAAGGTTCTGATTCAATGATATTTTTATCGAACCACTTGGCATAGAACTGATAGCCGATGAAATAAAGCACTAGACCAATCACTATAAAGTATGCTGGATACAATGCCATTTTAGTTTTTCCTCCATTTTTAAATATTTTGAGTCAATATAAAGTTAATTAAAAGCTTATAAGTCTTTCGTAGAAAAAATTTACTAAAAACAATTTTCCTTTCTCTATTTTTTTATAAATTAAGTCTTTTTGTTTCTATTCTAGGGATTATTCTCAAGAGTATATGATTTTTAGAATTGATATTGGAATTGGCAAATCTGTTTGTTTCCACATCGTTAAGTATGGATTGACTGATAATCGGTACAAGTTGGAGCTTTCCTGAATATTCCTATTACTTAAATTAAGTATAATCAGATCGATTCGTAGAGACATTCGGAAACGAGCTGATTAATGAAAATTCTCTTCCTTATTCTAAAATTAAGATGCCTTGAATAATAATTTGTAAAATGAAATATATACGAATTCAGGATGTTCGTAGTCTACTATATTCATATCGATGAACGTACATATCGATGAACGCGTTTCCCTAATGTTTGAAAAAGAGCTGTAGACTGAGGTATATTCGGTAATTGTGCTTTACAGGTCACCAAAATGTTAGGTGAGTCTTCAGAAATCGAAACTCTATCAAGGGTGTCAGCTGAATGTTCGACCGTGTCTTGGACTTCCTTCTTTCTAAGGACATAACGGGCAAACTCTCTATCCTTTGTGAAAACTAAAAATTCAGATGTATAGCCAAAATCTTTTGTCGAGAACTCAATCATCTCGCTAGTCTCTGGTCTTCTGACTTTCACTCGCCCTTCCAAGATTTTTGCGGTAATTGGGACAAGTTCTAAGGTTGGAACCGTCCTTAGGTCTCGAACATCCCCTTGAAACATCAGCAAATCCTCATCTGTATGAAAGTATCTCAGGATATAGTGGAATGCATTCTCCCGATCCATCGTAGACATGATTACGTTAACTTTTCTGAAGGGGGCCTCTTTCTTGGGGAATGCCATCATTCTGAAAAGGTTATGTCCAATTCTTCCTCCGATTTTTTCGGAGTGGGGAGCAAGACTATGTGCCACTCGATCCCATGCTTCCCTCAATAAGCGTTGATTCCACCTAGAGCCGATCATCAGAACTATGATGAAAATCAAAGTCACTACTATAAAGATAAAAGGGCCAATCTGCTCTAATCTCAAGAAAACCACCATTTATACATTATTGGGTTCGTTAGGTAGAATAACACATATATTTTCGGTTCTCGGCGATAGAAAAGGCTTAATTAATAGAGAAGTAAAAAGGATAGTTGGTATGAAATGACCACAGATAAAGAGCGAACTAGTCCAAAAAGGCGTAAGGGCGGTATTGGGAGAGCGCTCAAGGACATTTTCTATGGATTGGCTGTTCATGATATGGTTCGCTATATGCTTAAGGTGAAAATGAATCTGGACCATCTATTCATGGTTTTAATGATGGGAGAAACAATGGGGGTTCCGATCCTCCCCCCATATTACACTTTGCGTCTTATGCCCTATGTTGTGCCATATATCCCGGTTTGGAAGCGACGGATGCTCAAAGAACGAGATCTAACAGATATGTTCTATTGAGAGGGGGATTTCGCTGATTTTACTAAATAATCATTCAATAAACCCCTATGATCCCTAATTGGGAGGGAATCATCATTTTATTTGGCATCTAAGAAAAGTTCCCTATAACAATTGCTGCAAAATAACAAAGACACCCAGAGGTGCCTTCACTTGATTCTATCAGCAATGGAATCACTTCTTGCAAGCTTGAACGGAACCATAAGTTGTGAAGACCACAAACATATTGATCACCGATTTTTATCAACCGGAAACATGTCACTACCTTAACTGGATTTTCTAATCTTCCAGCAGTGAATTCCTTTTCAATATAACGAGTTAATAGGATTAGTTTCGATTTATTTTTAGAGATTTGCCCTTTCAAATGGATTAAACCGCAGGGAACAGATTCGAGTGTTTTCATGATCGCCTCCCGAACACTTTTATCCTGTTCATACGACACAGGGCACACTCAAAGCTCGCCATACGGTAGACCATACCTGATTAGACCATCTGGTTAGGGGATTATAATTTAATGCCAGTTATCATTTTCCATGGCCTCGAAAAAGTAATAAGAAGTTCCCAATCATGTATTTCCTAAATGATCAATCATGAGGGTCTACTCTTCGTAGAGGGAAAGAAAAAAAGAAAAACCAGGTCATTGCAAGAAGCTAAAGATATTATCTTGAAATAAGGCAAACACTGAACAGAACATACCTGCGGTGCATATCATGGCAACTCAAAAGGAGAGTACAATAGACTATTATCCACCAAGAATCGGGGTATTTGTGTGCTACTGTGGCACGAATATTGCAGGTTCGGTAGACTGCGAACGTGTTGCAACCTTCGCCCGAACGCTTCCTGATGTGGTTTTTGTCCAAACGAACCGATATACATGCTCTGATCCGGGTCAGGCAGAAATTGAGCAAGCAATCAAGGAACATCAACTCAATCGCATTGTAGTGGCCTCCTGCTCTCCAAAACTCCATGAAACGACGTTTCAACGAAACATTGAGCGGGCTGGCTTGAATAAATATGTGTTCGAGATGGCCAATATCCGGGAACATGATAGCTGGGTTCATAAAGACCGAAGTGTTGCCACCCCAAAGGCTGAAGACTTGGTGCGAATGGCAGTAGCAAAAGCTCGATTGCTCGAACCCCTTCCTAAACAAGAGGTGACTGTTTCTAAAGCGGCGTTTACCCTTGCGAAAGATCATGTTGCCTTGGTTGACAAAAATTCTGGTCTTATTGTGACCCGTAGTGGGCAGAAAATTCACCTCCCACCCACAGCTACTCTTGAAGAATTCGATGGAAAGGTACGAATCAACTACTCCCGTCCTGGCGCATTAGTAATTGGAGGGGGGGTAGCGGGGATCCAAGCGGCATTAGATCTTGCGGAACAAAATTACCGGGTTTTCCTTGTCGAAAAAACCACTACTATTGGAGGGGTGATGGCTCTTCTGGATAAGACCTTCCCCACGTTGGATTGTTCTATTTGCATTCTCGGCCCCAAAATGGCGGATGTGGGACGACATGAAAACATTGAGCTGATTTCCTTCGCAGAGCTTGAAAAAATGAGTGGGTATGTAGGAAACTTCAAACTTCAAGTTAGCAAGAAGCCGCGGTTCATTAACGAAACAGAGTGCAACGGATGCCGCAAGTGTGAAGATGTCTGCCCCGTTGAGGTCACAGATCACACTTTCGAGTTTGATACACCACTTGGAACACGTAAAGCAATCTATTGTCCCTATCCCCAAGCAATCCCTCTCGTAGTCGAGATTGATCACGATGCCTGTATCGGCTGTGGGCTTTGCCTCGAAGCGTGCGACCGGGAGGGTGCTATTGTCTTTGATCAAAAACCAGATGAATATGTGATTGATGTTGGTGCAATTATCGTCGCAACTGGCTACAAACAATTCGATCCTAAGACAAGGGATCTTTTTGGTATCAATGATTATGCAAACGTTATCACAGGTCCCCAAATGGAACGCATGATCAATGCGAGTGGGCCCACAGAAGGGCATATTGTCCGCCCCAGTGATCATAAAGAACCCAAACGGGTGGCATTCATTCAATGTGTGGGCAGCAGAGATGATAAGACAAATCCCTATTGTTCATCGTTCTGCTGCAACTATACATCGAAGCAAATTCATCTTTTGAGGGAACATGTCCCTGGAGTTGAAGTCTATGTTTATTACATGGACATCCGATCTTGGGGCGAGTTTGAATCTTTTTATAAGCGCACACGGGATTTAGGTGTGAAATACATTCGCGGGTTGCCTGTGGACATCTATGAGATTCCAGAAACTAAAAACTTGATCATTGAAGCAGAAGATACGCTACGGAATGAGTTGAGTGAAATTGAAGTTGATATGGTAGTTCTCGCAACGGGAGCGGAACCAGCTGAGGGCACAAAACGCCTGAGCCGAATTCTGAAGATTACCCTTGGTGAAAATGGATTCTTTGCCCCGGCCCACATCAAACTCCGCCCGGTTGATGCGACCGTTGATGGAATCTTCCTGGCAGGGTGCGCTTCTACCCCCCGAGATATTTCGGACTCGGTCGCAAGTGCGAGTGCAGCCGTGACTCGCGCAGCAAATATTTTGTCGAAAGAAACAACTACTGTTAGTTCCATAGTCGCACAAGTGAACGAGGCGCTCTGTGATGCTTGTCGGACCTGTATAGGGGTGTGCCCTTATGATGCCATCTCGATTGATCGGACAATCAAGAAAGCCGTAATCAATGTGGCCCTTTGCAAAGGGTGCGGAGCATGCGCCAGTTATTGCCCTACAGGCGCAATTGATGTGCAAGGGTTCACCAATGCCCAAATCATGGCCCAGATTCGAGCAGCCCTTGAGCCCGAAACCTTAATTTCTGGAGAACGCCGTATCATAATGTTTTGCTGTAATTGGTGTTCTTATGGTGGAGCAGATGCGGCCGGGTTAGGGCGTAAGGCTTATCCCCCCAATATTCGGATTATTCGGACGATGTGTTCGGCGCGCGTTAACCCGGTCTTTGTACTAGAAGCCTTTATGCTGGGAGCGGATGGGGTGTTAGTCAGTGGGTGCCATCCGGGGGACTGTCAATATGTTGATGGAAATTACAAGTGTGAGCGGAACTATAAGGCATTACGCAAAGCCGTAATTAATGCAGGAATCGAACCAGAACGTATACGGCTCGAATGGATCAGTGCCTCAGAGGGGATCCGCTTCCAGAAGATCGTCACCGAATTTGTTCAGCAAATTGAAGCCCTTGAGCCAAACCCACTCAAAGGCGTAAGACTTTTAGAATATCAGCAAGAGATAAAGGCAACCGCGGAGCTTGGTGCAGAGGGCGGTAATGGCCGTTAATAATTTGAAGTTACAAATCATGAAGATTGTTTCTATCGGAGATAGGAAATTGGCAGAAATTACCTTCAAATTGAAAGAAGGCTCGAAGATCCCCATTGAAGCCGAAGCAATCTGTCCGGATCAACTTGCAGGTAAGACGCTCAAAGAGATAGGGAACCTCCCAGTTTGGAAAGGCAATAAAGAGCTCAAGTTGAGTGATTTATTTGAGATTAAAGGTGAGGCGGGATCGGACTCAACGGAGCTCGTAGTACGAGTTGTGAGTGAAACCACTAAGATCAAAAGAATAGGGCAAGGAATGAGCGCAGGAAAGCTGATAATAGAAGGTAATGCCGGAATGCATTTGGCAGAAGAGATGCAAGGCGGTGAAGTACTTGTAACCGGTGATGTAGATGACTGGGCTTTCACTCAAATGAGAGGCGGAACCGCCCTCGTACAGGGTAACGCAGGTCACTATTTAGGAGCCGCAGAATGGGGTAACTGGCAAGGTAATACTGGAGGGATGATTACGGTCGAAGGTAATGCTGGAAATGAGGTGGGAGCATGGCTAGCGGGTGGAACAATTGAGATCAAGGGCAATGTTGGTGAATTCCTTGGTGTTCACATGAAGAAGGGCGTTATAGTGGCTCACGGAAAAGTAAACCCTCGTGTCGGAGCTGAAATGACCGGGGGGCAAATCATCCTCTTTTCTGAGCCAGATAGACTACTTTCAGGCTTCGAAAAGAGTGATGTGATGGTTGAAAGTGTTGAAATAAATGGAAAACCGCTCTCCGGACCCTTCATCAAGTTCATTGGGGATTTTGCAGAACGAAAAAAGCCGAAAGGGGTCATTCTCATACGAAAAAAATAACTAGCTCTCCTCTAAGTATGTTTAATATGCGCTAAAACACAGAAGATTCGTACAGAGTGGTAGCGGTTTTCTTTTCACAAGAATGAAAATGGTTTGGGAGTTATAGTTCTAATGAAGATAAAAACAAGAATATTTGGGAACAGACGAGATGAAAGACTCCTGTAACCCGAGTGGGAGATCTCGAAATGGAACTACCTCTCCTCGTTTCGATGGATCTAGGTACATCTGCCTTTAGACTTACTGTATTCGATAGTCAAGGTACCCCCATCTTCTCAAATACGGCGAATATTACAAATCAAACGATCTCTACCTGGGTAGAAGCCTTGAGTTGCATTTCTCCAAGGATAAAAACTGCTAATGTGCCTTCGAATAACATCCATGTAAGTGTGTGTGGCACTTCAGGCACTGTTGTTCCGGTTGACGAGTTTGGGAATCCAATAATGGAGCCCATCATGTATTTTGAACGAGCGCCTCCTGCAGAAGTGGCTAATATTTGTGCATTAGACGCGGCAAAGGAATTAGGTGAAAAAGGAGTTCCTATTTCAGCCACTTCACCTCTTACCAAACTGATTCACAGAAAAAAGCGCAATCCCAGTATGTTTCATCGAGTTCGCTGGATTCTATCACCGACATCTTGGCTCCTTTATAGGCTTCGTTTTCCTGAAGGCCAAAGATGGGACAATGTGGCTATGGATTGGACAAACGGGTTGAAATTTGGGGTAGATATTACCTTTGAACCGCCTATCTGGTTTCGCCCAATCTTCGAACAGAGTGGGTTCCCCTTGGAACTTATGCCAGACCTTCAATCCTGTGGTTCCCCAATAGGAACTGCGCAAAGCCAATTAGCCAATAAGCTTGGACTTTCAGGTGCAAACCTCTATCATGGCATGACAGATGGAACTGCAACGGCTCTGATGACAGGATGCCTGCAACCTGGGAGCATGGGATTGAGTGTTGGGTCAACTAGCACGCTCAAATACGCATGCCAAGAGATAAGAGCTAGTCCTGCAATTTACTATCATAAGCATCCCTTAGGCGGATACCTTGCTAGCGCCGCTCCTGTCACTGGAGCAATGCTGAGATGGTTTTCAGAAAAGATCCTCCAAAAAAGTTTAGAGGACGCCCTTGCATTGGCTGAGCAGATAAAACCAGGAAGTGAGTTTCACTATCTTCCCCAAGGCGATAGAGAGCCTTTTTTCGCCAGTCGAATGGGAGCCGCTTTCCTTGGGTTATGGCCGAGAAATATTTCATCTGAAACCGCACAAGGAATTTTTATGCGCTCAATCATGCTCGGGATCGCTCTAGCAGAATATACGCTTATAAGAATTATTGAAGAATTATTTGAGTGTTCGATAAACACAATTGGAATAACAGGAGGAGGAACACGAAATGCGACGTGGAATAGGATTCGGGCTGCGGTCTATGAAAAAACTCTAAAAATCATCGACAACCCTATGACGCTGGGCCCCCTCATCCCTGTTTTACTTAACATTGGGCTATATAAAGACATCAATGAGCTAGAAAAAAAGTTGCTGCAATGTCGAGAAGTGATCCTTCCTGACAAGCGACTTGTTAACAAATATAAAAATCGAAAACAGTCATTTATGAATAAATGGAGCCTACTTAAACAGCTCCATGACTCTTAAAGAATAGTTGAACCGTTCTGTAGCCATAATTGCGAATTCTCATTTTTTTAGGATGTTGAAAAAATTCTGTAAAATTTTTTTTCCGTCCTGTTTTTCCGAAGTATAGCATTCCGCATGGAATTGAATTCCATATATGATGTGATGTTTGTGTACCATTGCTTCAATAGCTGTATCATTTGAGTAAGCTAATAATTTGAAATCTTTTGGAAGGCTTTCTATTACCTCATAGTGCGCTTGCATCACTTGTATTGTATCAGGTAAAGAATAAAACAGAGGATCTCTCTTGTTTGGTGATTCCTCTGATTCTACAATTTTCACGGGTCGATATCCCTCCATCAACATTCCTTGATGAACTACACGGCTGCCAAAAGCTATCCCTATGATTTGATGTCCAAAACAAATACCTAATATAGCCGTTGGAACTGTTTGCACAAGTTCAATAAGAGATTGATATCGTTTGACCATGACTTCTTCACTTAGAAGCGTTTCTGAACCGCTCAGAACTATTGCATCAAATTGGTCAACCCGGGAGAAAAGAAACTCATCATCAAATCGTCTCACCTCATACTGATTGCCAAGCCTCTTCAAAGCGCTTTTTAACTTATGGAACCATGAGGAGTTGGGAGATTCATAATTGTCAATTACGAGCGCTTCCATTTATCATGCCCCATAGATACAGGTATAATGTCAACCATGTGGGTAGCGGAAAGGTCGAGTACAAAAATAGTTCGGTCTAATAAATCAATTTCTACGACAAAAGGATATTATTACTAAAACAACACTTTCAATTTAATAAGTCATGTAAATGCCATCAAACCAACAGGAAATGAGCCATGGAGTAAAAATCAATCTCTTAAACCTATCTCACCGCTCCATAAGACCTGCTCACAGCAGTCCAACTTATAATGAATTCTCTCGGTTGTCATTAACGCATAGGAATTCTCCAAATACAGGAGAGAATTGAGAATAATGGGTATAAACATTTTTATAAGCTGAAGGCAAGCGGTTTATGTGATGTGGGTTTTTTGTCCCTTCAATTCTTCAAATAATGCGCGTAACTTCTCATTCACTCGCTCCTCTTTTGCTCTCTCTTGAAGATAGGACATTTTAAGGCTGTCTTTTTGGGTAAGAATGACCGCTAGGACATCTTCCTCATTTTGTTGTTCACCGTAGACGAGTTTCGCAACTATGAGGTTTTCGGGTGGTTCCAACCACGTTTCTATACTAAAAATCTCATTTATTCTTCTATTACTAAAGCTGGTAAAATCAAGTTTATCATGAACATTCTTGAGATCTAGTCGATAAGGAGAGCGCTTGTCAAATACTGGAATATGTGCTCCTTCCAGTAGACTCTTCTCGAGATCTAAGGTATTTATTTTTAGTTCATGTCTCGTAAATGCTTGGATTAGAGTTTCTATGTGGCTCATTCGTTTTGGATTGACCTTTACAATCACATCGATATCCATTGTGGATCGGGGACGCCCATATTTGATTGCAGCCAATCCCCCAATGATAACATAGTCAATTCCACTCTCTTGCAAGGCTTTCAGGACTCGCCTTGTAAATTTCTCAAAGCAGTCCAACCACATCCCTTCTTAAGCGAAAATTCTCCTTCGACATTCACGGATTAGGTCTTCCTCACCGAGATCTCCTAACTGTGCTTGCACGATAGTTGCTAGGATGGTAACTACCATGGTAAAGAGGTCGCTGGCAATCTTGACGTGATCCTGTGCAGAGCGCCGAACGCCTTCCAGATCTAGCAAGATGTTCCTGACGCGGTGGGAACCAATCTAGGCACAACTCTCGGGCATTGTGATCGAATAATAAGAAGTCGCACTTTTGACTCTTTGGATTATCAGAAATGCCGTTCACCTAAAAAGTCCAAAGAATCATTATAATGTAAGATTTCAATATCTTGGTGAGGTAGGAGGTCAAAGAGTGAACTACTCCTCGCTGGCGCAAGAAGCTTCGGGCAAAGGTTCCGATCAGTTCAAAACGTGGAATTTGGAGCATTTTAATTACATATGGTAAGATTATTTTTTCATGAAAATACAGTTAGAATATTGACCAAGTTCAACAAGTAACCCTCCTTATCCTATGCCTAATTCTAGAAAAATTCCGTGATGCTCATCCCCCAGCATGCGTAAGAGGACTTCCTGCCGATATTTTTATAAAATGTACAATTCTTACATCAAAAAGAAATTCTAGAATTTGACAATTTTGAGAGTGAGATAAGTGGTTAGTTTGAGCATAGAATTTGCTGGGGTCGAATTTGAGAATCCCTTTTTATTGTCTTCAGCACCACCAACTAGAAACGGGACACAGATTAAAAGAGCTATTGAAAGTGGGTGGGGTGGTGCCGTAACTAAAACAATAACGTTAATTCCTGAAAAAAACACGAGACCCCGATTAGGAGTTATTAGGTTGGGAACGAGATTAATTGGGATGACTAATATCGAATTAACTACAGAATTATCTCTTGAACGGTGGAAGAAGGAAATAAAAATTGCAAAAGAACCTGGTGCCCCGATTATAGGAAGCATTATGGCTGATCCTGAACCGGACAATTGGATTAAACTAACACAAATAATTGAACAAACGGGAGTTGATATGCTAGAACTTAATTTTTCTTGCCCCCACGGTGCCCCAGACAAACATATGGGCGCGTTCCTGGGACAAGATCCTAAACTTGTTCGATCATTAACTAAAACTGTTAAAGAAAATTGTTCTATTCCTGTTATTGTCAAATTAACTCCCAATGTTACTAGTATAGTGCCCATAGTCGAAGCAGGCGCGGCTGGAGGCGCAGATGGCTTTTCAGCCATTAATACGGTATTGTCATTAATTGGAATAGATATTGAAACCGGGTTGCCGTTTCCTAACTCTCAAGGAAAATCGGCTTTTGGAGGATATTCTGGATCAGCAATTAGGCCCATTGCTTTGCGAGTCGTTGCAGAAGTTGCAAAAACCGTTGATTTGCCAATATCTGGAATAGGTGGGATCGATACCTGGAAAGCTGCCGTAGAATTCATGATGGTTGGGGCAAAGACAGTCCAAGTTTGCACAGCAGTTATGTGGCGAGGGTACAAAATAGTCGAGAAATGGAAAGATGACTTGTTAGGTTTTATGGATCGAAAAGGGTACCATACCTTAAATGATTTCATCGGGCACTCTTTGAATCATATTGGCATATTTGGGGATTTAGAGGTTGAACCACCAATAAAGGCACATGTCAAATATCCGGACAAGTGCACTGGTTGTGGGAAATGTGTGACGTCATGTAGGGATGGAGCGTATGATGCAATTACTTTGGAAAATAAAATTGCAAAAATTAATTCCTCGATTTGTGATGGATGTGGCCTATGTGTTTATATTTGTCCAACTGAAGCAATAACCATGGTAGAATCTTAAAACTATGTGTGTGATGTGTTCCTGCTAATATTGCCTTATGGCTGAAGTCTGGTTAGTTACACATAAGCGAGTGAAGTATTGTTATTCGCATCAAAATAACGTAGGCAAGTTAGAGTGAACAATAAATACCACTATTTGGCTTTAGATCGCATCTCATGGGTTACGGGCACCATTATGGTCATCGACGGCAATCCCACCGCGTTATGATCGGATTTATATTCGATATATTATGAAAGTCATTCCTTCTCCTTTGCTATTGGCGTTTTTACGCATGTACCACAGGTTTTACCCAAAAGAAAAACAAAGAGCTTTATTTTAATATATGTCTATTCACGAGCGTGCTGTTTTTGGGTTGGTGGGAATGTTTCTTTCAGGAAGAAAAAGAGCAGTGACACTAGCATCAAACTGCTCAGACAGAAGCGAAAAGCCCAGCTATAGGCGGTTATGGAAAAAACCCCCTCATGCCCTTGGACGGGAACAACAATATCTAAAATATACCCAATGAGTGGCTGATAGAGTGTCACGCTCAAGAAGGGCCACATATTGCAATAACCAACTGCTAGGCCCACATGCCGTTCCTCCACGAGTTCTTTTGCCATCGCCGCTGCTATCGGGGCAAGTCCATAACATAATCCTAACGTAAAAAAGATCACTAAGAGGCCACTTCGTGGTAAGTTTCCCGTTCTGAAGGCTAAGGGAATCCATGCAACAATATGCCCGAACGTTCCCAACATGAGAACCGTTTTTCTCCCACGTATTACTTTATCAGAAAGCAACCCAAAGAGGGGAGCTCCAATGCTGATCCCAATGGGGGTAACAGAAACCAAATAGCTAGCCTCGGTTTTGCTTAGCTGGTATGTATGCATCAGGTATGGCACGGCCCAGAGTCCGCTAAAAGCCATAAGCGTTCCAAAGGAGACGGAAAGCACCGCCGACACACTCAGCAGCTGCCTGTTGAGAAGAACGCCTTTAACTTCAGATGAGGAAAATCGTACCTTGGGTGGGGGAACTGATTCCTTATGGAGGAGTCCCCGATCCCTTTTGGAGTTAGATTGTTTTGGCATATCCCGTACAATAACCCAACTGAGGACGGCTAGAAGGCCTGATATAAGTGCTAAAACTTCAAAAGTGCGACGCCAGCCTAGTTCAACGGTCAAAAGAGCAAGAGGTGCCGTTGCTCCAATCGCTCCCAGATTCCCTGCAAGCATAAAGAACCCTACATAGCTTGAGACCTGATCTGAGTGAAACCACCTGGCTAAAATTTTCATGGCACAGATAAAAACTACAGAAGACCCAACCCCAATCAAGAAGCGGGCGATGCTTGCCAAAAGGAGGTTTGGTGCCATACTAAAGACAAGTGCAGCAAGGCTAGTAATACCAGTAAATAGGGTTAACGTCTTCCTTGGACCAAGAACATCCGTAAATGCGCCTGCAGGAAGCTGCATCAACGCATACGCATAGAAAAACATGGATCCTAAGAAACCTATCTGTACTGCACTTATGGAGAATTCGTTGATCAGATCTTGGGCAATGACAGCAACAGCACTGCGATGAAAGTAGACGAAAAACGAATTAACAGCTAGCATGCCGAAGATGTATTTTCCATAGACTTGCCGTTTCTGCATCTCGTGTTTTCTCCAACTTGTATAATCTCATTGGATAAGATCTTTCGATTTATCGTGATGTAATTTGACTTAGAGTTTTGTAAGAGCGTTGTAGGTTTCAGGACGGCGATCTCGGAAGAATTGCCATATATTACGGACTTCTTTGATCATATCCAGATCCAAATCAGCAATCACCAGATCATCTTCTTCTTGACTTCCAATTGTAAGGATATTACCTCGGGGATCACAAAAATAAGAACTTCCATAGAAATGGCCGATATTCCATGGCGCTTCCACTCCCACTCGGTTTATAGCCCCAACAAAATACCCATTTGCAACGGCGTGAGCCGGTTGTTCCAATTTCCAGAGGTATTCGGACAATCCCGCGACCGTAGCCGAAGGATTAAAGATGATTTCAGCACCATTAAGCGCTAAGACTCTTGCACCTTCTGGAAAATGCCTGTCATAACAAATATACACGCCGATTTTAGCGTAGGCGGTATTAAAAACGGGATATCCGAGGTTTCCGGGCTTAAAATAAAACTTTTCCCAAAAGCCCGGATCAAGGTGTGGAAGATGATTTTTTCGGTATTTGCCTAAATATTTGCCATCAGCATCGATAACAGCGGCGGTATTATAGTATACTCCAGAAATTTCTTCTTCATAGATTGGAATAATAAGAACCATCTGATACTCTTTGGCATATTTGGTTAATCTTTGGACTGTGGGGCCATTCGGAATCTTTTCAGCAAAAGCATACCATCGTCTGTTTTGTTCTGCACAGAAATATGGTCCATAGAAGAGTTCTTGAAGACAGAGGATTTGGACTCCTTTGTTTCCAGCTTCCTCAATCATTTTCTCATGCTTTATGATATTAGCTTCCTTGATTTCTTCTAGAGATGATTCTACTGGATTTTTCACGTTCTTAGCCTGAATTAGACCACATTTTACCGTATTCATGGTTTCTACCAACTTATTTTGTCCATTTTATTCGATCAAAATGTAACTGAAAATATCTTTTCACATACTTCCCGTCACTCCTCTCATCAAAGCATCTACCAGTCATATTTCTATTAACATTATCTACCCGTTTTCGATGTTTGTATCAGCTGTATATTTTTCGTGGGATGATATGATTGAGCCCTTCCATAAAGTTTTATTCATTCAAACTAAACCGTTTTTATGTCTCATTATGGAATCAACCACGAGTCCGGAACCCTAAAACGAGTAATGGTTCACCACCCCGGGAAAGAGCTAAAAAAAGCCAACATAAACCCGGTCATTCACCACTTTGACCAACCAGTGGACATCAAACGCTTCACCCGAGACCATCAAGAACTCATGAACAAACTAACAGAAGTGGGAGTCGAGGTACTCAACGTACGCGAACTGGTAGCAAACACGCCTGAGATTATTAAACAGATATTACAATGCCCCAACTTAGTCTTTGTAAGAGATAGCAGTACCATAACCAACCATGGGGCCCTATTATTCAGAATGGGCCTCCCTACCAGACGCCTAGAGACACCAATAATCAAGGCAGCCCACGAGTCTCTCGGAGTTCCCATCGCCCTTAAAATCGAAAAACCCCAAAGCTTCGAAGGAGGGGGAATCGCACTCTTGGAAGATAGGACTGCTGTGGCAGGACTATGCGATAGAGCCACTCAAGGAGCATTAACAATGATAGGGGATTATCTGCTAGAAGAAAAGCTCATCGATCGGTGGATCGAACTCAAAATGCCTAAAGGCAGTATACATATTGATGGAGAATTCGCTGAGCTACCAGATAAAGTTGCAATAAGCTATCCGGAAGTAATAGATAAGGTGCCTGCGATTTTCCGGACAGGATCAGAGAGATGGAAAGGAAACTTTGTCGAATGGCTTAGGGAAGAAGGGTGGGATATTCTTGAGATTACTACTCAGGAGTGTAACGATATGGCAGCTAATTTTCTAACTGTAGCCAAGGATCTAGCTTTCCATTACACTGGGAATTCACGTGTGATGGAAGAAGTCAATAAACGAGGCATTGATGTAGTTCAGATCCCAGGAGAGGAGATGCGGAAAGCTAATGGGGGAATTCATTGTATGACCTGCCCAATACTGAGAATCTAGAGGATAATATCGAGAAAAAGGTAGGTATACGATATAATGTGTAATTACAAGCAGGTTCTTTTCTGGTTTTAATAAATTCTATTCTTCTTCAACTTCGAGCAAGCTTAAAAAGGTATGTGTTTTCATAGAGTAGCATGTAGTCTTGTTGTTTCACTTACCCTTTTAGTCTTTTTTAAAGCCTGTTAATTTCGTTTGTGCACTAAAAGAAGGGTGAGTTATTTCTACACTTTAATAATCACATGGTGATTCTTATTGATCGAGTTTAAAGAGGGACATATGTTTATCGATGGTATCGACCCAGAACACCTTGCCAAAGAATATGGAACCCCATTATACATTTATGACGCTGAAATAATTCGTACACGCTTTAGACACTTGCATCAGAATCTTACATATCCTAGTGTAAGGATCTATTATGCAGCTAAAGCCAACACAAATGTTGCCATCCTGAGAATATTTCGGAGTATGGGAGCGTGTCTCAATGCCGTATCTCCTGGAGAAATCTTCTTGGCTCTGGAGGCGGGTTTCAATTCGAAGCAAATCATGTTTACAGGCGACAATCTTCCCGTAGAGGACATGCAATTCGCGATAGACAAAGATATCCTTGTTAATCTTGATTCCCTCTCTCAACTGACAACATACAGTAAATTAAACCCTGATTCTTCAATTTCATTGCGAATTAACCCTGGCATTGAAGCAGGGTTCCATGCTCATGCCATAACCGCAGGTCCTCGAAGTAAATTTGGAATTGATCCAGTCGAGCTAAAAAAAGCTCAAAAAATTGCGAATGCCGCAAATCTGGAAATTATTGGCCTTCATATGCATATCGGCTCAGGCATCCTCCATATAAGTCCTTTACTTAAAGCTGTAGAGATCCTTCTTAACCTTGCAAGAGGATTTGAGAATCTTAAGTTCATTAATTTTGGTGGAGGACTTGGGATTCCCTACAAAACGAATGAAAAATCCGTTGATGTAAGGGCTTACTGTCATTCCTTGGTCGAACGCTTTTCTTCTTGGACAGAAAAATATGGAAAGCAATTAACTTTAGCAATTGAGCCTGGAAAATTTCTAGTTGCGGAATCCGGAGTGTTGCTAACTCAAGTCACGGCGATTAAAGCAAAGGACCAAAATAAACTCATTGGGGTCGATACTGGATTCAATCATCTACTTAGACCTGCCTTATACAATGCATACCATGAAATTATCCCTGTACACAAAGCGAGAACCTCGTCCGATTGGACTGTCGATATTGTTGGGTACCTTTGTGAAAACAGCGACTTTCTAGCTAGAGATCGACCATTTCCTGCAGTAATCGAAGGGGATTTGCTAGCTATTATGAATGTCGGTGCTTATGGTTTTTCGATGGCTTCCAACTACAATAGCCGGTTACTCCCTGCAGAGGTTCTAATTTCTAATGGTCAAGTTCGCTTAATAAGACGAAAACAGGGCTTAAAAGATCTCTTAAGAGGCCAATAGGGCCAATTACAGAGCGAAAAGGTAGAAGAATCCCTCCTTCACGGAACTTTCGTGCAACAAGGAGCTAAAACCATCCTTCTCTTCAGTGATAGCCAAAAAATATTTAAGCTCATAACAAAGGTCTCAAGCAATTATTGAGAAAGTAGTCGGTGAATTGATGAAAATCGCAATAAAGAACGGGATTCTAATTGACGGGACGGGCGGAACCCCCCACCCAAACACCACGGTATTGATTGAAGACTCGAAAATCGTGGACATCGGTGCTAATGTTCTCATCCCTGCTGAATCGCAGGTGATTGATGCGACAGGCAAAACAATCATACCAGGGCTTATTGACGCCCATCTGCACCTTATGGGCGTACGTACCATGAACCCAATTGATTGGACGTTGGATCCACCTGCCCTAAGAGCCGCTAGGGCGACTGTAGATGTTCAAAAACTCATTGAAAGTGGATTCACAGCCGTTAGATGTGCGGGCTCAGACCTAAGCGTTTATCTAAAGAAAGCCATCGATGAAGGTACAATCCCTGGTCCGCGGATCGTGGCAGCCCATCAATGCATCACACAGACTGCAGGCCACGGAGACACCCATGAATTACCCCTAGAATGGGTTACTGGGCCTTATGGCCACGGAAGAATTGCTGATGGGGTTGATGAGTGCCGAAAAGCTGCACGCGAACAGGTACGAGCCGGAGCAGATGTTATTAAGATTTGTACAACAGGGGGCGTCATGTCCGAGAAGGATAGCCCAACTCAGGCCCAATTTGTCGACGAAGAGATCGCTGCTATAACGACTGAAGCCCACCGAGTTGGCATCAAAGTAATGAGCCATGCTCAAAGTCCGGAAGGCATTCAGAACGCGGTCAGAAATGGTGTAGACACAATAGAACACGCGATTTACCTCGACAAAGAGACAATTGAGCTGTTGAAGGCAAAAAAGACCATTGTTGTGCCGACATTTGCTATTGTTAATGCAATTGTAACACGGGGTGAGGAAGTAGGGACTCCGGATTATGGCCTTCTCAAAGCAAAAGAAGCGCATAAAGCCCATCTTGAGTCGATCAAGAAAGCGTACCAAGCTGGTGTCAAAATCGCCTTAGGGACGGATTTTTGTGGCCCATCTATCATACCTCATGGGGAAAACGCTGTAGAATTGGAAATTCTTGTCAACCAGGTAGGCATGACTCCTTTGGAGGCTATTGTAGCCGCGACAAAGACCGGATCTGAAGCTTTAGGATTAGAAAAAAACATTGGCACCCTTGAAATAGGCAAGAAGGCAGATCTCTTAATTGTTGAAGGAAATCCGCTAGAAGATATAACAATCTTACAGAACAAAGAGAAAATCGTGGTGGTCATGAAGGAGGGTCAAATCGTGGTGGATAGGCGCTAACCACATCACTTACTGCTTTGTCCACTTTTACAAAGAACTTTAGCCCCTCATTTTATTTCTATGATCTTTCACGAAAATATAAAATTCTGAACGGTATATCACGCGCTTTCCGATGTAAATAGTACATTAATTCCTTGAAATGACTTGAAAAATAAAAATATAGGGAGGAGTGTGCTATCTTGATAAGGTAACCGTTAGGATCCTCCACACCGGATGTACCTAAATTGGTCCCACATCGGAAAAAAATCGTATTATGGATTTTGATTGCGAATTTCCTTTTGCTTTTCGGTGGTTCTATTAATCCATTGGTTTTAGAGGAGCAACTTCATCGCCGGATCAACCCCTCTATTCTGCTAGAGCCTAATAATCCAAAGATCAGTGATTTTAACAAAATGTTTGAAAAGGTACTTCGGGTTGATAAAGAGCGTACAGGAATGCCAGATAACATCAAGGATCCAAGAATCTATGAAATCAAACTAATTGAAGCCTTCATTTTATCACAAATCGAGTGGGTTTCGGATTTCGTCCAATATCTTACAGTAGATCGTCTTGTGACACCCGACGAAGTCTTAACCTCGATGAAAGAAGATTGTGATGGCCGGGCAATTCTCGCTGGTAGTCTACTATTACATAGAGGCTACGACGTGTGGATTTTTGTATCATGGTATCATTGGTGGGTTGTGATCCTTCTTAGAGATGAACTCCCCATCCAAATTCTGACAAAAGCGTACAATGGCCCTTGGTACATGAAATTCAACGATAAGGGAAGGGTATTCCGGGGACCTCCCCTGATAGGATTTGTCCTCTATAATTTCGTTCTTGCGGCAATCGTCCCATTTCTCTTGCCACTCCTCTATGGCACATTACCACAGGATATCATCTTTAAATTGTTACTCCTCCTTTTGGGGCTCATCCCATTTAGTTGCTTGGTTGTTTTTCATATTCTCAGTTCATAGATAATGATCTAACCACAACTTTGCCAACAGGGTAGTTGAAGTCTATATCATTCCCTAATCTAATTCTGACACCCAATCCCCCTTTTCAGGGAGAGGACAAAAATGTTCATATACTCCGATCAATCCAAGTAGAGACGATACTTTATTAAACCCAAATAAAGAAAACTCCTAAAACTGGTCGTGTGGATAAAAATATGATTAAGTATTTGGTGAAGCGCTTATTGGCACTAATCCCAACTGTTTTCGTCGTACTGACCATTTTGTTCTTTGCTATGCGATTGGCACCAGGTGATCCCGTCGCTGTAATTTGTGGAGTGGAGTGTGAAGCTGAAACTATCCAAGCGATCCGTACAAGGCTTGGTTTAGATAGGCCCCTATATGCGCAATATCTCGACTTCATAGTTAAAGCCTTCCGACTTGATTTTGGGGAGTCATGGATATATCGACGAACGACGATGGAAAAAGTCTTAAAAATGTTCCCCCATACTTTGGCGCTCGCTGGTGCCAGTATTTTGGTCTCAGTAGCTATTGGAATTCCGGCAGGCGTCATCTCCGCAAAGAAGCGGAATATGTTTACTGATCACCTAACAATGACACTATCCATGTTGGGAGTTTCCATGCCTGTTTTCTATTTCGGAATACTTCTGATGCTCCTGTTTGGGGTCTATTTGCGTTGGCTCCCTGCAACTCAAGCAGGCAAGTTCTCCAATCCAGTAGACTATCTGAAACACCTCATTTTGCCCGCATTCGCTCTCGGATTTAGCAATGCTGCTATGACAGCACGAATTACCCGTTCGTGTATGTTGGACGTGTTACGTCAAGATTACATCCGAACAGCCCATGCGAAGGGTGCTTGGGAACGCCGGATCATCTATCGGCATGCCATGCGAAACGCCATGATTCCTGTAATAACAATTGTCGGTATGAATTTCGGTTTCTTGTTAGGAGGAACCGTTTTAGCCGAGTTTGTCTTTGCCCGTCCCGGATTAGGGAGGGTACTAATTGATGCGACCTTTGGAAGAGATTACCCTCAACTTCAGGCCAGCGTATTCTTTTTTTCGGTTGTTTATCTCCTCATTAATGTCGCCGTGGATGTGTTGTACACATACCTCGATCCTCGTATTAAATATGAATAGAATAAAACTTGTGAGAGTCGAATATCATGAGAGATCTTGGATCAGGAAAAACCATAGAATCAGATGTGACGCTTCCACGAGAGTTTTGGCTCCGAAACCTCTATCTCAGACACTATGACACTATTCGATTGCTTAAAGAGAACATCACCGCAATGATTGGGTTAGCAGTCATTGCAAGTGTCATCCTTATTGCTATTTTTGCACCTTTCATAGCCACTCAGCATCCAACATCTGACGGAGGGTGGCCAATAGACTTACTGGATAAGTTCGGTGATCCAAACCCACTTTTCCTCGTAGCGGTGACGGGGGGTATTGTTTTCGGAATTCTCTTTATTATAGTAACAAACCGTTACGGAACAAAACCAAAAGAGCTAGTTCCGCGATTAATAGTTATAGCACTGGTTCTCCTGTTTCTTACAGCCACAGGACTGGTCATTATCACGTTATACCAAGCCAGAATCACCCATACACGTCTATTAGGGACAGACCTCTTCGGAAGAGATATTTTCAGCCGCCTTGTGTACGGATCACGTGTTTCCATTAAAGTCGGACTCATTTCCGTGGGATTCGCGCTTCTTTTAGGAATTCCCATGGGCGTCTTCGCAGCCTACTATGGAGGGAAAACAGATCTCGTTGTCAGTAGAGTGGTCGACTTGCTTTTTTCTTTTCCTGGAATTATACTAGCGATTTTACTTTTGGCAGCCTTGGAAGGAGGGGTCACAGTATGGCACTTCCATCTGTTTGAAGATAGACTCACTCAAGCTATGATGGCTATAGGAATCATCATTACGCCAAATTACGCGCGACTTATAAGGTCATCTGCTTTATCGGTCAAAGAGCAAGAATATATCGCCGCCGCTGAGGTGACAGGCGCGGGTGATATTGACATTATAATCCACCATATTTTACCTAATTGCCTATCACCAATCATTGTCCAAGTCACGATGTCTCTGGCCACCGCCATCCTCGCGGAGGCAAGTCTGAGCTTCCTAGGACTTGGAGTTCAACCTCCCACGCCCACATGGGGCTATATGATGAACTATGGGCTCAATTATCTACGCATTAGTCCTTGGATGTGCCTATTCTCCGGGTTAGCCATTACAATTACCGTATTAGGCTTCAATATGTTTGGGGACGGGTTAAGAGACGCCATAGATCCCCGTCTTAAAAGAGAGAGATAATAAAGATGACTAAACCACTTCTAAAAGTTCAAGATCTTCGGACCTCGTTCTATCTGAGAGAAGGTGAGTTGAAGGCGGTTGATAGGGTCAATTTTAGTATAGATCCAGGGGAAATCCTTGGACTTGTGGGGGAGTCAGGTTGTGGAAAAAGTGTGACTGCTTTATCAATTTTGAGATTAATTCCCGATCCTCCTGGAAGAATTGTCGGTGGCAAGATTTTCTTCAAAGGCGACAATTTGCTTGAAAAAACGGAAAAGGAAATGCGAGCTATTCGAGGTAATCAAATCTCAATGATTTTTCAAGATCCAACCAGTTCTCTCAATCCCGTCTTTCAGGTGGGCAACCAAGTTGACGAGGTTCTCGAAATTCACCAAGCGCAAACGTTCTCTGAAGAAGAAATATTTGTAAAGACCGTGGAAATGCTCCAATTGGTCGGAATCCCTCAGGCCGAAAGCAGAAGGGGTGAGTACCCCCACGAATTTAGCGGTGGTATGCAACAACGAGTAATGACTGCTATGGCTCTGGCGTGTGAAGGAGATCTGTTAATTGCAGATGAGCCCACTACTGCACTCGATGTGACGATTCAAGCACAGATCATTGACCTTATGTTAAAACTGCGAAAGGAATTAGGACTAGCCATCTTACTTATCACCCATAATATGGGCCTAATCGCTGAAATGTGTGATAAGGTCGCTGTAATGTACGCAGGAAGCATAGTAGAAACAGCTCAAATTCTGGATATCTTTGACAGCCCGCAACATCCTTATACTAAGGCGCTTTTGAATTGCCTTCCAAGATTAGACGTGGATTTAAACCGTTTAGAAATAATTAAAGGGCGAGTGCCGAACCCCATTGATTTACCGAAAGCTTGTAAATTTGCTCCCCGATGTTCCCATGCAATGGATGTCTGTAGGCGAGAAATCCCTACCCAGATGCAGGTAAGCCCGGACCACACAGTAAGTTGCTTTCTATACTCAAAGTAAGTGGTATAAGAAAGAATGGAGAACGTTCGATGACGGAAATTCTCTTAGACGTAAGAAATCTCACAAAACATTTTGAATTGGGTAAAGGGCTCTTTGCCTTCTTAGACAAGCGAAAAGTTCATGCAATTGATAATATCACCTTTACTGTCAATCGAGGAACAACTCTTGGGTTGGTAGGCGAGTCGGGGTGTGGGAAAACCACAACCGGCAAATGCATTCTACGTCTGATCGAACCAACTTCTGGAGAGATTTCTTTTGATGGGATTGAGTTGATAGGGCTGAAAAAGAAGGATCTAATGCATGTAAGACGTCGAATGCAGCTTATCTTTCAAAACCCATTTTCTTCTCTTGATCCACGTATGCAGGTGAAAGACATCATCAGTGAACCACTTCGAATTCATCGCATGGGAACCACTCGCGAAAGAACTAAAAGAGTTCAGGAGCTGCTGGAACTCGTCGAACTCTCCCCAGATCATGCAAATAGATACCCCCATGAGTTTAGTGGCGGGCAAAAGCAACGAATTGCCATAGCCCGGGCGTTAGCTCTTAACCCTACCCTGATAATTGCTGATGAACCGGTTTCCGCACTTGATGTTTCTATTCAAGCGCAAATCCTCAATTTAATGAACGATTTACAAAAAGAATTTGGGTTAACCTACCTTTTCATTGCTCATGACATCAGTGTGATCAAATATATGAGCGATATGATTGCAGTCATGTATTTAGGCCAAATAGTTGAAATGGGAGAACGTATCAAATTATTGGGCAATCCCCAACACCCTTATACCAAGGCTCTCCTCTCTGCTATTCCAATTCCGAATCCTAGACACAAGAAAGACCGTATCATTCTTAGAGGGGATGTTCCTAACCCAATTCATCCTCCTTCTGGCTGTCGCTTCCACCCTCGTTGCCCGATGGCTGAAGAGAAGTGTGCGTGTAAAAAGCCTAGAAGATTCGAATTAGAAAAAAACCATTTTGTGAGTTGCTTTCTACACTACTAATAAGAGCTTCTAGAAAGGTAAAAGACTCTGTTCGTCCATTATATCAATTAGAAGAGGTGGGATGGATTTCGTGGGATAATAACTGACCGCCACATCACATACTTACAGACCAAATCAAAGAATTGGGGAGAAAAAATATAGTTCTGGAACTACAGTTGACTACGATAGATAAGACTTCTCCAAATACTGAACTTGATCCAATTCTCCTTTCCTTTTGAGTAGGTTATTGAGTTCTCTCTGAGGACTAGATGGGGATGTGCGAGGAATACCTTCCTAAATAGCTAGCTCAGTCCTGCTATATTTGGTGGAGCAAAAATAAAAAAGGGAAAGGGGGATTGAGGAAGCTAGATCACTGAAAAGTACCAGATTGCTACCCTTCTTCGATGACTATTTCTTCCATCCAGTCGCCATGCGCGTTGAACAGGTCGACATAGATGTTCTTGACCTTTTTGTTGTTCGCAAGCCAAGTCATTTCCCATGTATAAGGATAAACTGGAAGATCTCTCATGAGGTTGATCTGAATTTGTCGGTATAGTTCATAGCGAGCTTCAGTATCCACTGTTACAGCTGCTTGGTCTATTAGTGCATCCGTTTCGGAGTTATTGTATTTGGCAAAATTCAGACCATATGGCTCACCGGGTTTTACCGAATGGAAAATTGTAGTCAAAATAACAATAGACTCAGGGGGTCGAGCGCCTAAGGGGAGCCAGCCGACACAATAATCGGCTTTTATGACCATCCGTTCATACCATGCACTCGTTTCTTCCAACACGATCTCGATCCGGATGCCAGCTTTGGCCCACTGCTCTTTATACACCGGTGCGAGGATATCAAGTGGCGGAAGGGTCACAGTATGGAAAATCAGATCGATACCATCCGGATATCCTGCCTCGGCTAAAAGTTTCTTGGATTTCTCGATATCATAGGGATACAAGTACTCTGGTGGGAAGTCTTCCTCCTTGTAAATGGAACCAGCGTAACCTGGGTTCAGGAACCCTACGGCTGGGGTATCAACAAGAAGAGCGGGGATGGTTGTTTCCTTTTCTGTTGCATGAGCTATAGCTCGCCTAACTCTCACATCACTTAGTGGTTTGCGTCCATCAGGAGCCTCCCACTCGAAGTTGAAAGAGATTCCACGATTCCCTAAGCCGACACGGGAGGTAATTTCTAAGTCGGGATTGGCTGCTGTTTCATCCCAAAGTTCTTTAAGGGACATTGGGGAGGCAATATCTATGTCTCCCGCTTCCAACGCCGTGTACCGAACATTCTCGTCCTCGTAAGGGATGTAAACGATCTTATCTAGCCAAGGTTCTTTACCATAGTAGTCCTCATTTTTCACGATGACAAATTCTTCATTCTCGGTCCAATGATCGAACTTGAAAGGACCACTCCCTATGGGCCACTTGAAATACTCACCTTCAATCCCGGCCCCATAGTCTTCGATTGCTTCCTTGTGAACGATTGCACCATTCCGATAGGGTGCCAAAGCCCAAAGCAGTCCGACATCGACTTCTTTCATGTGGATAACGACTGTGTAATCGTCTGTTGCTTCAACATAGTCCACGTTTTTGTATAACATTCCATAGATGACATCGCCGGGTGCGAGATCATGGAGCCCCATGTTTCGCTCTATTGTAAAGACCACATCATGAGCTGTGACTTTGCCATAGTCTTTACCTTCATGAGGAGTCCCGGGGATGCCAGGATGCCATTTCGCGTCTGTTCTGAGCTCGAATTTGATGGTTTTGCCATCAGGGGACATGAGCCCATTTTCGATAGTTGGCACTTCCTTAGCAAGATCACCGATCATGTTGAATGTTCCGGGCTCGAATCCGATTAGGTAGCTGTAAATATTGGATAGAATCGCATGATCAGCTGTCCAGGTGAAGAGGGCAGGATCCATGAAGGTTGGTTCGTGGTCATGTCCTATACGAAGGACACGCTCGACTTTCTCTTGTCCGATGCAGCCCGAAAAGGGCATTACAATAAAGAAACCGACTATTGCTATTCCTAGGGCCTTTCTGCTTAAGGTTTTCCTGGTTTTAGTGCTCATTGTTATCACTCCACCGTTTTTATATTTGGTCAATATTAACAAATATACCCCTTAATATATATATCGCCAAAGATTGGGAAAAGCTAACATAAGTTTTTAGCATCCAAAAGTCAAGTCAATATATCATTTGTGAGATTGCTTTTGTATGTATTTTCAAGCCCTGCTTCAATTTAAAGCACCTTTCATTTTCATTAGAAAATTGTGAAAATAGAAGGATTATGACCAAAATAATAAATATAATTAAATTATCCAATCCCTTGATTTATTTTGAGACGAAATTCAAAATGAACACATTTCTGTCGCTGTGAATATGGTTAGATATTATCTGTGTCATATAAGATTCAAAAGAGAGTTATTTTCACATTATTTGCTTGGAGAAGTTATTATTCAAAGCTGATAAGGTTTTTCTCACCTGTCCCCAGTTAGCGAATAGAATAAGCCAGAATTCATCTATAGTTAAGTGATTGTTAACCTCAGACCCATGAAAATTTCCTTTTCCAAGATCTTTATCAATCCTGATGTGAAAATTAATGTAGTTGGAGGCAATTGGAAAATCTTTTCTACTATGACTGGGAAAATTGTAATAGGGGGGACGCTCGTCCTTCGAGAGGAAGAGGCGAGTTCTGAACTTGAAGGGTTCAACGAGCGACCTACCCAATCACATGAAGTGGGGGACAGGTTTGGGAAATGATGAGCTCATTAAATGAAAGCAGCGACAGACGCGCATTCGACAAAAATAAGATCGGAGAATGATTGTATGGCTCAAAGAGTGACTTATAAAGCATCTAAAAACATAGCTACAAATCCCTTTTCTAGAAAAAAACTCAACAGAGGCAGACTAACCCGACAGGAATATTGGGGATCCTATAGATTCTTTAGACCTTATAGAATTAAGGAGAAGGCGGGATGAAGGGAAAAAAGATTATCCAATTAAGTGGCATCATTCTTCTTGTCGTGTGCTCGTTGCTTTTTGTCATCCGACCAGTGGCGGCGGAGCCCTTTGAAACATTCAATGTCGAAGTGTCGGGCCAAATCGATGATGGAATAAAATTCATTATTGAAGGCTATCAAATCCAATTTGCGGTGGCTGTTAATTCATCATCTCGTTACGAGTCTTACTCGTCTCAATCAAATAACATCACAGCAGTAACAATTTGGGCGCGAGAACCGGGGAGCTATATCATCACTCTCACTTATATGGTCAGTGGTCCTGCCAATTTGACAATAATTCATCGACACCAGGGAGGAGATGGGATGGGGATTGGTTTAAGTGATATAGAGCTTGCCAATTTCCAACGAATGGGAATGGGAGTTCACCTTGAATATAAAGCAGTTGTGAACTTCACTGCGACTGGCGAACCGACTACCGACAGCAATGAGCCAGATCCCACAGCTATTGTTGAAAAGACGGCGAGTCTGATCAGTTTGTTGCCGATTCATCAATATGTTTTAATGGTTTTTTTCCTGATACCATTTCCAATGGGCCTTGTGGCATATAGAATGACTGTACCCGATAAAAAAGTAAGAAATTTGCCCTACGAAAATGTGAAATATCGGCTTTACGGGTCCTACCTTCGATGGTTATTCTTTCTGAACCTTTCTACACCTATAATTCTCATAGTACAAGGTTTGTTTACTGGAGAATTTATCCTCGGCTTTGTTGTATTTCAAGTAGTCATCTTCGGAACCAGTGTTTTAATGCGGCGAAAAGCCCGGAATATCGACTTAGACTATGAAGAACGCATGTTAATGAAAGGATATCCACCCCCAGAAGAAAAAGATATTGATTTGGGGAAAACAGAAGAAGGCGACAGACACGGAACGGAGGAATCATAATATGCAATTCTCATACGAGCGGGAGAAAGGCTTTGAGCCGTGGTATGTACGCCACCCACACCTAAGGAAATATTGTCATTGGTTCTTGACGGCCATTGATCCGGAGTATCGGACCTGGAAAAACGCGCAATTGAGTCGCAAACAGAAAATCGAATATCGCAAGAAGATACGACGACAACTTATCCACCGAAGATGGAATATGGTGGGGCGGGAGAAAGAATTTGACCGTCTGATGCACGCCGCCTTCTATCATGTGTTGAAGGACAAGAAAACGTTAGAAAAAACAAAATTACCACCGGCGAAAATCTTCTTCTTTCGGGGGGACACGGGAACAGGGAAGTCGTTGATGGCCAAGGTCATCATGAGAGAGGTTTTTGAACTCGGGCTAAGTGAGAATTTATTTGTGAGACCAATCATTGTGAAAGCCTCTGATGTCTTCTCAAAATGGTATGGAGAATCATCCGCCAAGCTGAGTAATATATTGCAAGATGCGATGAAATCACCTGCAATTCTATTCATTGATGAATTTGATGCTTTTTCACAGAAAAAAGATGTGGACGCGTCCTCCTCAAGAGAGGATACCAAGGTCGAAAGTGCAATCTTGACCTATTTCGATGAGATCGTAGATTCTGACTGTTCACTTCTAGTGGCTTGTGCGACAAAGAATATGGAACGTGTACGGAGCGATATTCGCCGTAGAGGGGAGATTGTAGACTTCGACGAAGGGATTACCCCAGAGATGCTTCTAGGAATCACAAAGAATACTTTAGCAAGGTTCAATATCGATTTGGATCACCGAAAGGTGTTCTTCGAACTAGAAAGAAATGCATCAGAAATCGGCGTCAATTTAACTCCCAGTGACATTGTAAGTGTAATTCAGTTGGTAACAACTCGATGGAGTATGAAAGCCCAAAAAGACCCAACAGAACAGAAATTGGGGATTAAAGAGTTCCGGGATGTCAAGAAACATCTCCGAAGACATGTTCAAGCAGAGGTATCCGAAGAAGTCGTCAGCACGATAATGCGGGTTCGCCCTAAAACCCGCCTAGAAGACGTTGGGGGACTGTTTGGCATCAAAGAGAAAATATTCAAGATTGTAAGCTTGGCACTCGACCGAGAACTCAGCATTGCCGCTGGATACACTCCGCCCAGAGGTTTTCTCCTGTATGGTCCCCCAGGAACGGGCAAGACATTAATTGTGAAGGCGCTGTGTGGGACATTTCAAGCCCCTTTTTTCACAGTTAATGCTGCCCAATTAATGTCCAAATGGGCAGGGGAAGGTGAGAAGAATATACGGCATCTTTTTGAGATTGCGCGCCGTGAGGGGAGGGCTATTATTTTTTTTGATGAATTTGATGCGATTGCGCGGAAACGGGGTACCTCCGTTAGTGAAGTAGGAGATAAAATTGTCAATCAAATACTAACCGAATTAGATGGGATGACACCAAACGAGGGAGTGATCGTGTTTGCAAGCACGAATCGAATGGATATCATTGATCCGGCCGTGTTAAGTCGGTTCAAGCCATACATTGTGGAAATCCCCTATCCCCGGGATGATGCTGAACGCATCTCCATTCTCGAGAAACATTTGCAACATTTTGTCGATCTTTTAGGCCCCGAAGTTTCCCCTCAGAAAATTCTCCGCCTCTTCGGAAACCGTACAATGAGCGGACGCGATATAGATAAATTGGTAGGTGAAGCAAATCGGGTTCGAATTCAGGAATTATATGCTGGACACCGATATATTAAGCAGCTTAAGTCAGGAGAAGGATTTCAAGCAGAAATCGCGCTGGATTTATTTGAAGATGACTTACGCCGCCTTTTCTTAAATCTAAATATTGACCAAGAGGATAATTCCTTGGATCTTGATGTATCTTTTCTTGAAATACTTCTTGAAAGTTACCCATTGAGACTTTCCCACTTTGCAGAGGCCATTGAACAAATTAAGGACAAGAAAATCGACGAATTACGCTCATATCAAGACTTTGTTCTCCCCAAAAAGCCGACAGTTGGAAAAGTTTGTGGCTTGGCTGCTGTAATGGAGGGGCAGGAGGGGATTGTTGGAGTGGTTGAATGCCATGTTAAGAAAGGTACGGGAAAAACTATTGTCACAGGGAGTGTTCGAGAAAGCATCAAAGAAAGTATTGAAAATGTGAAGGCTTATTTAACCTGGAAGTATGGAATCAATTTTTCAACAAAAGATATATTCATGGAACTTATAACTCCCCTCGAAGGAGTAGATTCTGAAGAACATAAAACCGCAGGACCCAGCGCGGGAGTCACCTTCGCGATCGCCCTGATATCTGCGCTGTTAGGGATTCCAGTGAAGCCTGATGTTGCAATGACTGGAAAAATCACAATCCGAGGCGAAGTTGGACCAGTAGGTGGACTGGATTTTCGAGGGAGCGGGAAACTTGTGGCAGCCCTCGAAAGTAATCTACGGATGGTAATCATCCCGCAAACCAATTATATGCGCCTCGAAAAAGATGAACTCGCCCGGATAGAAGAGAAGAAGATCTCAGTTGTGGGTGTCAGACATCTTGAAGAGATTTTCCCGATCGTGTTCGGGGCAATTGACCTTCCTGCAAAGCTGGAAGAGTACCCCTTACTCAACGAGGAGGAGACTCCTAGCTTAAAGCGGCTCATGAAGGTGTTCCAACCCAAAATCATAAGATCACAACAAACAGAAAAGCCCATCATCTCGATTGATGCTGATACTGACGCATCAACCCCTTAACCTACTCGAATTTTACTTTTACCTATGCGTATGTATGTGTTATAAGATTAAAAAAGACATAGAGTTCAGCTGCAGAACAGCTCAACTGAGCGTAATTTACAATATATATTCCTCGTTTGAAGGAAATGGCTTAGGCATCTGGGAATCTATCAATCAAAAGGGAAAAACTTTTTTCCTCTTAATGGTTCTTGCGAGTCAAGGATATATGGCATAGAACGGTGACAGGATTGTTTAGCAAAGAGTATCTGAAAAAATTGAAAGAAAATGAAAGTGAATGGCAAAACACTACCCTAACAAATTATACCAATAGGTTTCCTGAAAGACAATCTGTTTTCAAAACCGCTTCAGGAATCCCCATCAAACAAATCTATACTCCCACGGATATCGAAACGCTTGACTATGAGCGGGACCTCGGTCATCCTGGGACCTATCCCTTCACCCGCGGCCCCCATCCCACAATGTACCGAGGACGGTTGTGGACCCTACGCCAGTTCTCAGGGTATGGGTCAGCCGAAGAAACAAACCAACGATTCAAGTATCTTTTAGCGGAGGGTGAAACGGGACTCTCGACCGCATTTGATTTTCCTACCATCAACGGTTACGATTCCGATTCCCCAAAAGCTGTTGGCGAGGTAGGGGTCTGTGGAGTAGCAATAGATACGTTGGAAGACATGGAACGCCTTTTTGAAGGAATCGCCTTAGATCGTGTGACTACTTCAATGACAATCAATATGCCTACTCCTGTTCTTTTGGCCATGTATCTGGTAGTAGGGGAAAACCAAGGAGTCCCTATGAACCAGCTCGGTGGAACGGTTCAAAATGATGCTCTAAAAGAGTTCATCGCACAAAAATCGTTCATATTCCCACCTGATCCGGCAGTTAAGCTAGTTATAGATGTAGTGGAGTATTGTACTAAACATGTGCCAAAATGGAATACTATAAGCATAAGTGGGTACCATATCCGCGAAGCTGGGGCCACTGCCGTTCAAGAATTGGCGTTCACTTTGGCAGATGGATTAGCTTATGTTGAATCTGCAATTACCCGTGGGTTAGATATTGAGAAATTTGCACTCCGCCTTTCTCACTTTTTTGCCGCTTATAATGATCTCTTTGAGGAAGTAGCGAAATTTCGGGCAGCCCGGCGAATGTGGGCGCGCTTTATGAAGGAACGCTTTGAAGCAAAAACGCCACGCTCGATGTGGATGCGGTTCCATACCCAGACCTCCGGTTTTGCACTTACCGCCCAACAACCTGAAAATAATGTCGTACGAGTGACAATCCAAGCATTAGCTGCTGTGCTTGGGGGAACCCAATCGTTACATACAAACAGCATGGATGAGGCGTGGGCGCTGCCCTCGGAAAAGGCGGTCCGAATAGCCGTACGAACGCAGCAAATTATAGCTCATGAGAGTGGGGTTACTCATACTGTCGATCCTTTAGCCGGCTCCTATTATATTGAATGGCTGACCGATCAGATAGAGGAAGAAGCGATGAAGTACATAGATCGAATTGATGAAATGGGCGGGATGGTCGAAGCCGTCAAGAAAGGCTTCCCACAACGAGAAATCGCAAAAAGCGCCTATCAGTTCCAACGCGAAATAGATGAGAAAAAACGGATTATATGTGGGGTGAATGAATATATAGATCCTGAGGAGCGCATTGAGATCCCACTTCTTCGGATTAACCCGGAAATTGAAAGGAAGCAGCTGGAACGACTCCACCTTGTGAAACAGCAACGTAATCAATTAAGTGTTGAACGTGCTCTTAATAACCTAGAGAAAGCCGCAGAGCGCGATGAGAATGTAATGCCATATGTCATAGAAGCTGTGAAAGCTTCTTGTACTCTTGGAGAGATCATCGATACTCTCAAAACCGTCTATGGCGAGTATCAGGAGAAAAGTATTTTTTGAAAGGAGAAGACGCCAATGGAAGTGGAAACCAAGAAGATTAAAGTCCTCATTGCGAAACCGGGGCTAGATGGGCATGATCGCGGGGCGAAGGTCGTTGCACGCGGTCTACGGGATGCTGGCATGGAAGTCATTTATGCGGGATTACGCCAAACACCAGAACAGATTGTTCAGGCTGCAATTCAAGAAGATGTGGATGTCATCGGGTTGAGCATTTTGTCTGGCGCCCACCTCGTACTGTTACCCAGAGTCACAGCCCTCCTCCAAGAGGAAGGTATCGAGGATATTCTTGTCATCGCAGGTGGTACAATCCCAGACGATGATTTACTGAAATTAAAAGACGCGGGCATCGAAGAAATCTTCCGTCCAGGTACCACACTCCAGGAAATCGTAGAATACGTCCAATCACATCTTAAGAGATAGATACTTCACATCTATTTTCACTACGATTCGATCATTTTCTTATGGTAAAAGAGCCCTGATAGAAAATTGGAGGCTAAAACTAGATTGGTTTACTCCAAGAAGCCCCCGTTGCCACGAGAATTCTATGAAAGGGATCCTGAAGACGTCGCAAAAGAATTATTGGGAAAGATACTTGTTCATCATACCACCTATGGAACACTAAAGGGAAAAATTGTGGAAACTGAAGCTTATTTCAGTAAAAACGATCCTGCATGTCATTTTTATTCCAAGAAAGCGGCCAAAATATTCCTTCGGGATCATAAGGCAGGAACCGCCTATATCTATTTGTCTTATGGCATACATTGGTTGTTTAATATCATTACCCGGGGACGGGATAAAGAAGGGGCTGTCCTCATTCGGGCAGTGGAACCCTTAGAAGGAATCGAATTGATGCAAATACATCGAAGAGCAAAGGACCCTAAAAACTTGACAAGTGGGCCCGGAAAGCTTACGGAAGCCTTCAAGATCATTGGAGAACACCATGGCATAGATCTTACCCAGGGGACATTGTATGTTGCAGATGGGAGAGAATGTTCAAATATAGGAAGGACACCGAGAATAGGGATTAGCAAAGGAAAAGATAAGTTGCTACGGTTTTACATCAAAGGAAATGACTTCCTCTCGAAAACACCCTAGAAGCGTTGAACAGAAGTTAGCAACTCAGCGATTTGCTTCTCAATCTTTTGAT